>CAZPBY010000007.1:0-151349 GCA_964584785.1 uncultured Solibacteraceae bacterium
CTCGGCGCGATCGCGATGGTATTCGCCGAGTACTTCCTGAGGCTCATCGGAATTCCGGTGACGGTCGAGATTCAAACTGCGGCCGGGAGCGTATCGCAGAGCGCCCCGGCGGTTCACTACATGGCGGTCGTTGCGATCGTGATGGTCACGGGTTTCAACGTCGTCGGGATCAACGTCTCTTCGATCGTTCAGAACCTGACGACGGCAACGAAGTACGGAGCTCTGGTGTTGATGGTTCTGTGCGCATTCGTGCTCGGCGGATCTTCCACCGGATCAAGCAACGTTGCGGCAAGCCCCGCTTCAACGTCGGTCAGTCTGTTCGGCCTGGCTTTGATTTCCATTCTGTGGGTGTATGACGGTTGGGCGGACGTCACGTTCGTCAGCGGTGAAGTGCGGCAGCCGGAGAAATACCTGCCGCTGGCATTGATCCTCGGAACGTTGTCGATCATTGTGATCTACCTCCTGTCCAACCTTGCGTACCTTCGTGTTTTGGGACTGCAGACCGTCGCCGGTTCGCGCCTCGTTGCAGCCGACACGTTGATGCGGATGGTGGGATCACGAGGTGCGCAATTGATTTCTCTCGCTGTGATGATTTCAGCGTTCGGTACTTTGAACGGCTCGATGATGACGGGCCCACGCATCTTCTTTGCGATGGCGGCGGATGGCCTCTTCTTCAGGAACATTGCGGTCATCCACGGCCGATACAAGACTCCTTACTTTGCAATCCTGCTTGCTGCCACGCTGGCGTCTGTATTCGTCATGATCCGCAGTTTCGAACAGTTGGCAGACACATTCGTTCTCGGCATCTGGCCGTTTTATGCCGGCGGCGTCGCTGCCGTGTACACTCTTCGGCGCAAGCGGCCTGACCTTCCGCGCCCGTACCGCGTCTGGGGCTATCCTCTGACTCCCGCGCTGTTCATCGCTGCCGCCGTCTTTCTGCTGGGAAACGCACTGATCACCGGCGAAGCGTTGATTGTGTTCGCGATCATCCTTGCAGGCGTTCCGGTCTACTTCCTTTCGGGTGTCCGAGGTTCGCGGTAAAGAATAAACATGCCAGGACACCAATAAACCCGGCTTTTGTGCGAAGAGCATCGGCGCCGGCTGACGAAGCCGGCGCCTATTTTCAAGTATCAATAAACGATGCGCAGACCGAACTGGATCAGCCGCGCGTTGGCGACGGTGTTGGTAATGGTTCCGAACGCGGCGGACGTCATGCTGCCCGAGGGGTTGCCGAAGTTCGGATGGTTGAGGGCATTGAACACTTCCATTCGCCACTCAACCATTCGCGACTCCATGAATGGCGTGTTCTTCGAGAGCGAGATATCCACGTTCTGCTGTCCCGGACCCGTCAGGATGTTGCGTGCCGTATTGCCCCACAGCGTGCCGGCGGAAACGAATGCCGCCTTGTTAAAATAGGCGGTGAGCCTGCTCTCGGTCGGGCCCGTTAGCTTGGCCGTTTCAACGGTAGCGCCCGGTGCCCAGCTTGCGCGTGAAGACGTGGCGCCGAACAAGCTTGCGCCTCTCGAGTCTGTAATCGTGACAGACGAGCCGGTCTGGAAGGTCGTGACCCCGCTGACTTGCCATCCGCTGAAGAACTTCTTGCCGAATGACGAATCATTCAGGCCGAAACCCCACGCCGGAATCGAGTAGACGTACGAAAACGTGAACCGGTGGGCTCGGTTGAAGTCGGATATCCCGCGCGCCTGCCGCGTATCTGTCGCATCGCCGCTGATGCCGGAAAGCGTGCTGCCATTCGCTCCGGAATTGTCGTCGATGCTCTTCGCCCACGTGTATGCCGCGAGAAACTGCAGTCCATGACTCAATCGTTTGGTGACGCTGGTCTGCAGCGAGTTGTAATTCGAATCTGCTCCGGTCTGAACCTGCGTGAAACCGGTGTTCGAGAATCCGACGTATCGCACTCGATTAGCCGCGTTCGTCGTGGTGTTCGTCGTTTCGCCATTCACCGGATTGGTCGTACTGGCAAGGATCGATTGGTTGACGTTACGAGTCCACGGCAGATGGGTTCCCTTTGAACCGACGTAACCCAGCTCCATCAGCATCTGACCGGGAAATTCATACTGCAGATTCGTGCTGTACTGCTGCAGGTACGGAGTATGAATCGCCGGGTCCAATACAGTCACTCCCGATGACGGACGGTCCGGCGTGAATGGCGGCGCATAAATCGCGGGCGTAATGGGGAACGCGCTGATCGGAGTCAGATTCGGAAACGGGTTCTGGAATGTCGCCGTCGAAATGGCCGCACCGGAACCGCTGAAAGTCGTGACGAACGGCAGGTTGCTGATCAACTGCAAAGCCATCTGATTCGATACGCGCTCCCAGAAAATGCCGTAACCGGAACGCAACACGAGCTTCGGCAGAATGCGATATGCCAAACCGAGTCGCGGACCGAAGTTCTTGTTATCCGGATTATCCAGGAAAGTCCGATCGACCTGCGGCAGGCCGCCGACCGCGAACTGCGTACCCTTCGGCTGAACGAAGCCCGCGCTTGTGGCGCCGCCCGCCGGCGGGGGCTGATACAGACGCAGATCGTAATTGCCGCTGCGTCCGCGCGTGTCGTACTGGAAGCCCATGAAGTCATAGCGAAGTCCCAGGTTCAAAGTCAGCTTCGAGTGGATCTTCCAGTCATCCTGCACGAATGCCGAAATATCGGTTGCCCGGTAGTTGCGATCGGTAATTCCGGAACTCAACGAAACCTGGTTCAAGTTGCTCTGCGAGGTTCCGTTGCCTCCCGGTCCGCCTGCCATTCCGAGCAGAAAATCCGGAAAAGTTAAGAAAGTCATGCTGCCCCGGACGATTCTGTTGAAGAGATTTGTCTGGTAACGTCGCGCCTCAAAGCCGGTGCGGATGAAGTGCGTGTTGTGCGTCCACGAAAACGTATCGTGGTAAGTGAACGTGTTCGGAATCGTCTTTTGGTCGGAACTGTTCCCGTAGCCCAGGACGAACGATCCCGAAACAGTGATCTGAGGAAGCGCTGTGACGGTATTCGCGTTGACACGGTTGATTCCGACAGCTCCGATGTTGGTGGGGTCACTCAGGATGCTCGCGCCGGCGGGGCGGTTGTAGCCGAATCTAGCCTCGTTCACCGTCCTCGGATTAATCGTGTAAGTATGAGAAATCGATCCATTGCGATTCTTGAAATCCTGGAAGAGCGGAAAGCCCGGAACGACGCTTCCCATTGCGAGCGGCACCGTCTGCGGAACATTCGCGCCGAACAGACGGAGACCAATCTTCTGTTTCGAATTAATCAGGTGATCCAGATTCAGCACGAACTGGTTCTCGGTGTATCGGGCCGGAATGGCCGCAGTGTAATTCACGCTGCTTGTCGCGGACGTCTGGGGGCTGGGGATCATGTAGCTGCCGTTGGGAAGCTTGACGTTGAGCAAAGCCAACGCAACCGGATTGATGTTCGATCCGTCCGGCGCCACGACGTTCAACTGCGTGCCGTTCGGCCCGGCGACGGCGCCGCCGGTTCCGGCCCGCCCGCCGAAAGCCGCGCCCAAGGCAGCGCGCGAGCGATCCAGTGGAATCTGCGGCAGGATCAAATTGGCATTGCTAGAACCCGTGGACGCGGCGTTGATCTGCCTCGTTCCTTGATAGCCGAAAAAGAAAAACGTCTTGTCGCGTTGAATGGGACCGCCGATCGTGCCTCCGAACTGGTTCTGCCGCATCTCCGGACGCTTCGTGCCCGTCGCATTCAGAAAATAATTGTTGGCGTTCAGGACGTCGTTTCTGAAGTATTCGAACAACGCCCCGTGGAATTGGTTCGAACCGCTCTTCGTCACCACGTTGATGCTCGCGCCGGCGTTGCGGCCGTATTGCGCGTCGTATTGGCCGGTCTGCACTTTGAACTCCTGCAGCACCTCCGTCGAAGGTATCGGTACGCCATTGGATCCCACGGTATTGTTTTCGGCGGTGTTCGAATGGATGTTGTTCGCATCCACGCCGTCGAGAAGAAATGTATTGGCAACCAGGCGCCCGCCGTTCGACGAGATATTCATCGTGCCTCGGCCCAACGCCGAAGTATCCGCGACGCCGGATGTGGCGCCGGTCGAAAGCGCAAGCAGCTGCGTGTAATTCTTCGTCGGGAGTGGAAGCGCCATCGTCATCCGTTCGTCGATCACGCGTCCAAGCGACGTGCTCTCGCTCTGAATAAGCTGCGCGACCGCGGAAACTTCGACAGCCGCGCCCTGCGCCGCCACCTGAAGCGTCCCGTTGACCGTGACTTTTTCGGTGGCATTGACGACGATGCCGCGATTGATAATGGTTTGAAACCCCGGCAGGCTGAATGTAATCGTGTATCTGCCGGGGGGCAGAAGAGCCAAAGTATAGGTGCCGACTTCGGTACTGATGGTGTTGTGTGTTTGCCCGGTGCCTTCCTGTTCCGCCTTGATGTCCACGCCTGGAAGGAACGCTCCGGTCTGGTCCTTAACAGATCCCGAGATGGATCCCGTGGTCTGGGTCTGGCCGAATATCGTTCCCGGCTGTGCCGCTAGGATCAACCCAACAAATAGAACAAGAGCAATTGTGCTCCTGGCTCGTAGCATGATTTCCTCCTTACCCGATTCCATCTTTGTGTGAAGTACATTTAGATGTTTCGAAGATTCTCCAAGGATTTCACGGATCTTTCAAATGGAAACGGACACTACGACGGGCGATGCTCCGAACTCCCCAAACACAGAGCGGGTATAATTCGGCCACGATGCGAATACTGGTCGTGGAGGATGAGAAGCGGGTGGCGAGTTTCATTTCGCGGGCCCTCCGGGAGGATTCGTACGCTGTTGATGTGGCCGAGAGCGGGGAAAAGGCGATCCAGAGCGTCGCGGCGACTCCGTACGACTGCGTTCTTTTGGATGTTCGTCTGCCCGGGCTGAGCGGCATCGACGCCTGCCGCCTAATCCGAGAAGCGCACATCGACGTTCCGATCCTCATGCTCACCGCGCGCAGCCTTGTCGAGCAGCGTGTGGAGGGCCTCGACGCCGGAGCGGACGACTACCTCACGAAACCCTTCGCTGTCGCCGAACTGCTCGCGCGCGTCCGTGCTCTGATCCGGAGGAGGATCAACAAAACGGATCCCGTTCTCCGCTACTCCGACATCGAACTCGACCGGCACCGGCGGCGCGTCCTTCGATCGCGCCGGCCGATTTCGCTAACTGCCAAAGAATTCGCATTGCTCGAATTTCTCCTCGCGCGGGCTCCGGAAGTCGCGAGCAGGAGTGAAATTGTCGAGCACGTGTGGGACGCCACCTTCGACAGCGAAACCAATCTGGTCGAGGTTTACATCAACCGGCTTCGACAGAAAATGACGGCGGACGGAGCTCCGAAAATTATTCATACCGTCCACGGCGTGGGTTATTGCCTCAGGGCTGCGGAATGAAGCTGCGTCATTCCATTCGATCGCGCATGATGATCCTGTTTTGCGCCGTTGTCGGTGTTTTGCTCGCCGTGTCCTTCGGCGGATTCTACTTCATGTTCGATCGAGTGCTACGCGCACAGCTCGACCGGAATCTTCTCGAGACATCCGCTCCCATCATCGCGGACCTGATCGCGGACCCATCCGAAAAGGACGTCGATCAGCTCAACATTCCGGGCCAGTACTTCGAAATCGTCGACTCTTTGGATGCCGTCGTGCAAAAGTCGCAGAATCTTCCGTCGCCATTGGAAGCGCCTCAAACACCGTACGAAACGCGAAACGCTCCGGGTGTGGGCGAAGTGCGACTGGCCGTAGTTCCATTTGTGGCCGGCGGAAAACCGTTTCGATTTGTCGCTGGTGTGTCCACGCGTGATGTCGAGTCGGCGCTCACCACACTTCGAAGCTGGGCGCTGGTTTTGTTTCCGGTGAGCCTGCTGATCACGGCGGCGATCTCCGGAGTTTACGTTGCGAGAAGTCTGCGGCCGATCGTGAACCTCACGGATCATGCATCGAGCATGATTGAAAGACTGGGCCACCCTTCATCGGCCCGAACCGCCGACGCCGATGAGGTTCATGTCCTGGCGGCGACGTTCAACCAGCTTTTCGACCGGCTGGAAACCGTAATCGATCAACTGAGGCAGTTTGTTTCTGACGCGTCCCATGAACTGAGGACTCCCCTGGCTGTGCTTCGGGGCGAGACGGAATTGCTGCTGACGCGCGAGAGATCGACGGCGGAGTACGAAAGCGCAATCCGAATCATTGATGCGGAACTGAAAAAGCTGAGTCACATCGTGGATGGACTCTTCACTCTGTCGATGGCGGATGCAGGCCAGCTGCGGATTGCCGCCGAGCCTCTTTATCTGGAAGAAGTGCTCGACGAGACCTGCATGCTTGCAGCTCCGATGGCGAACAACAAACAGATCCGGATTGAGCGGGAGTTTCAAACGGACGTCTTGTTCACGGGCGACGCCGCGTTCCTCAGACAGCTGTTTTTCATTTTCATCGACAATGCCATCAAGTATTCGCCTGCCGGGACGCGCTTGAAAGTCAGTCTCGATGCGGGGCGCGATGTCCGCGTGCGATTTCAGGATCAGGGAATCGGCATCGCTCGCGAATATCAGCCACGGATATTTGAACGATTCTTTCGTGTTTCCCCAACCGGCTCATCGGATACGCAAAGCGGCGGACTGGGGCTCGCCATCGCGGAAGCGATCGTTCGCGCCCACCGCGGCACGATTGAGTGTCAGAGCGAGCCTGGCGTCGGTTCCACTTTTACCGTTCACCTGCCGTTCGAGTTAAAGATGAATACAAATTAATTTCGATTTAATGTTTCGTCCGGCCATCGTTGAGTAGTCTGATGCCGGAATTGGAGGAAGTATGAAAAGACTTCTGGCTGTTGTTCTGCTGTTTTCAGCCACTGCCGCGGCTGCGGCGACTGGCTATCACATTCTGAAAGAAATCAAAGTCGGCGGGGAAGGCGGCTGGGATTACCTCACGGTGGACTCGGCGAATCGGCGTCTGTATGTGTCGCATGCGACGCACGTCGTCGTCGTGGACATCGACGGCGGGAAAGTAGTGGGCGACATTCCCGATACGGCGGGCGTTCACGGCATCGCGATCGCAGCGGAACTCAATCGAGGTTTCACCAGCAACGGCCGCGCGAACACGGCAACGATCTTCGACCTCAAAACGCTGAAGCCTGTCGGCGAACCAGTCAAGACAGGAGAGAATCCGGATTCCATCCGATACGACGCGGTTTCGGGACGCGTTTTCACGTTCAACGGACGGTCTAAAGATGCCACTGCTTTCGAAGCCAAGACCGGCAAGGTTGTGGGCACGATCCCGTTGGGCGGTAAGCCGGAGTTTTCGGTCGCCGACGGCAAGGGCAAAGTTTACGTGAACATCGAAGACACGAACGAAGTCGTTGAAATCGATTCGGCAAAGGCTTCGGTTGCGAAACGCTATTCGATCAAACCGTGCGACGGCCCGTCCGGCCTTGCGATCGACCAGAAGAACCGCAAGCTGTTTTCCGTGTGCAGCAACCGAATGATGATTGTCTCCGATCCGGACGCCGGAAAAGTGATCGCGACTCCCGCGATCGGTGCCAGTTCCGACGGGGTGGCCTTCGATTCTGGCACGGGATTTGCAATCAGTTCGAACGGCGACGGCACCCTGACGATCGTTCAACAAAGCGGCGGCAAGTACGAAGTGCTCGAGAACATTGCCACTGAAAAGGGAGCCCGAACGATTGCGGTCGACGAAAAGAATCACCAGGTATTCGTGCCCGTTGCGAAAGCCGCGCCCGCACAGCCCGGACAGCGAGGAACGTCGTACATACCGGACAGCTTCAGGGTCCTCGTCGTCGGCAAGTAACCCGGGAAGTCCACGATGATGAAAATGGTCGCACGCGTCCTTTTGGCGGTCGCGGCATTCACCGCGATCGCTGAGGCTCAGGTTACGCTTCAACTCGTTCAGCCCCAGGGCAGTGCCGGCGCGCCGTTGCTGCTGACGCTCCACGACGCGCTCGAGCGCGCCCGAAGCCTCGACGGCCAGTACCTGTCGAGCGTCGCCGATGCTCAACTCGCGGCGGAAGATCGACTGCAGGCGCGAGCCGCGAGCCTGCCGTCGATGAGCGCGACCAGCCAGTACCTGGGGACGCAGGGCAACGGCACATTTCCCAGCGGCCGCTTCGTCACAAACGATGGCGTTCATGTCTATCGTGCGTGGGGAGTGCTGCATCAGGACCTTTCACCAAACACCGTGTTTCAAACCGGCTACAAACGCGCGCAGGCCGCGGAGTCGGTGGCCAGGGCGAAGCTCGATGTCGCGCAGCGCGGTTTGGATGCGACCGTCACGAAAAACTACTATTCGCTCGTCAGCGCTCAGCGCAAATACGCATCGGCTCAACAGGCAGTCCAACAAGCGCAGCGCTTCCTCGACTTGACTCAGCAGCAGGAACGTCTTGGCCAGGCTGCTCATGTCGACGCTCTGAAAGCGGAACTGCAATACCAGCAGCAGAAGCAGGGTCTCGATGATCTGACGCTCGCGATGGATACCGCGCGGCTGAACCTCGCGGTGATGCTGTTTCCAACGCTGAATGAAAACTTCACCGTCGTCGATGATCTCGATTCCGCCCAGGCTTTGCCGCCGTTCAACGAAGTTCAGGCGATGGCCGAAAAGCAGAACCCCGAGCTTCGAACGGCAAACCTTTCGATTGAACAGGCCGGGCTGGATGTGAAGCTTGCCAAAAATGCATTCCTGCCTTCGATGGTCATTGATGGGGATTACGGCATCGAAGCGAACGCGTTCAAACTTCACAGCAGTGTGGCTGCCGACCCCGCGCGTCAGGTACTGCCGAACCTTGGATATTTTGTAACCGCGACTCTCACGGTTCCGATCTGGGACTGGGGCGGTTTGAAGAGTAAAGTGAAGCAGGCCCAGTTGCGGCAAAAGCAGGCGGAAACGCAGCTGAGCCAGACGCAACGGCAGCTGGCGGGAAGTCTGTACGCGGCGTACAACGAAGCGCTGACAGCAAGGTCGGCCGTCACATCGATGCGTCACGCGGCAGAGCTTGCAACGGAGAGCCTGAGGCTAACGAGCCTGCGTTACCAGGCGGGCGAATCGACGGCTCAGGAAGTCGTTGACGCACAGAATGCTCTGATCACGTCGCGAAATGCTTATGACGACGCGCAGGCACGTTATCGCCTGGCGATATCGGCGCTGCAGACGCTGACGGGAGGTTTCTGAGGACCGAGATGTTCAGGAAAGGCCATCTTTTGACAAACGTCATGATTGCGGCCGCGGTGCTGATGTTCGGCTGCCGTGCGAAGCAAGCGGCCGAACCGGAGCCGGCCGGCGAGATCACCGTTGATGTTGCTCCGGTTTTGAATTCCGAGATCCAGCTCAAAGTCACCGCCGATGCCGTGTTGTATCCGCTGCAGCAGGCTGCGATTGTTCCCAAGACCGCCTCGCCGGTAAAGAAATTTTTCGTCGAACGCGGCGCGCACGTTAAGGCGGGTCAGCTGCTCGCCGAGCTCGAGAATCAGGATCTGTCGAGCGCCCTGATGGAAAGCAAAGCCGCCGCCGATTCGGCAGAAGCCGCTTATGAAACGGCCGCCCGGTCTTCTGTTCCGGAGGAACTGCAGAAAGCCGAGCTTGATGTCAGAGCGGCGAAGGACGCGCTGGATGCTCAGCAAAAAAGCTTTGAAGCCCGGCAGGAACTTTACCGGCAAGGCGCCATCGCCCAAAAGGACGTCAACGACGCGCAGGTGGCTTTGACTCAGGCGCGCAATCAAAACGAAATCGCAACGCGACACCTTCAGAACCTGCAGAGCTTCACAAAGGACCAGGAACTGAAGATAGCGGCGGCTCAGCGCGACGCCGCCATGGCCCACCATTCTTTGGCGCAGGCTCAGTTGAGCTACACGAGAATCGTGAGTCCGATCGACGGCGTAGTAACGGATCGCCCGCTGTATGCCGGAGAGATGCCGCAAAGCGGAGCGTCGCTGATCACGGTAATGGACGTTTCACAGGTCATTGCGCGGATGCATGTGTCGCAACAAGAAGCGGCGCAACTGAAAGTCGGCAATGCCGCCAACCTGATCGTGCCCGGCGTCGCGCCGGTTCCCGGCAGAGTCACGCAAATCAGTCCGGCGCTCGATCCTTCGAGCACGACGGTCGAAGTGTGGATCCAGGCCTCCAACCGCGACGGACGTCTGAAACCCGGCGCCAGCCTGCGTGCGGAAGCCATCGCGAAAACAGTGCCGAACGCCATGGTTATTCCTTATGTGGCCGTGTTGACCAGCACCGCAACGGGCAACACCACGGTTATCGTCGTCGACTCCGAAAACAAGCCGCACCGGAAACCCGTCACGCTCGGCATCCGCGACGGTGCCAACGTGCAGATCGTCGATGGCCTCGAAAGCGGCGAGCGTGTGGTCACTGCCGGAGCCTTCGAACTCGCCAAGCTGGATTCCGATGTTTTCGACAAAACCAAAGTCAAGATCGCGCCCCCGAAAGAAGAGCCGGACGAAGAGAAGTGACCACCTCTGCAGAGCATCCAGACAGATACTGGTTTTCACGGCATTCGAAGTCGATCGTTTTCCTGATTCTCATGCTGACCGTCGTCGGGATCTACGAGGCGTTCAGCATTCCCGTCGCCGTGTTTCCAACAACGAATTTCCCCCGCATCATCGTCGGCGTCGACAACGGTGTGATGCCTATCGAGCAGATGGAGGTGAACATCACCCGTCCCATCGAGCAGGCGGTGAACAGCGTTCCCGGTCTCGAGCAGGTACGGTCCGTGACCAGCCGCGGCTCTGCGGAGATCGATCTGTTCTTCAACTGGAGCGTCGACATGCTGGAGACGCTGCAGTTGGTCGACTCCGCGGTGTCGCGCATCCAGAGCAGCCTTCCGGCGACAGCGAAGATTGAGACGCATCGTCTCGACTTCGCCAGCTTTCCGATCATTGGCTACAGCCTCACTTCCGACAAGGTTTCCCAGACCGACTTGTGGGAGATGGCGACGTATGAGATCAAACCCCGGCTTAACGCTCTTCCCGGTGTGGCTGGAGTGCTCGTTCAGGGAGGTCAGGTTCCGGAGTTTCACATTACGCTCGATCCGGCAAAAATGCTGAAGTCCAGGATCACCGTCGGCGATGTGCTGAACGCGGCCAACCATACGAACATCATCGACTCTCCCGGATTATTGACGCGCAACCACCAGATGTTCCTTGGGCTGGTCACGGCGCAGGTGCACAACGCCGAAGACATCAACGCGATCGTCTTGAAGAACGTCAACAACGTACCTGTGCGCGTGCAGGACATCGGAACGGTTGCGCCGGGCGTCGCGCCGAATTACACGGTGGTGAGCGCGAACGGCAAGTCTGCAGTCTTGTTGAGCGTCAATCGGCAGCCCACAAGCAACACGGTGCAGGTTGCGGACGAAGTTCACAAGGAGATGGACGCGATCCGGCAGACACTTCCCGCCGGCGTGGAAATGCGGCCGTTCTACGACCAGTCGAACATTGTCCAGGAATCGATTCACAGCGTTCGCGACGCCATCATCCTCGGACTGTTTCTGGCGGGGCTCATCATCTGGCTCTTCCTTCGCGATTGGGGAACCGCCGTCATGACCGGCCTGGTCGTTCCAGTGACGATGGTGGTTACCTTCATCGTCATGAAGATTTGCGGGCAGACCTTCAATTTGATGACGCTCGGCGGGCTCGCTGCCGCAGTCGGACTCGTGATCGACGACAAGATCGTGGTGGTCGAGAACATCGTTCTGCATCGCGACGGCGGGGAAGGCCCGCTTCAAGCCACGGCCAGCGCCCTCAAGGAACTGACGGTTCCGCTCATCGGCTCCACGCTGACGCCGATCGTCGTCTTCCTTCCGCTCATCACCATCACTGGGGTGACCGGAACATTTTTCAGCGCGCTTGCCATAGCGATGAGTGTCGCGCTGCTCACTTCGCTGGTGTTGGCACTTGTGTGGACCAGCAACCTCGGCACGCGTCTTATCCGGCGCGGCCAGAAGATCGATACATCGCATGCCGACACCGCAGACACTCCGGCCGAACGGATGAGGCGGCTGATGGAGGCCGAAGAACGCTCGCTGACCGGCGGCTTCTTCGGCCGCATACTTCGTTTCTACGAACGAGTGATGCGAACGTCGCTCCACCACCCCTTTCTGATGACCGCTCTGTGCGCGGGGTTGATCGTCGTGTCTTACTTCTGTTACCAGGCTCTGGGCAGCGACCTGCTGCCCGCCTTCGACGAAGGCGGTTTCATCATCGACTACGTCACACCCGCCGGCAGCTCGCTTCAGGAGACAAGCCGGGTCATGAAAAAGATCGAAACGATCCTGCGAGCGATCCCTGAAGTCGAAAGCACATCGCGGCGGACCGGACTACAGCTTGGCCTCGCGGCGGTAACGGAACCAAACACAGGCGATATTGCGGTCAAATTGAAGAACGAGAGAAAGCGCGGCGTCGACGAAGTCATCAGCGAGGTTCGAGCGAAGGTGAGGACTGCGGAACCCGGACTCGACGTGGATTTTATCCAGGTGCTGCAGGACATGATCGGCGATCTCACCGGCGCACCTCAACCTGTTGTCGTGAAGCTGTTCTCGCCGGATGCGGATCTTCTCGACACTTGGGCGCCGCAGGTCGCGGAGGCGCTGGATGGCGTTACGGTCGGCGGCAAGAAAGTCGTGGTCGACATTGCGGACGGCATCGAGAACACCACCAGCGGTCCGGCCGTCGTGTTTAACGTGAACCCGGAAACGGCTGCGCGATCCGGCTTGGCCGCGGACGAAATCGAGGTGATCACCGCGGCGATCATGGAAGGTGAACCCACGGCGCAACCGGTGGTCGTCAATGAACGCCCTTACCCGTTGAGGGTTCGTTTCCCTGAAGAGAACAGAACCACTCTCGACGCGATGAGGAACACCCTCCTCGTGAATCCTGCCGGAGGAACGTCGACGCTGGGCTCGCTCACCTTCGTCAATGAGGTGCCCGGCCAGACCGAGGTCATTCGCGACAGCCTTCAACGCGAAGTCGAAGTTACCGCGCGGTTCGAAGGTGTGGATCTGGGGACTGGTATTGCCGCGGTCCAAAAAGCCGTCGCGGATTTGAAACTGCCGCCGTCGATTCGTGTGGAGTACGGCGGAACTTACAAGGAACAACAAAAGTCGTTCCGGGATCTTGCGACTGTACTGGCCCTCGCGATCGTTCTGATCTTTCTCGTGCTGATGTTCGAGTTTCGAACGTTCACCGCGCCTGTCGCGATTCTGGCCTCGGCGATCCTGTCGACATCGGGCGTGTTTCTCGCGCTGTTGATCACGGGCACCACGTTCAACGTGTCGTCGTTCATGGGGCTGATCATGGTGATCGGAATCGTCGCCAAGAACGGCATCCTGCTTCTCGATGCAAACCAGAAGTTTCGGTCGGTGGGGTTCTCTGCTGAAGAAAGCATCATCCAGGCCGGCCGCCGCCGTCTCCGGCCGATTGTGATGACGGCGCTCGCGGCAGTCGCGGGAATGCTGCCTTTGGCCCTCGCGATCGGCGCAGGGTCGCAAATGCTTCAACCGCTCGCGATCGCCGTGATCGGCGGCATCCTCATATCGATGGTGCTGTCGCTGTTGATCACGCCTGCCATTCAATTCTTCCTTGGAAACCGTCAGGCATCGGCTCCGCCGGATGAACGCGCCGCATAGGTTTGCTATGCCCCAGCCATGGCTGCCGCAATTGCGCTGGGGAAACGGGTTTCTTTAAAGGTCGCGTTCGTTCAGGTCTTTGTGCCTGATCCAACCCAAAGTAAGAGCAGGATTACGGCCGCTACAATGATGTTGGATCCCGTGTGCGTCAGCCGAAGGCTTCCGAAAAGAGTCTGATTCGCCCAGAACGCCGCGACGATGAAAACTACGGTAGCGATGGCTGCCCATGTGGTGCCCCAAGGTCCATTGGCGGCGGCGAGGACGCCCGAAAGCACAAGCACGAAGGCCATGACCACCATTGCACGAGACGCAGCCTTAACGGTCGCGGTACTTGCAACCACGTCGCGCCACGAATCCGGCGCACCGTTCCAAAGGAAGTAACTCGCGAAGCCAACGCCGGCACCGATAAGGATGACAAGGCAGCCTCCAATGATCCGGCAAATCGCTTGTTTGGTCATGCGTTTCGACTCCTGCGTAATGCGACGACCGGGCTTCCATCGTTCAGCCAGGTGTGTCTGATCGGACTACTTCGATAGCATGTAATACACGGCGTAAGTGCCGAGCCAGTGCGAGCCGTAATATCCGGCGTCGTACATGGCCTGCATTCCCTTCACACCGTGGATTGCGGCAAGACGTCTCAGTGCGGCCGCGCGGAGGTCGCCGTCGGGAAGGAGTTCGGCGACTCTGTTCATCATCAGGCCGCGTTGGAACGCGAGCCCGATGAGGTGCGACTTGCCCGCGAGTTGTTCGGGCCTGGAGACGCCGGCGGTTTCGACGGGTTCGGTAAGCGGTTTGAAGTCGGCCGAGTTCATCGGCGGCAGAAATGTATTCAGCCACAGCAGGAAGGCATCTCGCGGCATGAGGCGGCCCATCAAGGCGGCTTCCGTCAGGCACGGCGATAGGAAATCCGATCCTGCAGGCTCATTCTTCGTGCTGCAGTTCTTGTCGCCTTCATAGAATCGCCTGGTTGTTTCCATGATTGCGGAACGAAGAGTTTCGTCGTTCATCAGGTCGACGTAATCCATCATGAGGTACATCGCGAACGAGCTGTTCGGATGCACGCCGCCTCGATTGGGTTGCGGCATGGATTTGAAGAACTCCGCCATTTCCGCAGACGCCCACTCCGCCAGCGGCGATATGTTGGCTGCCCATGTCTGACCGTCGGGATCCTTCCAATCGGATAATTCGGCAGCCAGCTTCAGTATCCACGCATAGCCGTAAGGCCGCTCGAATTCGCCGGCGCCTTTCAGGTAAGTAAGCTCCCCGGTCAGGTTCGACTTGTCCAGGTGTTTGCGAAGCCTCTCTCGGATCAGACCTCCGATTGAAAGGTTGGGATAACCCTTCAGAAGTTTCACCAGCGTCCAAGTCGAGTTGACCGATGAATGCCAGTCAAAGCAGCCATAGAACGCGAGCGCCTTTTGATAATCGTCCGGCGGACGATAGTTGGCTTCCCACAAATAGCCACGCGTGGAAGGCGCCGCCTGAGGATGATCGAGACAAGCCAGCGGCATTTCGGCCAGCCAGACAGCCTGGCTTTCATTCAGCACCGGCGGGTCCGCCGTGGGAAGACTGGCGATCAGGGCGCCGATATCGTTAAACGCAAGACTCGCGGTTTTCGATGGTGCTGTGGTCTGCTGTGCGGCCGCACGAATTGTTGCCGAGGCAACGAGCGCCGCCACGAGAATCCATCGTCTGATCGTCATCTCGCGCCTCCAGTCGACGTGAAGTATGAAAGGGCCAAAGCGCCGACCCACGGGGCGTCGAATGCAGCCGGACTGACAAGTTCCTGTTGTCCCATTTCAGCGTGAATTGTGGAGAGACGGCGAAACACGGCAACTCGACTATCGGCCGCCGGCAGCGCGGAAGCGAGGCGAGCGTATGCCTCTGCGCGTGTGAATGCGAGGCCGATCCAGGTGGCGCGCGCACTGTTCGCCGGCGCGTTCGCGGCCGCTGACGGTACGGGCGGCCCTGACTCGCGCTGACCGCGATTGCCGCGGCGTCCGGTTGACACCACATCGAAGGAGATTGTTCGCAGCGGCTTGAATTTTGTCGAATGCGCCGCGGGCAGGAACGCGTCGAGCCATTTCACAAATGCCGCCTGATCCATCACACGACTCATCACGGCTGCTTCCGCGAGGCACGGTGAAACCATTTCGGGAGAGACCGCTTCGGTTTCCGTCGCGCAATCGGTGTCGGCCAGGTAAAGACGCCGGGCCGTTTCTGAGACGGCGCGTTTGATGGTCATATCGCGTGTGGCGTCCACATAATCGAGCAGCAAACCGAGCGTGAGCGCGGAATTCGGCTGCCCTGCGGTTCTGTTCGGCCGCTCGAGATCGATAAGGTAACCCACCAGGCTATCGGCGAAGTAGCGTGCCAGTGGCGTCGCGCTTTCAGCATAACGCGCGCCATCGGCATCCTTCCACGACGCCAGTTCCGCGTATAGCTTAAGGAACCAGGCATAGCCGTAAGGCCGCTGAAAGTTGCCGGCGGTTTTGAAGTAGCCAAGCTCTCCGTCGAGGTTCTGGCGTCCCAGATGATCCGTCAGTTTTTCGCGGATCAAATTGCCGGACGGCAATTCGGGATATCGCTTGAGCAGTGTGACCAGCGTCCAGGTCGCGCTAACCGCGGTTGGCCAGTCGCTGCAACCGTAGAAGGCACGGTTCTTGTCGTATGCATCGACCGTCTTGTAAGTCGGTTGCCAGAAGTACGGCCGCGCGGCCGGTTTCGCCTGCAGATCGTCGACGCACGTGAGGGGCAGTGCGCCGAGTTGCAGAGCGGTCGGACTGTCCAGCGGTTTAACGGAAGCGGAGGGCAATGAGTTCAGGAAGGTCAAGAGATCTTTAAAATCCGCTGCCGCGTCGGCCGCTGGAGGTTTAGTGGTCTGCGATCGTTGTTGAGCGTTAACAATCGACAAAGGCGTCGTTAAGAGTAAAACGGCGATAAAGCCGTAAATCAATTGTTTTGGGTTCAACATTCGTCAAGTCCCCGTTCGGCGAAGCCAATAATGCATCGGTTGCTACGGGAAAAACAGAAAAAGATTCTGCGTCCTAAGCGAGGCGTGGCGGCACGAAGCCCGTCGCTGCGCTCCGGGTTCTGCACATCGTTGCGTTAAAGCCAAAGTGTTCAGAACCCGGAGCGCAGCGACGGGCTTTGTGCTGCCACATTTCATCTTTGGTTTTTTCAACCGGCGATACAGAATGTTGGGCTCATGAGGACACAATCTGCAGTTTGCCGCTCGGCGGCCGTTTTCATTGGCCTACTGCTTCTACAAGGTGTCGCCGGTGCACAACTGACCGAACCGATACTCAATACGTTCAAGCCTCGCGATATCGGGCCGTCCATTATGGGTGGCCGCGTCGTGGACTTTGCCGTGTACGAGCCGAATCCGTCGATCTTCTATGCGGCGACCGCATCGGGCGGACTCCTGAAGACCGCCAACAACGGGAACACCTGGGAGAACGTCTTCGATCGGCAGCCGTCGGTTTCGATCGGGGATGTGGCCATCAATCCCGACGATCCCAATATTGTGTGGGTCGGAACGGGTGAGGCCAACAGCCGGCAGAGTTCCTCCTGGGGCGACGGAATCTATAAGTCGACCGATGGCGGAAAGACGTGGCGTCAAATGGGACTGCGGGAATCGCACCATATCGGCCGCATCGTCATCAATCCCGCCGACACCGATATCGTTTACGTTGCAGCGCTCGGACACCTGTGGGGACCCAATCCGGATCGCGGCGTCTACATGACCACTGACGGCGGTCAGACATGGAAAAACGTTCTCTCGGTCAACGCCGATACCGGAGCTGTGGATCTCGCGATGGATCCATCGAACCCCAAGACACTCTACGCCGCGATGTACCAGCATCGCCGCACCGGCTGGGGTTATAACGGCGGCGGACCGGGCAGCGGGATCTTCAAGAGCACCGACGGTGGACGGACGTGGCGGAAGCTTTCGAACGGTCTGCCCAA
The DNA here is from genome assembly GCA_964584785.1 of uncultured Solibacteraceae bacterium. GTDB lineage: Bacteria > Acidobacteriota > Terriglobia > 20CM-2-55-15 > 20CM-2-55-15 > JAHFTY01. The sequence goes on from CAZPBY010000007.1 coordinate 17,616, forward strand.
AGGCGACACCGGACGTATCGGTCTCGACATCTATCGCAAGAATCCCAACATCATCATGGCCCGCGTCGAGAACAAGGATGGCGGCGTTTTCCGGTCGGAGGACAAAGGTGAAACGTGGACGAAGCTGAACAGCCTGAATCCGCGTCCGATGTACTTCAGCCAGATCCGCATCGATCCGAACGACGACAAGCGCATCTACGTCGGAGGCGTTCAACTGCACATCTCCGACGATGGCGGCAAAACCTTCCGCGATGACGGCGGACCGAACGTGCATCTTGATCATCACGCGTTCTGGGTGGATCCGCTGAATTCGAATCATCTGATCGACGGCAACGACGGTGGAATCTGGGCAAGCTACGACCGCGCGAAATCGTGGGAGCACTTCAACAACTACGCCATGGGCCAGTTCTACAGCGTCGCGGTCGATTCGCAGAAACCCTACTTTGTTTACGGCGGTATGCAGGACAACGCGTCGTGGGGCGGGCCGAGCGCGGTGCGGCGCCGGCTCGGCATCATGAATGACGACTGGTTCCAGATGCTCGCATGCGACGGGATGTATGCCGCGGTCGATCCCAAGGCGGAAAACCTTATTTACACGAATTGCCAGAACGGCCGCGTCGTCCGCTACGACCGCAACACCGGCGAGCGCAAATCCGTCATGCCGCAGACGCAGCCTGGCGAAGAGCCGCTGCGCTGGAACTGGACCACGCCGATCGTCATTTCTCCACATGACGGTTCGCTGTACACCGGCGCGAATATCCTCTACCAGTCGATGGATCGCGGCCAGACCTGGACCGCGATCAGCAAGGATCTCACCACGAAAACCGATCGCGACAAGTTAACCATCATGGACATCGTGGGTAAAGACATCTCCATCGCGAAGAACGACGGCATGTCCTCCTTCGGCAACATCACGACCATTTCGGAATCACCGCGGCGCGCCGGCTTGATCTATGTCGGCACCGACGATGGAAAACTGCATGTCACGCGCGACGGCGGAAAAACGTGGACGGACTTGACCACGCGCATTCCCGGGGTGCCAAAGCTGATCTACGTCAGCCGTGTCACCGCTTCGGCGTATGACGAGGGCCGCGTTTACGTTTCGTTCGATGGACATCGCAGTGACGACATGTCGCCGTACGTTTTCAGCAGCTCCGATTACGGACAGACGTGGGTTTCAATCAAAGCGAACCTGCCTGCCGGCTCCGTTTATGTGATCAAGGAAGATACGGTCAATCGCAACCTCGTCTATCTGGGCACCGAATTCGGATTGTTCGCGTCGCTGAATCGCGGACAGTCGTGGACGCGATGGTCGACGCTGCCGACCGTCGCGGTTTACGATCTCACCGTTCATCCGCGCGACAAGGATCTGATCCTCGCCACGCATGGCCGAAGCTTCCAGATATTCGACGATATTTCTCCGCTGCAACAGATGAACGACACCGTCCTTTCGGCTGCTGCCCATCTGTTCGACGTCCGGCCCGCGACCGAATTTATTCCGAACGAAAGCGGATGGTTCACGGGCGGCCGCGAGTACACCGCGCCGAATCCGGAGTTCGGCGCTTACATCAATTACTCTCTGAAGAACTCGGTGAAAGATGACGTGAAGATCACCATCACGGATTCCACCGGGAAACTGATTCGCGAATTGACCGGGCCGAAAGAGGCCGGACTCCAGCGCGTCGCGTGGGATTTGCGAACCACGCCATTCGCGTCCGCAGCGATCGGTTTTTATTTCCAGCCCGAACTGACGAATCTCGGCGCGTTTGTTTTGCCGGGTGAGTATCGGGTGACGCTGTCCGCAGGCGGAGTGGAAATGACGAAAACGGTTCGCGTGGAAGCCGACCCGCTCGTTCAAATCAGCGATACCGATCGGCGGACCGTTTACGACGCGCTCGTCACGCTCACCGGGATGCAAGTCACCATCGGAAACGTTGCGACAACGATTACGAAACTCGATCAGGCTGTGTCGCAGATGGGTGAAACGCTCAAGGCTTACCCGAACGCATCGCCGGCGTTGAAATCCGCAATGGAGGACGCTTCGAAGCAGGTCAAGGATCTTCGCGCGAAGGCCGTCGGTGCAGGCGGCGGTGGCGGCGAAGGCGGAGGTGGTGGTGGTGGCGAAGGTGGCGGCGGCAACCAGCCGCTGCGCGGTCGCATCACGTCGTTGAAGTCGGATGTTGTCGGATCGCAAACCGTCCCAACGGCTGTTCAAATGCGTCGAGTCGATGAGTACTCGAAGGAACTGAACGACGCCGTCTCGAACGTGAACGGTTGGATCAACACGAAGCTTCCAGCGTTGTACAAACAACTCGGGGACAGCAACATCCATCCCAGCATTGGCGAACCGATCAAACCGGTTGTTCGCAACCAGTGACCAGTTGGGCCATCACGCGTCGCCGGCAAACAGATGGTGTATATTTTCAGGCCATGACTACCTTGAAACCGAGGGTTGTCGCTGTTTTCCTGACAGCCCTTACCCTGGCCGCGTGCCATTCCGGCGGCCATCTTCCGATCATTCAGCCGGGTGCTCCCGGCGCGTCGAGCAAAGTGATCACGCGAGACAAAGCTGTCGATCTGTCGAAGGTTCAGGCGACAAAGGCGGACATCGAATTCATGCAAGGGATGATCCATCATCACCTGCAAGCCATCGACATGACGAACTATCTTGCCCAGAACACGCAGAGCGACGACATGAAGAAACTCGGGCTGAGGATGTCGCTTTCCCAATCGGATGAAATCAAAATGATGCGTCACTGGCTGGAGGTTCGCGGTCAGGAGGCCCCCGGTGATCACGCGAACCACATGCCGGGCGCTCCGATGATGCCGGGGATGCTATCGGAGCCGGAGATGACGCGGCTCGCGGCCGCGAAGGGGCCGGAATTCGACAAGCTCTTTCTCGAGGGGATGATCAAACACCACACGGGCGCGCTCATCATGGTGGATCGATTGTTCAACACGCCAGGCGCTGCGCAGCAATCGGAGATCTTCGCGTTTGCGACCGACGTCGAGGCCGATCAGCGCGCCGAGATCGATCGCATGACAGCAATGCTCAAGGAGCGTCAGAAATGAAGCCGGTTTTCACCAAATCCATTGTTTTAATCGTCGCCATCCTTTCGATGGGTGTCGCCGCAGCGGCGCAGGACCGTCCGGCCACCGCGGCATCTTCCGATCCTCGCGTGGGTCTCAAGCCGGGTTACAAAGACGCCGGTGTCGCCGCGCGAAATATGGAACTCATCAAGAATGTTCCGAAGCCCGATGGGTTCTTCGACCCGAAGTCCCCTCTCGGCACTCCGACGCCACCGGAGCAGAGCGGTCCGAACGCAAACCCTCCCGCGACTCCTCCTCCGGCGCAACCGTCCGGCGCTCCGTCACCGCCGGCGCCGCCCTCGGGTTTGGATTTCGCCAATTCCGATCTGACGTTCAAAGGCGATCACGCGATCATGGGCAACTTCAACGGCTTCACGATGTACATGATCGAGGATGCAGCCAAGGCCCGCGCGGTCGCGTCTGTGATTTGTCCCGGCGGTCAGGGTGATGTTTCGGTCTACGGAAAACTCTTGTTCATGTCCGTTGAACAGACGCGAGGACGTATCGACTGCGGGACCAAAGGAGTCCCTGACACAGTAAGCCCTGAGCGCTTCCGGGGCGTCCGCATTTTCGACATCACCGACCTTATGAAACCGAAGCAGATCGCGGCCGTTCAGACGTGTCGCGGCTCTCACACGCACACGCTGGTCGTCAATCCGAAGGACAAGGCCAACATTTATATCTATGGACAGGGGACAGGCAATGTCCGATCCGGTAACGAACTCGCCGGCTGCACGGACGGCAAGGATGATCCCAACACCGCCCTGTTCAGCATCGACGTTATTCAGGTTCCGCTTGCTGCTCCCCAAACCGCAAAAATCGTCAACCGGCCTCGCATTTTCATGGACGAGAAAACCGGAGCGCTCTCCGGACTCTGGCAGGGCGGAAATTATGGCGAGGGAACCCAGAGTTCACGCGAAACAACCCAGTGCCACGACATCACCGTGTTCCCGGAAATCGGTTTGGCTGCCGGCGCCTGTGCCGGTAACGGAATTCTTCTGGATATTTCGGATCCGGCGAAACCCGTCCGGCTGGATGCCGTCGGCGACAAGAACTTCGCGTACTGGCATTCGGCGACATTCAATAACGATGGAACCAAGGTCATCTTCACGGATGAATGGGGCGGCGGAACGCGTCCACGCTGCCGCGCAACCGATCCGGTCAATTGGGGCGGTGATGCTGTTTTCAACATCGTGAACAAGAAGCTTGTGCTGCAGGGCTATTACAAGATGCCCGCGCCGCAGACCGAGCAGGAGAATTGTGTCGCTCACAACGGTTCGATCATTCCCGTGCCCGGACGCGACATCATGGTGCAGGCCTGGTATCAGGGCGGACTTTCCGCGTTCGACTTTACGGATTCGGCTCATCCTGTCGAAATCGCCTTTTTCGATCGGGGTCCGCTCGATGCGAAGGATCTTTATACCGGAGGCTATTGGTCCACGTACTGGTACAACGGCCACATTTATGGATCGGAAATCGCTCGCGGCATCGATATCTTTAAGTTGAAGCCGAGCGAGTTTCTGTCGCAGAACGAAATCGATGCGGCGTCCCTGATTCAAACGAATGAGCTCAATGTGCAGATGCAGCAGAAGGCCGTGTGGCCGGCGATGCCGGTGGTCGCTCGTGCGTACATCGACCAGTTGAATCGCACAAAGGCGCTGAAGACCGATCGCGCGAAGTCTTTGACGGATGCTCTGGCTCGCGCGGACAAGACAAAAACCCCGAAGGACAAGAATGCGGCAGCACTGGCCAAAGACCTGGATTCGATTGCGAGTCAGCTGGAAGGCGATGCCGGTTCTGCCGCGGAGCGAGACGCCATGCGACTGCGCGGATTGGCCGCCACGCTGACGGGGATCTCGGCAAAACTGCGATAGCTGGTTTCACAAAGCCCGTCGCTGTGCTGCGGGTTCTGAACACTATTGCACCAACGTTGAAATGTTCAGAACCCGGAGCGCAGCGACGGGCTTCGTGCCGTCATCTTACAGTCCTCTGAACTGGGGATCCCGTTTCTCGAGGAACGCTTTCACGGCTTCTCGAAAATCCTCCGTGCGGGCCGTCTCCGCAATCAGCGCGGATTCCTGGGCGAGATGCTGGTCGAGTTGATTCCTATACCCGCTGTTGATCAGCAATTTTGTTCGTCCCAATGCTTCGGTCGGTCCTTCGGCCATCCGCTCTGCCCAGGTCTGCGTTTCGCTTTCGAGACTGTCGTCGGGAACGACGCGATTCAAGATGCCCAGTGACAGAGCTACGCCAGCGGATATCGTCTCTCCCATGAAAAACAATTCCGTCGCCTTTCCAACTCCGACGAGGCGAGGAAGAAAATAAGTTCCTTCCGACGTCAGTCCGAGCCGAACGAACGACTGATTGAACGATGCGGACTCCGAGGCAATTCGCAAGTCACAGGCGAGCGCAAGATTCATCCCCTGACCACTCGCGACTCCGCGAATCGACGCGATGACCGGCTTCGGAATCGTGCGCAGCTGCATCTCGAGAAGGTGAACGCGCTTGATCCAGTCGCGCATGAATGTGTACGCATCCTGATCGAGAATGTTCTCCATGACTTTGATGTCGCCGCCCGAGCTGAACGCACGGCCTTCCCCGCGCAGGATGATCACGCGGACTTCGCGATTGTTCGTGCAGCCAAAAATGGCGCGAAGCATCTCGTCCAGCATTTCGAGATTGATGGCGTTGAGATTTTCGGGACGGTTCATGGTGAGCGTCGCAATGCCTCGCTCGATCGAGAATCGAATGGTCTTCGTGTCCATGACGGCAAAAGTTATCACAGGACCATACGCTTTCGCGCAGGCGCGCGGCTACAATGGCGATCAACGCAAAGGAGGATCTCATGAGATTCCGTTTGAACATGTGTGCGGCAGCGATTCTGTCTCTATCCCTCAGCGCACACGCCGCCGACATCGCGGTCCTGAAACAGCAGATCGAAAAAGCCACTGCACGCGCGCGAGGACAAGTCGGTGTGGCGATCAAGCATATCGAGTCCGGGACCGAGGTTGTCATCAACGACTCGACATATCCGATGGCGAGTGCGTTCAAGCTGCCGGTTCTGGTCGAGTTGTATTACCAGAAGTCGGCCGGCAAGTTGATGCTCGATGATCGCATCGACGTGATGCCCGCCGATCTGCACATCGGGAGCGGGTCGATGATCGCGTTGTTTGATCCGCCGGGCGTTCAGCTCAATATTCGCAACCTGATCAATATGATGATGCGAATATCCGACAATTCCGCGGCCGACATCCTGTTGAACCGTGTGGGCGCGGCGAACGTGACGGCCCGTATGAAATCGCTGGGTCTGCCGTCGATCCGCGTTGATCGAACAACGCAGGAGCTGATCCTGGATCAATCCGGACTGGACTACACCACTTACGGGGCGCGGCCGGTGCGGGAAGTGCGGCAACTTCTGGATGCCGTCGACGCGCCGACGGCGGCGCGAGCGAACGATCAGTTCAATAAGACCGAGAAGGACGTTGCGAAACCGTCCGATATGAATCGGATTCTTGAAAAGTTGATCGCCGGTGAGATTGTGGACAGGGCCACATCCGACGAGATCATCGACATCCTCAAAGAATGTCAAACCGGGCCAGCACGCCTCCCGGGGCTTTTGCCGCCGGACACCATGATCGCGCACAAGACCGGAACGATCGGAGGTTCGATAAACGATACCGGCGTCATCTTTCTGCCTTTCAACGCCGGCCGGCTCGCTATTACCGTCCTCATGAGAGATGCTCGCGCAACGACGGCCGATCGAGAGCGCGTGATCGCGGACATTGCGCGTTACGCGTACGACTACTTCACGTTTAGTTTCGGCAAACCCTGAGGGAGCACGAGACATGCGTCAAAAGATAACGACCGGAACCCCATGGGAGCCCATCGTCGGTTACTCCCGAGCCATCCGTATCGGCAATGTCGTTCACGTCTCCGGCACAACCGCGACGAATGCAGCTGGCGACGTCGTCGGTGTTGGCGACGCTTATGCGCAAACCATCCAGACGATTCGCAATATCCAGTCGGCTCTCGAACGGGCCGGCGCGACATTAAAGGACGTCGTCCGGACCCGAATGTACGTCACGAACATCGAAGAGTGGGAAAAAGTCGGCCGTGCCCACGGCGAATTCTTTGGGGAGATTCGTCCGGCGACTTCCATGGTTCAGGTGAGCCGGTTAATCCATCCGGACATGCTTGTCGAGATTGAGGCCGAAGCCATCATCCACGAAACTTAGTTTGTATTTCCTCGCGGCGCCGACTGCTGGATGAGCCGGAAGAAGAGTTCGGCGTTTTGAGCGGGCAACAGGATTTTGGAACCGTTGACGAAAAATGATGGAACCTCGTTGAGGTTGGCCCGCTGGGCCTTGTTTTCGTCGTCGAGAACACGCTGCTGAACTTCCGGTGATGCCATCGATCTCGAGAATTTCTCCACATCGAGTCCAAGTTCACGCGCATAAGAAAGGAACTCCGGTTTTGCGTCCGGCAGGTTGGCCCATGCCGTCTGACGCTGGAAGAGCAGGTCGTGCATTTCCCAAAAACGATTCTGTTCCGATGCCGATTCCGCCGCCGTTGCAGCGGCGATCGCGTTCCGATGGATCGACCTTAACGGATAGTAATGAAACTCGAGCCGAACCTGATCGGCATGCTGGCGCAGCAAATCGTTGACGACCGGAGCGAAGGCGGCGCACGTCGGACACTGATAGTCGCCGAATTCCACAAGAGTAATGGGAGCGCCTGAAGAACCGAGAAAATGTCCGCCACCGATCGGCATGTCGATGCGCGGCCCCACCGGCGCCGGTGCCGCCGCATTTGAAGAAGCGGTCGAAGCCGATGGCGACGTGCTCGCCACCTGGGACGGCTGCCGGCTGAAGTACAACGCCGCGCCGGCGGCAAGCACTACAGCGATGACGATAATGCTGAAAGGTTTGGCGGCGGATTTCCGCCTTTTCCGGGCAGATTTTTTGTCTTTACTCGGCATGCGGAGATTCTATCCCAGATTGTGTTTTAAAAATTCCAGCGTTCGCTGCCACGCAAGCTCCGATGCGGCCGGATCGTGTTTGACCGGAATGGGAAGACCGTCTACCGTTTCGTTGGCAAACGCATGCTGCGCATGGTACCGGTGGAACGCGTATTCGACGCCGGCGTCCTTCAGCTTCTGTTCGAGCGCATCGACCTGCTGAATCGGAAAGAATGCATCTTCAACTGCGAAATGACCCATCAGGGGTGCGGTGATTTTGGCGGGATCAATGTACTCGAGCGGCGGGAACCCGTACCAGCAGACGAACGCGTCCGCCTCCGGCACATTCACGGCCGAAAGAAGCGTCAGCGCTCCGCCCATGCAAAAACCCATCACGCCGGTTTTCGATCCCGACCACTTCAGGTGTTGAACTGCCCCTCGAATGTCGTGTGACGCTGCGTCGCCGAAGTTCAGATTGTTCATGAGGTGTTCGGCCTCCTGAACATCGAGACTGACCTTGCCTCGATAAAGATCCGGAACGAGGGCGCGATATCCAGCGGCCGCGAGACGGTTCGCAACGCCTTTGATCTGTTCCGTCACGCCCCACCATTCCTGAATAACGACCATCGCGGGCGCCATCGATCCCGCCGTGGGTTCGACGTAATAACCGGAGCAATACTTTCCATCGGGACGGTTGAAAGAGATCACCTGGCTCATCCTTGTTCTCCTCGGGTGTCAATCGCGAACGACGGCGATGGCTTCCACTTCAATCATAAGTTCGGGTAAGACCAGACCGCCAATTTGAACGAGCGTGCCCGCCGGCGGATTCTTTCCGAAGTACTGCGTTCGTACTTCGCGCAGGATCGGTGCGTTTTTCATGTCCGTAACGAACGTCGTGAGTTTGACGACATCGTCGAACGTTGCACCTGCCGCGGCAAGAGCGGCTTTCAGGTTGTCGAAGACCTGAACGGTTTGCCGCCGGAAATCGTCCTTCCCCACGACCTTGCCGTCTTTATCAAAAGCAATCTGGCCGGAAATGTAGATCGTGCGGCCCTCGGAGGCTTTCACAACGTGCGTGTATCCGGTCGGTTTGGTCAACTGCGATGGATTGATGTAGTCGATGCGTTGCATGATCGCAACAGTATAATCGGCGGGTTATGTTTTTGATATTCGCCGGAATCATGATGCCGGTGCTGCTGGTCTTTGGAGTCTATCATCTGTTGACATGGTTCAACGCCGGGGGCATTAACGGTCGTACATTCTGGAAGCGCGTCGGCCTGGCCTCGGCGATTTCACACGGCATCCTGGCCGGCGGCTTCTTTCTCTTCTCTTACCTGGATTACTCGTCGGGCCGAAACACGATATTTGTGGGACTCGGCTTCGACCAGTATCTCTTCGACCGCTCGGAATTCTGGCGGCTGACGACACTCTTTGACACAACGGCAATGCTGGCGTTGCTGGGTGTCGCCGCGATCCTCGACAAGCTGAACATGAATCCGCCTCTGGTCGCGATGGCTGTGGCGGTAACGGTTATCGTGGGGACGGTGCAGTGGTTTTTTGTTGGCGGCGCCGTCGGTCTTCTCCTCGAACGCTTCTGGAGCGGCCTGAAAACCGGCGAGGACCCGGACGAGGATTGGCTGTGAGGTTGGGTCCATGTATGGTTAGTGGTATGTCCCGAAGCTGTCTCATCCTGCTGTCCACACTGTTCCTCCAGATACCGGCCGCCCCGGCCCAGAAGGAATTGCCCAAAGTGATGGTGATCGCGACCGGCGGAACGATCGCCGGTGAGCAAAGGGAACCCGGCACCATGGGCGCCTACGAAATCCGCAAGCCGGTAGACGAGATCGTTGCGCTGGTTCCGGAAGTCCGAAAATACGCGCAAATCGAAACCGAGCAGTTTCTGAATATTCCAAGCACGAGCATCACCCCCGAGCATTGGGTTCAACTGTCACGACGGATCAACGATCTGTTTATGAAAAAGAAAGATCTGGCGGGCATCGTCGTGACACACGGCACGGACAGGCTGGAAGAGACTGCATTCTTTCTGCACTTGACGGTGAAGTCCGAGAAGCCGGTGGTCCTGGTCGGCGCGTACCGTCCGCCGACCGGTATCAGTCCGGACGGACCGCTGAATCTCTTTTCCGCAATCCGCGTGGCGTCCGCTGCGGAATCCGCGGGGAAGGGTGTTTTGGTTGTGATGGATCAGCGTATACTTTCTGCTCGCGACAGCGAGAAACTGTACTCGCGCAACGGAGGATTCGGCGCACCGGAGATGGGCATGCTCGGTGTGGTCGAAGCCCATGGCGTCGAGTTCTTCTACGCTCCGGCCCGCAAACACACGGTGAATTCGGAATTCGACGTTGGTGCGTTGAATACACTTCCCGAGGTCGAGATACGGTATTCATACGCGGGGTCGGAAGGCGGCGGAAGGACGAACGCGAAGGGCATCGTCGTGGTGACTACGGGCGTCACGCCGGCCGAGCGGTCGACCTATGAGGCGCTGCAACGCAAGGGTGTCGTGATCGCGACAACGTTTCCATCGGGTGCACAGGTCGGTTCCGCTGTCTCGCCGCGTGAAATGGGTCCGACGATCGCCGTTGAGAGGATGCTTCCGACTCACGCCAGAATTCTGTTGATGCTGGCCTTGACCAAAACGCAGGATCCACGCGAGATCCAGCGGATGTTCGATCAATACTAAGGAGAATCGATATGAATGGAGAACAAGCACAAGGATTGTTGAGTTTCTTTCTTCCGACCCTGGAAAACGAATTCAACACCACCAAAAAAGTCATTGCGGCTGTACCCCAGGCTACCTGTGAATATAAGCCGGATGCGAAATCGAAGACGGGCCGTGAACTCGCATGGCACCTCGCGGTCGCCGAGATCTTTTTCTTCGACAGCATTATCAACGGAAAATTCGACATGACCGGTGGAGAGCCTCCGGCGCCGGCGACTCTCGATGAGATTTCAAAGTGGTATGACACGACATATACGGATCGCTTTGCGAAGTTGAAGGCGCTTCCGGCGGACAAGCTCGCGAGAACAATTCCGTTCTTCGCGGGCATGGAAATGCCGGCGGTCGCCTATTTGCAATTCCTCGTTTTGCACAGCGCGCATCATCGCGGTCAGCTGTCGGCGTATTTGCGGTCGATGGGTGCGAAGGTCCCCTCGATTTATGGCGGCAGCGCGGACGAACCCTTCCAAATGGATGCCCAGGCCTAACTGCTTCTCTTATTTGTTGCATGCGCCGGCTCTGCCGGTGCATGCGCCACCTTTCTTTCTTCCAGGCAAAATTCCTCTGAACGGAAAACTCTTCGCCGGTGTATTTACCAGTGATGAGCGAGAGTGCCGTTCAGTTACTGATGACGGAGACACCGGTTGGCCGGGACAGCCGGGAATGGACGATCATTCTGGAGCGCGCCGCAACCGGGGATGTTTCGGCGTTCGAACAGGTGATGCTGCGCACGGAACGCTCCGTGATGCTGACGGCGCGCCGCATGCTCGGCAATCCGGCCGATGCCGAAGAAGCGACTCAGGAGGTCTTTCTTCGCGTCTACAAATACCTCCACCGATTCGATCGGACGAAGCCGTTCGAGCCCTGGCTGTACCGGCTCACCATCAATGTCTGCAACGATATCGGTTCGCGCCGGGCGCGGCCGGGAGAGGAAATACCGTCACGGGATTACGACGCCGTCGCATCCGGTGCCGGTCCTGACGATCTGCTTCATCTGGACGAGAAGCGCAGACTCGTCCAGCACGCCCTCAACTCCCTGCCCGAAAAACAGCGCGCTGCAGTGGTGCTCCGCGATCTTCAAGGGCTCAGCACTGCCGAAGTCGCCGACGCATTGAACATATCCGAAGCTACCGTACGATCTCATCTCAGCACGGCGCGACTCCGGTTGAAACGCTTCATCGAGAAAACCATTCGGAGGCAATCATGAATTGCCGCGGTTGGAATCCCCATATCGCGTTGTATCTCGAAGGCGATCTGGAACGGAGTCTGGCGCAGCAGCTTGAAACACACCTGATCGCCTGTGAAGAATGCCGGACTTTCGTTGATGAGCTTCGAGAGAGTCAGGCGGATCTGCGTCAGTTGAAGAGCGAGATCGTCGACGACGCGATGTTGAATCGAGTTCGCGGACGAGTGCTCGATCAGGTGCGCGCGATTGAGCGTCACCGGACATGGATCGAACGAATGGGTATTTGGCTGTGGGGAGGTTTCCGATGGCGTTACGCGGTGCTTGGGTGTGTCGCGCTGATTGTTTCGGCTGTAGGGGTCTGGCGTCTCAATGTTCACGTCAGGCCTGTTACGGTCGTGGCACCACCATCGCCTCAGATTGCTGCGGCGCCTTCCATTCCTGATGCGCCGCCGACCGCCGCTGCGCGGCCGCGCCGGCTGAAGCCGGCGCCTACAACAGCGTCGAGACAAACAGCGCCGGCGGAAGATGTAGGCGCCGGCTTCAGCCGGCGCGTGCGCGAAAGCGCAACTGAGACGGTGGCGGCGGGGCCGGAAGCCAACGACACTCTCATTCAGATCGTCACGGACGATCCCAACGTTGTCATTTATTGGTTAGTCGATGAGCCAGGAGGTTTCTAATGCGTGGTGTTATCGTAGCAATCCTTTTATTCGGTTTTTCGCAGGCAGCAGTAGCGCAGAAGACACCGGAAAAGACAGTGCCTTCCGATCAGCGTGCTTTACGGCCGGATTTGCCGACGCGTGTGTTTCCGATCAAGTACGCGGATATCAATGCCCTGTACAATCTGCTGTTGACCTTTGAGGTGGAGATGCGTCGGGAATCCGGGCTGAATGCGATCGCGGTTCACGGTCCCGCGACGGTACTCACCGCCGTCGAAGAAGTCATTAAGCGTTTCGACGTGCCCGCAAACGCTCCCAAGAATGTCGAACTGACGGTCTATATGGTTCTTGGCGCTCCCGCCGGTGAACCGGATTCCATTCCGGCTGCGATTCGTCCTGCCGTCGATCAGCTTCGAAACGTCATGGCGTACAAGTCGTATAGGGTCATCGATACGCTCATTGGAAGAGGCAAGGAGGGAGACTCGATCCATCTTCCTGGAATTGTTTCGGACCTGACCGAGAACAAAGTTCCCTCGACATTTGATTTTGAGACTCGGCCTCGCGTCGGCGGCGACGCTGCAGAACCGGTCGTGAAGTGCGAGAACCTGAGGTTTGGGGTGAGTATACGCTCCGGCCAGTTGGCGGGTTCCACTATGGTGATCAACACGTCGGTCGACATCAAGAAAGGTCAACAGGTCGTCGTCGGTAAAGCAACGCTGCCCGATCGCGCGATGATTTTGATCGTTTCCGCCAAAATCGTGGATTGACTCTTTCAATGTTGAAGTAACCGCTTCGAGATTTCGAGCCCCGCAAAAAACAACAGGCCCAGAATCGCCAAGGCGAGGATCACGATCGTTCCGCTCTTCCATTGAGATCGTGGCTTCGTCATTGGCGCATTCTAACAGTCGCGATACCATCTTCCGACAATCTGGAGGAACTCATGAGGCGGACACTGTCCATTGCATTGTTGATTGTCGGGCTGGCCTTCATACCATCCGTGACGATGTCGGAAACCCATCGGTTCACACCGACGGTCTACTACAGCACCTACTCTTTTGCTCATCCGCCGGCGTTGCGGATCAAACCCGGCGATACGGTTATCACGAAGACTGTCGACTCCGGCGGAAGTGACGAAAACGGGAATCGCGTGGCGATGGGCGCGAATCCGGAGATCGGACCTTTTTATATCGAAGGAGCGGAGCCGGGTGACATGTTGGTGGTCACGTTCAATCGGATGGAAACGAATCGAACGCCGTCGAATTCGGGATCCAATCTGGCGCCGTATACGGTCGATCCGCAGGCGTTGCTGCAGCGTCAACCCGGACAGGCTCCGCGAGCGGCATGGATGATCGATAAAGCGAAGGGTGTCGCCCGTCTTGAAAATCCGGAATTGCAGCCTTCCGTCATGGAACTCCCTCTGCGGCCGATGCTCGGCTGCGTCGGCGTGGCACCTGCCCGAAAGGAAGCTCACATCGCGACAGAGCCCGGGCCGTGGGGCGGCAATATGGATTACAACGGATTGAATGCCGGAGTGAAGGTGATGCTGCCGGTAAACGAACCCGGAGCGCTGTTGTTTATGGGCGACGGGCACGCCCGGCAAGGCGATGCGGAAGTGGTCGGCACCGGGATGGAAACCTCGCTGGACGTCGAGTTCACGGTGGATCTCCTGAAGAAGAGGCAGATCGGCTGGCCGCGTCTTGAGAACAACGACTACATTATGGTGCTTGCCAGCGCCCGTCCTCTTCTCGAGGCGTTCCAACATGCCACGACGGAGATGCAGAAACTTCTCGTCTCCGATTACGGCTTCAACGAGCACGGCGCCGCCGCGTTCATGGGTCAGGCGGTCGAATACGAAATCGCCAACGTCGTTGACCCCAGTTTCACCATTGTCGCCAAAATGAAAAAAACCTTCCTCCGAAGATGACCGCATCTTGGTATACAGTTGGACACATTCATTGGAGGGCTCGTGAGTCGACGAATTGTGGCCACCATTCTGGTTGGACTTGTTCTGACGACGCTGCCGGCGGCGGCGCAGAAGCTGCAGTATCCGAAAACCAAACGTGTTGATCACGTGGATACGTACTTTGGAGAACGGGTCGCGGATCCGTACCGGTGGCTGGAGGACGAGAATTCGCCCGAAACTGCGGCGTGGGTCGCGGAGCAAAACAAAGTCACGTTCGGTTATCTCGCGCAGATTCCCTATCGACAGAACATCAAGGCTCGACTGGAGAAGCTCTACAACTACGTCCGGTTTGGCGCGCCGTTCCGCAATGGCGAGAACTTCTTCTACACCAAGAATGACGGTTTGCAGAATCAGAGCGTTTACTACATGCAGAAAGGACTGGACGGCACGCCCGCGGTCCTGATTGATCCCAACAAGTTTTCCGCGGAAGGAACCTCCCAACTCGCCGGATTCTCCTTATCCAAAGACGGAAAGTACCTCGCATACGGAATATCCGAGGGCGGATCGGACTGGCGTGAAGTCCACGTGATGGAGGTTTCGTCACGAAAGGTGATGTCCGACATTCTCAAGTGGGTGAAAGTTTCGGGACTCGCCTGGCAAGGTCAAGGTTTCTACTACAGCCGGTACGATGCGCCGAAACAAGGCAAGGAGATGACCTCGTCCAACGACGATCACAAAGTTTTTTATCATCACGTCGGAAGCGCGCAGAATCAGGACGAACTGGTTTACGAGGACAAAGCGAATCCGCAGCGATTCCACACCGTCGACACCACCGAGGACGAGCGATTTGCCATCCTCGACATTTCCGATCGCGGAAAAGGCAAGAAGGGAAATTCCGTTTTTTATCGCGACAAAAACAAACCTGGCCAGAACTGGACGCCTCTGATTGCCGATATCGGCGATGATGAATTCAACGTTGTCGACAACGTCGGCGACAAGTTTGTCGTCAAGACAAACCGCAAGGCTCCCAACTGGAAAGTTGTTCTGATCGATCCCGCCAATCCCGCGGAGAGCAACTGGAAGGATGTACTGCCCGAAAAGCCTGAGCCTCTCGAGGATGCAGGCACGGCAGGCGGGAAGCTGTTCGCGACTTACCTGAAAGACGTCGCATCACACGCCTACGTTTACGACGTCACCGGCAAATTCGAAAACGAGATCACTCTTCCCGGTCCGGGAACTATCGGCAGCTTCGGCGGGAGACGCGACGACAAGTTCATCTTCTACACATTCGTGTCGTTCAACATTCCTTCATCCATCTACAAGTACGACATCGCCACACGCAAATCGACGCTCTACCGTTCGCCCGAAATCCCCGGATTCAAATCCGACGATTACGAGACCAAGCAGGTTTTCTACACCAGCAAGGACGGTACGCGTATTCCGATGTTCATTGTTCACAAGAAAGGCATCGTCCTCGACGGCAATAATCCGGCGCTCCTGTATGGCTACGGCGGGTTCAACATCACCACCACACCGAATTTCAGCTCTCTGCGCCTCGCGCTGCTGGAGCAGGGCGTCGTCTACGCTTCGGCGAATATTCGAGGCGGCGCGGAGTACGGCGAGAAATGGCATGAAGCCGGAACGAAACTGAAGAAGCAAAACGTATTCGATGACTTCATCGCAGCCGCCGAATATCTGATCAACAATAAGTACACTTCATCGCAGAAGCTTGCGATCCAGGGGGCTTCCAATGGCGGACTCCTGGTTGGTGCGGTCGCGAACCAGCGTCCGGATCTCATGAAAGCCGTCATCCAACAGGCGGGCGTGATGGACATGTTGAGATTCCAAAAGTTCACGATCGGTTGGAATTGGGTTCCCGACTACGGTTCATCCGAAAACAACGCCGCCGAGTTCAAAGCGTTGCGGGCCTATTCACCGATCCACAACGTCAAGGACGGCGCGCGTTATCCCGCAACGCTGACCACAACCGCCGACCACGACGACCGTGTCGTTCCGGCTCATTCTTTCAAATACGCCGCGGCGCTTCAGCATGCGCAGTCTGGAGACAATCCCGTGTTGATCCGAATCGATACGAATTCCGGCCATGGCGCGAGCAGCACAACGAAGAGTATCGAGCAGACCGCGGACATTGACTCGTTCATCTTCAAAAACCTCGGCGTGACGCCGAAGTATTAAACGCATGATTCGATCCATCGCTGTTGTCGTCTGGACGATCGCTCTTCTCACGCCGCAGGGGCAAGGACCGGCGCCGCCTCCCGCGAAAGTCGACGGGGAATGGGCGGTCACGCTGACGCTTCCGCTGGGCGAGACGTGGTTCAACATGTTCATCGTGCAGAAGGGAAGCGAGCTCACCGGCTACATGATTAACGAGGTGGGACAGTTCGATCTGAAAGGAACCGTGACTCGAGATCAGGTGAAATTCACGTGGACATTTCCCGACGGCGGCAAGCTCCTCGACATCACATTCTCCGGCAAGGTCGATCGCAATTCCATGTCGGGTTACGCGAAGGTTGGAAACGTCGGCGAAGGCCCGATGACGGCCCAGAAGAAGTGATCGCCACCAGGCGGCGCGATCAGACTTCCGCGGGAAGACCCCGGCGCACCCAGTCGCGATACGATCCGTCGTATAACTGGACGTTGAAGCCCATCTGTTTCAGCGCGAGATATCCGACGGCCGCGCGCAGTCCGCTGCGGCAATAGGAGACGACGCGATCACCCAGATTCACTCCAACTCCGGCGAACAGTTCCTGCAAACGGTCGTTCCCCGCAAGAAATCCCTCGGTGGTGACAAGATCCCTCCAGAAGATGTGCTTCGCGCCCGGAATGTGGCCCGGTTTATTGTCCATGTCGCGTTCGCCGGTGAATTCTTCGACACTACGGAAGTCCACAAGCTTAGAGGAAGGCGCCGCCTGAATCTCGTCGGCCGAAATACGGATCGCGGCATTCACGCGCGGCGTGAACGAGCGTGGCGAGGCATCGACAGGTTTGTATAAAGCTTCGCGTTTCTCCGCCAGCCATTGATCATAGAAACGGTCCATGATGTGGACGTCGTCGCGACCCAGGTATTCCAGAATCCACGCCATGACGCTCGCGTTTTGCCCATCGAAGGAGTCGTAGAGGATCGGCGAACGGCGATCGTCCAGTCCTGCCGCGCCCAACTGTTGAGCCAGAGTTGCTGCCGGAAGCAGAGCCAACTCCGCGTCGAACGATTTGTATGCCGGGACATTCACGGCATTCCGTAAATGTCCCGAGAGGTATTTCATGGGACGGCGCGGATCGAGAAGGATGAAGTTCGGGTCGTCCAGTCTCTGCTCGACCCACGCCGTACTTACAAATTTCGCCATCTTAGTATTAGCTTCGCCCTATCGGATCCGCTTATCACGCTCCGACGCGCTCGAATTCGGTCACGATATTGGTGGGACGGGCGACCGTCTGCACGACCGGCGATCCGTCGACGGCGGCTTTCCAGATTTCCCTGAGCACCTTGTCGTCCGCATCCGCCCGGACGTAGCATTTCGCTTTCACCGTCGGATAACCCGGATTGCCGTCCTTCGCATGACCGGCCCACTTCAGGATGTTGTCGAAGTTGCCCTCGAGCGCAATCTCCAGATCGTGAATCTGGACGCCGCGCATCGTGGCGTTCAGAACGAATCCGACCGTCAAACAGGATCCCATGGCCGAAAGCAGCTGCTCGTGCGCGCTTGCCGCCGAGTCCTGTGCATCGAGTCCTTCCGGTTCGTCCATTTGAACGGCGTGTTGGCGCATGTACGCTTTCGCTTTGAACCCTTTCTGCCAGACGACACGCGATTTCCACGGTCCCGTCACCGCCTTCAGGACCTCGGGGTTGTCGCGCATCGAGTCGAGGATCTCCCGGATTTTGTGCGGACGCAGTCCATTCAGTTCCTTTTCTTCCTTAGCCATGCGACCTCCTTACTTACTGGTTTCGCCCTGTCGGGCTCACATTCGCTCCGCTCATCACTTACTGGTTTCGCCCTGTCGGGCTCACATTTGATTTACTGCTTCGCCCTGCCGGGCTCGCGCTTCGCTCGCTCCGCTCATCAGCTTTCCTTACGAAGGATTTCGGCAGCTTTCGCCACGCTTTGCAGTTTTTTGTACGCGATGTCCGGTGTGTTCACGCAGCGCTCGGCGAACGTGCCGAAGCCGCAATCCGGATTGAGGAAAATTTTGTCGGCATCGTAAAACTCGAGCAGACGGCGCACGCTTTGCACAATCGCCTTCGGGTCTTCGATGTTGTCGGTGCGGGGATTGGCCACACCCAGTCCGAGTTCTTTCTGGTTCTTGTATTCCTTGAACACGTCGATCTCGCCGGCGCGGGGCGTTGCCATTTCGAGCACCAGCTGGTCGATGTTCATCCGCATCAGCCACGGAAGGAGCGGACCGTAGTTTCCCTTGAGCAAAACGTCTTCCTTGCGGCTCCAGTTTCCGCGGCAAATGTGGACGCCGAACCGAACACCGTCAATTTCCTCGACTGTTTCATTCATCAGCCTCACGGCGAATTCGAGTTCCTCACCGGGATCTCGACGCGTTCCGAGCGCAGCGCACATGAAGGTCTGTTCGGCTTCGTCGCCGTAGACAACCTGCGTCAGCGACGGTTCATCGAACTGAATGAAGTCGCAGCCACGCTTTTTCAATTCGAGAACTTCCTTGCGGAGGATTTTCACGACATCCTTGGCAAGATCTTCTCGAGTCGGATAAGCCTTGTCGGAAAGCCCTTCGAACCACGCGGAACGGGTCAGGAGATACGGACCCGGCAAAGGGATCTTGGTTTGACGAGTCGTATGCGCCTTGAGGAAATCGTATTCATCGAGTGAGATGCCCGCGGGACCGCCGGTTTCACGGACTTTGTCGATGGCGATCGGGCTCTTGATCGCAAACGACGGAACATCGGAAGCACGCAGGATTTCTTCAAAGCCCGCGCGATCTTTGACGTAATCCATCAGCTCGGAAAGCTTCATCAGCTTGATGCCGGAAAGTTTCTCGGTCACGAAGGAGTAGAAATTGTCGCGGCGGACTTCGCCGTCGGCGACGATGTCGACTCCCGCGTCTTCCTGGTATTTGATCGCCGCGAGCACCGCATCATCGGCAATCTGGTTGAACTCGGCTTGAGTGATCTCGCCGTTTTGGCGTTTTCGCAATGCCTGCACCAGCCAGGCCGGCCGGGGCCACGAACCCACAACAGTAACGGGGAACAATTTTGCTTTACTCATAAGGGAATTTGCCTCTCTAAGGAAAACTCGGAAGATATCACAGCCGTGAAGCAGAGCCAACCGGGGGAGAAAATCAGGGGCAGTACTCACCGCAGAGGCGCAGAGACTCTGCGTCTCTGTGGTGAGTCCCCGATTTTCTTCTGTCAGCGCAACCCGCCGGCGATCGCGGGGATGATGGCAACTTCGGCGCCGTCACGGACCGGGGTTGCGAGGTCGTTGAGGAAACGGACGTCTTCACCGTCGACATAGATATTGATGAACCGGCGAAGAGAACCGGACGCCTCGCAAACGCCGCCCCGGATGCCGGGGAACCTCGAATCCAGTGCGTCAATGACTCCCTGTACGGTGCTGGCGTTCAACTCCACGAGTTCTTCGCCCCGCGTGTATTTGCGTAACGGTGCCGGAATGACAACTTTTTGCGACATATCGTTAACTCCTATGCAACAGCGCCCGCGGCGACGGCGCTGATCACCGCTTCAAACGCGGCAAGTTTCGGTTCAATAACGGGGGCCTCTTCGAGCTGGACGGCGTCCTGAGTCTTCAATCCATTTCCCGTAATGGCGAGCACGGTAAGATCGCCTTGCCGAATTCGGCCCTGGGCCGTGAGCTTCCGGGTGACGGCCACGGTGACGCCACCCGCCGTTTCCGTAAAGATGCCCTCCGTTTCGGCAAGCAATCGAATGCCGGCGACGATTTCTTCGTCGGTCACATCCTCGGCCCAGCCGCCGGTCTGTGCGATCAACCCGGCTGCGAAATAGCCGTCCGCCGGATTGCCGATCGCGAGGGACTTCGCAATCGTGTTGGGTTTGACCGGTCGAATATCGCGAGTCTTCCGCTTGACGGCGTCGACGATCGGATTGCATCCCTCCGCTTGAGCTCCGAAGATCCGCGTCAGCGCCTCGTTCTCGAGAAACCCGAGACGGCCGAGCTCGCTCAGACCTTTGTGAATTTTGGAAATCAACGCGCCGCCCGCCATCGGGACGACGACGGCATCGGGCGCTCTCCAGCCCAGTTGTTCCGCGATTTCGTATCCGAATGTTTTCGAACCCTCCGCGTAAAACGGCCGGAGGTTCACGTTCACGAGCCCCCATGGATGCCGATCGGCAATCTGCACGCACAGCCGGTTCACGTCATCGTAATTCCCGCGGACTTTTACCAGCCTCGATCCGTAAATCTGTGTCGCTGTAATTTTGGATGGCTCGAGACTCTCGGGCACAAGAATGAACGACGGCAGTCCCGCCGCCGCTGCATTGGCCGCAGTGGAGTTGGCAAGGTTGCCTGTCGAGGCGCATCCTACAGCTTCGAGCCGGAACTCTAATGCCTTGTTGATGGCAACCGCTGTCACACGATCCTTGAACGACAAGGTCGGCGAGTTGACGGCATCGTTCTTGAGATAAAGATTATCGATTCCGAACAGACGCCCGAGCCGTTCAGCGCGGACGAGCGGAGTTCCACCGGTTCCAAGTCCGACCACGGGTTCGGCTTCGAGTGGAAGCAATTCGCGGTAGCGCCATATGGACTTTGAACGAAGCTCGACGGTTTGGCGGGAAAGAACACGGCGGATGCCCTCGTAGTCGTAGTCGACTTCCAGTGGGCCGTAGCACTCTTCACAACCTGCCTGCAGTTTGGCGGGATATTCCTGTCCGCATTCGCGGCACTTCAGACCCTTGACGAAGCTCATTTCGATAACTCCTTTTGAAAAACAACAGCGTCGACAAAGGGCCCTAAAAACCAAAAGCCCCGTGCCAAACGGCACGGGGCTTTCTGAAAACCTTCGCGAGCTGTTTAGCAGTTTTTTACGTGGAGCAAGTTGCCTTTAAATCGCCACGTACTAATTGTTCGAAAGAAAAGCTACGCGATCGTGCTGGGCGGCGTCAAGAAGATATTTGCTTCCACAGCCGCAGCGGAGGCATTTCGCGCTTGTGGAACGACGGCTCGGGAGTGCTCGAACTGTCGTGATGTTCCCAGCGGTTTGTGCCGTCGACACAATAAACGTCATCGAACATCATCGTGCAGAGCCTGAGCAGGAGCACCTTGCGGACATTGCGAACGATCATCGCGGGGTAGTAGCCGTCCTGTTCGAGTGTTTTGTATTTTTCACGATCTTCATCGCTGAACGAGAACACGTTTTCGCTGAGAACATCGCGGAGGAACCGCAGCTTGAAGCCTTCGTGAACGGCGTTCGTTGCGATGATGATGTCGCCTTCGCGCTGAATGAGCAGCGCGTGGCTGCGTTTGGGAAAGGAATAAAACTGGATGACCACCAGCGCGATCGCTCCGCCGGCTGCGAGACCCGCAGCAAGAAGCAGTCCCTGGGTAATGGATGCGGCCGCGGAGTATTCCGAAGCGACGATAATCAGGACGGCGATCGCGAGAATGAGAGCCAGAAAATAAAGAATTCGAATTCGACCGAGTTCGGTCCGTTGCTGTATGACCATAGCACCGAGGATTATACGCTAACCGATATCCGCGCCGACCTCCGCTGGCAGGCGTGCCAACCGCAATTGGAAGCCATCCGCATCGACTCTGATCGAATTCGTATCGAAAAATAGTAGCATGCGAAGCATTCGATCATGAGCAGCAGGAAACTTATCTGGCTGGGCTTCTTCATCGGTTCGACGGTTGGCGGACTGTTGCCAACGCTGTGGGGCGATGACATGCTCTCGATATCCGGAATACTGCTTTCGCTTGCCGGGGGCATCGTGGGCATCTGGGCGGGCTATCGGCTGGCAAAGTTACTTTGATAAATCGGAGGTTGACCCCATGGCCGACACGACGATTCAACTCCTCCGCGACCTGATTGCGATCGATTCGGTCAACCCGTCGCTCGTTCCCGGTGCCAGAGGAGAGTCGGAGATCGCGCGTGCTGTGGGCCAAATGCTTCGAACCGGCGGCATCGACGTCGAAGTGCAGGAAGTAGCGCCGGGGCGGATGAACGTCATCGGAGTCCTCGAAGGTTCAAGACAGGGGCGTTCTCTCATGCTGTGCGGCCACATGGATACCGTCGGCGTGATGGGTTATTCGTTGCCGTTCGATCCCGTCCGGTCCGGCGGCCGGATTTACGGCCGCGGTTCCCAGGACATGAAAGGCGGGCTGGCCGCGATGATCGCCGCGGTGCTGCATATCGCGAAGAACGGACTGAAGGCCGGCCGCGTCATTCTTGCCGCAGTTATCGACGAAGAGTACGGAAGCATCGGCGCCGATGCGCTGGTGACCCAATGGAAGGCGGATGCCGCGGTTGTCGGCGAGCCCACGGATATGAAGATCGCTGTCGGTCACAAGGGATTCGAATGGGTGGAAATCACAACCGAGGGTGTTGCCGCTCATGGAAGCCGTCCGCTTGAAGGGCGGGATGCCATCATGCGAATGGGCCGCATCCTTTCACGTCTGGAAAAACTGGACCAGGCCTTGCAGCATCGCCACCCGCATCCGATCCTCGGAACCGCTTCGCTCCATGCATCGTTAATCCATGGCGGCCGCGAACTGAGTACCTATCCGGATACCTGTTCGTTACAAGTCGAGCGGCGAACGATCACGGACGAACCGGAAGGCCGATCCGTTAAGGAGGTCGAAGCCATTCTGAGCGATCTCGTCAAAGAGGATCCTGAATTCAAAGCCTCGGCTCGGTTCGTTTTCGGTCGTCCGCCTTACGAGACTCCATCCGGACACCAACTACCGCAGTTGATCGAGGAGTCGCTGGCCCGGCAGGGCAAAAAGACGGAACGGGGAGGTGTCACCTTTTGGACCGATGCCGCCGTGCTCGGCAAAGCGGGAATCCCGTCGGTTGTTTTCGGTCCCGGTGGGGCGGGCCTTCATAGCATTCGTGAGTATGTTCTCGAGGCGGACGTTCTGA
Organism: uncultured Solibacteraceae bacterium; assembly: GCA_964584785.1. Taxonomy (GTDB): domain Bacteria; phylum Acidobacteriota; class Terriglobia; order 20CM-2-55-15; family 20CM-2-55-15; genus JAHFTY01. The sequence continues at coordinate 41,244 of CAZPBY010000007.1, forward strand.
CGTGCCGTGATGTTCTCATCGAGCTTGCGCATGCGTTTTGTTAAACGTTTGTCTCCGATTACATTTCTGTTGAATATCATATGTTTCGGTTATAAGTTACGCGCAAAACAGCAAGATGGTTGCTAAGACCGATTCCGTAATATGTTCCCTCACCCCATAGAAAGGCAGTTCGCTGCCCGGGAACCAGGCCAGGATGGCGCCAACAGGCAACGACTGCCAATAAATGCATGTTGTGGAGGGTTAATCAAGATGAGTGCGAGGAAGATCTGTTTCTTACTAATTCTATCCTTGTGTATGGCGACGGCGGCATTCGCCCAATTGTCGACAGGTTCAATCGCCGGCACGGTTAAGGATCCGTCGGGAGCGATCATTCCGGGAGTAACGGTTACTTTGTCGAGTCCCGGAGTCATCGGCGGTAATCAGGAAGCCGTAACGAATGAAAGAGGCACCTATCAGTTCACGCGACTGGTGCCGGGCAAATACAGCGTGAAAGCAGAACTGGCGGGGTTCAGACCATCGGGTCTGGAGAATCTGACGGTCAATGCGGATGTGACTGTGCGTGCCGACTTCTCGCTTGAAGTCGGCAACGTGTCGGACGCGGTTACCGTAACGGGTGAGTCACCGCTTCTGGATACCACTTCGGCCTTGAACCAGTCCGTGCTGGATCGGTCAACTCTCGACAAACTTCCCACCGGCCATGACCTGTGGTCCATCGGACGCACCGTGCCCGGAGTGAACGTGACCACATACGATGTGGGCGGCAACCAGTCCTTCCAACAATACACACCGACAGTGCATGGGAGTGGCGGCGCCGATAACAAATACGCGATCGATGGGCTCGACGTGGCCTGGGCCGGCGGCGCGGGAACCGTGATGGTTTACTTCGATCCCAACATGTTCGAAGAAGTGAATTATCAGACAGGCAACATCTCCGCTGAAAACCGGCAGGGCGGCGTGGTCATGAACATGGTGACCAAAACGGGAACGAACAAGTTCCACGGCTCATTCATGTTCACCGGCACAAACCAGTCCCTGCAGGCGGATAACCTCAAATCATCCGCACTCAAGACGAATCTGGCGAAACAGATACCCGCGGTAGTTCTGGCGGCCAACCCGAATATCCGGCCAGGCCAGCAGATTCAAAGTCTCTTCGACACAGCCGCGAGTTTGTCGGGTCCGGTTGTGCGAGACAAGTTCTGGTTCACGAGCACATTTAAGATTTCGTCCCTGAACCAATTCGTTCTCGGGAACTACAATCCGAACGGGACACAGGGTGTTGACGACAATCGCATCACGAACGGGACCGTCAAGCTGTCGTATCAGGTGACTCCCAAGAGCCAGCTTCACTACACTTACAGCCGCAACCTGAAATATCGTTTTCATCGCCGTACCGCAACGTTTCAGGAAGACGCCGCGTCGCGTTTTCAGGACCAGTGGGCGGACATTCACCAGTTGAAATGGACGAGCACCCTGTCGTCGCGAATCATTGCGGATGCGGGAGTGAGCCTGCAGGTTGGTCCGAGTCCATACCTTCCCAAGCCCGACGCGCTCGCCGCCGCAGCGAAAGGGTTGTTCCCGAAAACGGATCAAGCCACCGGTGCCTCGACGGTGATGAACACCAACTACAGCAGTCAGCCGCAGTACCGGCTTTCGTCGAACTACAATGTGAGCTACTTCGCAGGCGCTCACGACTTGAAGTTTGGATATCAACTGAACAGGATTTTTACTCACACGAGAACGTGGTCCGTCGTTGATCCGACCAAGGCGCCTCTTCCCGGGCCGTTTTCCGCGCGGTACAACACGGCAGCGGATGGCACCGTCACCGGAAATCAGGTAACGCTGTACAACTATCCAAGCGATCCGCATTCGTTTTTGCAGGAGCACGGATTCTTTGCGCAGGACAAATGGTCCGTCACGCGCAGACTCACCCTGAATCTTGGAATTCGGTTCGATCGACTCAATGCATGGGTCCCTCCGCAGTGCCAGCCGGATACCCTGTTCGTGCCCGGACAATGTTTTAAGGAGATCAGGGACCCGGACATTCCCACCCTCTTCTCGACCGCCCCGCGGTTCTCTTTTATTTATGACGTGACGGGCGACGGCAAGATGGCGATCAAGGGATCGGCAAACGTTTATCACACGGGGCTTGCCTCCGGTTATCCGGACCTGGTGAATCCGTACGGTACCGCTTCGAATGCTGTCACGTGGACCGATGCCAACAAGGATTTGCTGCCGCAACCGTCGGAGATCGCTTACAACTTCGTCACGAGAACCACTTCCAACGGTACGGGTTGGGACTTCAACACCAACAACTTTTACGACAAGAATCTGAAACGGCCCTACAGTGTGGAATACAACATCGGAGTGCAGCGCGAATTTCCCGGCGGTGTCGTCGTCGCGGCGACCTATATCCACCGCGATTTGTGGCGGACCATGGGAAGCGAAAACATCGCGTTGAATGAAGCGTCGTATGATCCGATCGATGTGACCTTGCCGGCAAATCCCGACATTGGTTTCGCCGCTCAGCCGATGAAAATCTACAACATCAAATCGGCACTGCAGACGCTCCAGACGTGCACAGGCTTCGTGTCGCCAGCAACGCTAAACAAATGCCAGTTGACCGCCAATCACTCCGATCGCGGCGAGTGGTTTAATGGTTTGGACATTACCGTCAATAAGCGGATGAGCAGCCGGTGGCAGGTGGCGGGCGGCCTGAGTTACGGTTCCGATCAGTCCCGTGTGCCTTACCGAAGAGACAATCCCAACCTAAACATCTTCGCGGGCGGCCCAACGTCCGTGAACATTCCATGGAGCTTCAAGTCTTCCGGCATTTATCGGGCTCCGCTCGGCTTCGAACTTGCGACGAGTTTTTCGCGCTTCTCCGGAACGCCCGAACTGCCGACTTATACCATTCAGAAGAATACCAGCTGCAGCGCGATACAGCTCTGTGTTGCAGGGCTTACCGCTACCTCACTGACGGTAAATACCGCGTTACGCGGCAACACTTCCAAACCGGATGTCCAGTTGCTGGATTTGTCGATTGGCCGTGAATTCCGTATGGCCGAAAAGGGTCTGAGGATTTCACCGAAAATGGAGATCTTCAACCTTATGAACTCCGACACAGTGACGGCGCGGAGTACGAACATCACAGGCACGGCTCAAAACACATACCTCAATCCCAGCGCGATTCTCAGCCCGAGAATGTTCAAGCTGGCCATGCAGCTTAACTTCTAGATCCACTCTCGCGAACCCGGGGACCCATCCCCGGGTTCGATGCTCCCCTATTAGGAAACGTCACGAAGCCCGTCGCTGCGCTCCGGGTTCTGTAAGTTACTGCGAAAACCCGCAGAACCCGGAGCGCAGCGACGGGCTTCGTGACGTTTCTCTCACTCGAGGAGCGTCGGCCAACGCTTTCGGCGGATCAGACGTCTGGTATCCGCAAGGAGATCACCGCCGATGACGCGTCTTTTGGATTCGCTTGCCCATGACGTTCGTTTCACCATTCGATCGCTTCGCCTGGCGCCTGTTTTTGCCGTCGTGACCGTGGCTTCGCTTGCCCTGGGAATCGGTGCGAGTACGGCGATCTTCAGTTTGCTCAATGCGGTCATGCTGAAATCCCTTCCAGTCGAAAACCCGGAGCAGTTGATGATGGTGAGCGAGGGCCCCGCGGGCAACAACGCCTTCACCAACCCGATCTGGGAACAGATTCGCGACCACCAGCCCGCGTTCGATGGCGTTTTGGCGTGGGCTAATCAGCGTTTCAATCTGTCGTCCGGCGGGGAAACGCGCTTCGTGAACGGAATGCTGGCCAGCGGCGGCTTTTTTGATGTTCTGCACGTGAAGGCTCTGGCGGGACGGACGTTTACTCTGGAAGACGATCATCGCGGCTGCGGACCGGACGGTCCGGTTGCCGTGATCAGCTACGGATTCGCTTCCGCGGAGTTTGGCGCACCCGCCAACGCCATCGGAAGAATTGTTGCCGTCGATGGTCATCCCTTCAATGTGATCGGCGTGACCGCGCCTTCCTTCTTTGGCGTCGATGTTGGCCGCCAGTTTGACATGGTGGCTCCGATTTGCGCAGAAGCTATCCTCCGTGGAGCGGGGAGTCAGTTGGATCAGCGATCAAGTTGGTGGCTGACGATAATCGGACGATTGAAGCCAGGCTCATCACGAGAGGAAGCGCAGTCGCAGTTGCGTGCCATTCAGCCGGCTATTCGCGAGGCGACGATACCACCCGACTGGCCACCGGAGTCTCTGAAGGACTATTTGACGAATTCCTTCGTGCTGAACGAGGCGAGCAACGGCCAGTCCGGACTTCGCATTCGTTACTCTCAAGCGTTGTACGTTCTGATGGCCGTGGTGGGGCTGGTGTTGCTGGTGGCGTGTGCGAACATCTCCAATCTTCTGCTGGCGCGGTCGACAGCTCGAAGCAAGGAGATTGCCGTTCGAGTTTCGATGGGCGCTTCGCGGTTTCGCTTGTTGCGTCAATTGATGGTGGAAAGCGTGGGGCTCGCGTTGCTGGGTGCCGTGGCCGGCATTCTGGTGGCGCAATGGGCCAGCCGGATTCTGGTCTCACAGCTTGCAACGGCAACAACGCGCCCATTTCTGGATCTCAGTCTCGACTGGCGCGTTCTCGGTTTCACGGCGGCTGTCGGTGTCCTGACGGGAATCTTGTTCGGAATTTTTCCGGCTGTTCGTACCACACGCCGGTCGCCGGCGGAGACGCTCCGGCAAATGTCACGCAGTGTTGTTGGGGCGGAAGGGCGCGTTGGCGCGAGTCGCTGGCTGGTTGCGGTGCAAGTGGGTCTTTCTCTCACGCTGCTGATTGGCGCTGCCCTCTTCCTCCGGACTTACCGTACACTGAGCCATCTCAATCCAGGGTTCAGTACGACGAACGTTCTGCTCGTGAACGTCGATATTCGACGGGCCGTGCAGTCGCAGGAACAAAGGGCGCCGTTCTTTGAGCGTTTGCTCGAGACGGTTCGCGCCGTCCCCGGCGTGCAGAAGGCGGCGATGAGCGTGAACACGCCGATCTCCGGATCGACCTGGAATACGATCATTCAGGTCGATGGGTACAAGCCTGCGTCTCCTCGCGACAGTACGCTTTTCCTGAACTATGTCAGTCCCGGTTATCTGAGCGCGATGGAAACACCGATCATCGCGGACCGCGACTTCAACTCCGGCGACGGCAAGGACTCGCCGAGTGTTGCGATCATCAATGAGACGGCCGTCAAGCGTTTCTACGGCGGCAAGAATCCGATCGGTTTGACTTACCGCGCGAGGCAGGCCGGCAATGAATGGAAGTCTGTCGAGATCATCGGTGTGGCTCGAGACGCCAGGTACCGGACGGTCCGTGACGATATTCCTCCGACCGCCTATCGGCCGTTCCTTCAGAACAATCCGCCGGGGCTCGCGACAACGCTTGTGGTGAAGGGGGCCGGAGGCGCGGCGCTTTCTGCTTCGATCACGAGTGCGTTGGGAGGAATCAGCAAGGATATTCCGATTACTTATCGGACGCTGGAATCGCAAATAAAAGATTCGCTTGTTCAGGAACGGTTGATGGCTACTCTGTCCGCACTCTTCGGTGTGCTCGCGTTGACGGTGGCCGCTGTCGGCCTTGCGGGCCTGGTGTCCTATTCGATTTCGCGGCGCCGCGCCGAGATCGGCATTCGCGCGGCGCTGGGGGCATCACCGGGATCGCTGGTGTGGCTTGTTCTGCGCGATGTGGCAGTACTCGTCATTCTCGGTCTCGTGATCGGCGGCGCCGTGAGCATCGCCACCGGACGATACATCGCGGCGATGCTCTATGGCCTGACGCCTGAAGATCCATCGACGATCGCGATTGCATCACTCGCATTGATGCTTGTCGCCGCGATTGCCGGGGGCATTCCTGCCAGGCGTGCCGCCAGAATTGATCCAATGGAATGCCTTCGCTCGGAGTGAGACTGCCGGCACGAAGCCCGTCGCTGCGCTCCGGGTTCCGCACGTTTTGCCGCCACTGTAGGCTCGACCAAACTGTCAGAACCCGGAGCGCACTCGACGGGATTCGTGCCGCCACCTTCACAACGAGAACGCGATCAGAACCGCCTTCGCGCCGGCACCGGTGGCGATGACAACGAACTGTTTACCCGAGCGTGTTTGGTAAGTCATCGGCGTGGCATTGCTCCGCTCGCCCAGATCGCCTTCCCACAGCAGCTTGCCGTTTGTTTTGTCGACCGCGAACAACTTCGAATCACCGCCGGTGGAAAAAACGATGCCGCCTCGAGTCACGATCGAACCCGGTGCGCCCGCGGCTCCAAGCTTCTCCGGAAGTGCGATGCCTTTGAGGAGAGGATTGTTTCGAACGCTCGGAGTGTCGCCGATCGGGATCTGCCACACGTGATCGCCCGTGTTGAGGTTGATCGCGGTCAAAGTGCCGTATGGCGGCTTGTGGATCGGCAGACCATGGACTCCGATATTCACCGTTCCCGAACGCCAGTAGTCCGCTTCGGCTTCACCCGGCGCGGGTTTTGAAACACGGATCAGATTCGCGGAGTTCGTTGCTTTGATGTAAATGATACCGGTGTCCGGGTCAAAAGCTCCGCCGCCGAAATTGCCTCCGCCGATGTTGCCGGGCATGACGATGGTGCCGTCGACGGAAGGAGGCGTGAACAGCGGACCAAAGCGATACTTCTTCAATTCGGCAAGCGCCTCGCTTTTCAATTCGGTCGTGAAATCAATGACGTCGTCTTCCGTGATCCCCTGTTTCGCGAACGCAGCCGGCTTGGTCGGAAACGGTTGGGTCGCTGAACTCTTCTCGCCCGGCACGTCGCTTTGCGGGACCGGCTTTTCCTCGATCGGCCAGATCGGTTTGCCGGTGACGCGATCGAATACAAAAAGGAAACCGGTTTTGCTCGCAGCGGCAACGATGTCGACGCTTTTGCCGTTGATCCGAACGGTTCCCAGCGTCGGCGGGGACGCCAGATCGTAATCCCAAAGGCCATGATGGATTGCCTGGAAATGCCAGACCCGTTTTCCCGTGTTTGCATCCAGACAGACCAGCGACTCGGCAAACAGTCCGTTTCCTTTTCGCGCACCGCCGTAATAGTCGTTGCTCGGCGTGCCAAACGGGATGTAAACGAGTCCGCGTTTATCGTCGATTGTGATCGGCGCCCACGCATTGGTGTGGCCCGTATAGGTCTCGGCGCCGTCCTCCCACGTATCGTTTCCGAATTCGCCTTTTTGCGGAATCGGATTGAACTTCCAAACACGTTTGCCTGTTCGCACATCGAAAGCCTGAATGTCGCCCGGAGGATCTTTCTTGTACACCAGCCGATCCGCGACGCCGTTTCCAAGAATCACGAGGTTTTTGTAAACAACCGGCGGCGACGTGTTTGTGTAATGCAGATTGTTGACCGGCCAAAGCAGATCCCGAGTGAGGTCGATCTCGCCGTTTTCACCGAAGCTCGAAATCGGCTTGCCGGTTTCCGCGTCGACGGCAATAAGGCGCCATCGGCTGTTGATGAAGATGCGCCGTTGACGTCCGTCGGTCCATGTTGCCAGGCCGCGATGAACGAACCCGGTCCCGTTGGGCGGTTGTCCCGCGTCGTAAGCGCGCGGATCGTAGTCCCAGATTTTTTCGCCTGTATTGGCGTCGAGTGCGATGACGCGATTGTAGGGCGTGCTCAGATACACGACGTCATTGATCATGAGCGGCGTGACTTCGAAAGTTCCCGCAACCGTTCCACCGACGGGTTCCTCACCGGTCTTCCACGACCAGGCGACCTTCAGCTGACCGACATTCGATCGATTGATCTGACTCAAAACGGAGTAGTGCATGCCGCCTGGATCACCTGCCGGATATAGCCACTCGGTCCCCGTGCTGCCACGCTTTTGCGCGGTGGTTGTGGCAAGGGACAGGAAAATCGTTCCGAGAATGCAGGCGGCATGAACGTTGACTTTCATAATGGGAATTCATTCTAGCCTTACGTTTGCGGCCATGGAATTTGAATCGGCCTACAAACACAGTTCAGTCGTGCAACCCGCCCTCAGGTATACGCTGACGGTTGCTCCAGACTCTGCCACCACCACCAGGGAACCCAGTGGGGCCTGGATCACATTCTTGTTGGTGCTTTGCAGTCCGATGGCGCAGCTTTGCCCGCCGGCTAACGACTGACCGCTGCAGCTGTCCGAAACGATGGTGATCAAAGCCAGTCCCTGTGGAAACGAAAGCCCGTCAGTCAGGAGTCCTGTAGACAGCTGGCCGGTGTTGGTGATCGTCACCGTTACCGTTTGAGCGAGCACCGTGAGATACGGAGGTGTGATCGGGTTGGCCGAGAGAGTCGCCGGAGTTGCATTCACGTTGCAAGTCAGGATGGCATTTCCCGTGGCAATGCTTAATCTGAGACTGACAATGCCCGCAAATCCTTCACGGACGCATCCAATCCCGTCGAGCTGTTGGAGTCCCGAGAGCGCCTGACCTGCCGGTCCCTGCGGACCGGAAGAACCTGCGGGGCCCTGTTGCCCGGCAGCACCTGCAGGGCCTTGCGGTCCTGTCGCGCCGGCCGGACCCTGGGGGCCGGCGGTACCAGGAAGTCCTTGCGCACCTGTGGCGCCGGTCGGTCCGGCCGGACCCGTGTCGCCTTTGGCTCCTGCCGGTCCTTGCGGGCCTGTCAGTCCAGTTGGGCCGGTTGGGCCCGTAATGTTCCAATGCACCACCTCCTCGGCAGCTGAACAGTTTCCAGAATCGATCTTTCGAAGTATTCCCGTTCCCGCGTTCTTGCACGCGTGGATAACGTCGGGTGTGCCGAATGCGATGGTTCCATGTGCGAACAAGGCAACTGGCGACAGGGTTTGGGCGAATGCCATCAGTACGACAAGCGGTCGCAAAAGTGTCCGGTTCATTGTGGCTTCTCCTGAATGGTTTGAAGGTTGTTGGTAAGCGCAGATGAAGCGCTCTAGCTGAGGAGGCGGGAACGGCGGGTCAAAACCGACACGATCACCTGCGAAAAGTCAGAAATCGGGGAATTGCGCAGGTGATATTCAGTCTTCTCCGGTTATGCGCCGTGCCGCGTTCGTTCGCTGAAGCCGTGAAGTAGCGTTCCGAAGAGAATCTGGATATCCAGAAGCAGAGTCCAATTGCGCACATAATAAAGATCGTGCCGCAAGCGTTCTTCGACACTCGTGTATCCCCGCCAGCCGTGGATTTGAGCGTATCCGGTGAGTCCGCTCCGAACCGAATGACGGACGTCGTAGTGCCGGTGCTCGATTCGAAATTCGCGAGTGAACTCCGGCCTTTCCGGCCGAGGACCCACCAGACTCATGTCGCCGCGCAAAATGTTCCAGAGTTGCGGGAGTTCATCGAGGCCATATCTTCGCAAAAATAAGCCGAGCCGTGTGCAGCGCGGGTCGTTCGGTACGGACCAGACCGGGCCGAGGTGCTCCTCGGCATCGAGATGCATGGACCGGAACTTGATGATCGTGAATTCACGTCCATTCAACCCGACGCGGTTCTGCCGATAAAGGACCGGACTGCCGTCGCAGTACTTGACTGCGGCCGCAATCAGGGCCGTGACCGGCGACAGCAGTGCCAGGCCGCAGGCGGAAAGAACAACGTCCGCAGTTCGTTTCAGGGAACCGCGCAGCGTGCCGACAGAATCATGCGGTTTGGCCGGCGCGATTGCGCGCAACGCCTGGGACGTGGCTTTCAAGGATGTGCTTGATCGTTGACTTGAATGCTTCACTGGAAAACCTCTCCACTCCCTGCGTGATTTGCTCGGGCGGCCATTTCATTCGGTCGAACCGCTCGATGGCGTCAATCACGTCCTGTTCGTTCCGGCTTTTGAATAACAATCCATTTACGCTATCACGAACTATTTCCGCAAGTCCTCCGTCGTCGTAGGCAATGACAGGACATCCGCAGGATTGCGCTTCAACAGCCACCATTCCGAAATCTTCACGGCCGGCGAAGACCAACGCTTTTGCAGTTCGATAAAGCCGGCGCAATTCATTGTTCGAGACCCAGCCGCGCACGTCGACGTTCGACGATGCCACAGACCGCAGACTTCGAAGCTCCGGCCCTGTTCCTGCCACGATCAAACGCTTGCCCAGCCGGTTGAACGAGCGGACGACAACGTCGAATCGCTTGTACGGAACGAGAGCGCCCGCCGTCAGGTAAAAGTCGTCGCGTTCAAGCGATGGAGACGGGCTGAAAAAATCGGTGTCGATTGGGGGAGGAACGACTACTGATTCAAGGCCATAATATCGCCGGATGCGCTCCTGCACAAAGTGGGAATTCGCGATGAACTGATCCACGCCTTTCGCCGTGAGGCGGTCCCAATTCCTCAATCGCTCTCGAAAGACTCGGAAGACCGCGCGTCTGGCGCGATTCATCCCGTAATCCGCCTCGGCATCCCAGATGTATCGCATCGGCGTGTGGCAATAGCAGATGTGCGTCGCCTCGCCGGCCTTTCGCACCGCTTTGGCGACGGCGTGACTGGAACTGATGACAAGTTCGAACGCCGTCACGTCGAGCGATTCGATGGCTTTCGGAAACAACGGCAGGAGATTCCGGTAGAACCGGTAAATGCCGGGAACGCGATCCAGCGGCGACGTGACGATCCGGTGCGATTCGATGAACGGCGAAACTTTTCCGCGTTCGTGAAACAGAGTGAATATGGTCGGTCGAGGGAAGATCTGAAGAAGCGCCTCAAGAACCTTTTCGCCGCCGCGCATTCCATTAAGCCAATCATGAACGATTGCGATGCGCATATAATCGGGCCGGACTATAACAAACGCCATGAACGGAGACAATCTCCTCAAAGTCGCGATTGGCCTGGCTTTGGGCGGATTCGTGCTGTTCGGGCAGTCCATCGACGACCCATTTCATTTCGATGATGCGTTGATCACGGGTGACGTGAATATTGCGAATCCGGCGGCGTGGCGTCACTTTCTGAATCCCCTCCATCTGCGTCAACTGACATTCTTCAGTTTTTATCTGAACCATTTGGCGACGGGTAATAACCCAACCAGCTATCACCTGGTCAACGTCGCGCTTCACGTGGCGAACAGCATTCTGTTCTTCGTGATTCTGTCTGGACTTGTGGATCGCCGAATGGCGGTCCTCGCCGCGGCGGTGTTTCTCGCGCACCCGATTCAAACCGAACCCGTCATGTACGTGTATCAGCGCTCGATACTGTTGGCGTGTTTTTTTTCATTGCTGGCGCTGCTTGCGCTGTTCAGGAATCGACGATGGCTGATGGTCTTGTTTTTTATCGCTGCCTTTGAGTCCAAGGAATCCGCAATCGCAATCCCCGTCCTGCTCTCATTACTCGTTGGCATGGGTACCCGCGAAGCGGCAGTACCCGAGCGCAGCGAGTGGGGCACGCATCAAGATGTCCCACTCGCCGGGCTCGGGTACCGTTTTGTCGCGAAGCTGTTTGTCTTCGCCGTTGCGATGGCAGCGCTCGCATTGGCGTTGTTGGCATACCGCGACGAATCAACCGTGGGAATTGGTGCCGCCTCGAAGGTGTCGCCGGTTTCTTACTTCCTGACTGAGGCGCGCGTCATTTACACATACCTTCGGCTGCTCGTGTTTCCTTTCCCGCAGTCGCTCGAGTATGACTTTGCGTGGGTCCATCGTGTTGGGATTCTCGAAGTGGCGCACATCGCGGGCCTCCTCGGCTTGCTGATCGCCGGCGTTTGGCTGGCGCGTATGGAGAAACTGCGCATCACGGGATATGCGATCCTCGCGTTCCTCGTCCTCCTCACACCGACGTCGAGCATCATCCCCAGCGCGGATGCTGCGTTTGAGCATCGACTGTATCTGCCGATGCTGGCGTTTTCGGTTTTTGTCGCATCCGTCATCGGCAAACTCCGCAGACCGGCCCTCATTGCCGCGCCGCTGATTGCCGCACTGTGTATCGTGACAATCCAACGCGGCACAGTCTGGGGCTCGGACATTCGTCTCTGGGAAGACACGGTCCGGCACGTTCCAAACAAGGCGCGTGCGTGGTTCAACCTGGGCGGCGCATACATGGGGTCGGACCCCGTTCGTGCTCAGACGGCGTACAAGCGGACTGTGGAGTTGCGTCCGGATTACCTGGAAGCGTACTACGACCTGGGTGTGATCGAGCAAACGAACCGTGGCTATGTCGCCGCGGCCGACTATTACCGGAAGGCCATCGAACTCGATTCCGAATACTGGCCTGCATGGAACAATCTTGGAAATACCTTGCTGCTGTTGGGCGACACCGAACGGGCGCTCAGCGCTTTCGAAACGACTTTGCGCTTGAATCCGAACCATTGGCCGTCGCAATATAACATTGCAGTTGTACACTTCAATTCCGGCCGGTTCGATCAGGCTATCCCCCGGCTCCGAACGGCTTTGGATTGGCGTCCGGATTTTAGGGATGCGCGATATTTGCTCGCCGTGGCTTTGACTCGCACGGGTCAAAAGGTAGAAGCGGAACGCGAGTGGCAGAAGTTAGGTAATTATGGCGGGCAACCCCCAGTGCCTTTAGCGATTCCAGGACCGGCGCGCTAAGAAGCGCTTATCAGGAGATATTCATGAAACGCCTGAGCCTCAGCGTCATGTTGATCCTCTCCGTGGCTGCCATTGGGTACGGACAAACCACATTTTATTTCCCACAGGTTGCAAATGGTCTTCAAGGTGGAGTAGTAAAATGGCGGACGACGATCTTTATTACAAATCCTGCCGCAAGCGGAACAGCCAGCGGGACCATCAGTTTCTTCCAAGATACAGGGACCGCGGTGGCCACCTTCCCGTCGCCCGGAACCGCCTTCAACTCGATTGTTCTCACGGACGAAACCGGTGCTACGGCAAACAGCGGGAACAGTATTCCCTTTCAAATTGCCGCCGGCTATTCAAAAAAATATGTATCGACCGGCGACGGTAATTACCAGGGCGGATTCGCGCTCGTACAGTCGAACGCTACCGTCAATGGAACCGCGATATTCTCCCAATTTGACGCCAGCGGAACGAATCTGCTGGGAGAAGCGGGCGTGCCGGCGTCGCCCGCGGTTCCGAAACAGATACTCTTTGCCGACACACTGAACAACTATGACGTGGGTTTTGCGCTTGCCAATCCACAGGCGTCCCAGGTCACCGTCACGCTCACGCTGTTGAACACCATGGCCCAGCAAGTGGCGACGACGACACGTTCTCTCGGTTCCAACAACCACTTTGCCCAGTTTATTGGAGACGTGTTCCCGACGGCGCCGAAGTTGACGGGAACCATGCAGATCTCCGGAGGCAGCGCCTCGCTGACCACCGTCGCACTTCGATTTGGCCCGGGATACGCGGTGTTCACATCGCTTCCGCCCGTAACCATCGCGTCGTTGCTTTTCGAACCGATGAACGCGCTGCAACGACTTGTCGGAACGTTGTTCCGCAGAATCCCTTCGATGGCCGCTTAGTCTGGAAAGTTTTACGGGATAGGTTTTCGAGAGCCGAGGGGGATGAGTCAGATTCCGAAGCGAAGACCCTCGAGGTAGGCCTTCAATTCGGCTTGCTGTGATTTCCTTCGAATGACGCGCGAGAGCTCCACCGCGGGGTCATCGATCATCTTTGAAATTTCCACGGCGATGGCGTCCAGGGCGATCATCACGCGCTGGATTTCGGCCTGCACAACCTTCGATTTTTCTGTTCGTCTTTCTAGTTCTGCGCTCAATTCTTTCTGCACTTCCTCCCGGACAGCATCACGCACCTCTTCAAGTGCCCGCCTCACCTGATCCTGGAACCCGGAGTTGATCGAAAGGATCTCTTCGGAAATCCGCGTCAACTCGATATTCAACGATGACGCGGGCTCACGAAAGATCTCCTCGGCAGCGAAACTTTGATCGTGCTCAGTCGGATCTGGCGCGTCAGCCATAAGGGCCCGGACGTATAGCAACGTGCTTGCCATGCTGCATCTTTAACGAAACAGCCCACTAAGCGGCCTTCCACGGGAATTCTTGTTCCGATTGGGGATCAAAAAGACTCAGGTTTCTGCATGATACGATGCGGTTTGGCGTAACCGGCGCCCGGGGCCGGGCCTCCTACGGTCATGACGAAGGCAGAGATTCGATCGTTTTTGGACGAACTGAAGATCCGATTTCTTGAGACACCCAGTTTTCTGGCGGTCGAGCGGTCGATCAGCAAGAAAATGGACGACGTGATTCGCGGGTTCTGGAGAACCGCGGATCAGCCGGCGGACGGCTTCGCCTTATTCGCCATCGGGGGCTACGGCCGCGAGACGGTGCACCCGGAGTCCGACATTGATCTTCTGTTCTTCTTCAAAGATCAAATCGACGAAGAGACGATCAAGTCGATCCTGCACCCGCTCTGGAATCTGCCGTTCCGAGTCGGCCATCAGATTCGCCATTCGTCCGACTTCCGTGGCTTTGAAGAGCAGCAGATGGAATCCTATACTGCCTTTCTCGACTCTCGATTCCTTGCCGGCAGCGAGTCAACCGCTCGTGAGTTCGAATTGAGCACCCTGCCGGACCTTGTGCGGCGCTCGCGTGATCGATTTCTAAAGGCGCTCGTCGAAATGAAGCGTCAGCGGTATGAGCGGTTCGGGTTCACTCCATTCCAGCTCGAACCGGATCTGAAGGACGCTCCAGGCGGACTTCGCGATGCCCACTGGTCCGATTGGGCTCGCAAGGCGGTCGGCGGGAATACCGCAAGCGGCGGCCGCGTGTCGGCCGAGGCGCTTGCCTTCCACCACTGCCTTCGCAACTACCTTCACTTTCACGTCGGACGGAACTTCAACGTGCTGTCTTACGAGTTTCAGGAACAGATCGCATCCAGGCTCGGCTACAAAGACTCCAAACATGGCGAAGCCGCTGAAAACCTCATGCGGGATTATTTTTTGAATGCGTCCGAAATGCTGCGGTGCGCGACCGTTTGGGAAGAGGCGATCGTTGGGAGTCCGAATCGGATGTCGGTCGACTCCGACTTCCCGGATCCATTCGAAATGATCGACACGTTTGCCGACGCCCATCGTCGCAAAGCCAAGATCGATCCGGCCACCCTCGGACGCATGAGGCGGCGCATTACGTCACTCGGCGACACTCTTGCCAACAACCCTCGCGCCGGACGCGCCGTGCTGGAGATGATGAAGGATCGGCGCGGCATTTACGACACGCTCCTGGTGATGCACGAAATTGGACTGCTGGGCAGCATCTTCCCGGACTTTGAAGAGATACGATGCCGCGTCATTCGCGATTTCTTTCACAAGTACACCGTCGACGAACACTCTTTGATCGCCGTTCGCAACATCGAGGAACTTCCCGCCGATCACCGGTTCGGGATGTTGCTGAACGAACTCGAAAACCCCGAGCTGCTGCTGCTTTCGCTCCTGTTCCACGATATCGGCAAGGCTCACAGGCACGATGAAGGCAATCATGTGCATCCGAGCACGGAAGGGGTCAAAGACATCCTTCGCAAACTCGAAATCCCGGACGAACATGCCGATCAGGTGGTCTTCGTGATCAAGCATCATCTCGAGATGTCCAAAACCATTCTCCGGCGCGATATCAGCGACGAGGCCGTGATCGAGCAATTCGCGGATCTCGTCGGCAGTATCGAGAACCTGCGAATGCTGACGCTCCTCACGTACGCCGATGTCAAAGCCGTCAACAATGAAGTGCTCACGCCGTGGAAAGAAGATCTGATGTGGCAACTTTATGTCGAGACCCACAACCGGCTTACCCTGGGGCTCGCCGACGATCAATACACGCAGCAACCCGGATTGGAAACCGATATCGCCGCGATTGCGGCGCTGCTGCCGGATATCCCCGTTCAAGATGTCCGTGATTTTCTCGACGGCTTTCCCCGGCGGTATCTGAAGAACACTCCAAAGACGGAGATCGCGGAGCATTTCATGCTGTCACGTCAACTGGCAATACAACCGGTCATTTCGCATGTCGCACGCCGGGGACACTCGTTCGAAATGCTCGTGATGACGGCGGACCGCCCGTTTCTGTTTTCCAAAATCACGGGAGTTCTGGCGTACTTCGGGATGAATATTCTTCGCGGTCAGGCCTTTTCAAACAGCCACGGCACGATTTTCGATTTGATCACGTTCGAGGACGAAGGCCGTATGTTCGAAATCAATCCCTCCGAGATCGATCGATGCAGAAAGGTACTGGATGACGTGATCGAAGGGAAAACGGATCTGACGCGGCTCCTGATGCGTAAAACCACGAGCATCGTGTTCCAGAAAAAGCGAGGGGCCGGTGCTGTGTCCACCGGCATTACTTTCGAAGATCAGTTTTCCCGCCGATGTTCGATCATGGAGATCGTCGCCGCGGATGCTTTTGGGCTGCTGTATCGCATTTCGAACCTGATTTCCCGTCATGGCTGCAACATCGAAGTCGTGCTGATCAATACGGAGGGTCACCGCGCTCTGGACGTGTTTTATCTGACAAAAAATGGCGTCAAATTGTCCGAAGAGACCGAACAACAGCTCCGCCGCGACATTTTATCGGAGTTGGTGTGATGCCGGGCAGCCGACCTCTCCTGCCGCGCCGATGTCTGAGGTAGCACGACAGTATTTGATCGGCGCGGCCAGGGGGGTCAGTAAGGGCCGCGGGCTTTGTCGCGAATTTTTCGGCTGACTTTGTCGATCTTGTCGAGTTTGTCGAAGATTCGTGCCGAGATTTTGTCCTGGCTGCTCTTTTCGACTTCGTCGTTGAGTTCCTTGCTGAGGGTCATCAATTCGGCAGAGGCTTCTTTCAGGTCGCGGTAATTGTCTTCCTTAAATTGTTTGTCCCGCTTGCGGGCGGCTTCCTTGACGGGATCTTTGATTTCCTGAGCGGCGATCAGCGGGAGGGAAGCAACGAGCAGGAGAAAAAGAATGCGTTTCATAGTCGGTTCCTCAGCGTTGCTCTATTCTAAGCAAATTTAGGGTCGGACGCTCGTCGTTGGCGTGGTACAGTTATTTTTTTGGTCTCGCGGATCGGTCCTCGTATAACCACGAATATCACTCCGTTGGATTCATTCTGATGCCTTTATTTCATTCCGTTTCAGTCTGGCTCCGAGCGGCGTTACTGCCATACGGCGGGTTCGGTCTGATGGTACTTGCCATGGCGGATTCGTCGTTCCTTTCGCTGCCGGAGGTTAACGACATTCTGCTGATGACGTTTGCGATCGAAGACCATTCCAGCGCGCTGAAATACGCCGCGCTCACCATGCTCGGCTCGATCATCGGCTGCTACGCGTTATACCTCGTGGGAAAAAAGGGGGGTGAGGCTCTTCTGCAGCGGCGATTTACGGACGACCGAATCCTGAAGATCCGGCGGTGGTATTTCAAATACGGAGTGCTCGCCATCATCGTACCGTCCCTCCTGCCGCCGCCCACTCCATTCAAGGTGTTCGTTCTGGCTGCCGGCGCCTTTGGCATCAGCTGGCCGCGATTCGTGATTGCCGTCGCCATTGGCCGCGGCATCCGCTATTTTTCGGAGGCGCTCCTTGCCGTGGAATATGGCGCGGACGCGATTAAGTTCGTCCAGGAAAACTACGGCAAAATCGGGATCGTCATGTCTGGCGTTATTATTGCCACGGTCATCATCTACTGGGTCGCCCGGCGGCGCCGGATGGGTAGCTTAGAGGCTTGATGGATTTTTCTGCCAAACGCTTGTTGATGATCATTTTGATCGCCACTACCGTTTCGTCGGGTTGTCTTTCGCGGCGGACTCAGGTTCCCGTCGATCAGCAAATCCTCCCGGGATTGGTCAAGACCCGCACCGAACTGATGGCCGATCTGGAAAGACGCGCCAAGCTCATTTCGACGATGATCGCGAAAGTGGAACTCGATGTTTCCGGTGGGGGAAAGACCGGCATTCTGACGAATTACCGCAAGACGACCGGCATCATTCAGGTTGATCGGCCGAAGCAGGTTCGCATCCAGATCCTGGCTCCAGTTATCGCCACCACGGTCGCAGACATGGTCTCCGACGGAAGTGAGTATCGTGTCAACATTCCCATCAAGAACAAGTTCGGGGTTTTCGACGCCACCGCTCCACCTACTTCTGCCAATTCGCTTCTGAATTTACGGCCGCAACACATTCTGGATGCGCTGTTCGTGGATGTACGGCCTTACATTAACAATCCGAATGACCGCGGCTTTTTGGAAGAGGCGACTAACGGCCGCGTTCGCTATTACGTCTTAAATTTTGTGGATATCGCGGGCAATGACGGCAGGCTGCTTGAAAAAATCTGGATCGACCGGACCAACCTCGAGGTGAGGAGGAAACAAATCTATGGCGGCGACGGCCGTCTGGAGAGCGATGTCACCTTCGCCGGATATATTGAAGTGGAAGGGTCGACTTTCCCTCAGGTAATATCGATTCAACGCCCAATCGAAGACTACAACGTCAGGATCACATTCCAGCCAGACAAGCTCAGAGTGAACGAAAAGCTCGCCGAGAATGCGTTTCAGCTGGAACGACCTGCGGGCGCCGAACTTATTCAGACCACTGCGGGCCCGAAGCCTTTCAGAGAGGAATAGCTTGAACAGTCGAATCATAGTGGCGAGCCTCGTTGCGAGGCCCGTCAGGACCGTCGTGAGCATTCTGGCCGTCGCGCTGGAAGTCTCCTTGATTCTAGTCATCGTCGGATTGACCACCGGCATGACCAACGATTCGGGCCGGCGCATTGCCGGTGTGGGCGGCGACCTCATTTTGCAGGCCCCGAATTCCGGCATCATTCTTTCGTTCAGCACCGCTTCAATGCCTGTAGCGATCGGCGAGAAGATTGCCAGGGAAGTGCCGGGCGTGAAGGCGGTAACTCCCGTGGTGATTCAAACCAACACCGAAGGCGGGCTGGAAACCGTCTACGGAATCGACCCGGAAACCTTTCAGGCTGTCGGAGGTCCGTTTGCGTTTTTAAAAGGCGGACTCTTTAAAGGGCCCGACGAGATTGTCGTGGACGATATTTGGGCGGAGGCCAATAAGGCATCCGTCGGCCGGACGTTTACCGTTCTGAACAAAGACTTTCGTGTTACCGGGATCGTCGAACACGGCCGCGGCGCTCGTGTTTACGCTTCGCTGCCCTCGATGCAGGAGATGATGGGCGCGGCCAACAAAGCGTCGATCTTTTTTATCAAGACGAACAATCCGAAGGTTGTCGACGACGTCAAAGCCCGGCTTGGCGATCTCCTCCCGACATACAAGATCACGGCCGCACGTGAACTGATGAGTTTGATGAGCTCGGATAAGATTCCCGGTCTTGACGCGTTCATCCGAACCGTCGTTTTCATTGCCGTCTGCATCGGCGTCATGGTGATTTTTCTTTCCATGTACACCACGATCACCGAACGCACGCGCGAGATCGGGATCCTGCGATCGCTCGGGGCGTCCAAGGCTTTCGTGGTTTGGCTGATTCTCGAAGAATCGCTTGTTCTGTGCCTGTTCGGTGTCGGCGCCGGATTCGCCGGCAGTCAGGCGATTCGCCGAATTGTGATTGCGATCTTCCCGACGCTTCCCATCGAAATCACCTCCGCCTGGATCCTGCGAGCATCCATCTTCGCGATTCTTAGCGGCGTTATCGGCTCCTTCTACCCGTCTTTGAAAGCGGCGGCGCAGGATCCGATCGAAGCGCTTGCGTATGAATAAGCCGGAATCTGTGATAAACAATTCGAATCCTGTCGAATCCTGGCGGAGTGTCCGAAATGAAGACGATTCTGGAAACTGTCGACTTGAGAAAAACCTATCGGGTCGGATCCGTCGAAGTGGAAGCCCTTCGCGGAGTGGACGTGCAGATTCGCGACGGTGAACTGGTGGCGGTCATGGGGCCCTCCGGTTCGGGAAAGTCGACGCTGATGCACCTGCTCGGAGCGATGGCCAAGCCCACCAGCGGCAAAGTTTTCATCAACGGCCAGGATATTGCGAAGCTGAACGATTACGGCCGCACGCAGATCCGCCGCAAAAACATCGGGTTCGTTTTTCAAAAGTTCAACCTTCTGCCGACACTGACGGCAGGGAGCAATATCGAAGTGGCGCGCCGGATTCACGGTGAGGCTCTCGGCGGCGTGCATGATCAACATCTCGACGAGATCCTCGAGTTGCTGATGATCCAGGACAAAATGGGCCGAAAGCCGTCAGCGCTGAGCGGAGGCGAACAACAGCGCGTCGCCATCGCCCGCGCCGTCGTGAATCGCCCGTCGATCCTGCTGGCCGACGAGCCGACCGGCGCCCTCGATTCCAAGAACTCCGAGATCGTTTTGAACATGTTCCGCGAGCTGAACCGCAAGTTCAACCAGACGATCATTCTCGTGACGCACAATCCCGAACTCGCCAACTACACGGACAGACTCATCGAAATGCGCGACGGTCGCATCATACAAGACAGCGATCCGGTCGCCCGGAACACCGAGCAGGAGCTGCCGGCTCTTGTGCGAGGTGTATGAAAAAATACTTAATGTGGTCGTTCGAACGTGGGTCGAGGCCGTATGACGTCATCTGCGCCATCATCCTGGCTTTCATCTTCCTGACGCCGCCCAGTTTTTTTCACGATCGGCCGGACTTCATGATGATCGACAGGAATGAGCCCGTCCGCCGGTCGAAAGACAATAACGGAAACGTCGTTTATACCGTCCAAATCCATGCGTCTGCTTTCACGCCCGAGTCTGCGGCTGAAAAGGAGGCCATTGACCGGCTTCGTGAAGTGGTCCATGAGAAGTTCGAGATCTCTCGCACGATTCCGGTCTACGACACCAAAGGCGAACTTATCGCCTTTTCGATCTGGATCGATACCGGAGTTCAACCATTCTGATGAAATACGTTTTGTCGATTTTGCTCCTCCTCGCTCTGCCCTCCCTGACCGCGGCGCAAAGCGCGTTCACGCTGGATCAGGTGTTCGCGAAAATCGATGAAGTCAGCAAGACGTTCAAGTCGACGGAAGCGAACATCGAACGCACGAAAGTCACCGTGATCGTCGACGATAAGGACTTCGCATCCGGCAAGTTCTACTACGTCCGACAGGGAAAGGAACCGAGGCTCAAGCTCGAGCTATCGAAACCCGACGCGCAGTTTGTGCTCGTTGATAAAGGCAAACTGCAGATCTACACGCCGAAGATCAAGCAGGTCCAGGAAGCATCCACAGCCGGCCGTGAAAGCACCGTCGAGTTGTTCCTGGCTCTGGGTTTTGGACAGACCAGCGCGGACCTCAAGAAGAATTTCAACCTAACCCTTGCACCGGACGAGACCGTCGACGGGCAACGGCGATCCGTCCTGGACCTGGTGCCGAAGAGTTCGTCGCAGTTCAAATCGGTTCGAATGTGGCTGGATCAGAAAGCATGGAACGCGGTGCAGATCAAAACCGTCGAGAAGAGCAACGACTACCTTGTTGTGAAATTCACGAACATCAAAACGAACGCCACGATTCCCGATTCGCGCTTCAAGCTGAACCTCCCGAAAGACGTCCAGGTCATCAAACTGTAACCGGATTCATTTGTGATGGCGGATTGGTGAGATGTGATTGCTTAACCGAAGCCATAGGCCAGTCCGTATATGATGGATGGCATATGGCCTCAGTTCGCCAATCACATCTCACCCATCCGCCATCACAAATGAATCTGCCTTCACGGCACCAGGCGCAGCACCCTTCCGGGATCTCCGTCCATAACCACATACAGCAAGCCATCCGGGCCTTGCCGCACATCACGAACCGGTTCGTCGAGACCTGACAACAGCTTTTCCTGATGAACTACCTTTGTTCGGTCCAGGACAATCCGGAGCAGATGATGTGATCCGTATGCGCCTACAAAAAGGTTTCCGGTCCATTTTGGAAAACGATCGCCGGTGTACAAGGCCATGCCTGACGGTGAGATCGATGGAACCCAGTACGCCAGCGGCTGCTCCATTCCTTCCATTTCCTTCAAACCGCCGTTGATCAACGCGCCGCTGTACTCCCGCCCATACGAGATGACGGGCCATCCATAGTTTCGTCCGCGGAGGATCAAGTTCAGTTCGTCGCCGCCGAGCGGGCCCATTTCGTGCTCGAACATGTTGCCGGTGCTGGGATCGATGATCAAGCCGTACGGATTGCGCATTCCGAGAGCGTAGATTTCGGGACGGTAACCCGGCCGTCCCATGAAAGGATTGTCGTCGGGGACTGATCCATCGTCGCGCAGCCGGAGGATCTTGCCGGCATGATCGCCGGGGTCCTGCGCCCGCTTCGGCCGATCGTTTCGATCGCCGACGGTGAGGTACAGCATTCCCTTCGCGTCAAACGCGATCTTGCCGCCGTACTGGCTGTTGTCGTAGCTCCACGCATCGGCCACAAAGATGTCGCGAAAATCCATCACACGGTTGCCATCGAAGTGTGCGAGGGCAAGAGCGGTCGTCGACCCGAGGTCGCCCGGTTTCGAATAGCTCAAATAGATAATGTGGTTCTCCGCGAATTGTGGATGAAGGGCGACCTCGAGCAAGCCGCCTTGAGCCCGTGGGTGAACGGCCGGCAGATTCGTGACCGGTGCAGGATCGAGTGTCCCGCGGCGGATGATTCGCAAGTGACCCGAATATTTTTCGGTCACAAGCATGTTGCCGCCGGGCAGGAAAGCGAGGCTCCAGGGATTGTGAAGACCTCGGGCAACCGTTGTGATATGGAGGGGACCGGCCTCCGTCGCTTCGTTGGAGGTATCGGCGGAGTGGGGCGTCGCAAAGTAGCCGATCGCCAGAACAAGGGCCACAATCGCGGCGGCGGTGAGGGCTCTGTGCTTCAGGAGAGTGTCGACCATGTCTGTTAGAAAGACGTACACGTCATCAAACCTAAAGGCCCGGATTCATTTGTGATGGCGGATTGGTGAGATGTGATTGCTTAACCGAAGCCAATAGGCTAATGCAGATATGATGGATGGCATATGGCCTCAGTTCGGCAATCGCATCTCACCAATCCGCCATCACGAATTCACGAATAAATCCTTTAGGGGAAGACCTCCATGATTTCCTCTCGCGGCGCATAAAGCCGGGTGCGCCGGATCTTTCCGTTCTGAATCTGGATGAACGCGGCGCCCGGCGACATATAGCGCTTCTTGCCTTTCTTCTGGGTATACGCGGTGACATATTCGACGGAGATCGACTGGCCGCCCCAGGGCCCGTCCGCAAGGTGTAGCAAGTCGACGGATTTCTCGTTGGCGGTCGTCATCGCGATGCGAAATGTGATGTCACTATTGGCATCACCGAACGCCTTTGCCATCTTCTGGATATCGGATCGCCCTTCGTAGTACACAAGTCCTCGTTGACGCGCGTTCGGTCCAGTCTCATGGACGCCGTCCGGCAGATACAAGTCCGCGAACCTGGCGGCGGACGCGTCGGACCCATCCAGTTCGCTCCATGCCTGAATCCAGGCACGCACCAGATCTTCCGGTTCCGCTATGGGCCTTGACCCGGGTTGCTGGGCCAGCAAGGACGCAGTAACGACAAGGGTTAGAGAGAGAAAAACGCGTTTCATGGCGGGCCGAATCATACAGTCTTTTGTGGACGAATGCATATCATGCGGATACTATTCTCACCATTCAGGATCTCCTGTGGAGGGGCGCCCGTGAACCGATTCATCAGGCTGGGGATTCCGGTCCTCGGAATCGTATTTCTATCCGCCTTAGTCAGCGCGCAACAGCCTGCCCAGACGCCGAAAACCCCGCCCACGCCGGTCAAAACAAGCGCCGACCCGATGGAAGAGGCTCACCGGGGCATTTTCGCGACGCAACCTAACCCCGCCACCGAAGCCGTGAAACGGAGCAACCAGGCGGCAGCCTCGGTTCCGGGCAAGGCCGCCACGTCTGGTGCGATCCCGCGAAAGAACTTCATCGACGAACAGATCTTCGGCCGTATGGATCGCGATAAAGTTCCTCATGCCGGACTCGCCTCCGACACCGAATTCGTTCGCAGAGCGTACCTCGACGCCACCGGGGAGGTGCCGGCGCCGCAGGTGGTGCGGGACTTCGTTGCCGGCAAAGATCCGCAAAAGCGCGACAAACTGGTCGACTCCCTGGTCGCTACGGAGGAATTTGCCGAACAATGGGCATGGATGTGGGGCGATCTTTTCCGCCTCAGCAGCGATACCGGCTATGGCCTCAAAGCCTTCCATTTCTGGAACAAGGAATGGCTGCACGTAGACCGGCCATACAACGAGGTGGTTTACGACCTGCTGACGCCGTCGGCCAAGAGTCACGCGGCGATTCCTTCGCTGGGCATGGTCGGGCGCAGCAACATCGGTCTCAACAATCTGCCGAATTCGCCCGACGATTTTCGTGTGACAAACCGGCTGGACGTTATCGACGCGCTGCAAATCGACGCATCGCGAATCTTCCTGGGTGTGAACACGACGTGCATCTCGTGTCATGACGGCGCCGGACACCTGGAGCCGATCAACGTCTACCTGTCGGAACGCACGCGGCAAGAGTTCTATCAGATGTCCGCCTTCTTCGGGAAAATGCGCTCGCTGACCTGGTGGAACGATCGCGGCAAGAATACGGGTAATGACGATCAGGTCATCGACGATCTCGGTCCGGGGTATACAACCGGAGCGGATGCGCCTTTCGTGACCGAAAGTCTGGAACACTATCCTCGCAATGGGAAGACGTTCGAACCTGTCTTCCTGCTGACCGGCGAAAAGCCGCGACCGGACGCCAATCCTCGCGCGGAATTTGCGCGCATGCTGACCTCGAACATCCAGTTCTCGCGTGCCACGGTGAATTTGCTGTGGAGCAAGCTGATGGTCGTCGGTTTCGTCGAGCCGTATGACGGATTCGATCTGGCGAGGCTCGATCCGAAGAACCCTCCCAGGAAGCCGTGGACGCTGCAGCCGACGAATCCGGAGCTTCTCAATGCTCTCGCGATGGATTTTCAAAAGAACAATTACAGCGTTCAGCACGTCGTCAAGACGATCATGAAATCGAACGCGTATCAGTTGTCCGCCAAGTTTCCTGGACCATGGAAGGACGACTACATTCCCTATTACGCGAGGAAATACGTTCGATTGATGACCGGTCCGGAAGTGTTCGACGCCATCACTAGAGTGACGAATCGCCCCGGACAATTCAATTTTTCGGGAACTCAGGTCACGCGCGTGAAGGAGCTGTCACAACCGGCCGATGTCGGTGGCCGTCGAGGCGGCGGAGAAGGCGGCGACATCAACAGCCTGCTGCAGGCATTTTTCCAGGGAAACCGCAACACGCAGGTCGCGGATGGAAACAAACCTTCGACGCTCCAGGCCCTGCTGATGACGAGTTCGAAAATCATCAATGATCGTGTGCTGGCGGAGAAAGGAAGCACCGTGCAACTGCTGCTCGACTCCGGCAAGTCGAGCGATCAAATCGTCGAAGAATTGTTCCTGACGACGCTGGGCCGATGGCCGAGCGCCGACGAAAAACAAGTGGCCATGCAGGCGCTGGAGAAGGATCGTAAACGCGGTGCGGAAAACGTCCAGTGGGCGTTGTTGAACAGCATTGAGTTTGTTTTGAACCATTGAGCATGAGCGGAGCGAATGTGAGCCCGGCAGGGCGAAACCAGTAAAGAAAATGAGCGGAGCGAATGTGAGCCCGGCAGCGCGAAACCAGTAAAGAAAACGATTATGGAAAAGCGGCTTTCTGATCTGATACCGACACGGCGTGACGTCTTGAAATGGGGCGGCGCGGCTCTCGCAGGCTCATGGGTGGAGCGCGTGGCATGGCCGTTGAAGGCCAGTGCGGCAGGAAAAGCGAATCCGCGCGGCACCGCACGGCACTGCATCATGATCGAAATGGGCGGAGCCATCAGCCAGCCGGACTGCTGGGATTTTAAGGAAACGAAATTCACGCCAAAGGATCTGGACGTCCAGAAAGTTTCTTCCGACGTATTTCTGTCAAAGACGCTGTTCCCCACGATGGCCGAATACATCGACAAGATCGCGTTTGTCCGCTCGATGCGCGCGAACGAGCTGATTCATTTTGTCGGCCAGTATCACACTCAAACCGGCCGAGCTCTCAACGTCGCGATCGCGCGGGAAATTCCCGCGTTTGGAAGCATCGTTGCCTATGAGCTCGAATCGCGACGCCGGCCGGACGACACGTTCCCAACCTACATGAGCACGTATTTGACGAAGGCCCGTGCCGGTTCCATCGGCGCCGGATTTCTGCCGACTCGATTCTCCGGGCTGGATCTGGATCCCACGGTCGTGTTCGATTCCTTCGGCGGCAATACTGAGGGTTTGAATCAGCTTCTCGAAGAGCGTTGGCGGCTGCTCGAGAATTTCGCGAAAGTTTCCGACGCGGACCGTAGCTCGTTAGGAAAAGCTGCATCGGATTACAAATCGTTTTACGGCGACGCACAAAAACTGCAATACGATCCGCGGTGGCACGGTCTGTTCCAAACAACCGAAGACGAGAAGAAGCGGTACGGCGAAGATGAATTCGGTATGGGTTGCATTCTCGCGCGGAACATCGTCGAGGCCGACGCGGGCTGCCATTTCGTTTATATCTACGATGGCGACAAATGGGATCACCACAGCTACATCTTCGATCGCAAGCGTCCATCGAACCATTACTACACGTGCAACCGATTGGACAAAGGACTGAACGCCCTCGTGAAGGATCTCTCCGCAAAACCGGGAAGCCAGCCCGGGAAGACACTTCTCGATGAAACGATGATCGTTTGCGCGAGCGAATTCGGGCGGACGCCCTGGATGAATCCGGTTGCGGGCCGCGATCATTACCGCGACGTCTACACCACACTGTGGATCGGTGGAGGCGTGAAGGGCGGCCGCGTGATCGGAAAGACGGACGCCGAGGCCGCGAAATGTCTCGAGACCGGCTGGGCCCACAAGCAGCAGCCGTACATGGATAACGTCGTCGCCAGCATCTACTCGGCCCTTGGCATCGACTGGACGAAGAAGTTCGAGAATACGCCGTCCGGCCGCGTCTACGAGTACGTTCAAACCGCTCCACTCGGCGGTTCGGAATTCATCAGCAACGATGAGATCGCTCCGTTATTCGAATAAGCTGAGCCCGCTCATTGCTCTGCTGTTCGCTCTGCCAATCCTTGCGCAGAACGCGCCGCCGGACATGGTGCTCATTCCGTCCGGCGACTTCTGGATGGGACGCCAGCACATGTGGCTCATCGACGAGTTGAGCATGCACCTCCGTCTTCGTCTGGACGATACGCCGGCACACCTCACCTACCTGGACGACTTCTTCGTCGACAAATACGAAACGACCAATGAGCAGTATGCAAAATTCGTCGAAGCCACGAAGCGCAAGAAGCCCTTTCACTGGGTCGGGGGAAAACTTCCCGAAGGAAAGAATCAGTTTCCTGTGTACAACGTCAACTGGGACGATGCCGACACTTATTGCAAGTGGGCCGGCAAACGCCTTCCGACCGAAGCCGAATGGGAAAAGACGGCGCGCGGCGGTTCCGATCAGATCACGATGTATCCCTGGGGCGATCAGCTGAATCCCGGTGGCGGTGGCCGGGGAGCTGCGGCTGCCGCGGGTGCGGCCGCTGCCAAACCCGCTCATTTTGGTTTTCCGAATGGACCGGTTAAGGTCGGCTCGTACCCGCCGAACGGTTATGGCGTTTACGACATCATCGGCAACGTTGCCGAGTGGACCGCGGATTGGTATCAACGGACATATTACAGCGTCAGTCCAGAGAAGAATCCCACCGGCCCTGAAACCGGCATGTACCGCGTTTTCCGCGGCTCGAGCTGGGCCGACACCGACGAGCGAATGCTCGCCATCCACTATCGCAACTACACCAACCCCGACCTTCGCACCGACGTGCTGGGAATTCGCTGCGTCAGGTAGGGTTTATTTGTGATGGCGGATTGGTGAGATGTGATTGCTGAACTGAAGCCATCCGCTATAGAAAAAATCAGTTATGGCATATGGCCTCAGTTCCGCAATCACCTCTCACCAATCCGCCATCACAAATATTACTGACCGCCGCGCTGCGGGGCGGGAAGCGCCTTTCGCGGCAACTTGTCGTCCCGCATTGCGGCGTTGTAGGCAAACACGGCGGCGACGGTCGCGACTTGAATCATATCTTCGCGTTGAACGCGATCAACGACGTCCATCGTGGAGTGGTGGGTTCTTGAGTTGTATTCGAGACGCTCCTGGATGAATTGAAATCCCGGCAGTCCGACGTTGTCGAACGACACATGGTCCGTGCTTGCGACGGAACGGGGACCGAGTATCTCCACGCCCAAATCCCGCAGCGGCTCGATCCACTGTTCGAATATCTTCTTCACACCCAGATTGCTTTGCATCCAGATGCCGCGAATCTTCCCCGTCCCATTATCCAGATTGAAGTACGCCGCGAGCTTTTCATGTTCCGGTTTCAACTGCATGGTTGCGACGTCGGCGAAATGCTCGGTCACATAAGCGCGTGAGCCGAGCAATCCCTGTTCCTCGGCGCCCCACAGCGCAATCCGAATCGTCCGCCGTGGTTTTGCGCCGGCAGCCTTCAGGATGCGCATGACTTCGATCATCGCCGCGCTACCGGCTGCGTTATCGGTTGCGCCTGTCGCGTAAGGATGCGAATCGAAATGCGCGCCGACCATCACCACTTCGTTGGCCAGGTCGGTTCCGGAGATTTCGCCGATGACGTTGAATCCGTTCTTGCCGGTCTCGTCATAAAATTTTGTTTGAAGGTTGATGTTGACCTTGACCGGAACGCCTTTGTCGAGAACTCTCATCATGCGGTTGTAGTGTTCGACCGCGAGCGTTACGCCGGGAGTGATCTTTCCGGCGTTCTCATCGCGTGGTCCGCCTCCGCTTGGAAACACGGTGCCGCCGTCGGTATGTTGCGTCTGCCAGGACAGGTCACTGCCACCCGCGGCCATATCGCTGTCGCTTCCTCGATCGAATGTGGCGACGACGCCTTCGGCGAGGAAGAACTCTCGGATTTGCTGTTGTAAGCTGGGTCCGCCGCCGCGCCCGCCGCGTTGACCGCCCTGTCCGCGCGGCGCCGGTATCGGCGTTGTGAGAGCTTCGGCAATATCGTTTTCGGTCATTCGCAGGATCGTTGGGCCTTCCAGCATTCTTACGGCGCGGAGTGGTTGCGTGAGGACGATCTTTCCGGCGAGCTTGCCACGGTACTTGTCGAAATCCGCGGCGGACTGGATCGCCGCGTAAACGACCTCCGCGGTGACTTCGCCCTGCGTGCTCGATGTCCACGACTGAGGATAACCGATCAAGGGTTGGACCTGAGGCTCTACCATGTTGGCGCTGAAGTGTTCGAGGGACCATCCCTTCCCGAACGAAAACTCTTCTTCATGGATCTTTGCCAGACCCCATTCCGCGAACTTCTTTCGCGCCCATTCGCTGGCCTGCTTGATCGTTGGCGAGCCTGTCAGCCGAGGCCCATAGACGTCGCACAGCCAGCTGATATGGTCCATGACCTGAGATCGGTTCAATCCCTCGTCCCGGATCTTTCCGATCATGGCGTAATCAAGCTTCTCCGTCGCGAAGTCGGTGCGGCTTTGACCTGTGGCGGAAACGATCAGAGCAAAGATGAGCGTCGCTACTGCTAAAAATCGGATATTCCAGTTGTCCATCATGTATCCTTCCACGGCCTGAAAAATGCAGCGGCATGATATCACCCGCGGCCTCAATAAAAATGGAACACAAAACCCTGCCGCGCCGTCCAAAGAAAGACCGTAACCCGAGCCCCGGAAACCGGTATTGACGACTGTGCATGTCAATCCAGTCAACCGAACACCGAAATCCGGTGTCGATTATGTCGGAGCCGCTTTGAACGATTAGAAGCCGCCGGCAGTATTTATAGCTGGTGATCGATTCCTGAACCTGCGAGGTTATTTTGAAACGCTTAGTCCTGATGGTGCTCTTCGCCACTGTGCCCATGTTCGCCCAGGAACCGTCCAAGGAAAACAATCCGCTCGTCGCCCTTCGAGACGAAGTCAAACAGGTCCTCTCCGATGCCGGTCTTCCTTTCACAGAGCAACAGGAAAAATCCATTGCCCTGATGATGGAGGATCGCCGCCAGGCCTCTGAAGATCTGTTCGGCCAATTGATGGACTTTCGCGGCGGCCCCGTCCAGGGCCAGCAGCAGGATCGTGCGGTCGCGGCGATTCAATGGATGCATAACGAGTTCAAGAAGCGATTGAGCGCCTTCCTCACGGCCGAACAGAGTGCCGCATGGGAGAAGCACGAAAAAGCGATCATTGCCGAGAAGCCCGCGGCCGCACCCGAATCGCAGCAGCAGACGCAATTGATCCGCATCAACAACAACAACTTCACGGCCGAGGCGCCCTGCTATGGCTGCAGCGGCGAGCGGACGGAAGTGATTCAAAAGGGCGGAATCGGAGCCTTTCACGGCAACGCGAATTTCGACTTCAAGGATGAATCGTTGAATGCCCGAAATCCATTCGCGACGAATCGTCCGCCGTATCAGCAGCGGAATACGAACGTCGCCGCGAGTGGTCCGTTTATTCGCAACAAACTGACCGCGAACGCAAGCTTCTACAATTCGCTGCAGGAGAACGCCGACACGATCTATGCCGAAAAGCCCGAAGGCATTTTCGAGTTAGGTTTTTCGCGGCCTTTCAGCGAACGCAACTTGTTTGGGGGCGGCACGTATCAATTAACCGAAAAACATTCTCTGATCTTTAACGGAGGCTTCGGCAGGTGGGTCGGGAAGAACCAGGGCATCGGCGGGCGTAATTTGCCGGAACGCGCGTCAACGGGGCACGGAAGATATCGGAACTTTTCAGTCAAACAGTTTTCGGTTTTGTCCCCTCAGACGCTATATGAAACACGCTTTGGATACTCTCAGTATCGCGACGACCAGGTCCCCACAACCAACAGCATCCAGGTCAACGTACTGGGCGCGTTCAATGCCGGCGGCGCGCAGAATCATAATGAGAACGATCGCAAAAACTACAGTCTGTCGAACATGTTCACGCGAATGGGCGCGAAGCTCACCACGAAGGCCGGCTTCGACGCGTTCTACCTGAACAACCACTCCCTTTCCGAAAATAACTTTCTCGGGTCCTATACATTTTCGAGCCTCGACGATTACAAGGCCGGTAAGGCCGCGAGTTTCAGCGTCACCCGCGGCAACCCGACTTTGGACATGTCGATGCTTCAGTGGTCGTTGTTTTTGCAAAACGACCTCAAGCTGACGCAGCGTCTGACTGCGATGCTCGGCGTCCGGTACGAAGCTCAAACGAAACTCTCGGATCACAACAACATCGGACCGCGTGTTGGGCTTGCTTTCGCGGTGAACCGATCGACGGTTATCCGTGGCGGCACAGGCGTGTTTTACCAGCGGCTTTGGGATTGGATTTATCAGAATCAGCTGCGCGGCGACGGCCAGCGGCAATACGACATCATCATCGACGAGCCTTATTACGATCCGGCGAATCTCGATCCGTTCAAATCCGGAAAAGTGACGGTGGTTCCTCCGGCGTCGATTCGAGTCACCGACAAAAACCTGGCCGCTCCTTACGAAATGTTTTCTTCCATTGCGGTTGAAAAAACGTTTCGCAAGAATTTCTTTGTCAGCGTCAAATACGATCACTCCCGCGGCGTTCATTTGTTCCGTACGCGCGATCTCAACGCTCCCCTGCCCGGCCACAGCGACAAGCCGGACACCACCCGCGGAAATGTGTGGAACCTGGAATCGACGGGCTTCTTCAGGAATCAAGTGCTGGGCTTGAACATGCGCGAGCGATTCAGCATCTTCAACGTCAGCGCCAACTACAATTACTTTCGTTTCTTCAGCGACTTCGACGGGCCATTCGGGGCGGCTTCCAATAACTACGATCTGCGCGCGGATTGGGGCCGTGCGGGACTACCCATCCATCAGATGAACAGCACCGTCAACGCCAAACTGTTCTGGGGCTTCTTTCTGACGGAAACGATGAATATGAACAGCGGTAATCGCTACAACATCACGACCGGTAATGACGATAACAACGACGGCCAGTTCAACGATCGTCCCGCCGGTGTGAAGCGCAACTCGGGTGACGGACCGCGATTCATCAACTTCAATTTCAATGTCTCGAAAGCATTTTTCATTGGTGGGAAGCCTGAAGGAAAAGCGAACGGCACGGCAGGATCCCAGCAGAATGTGAACTTCTACGGAAACATGACGAACGCGTTCAACCGAACGAATTATGGAACTCCGTCAGGAGTACTGAGCTCGCCGGACACGTTTGGCAAGCCTTACAACGCGCGCAATGCCCGGGAAATCCAAGTCGGCCTGCGTTATCAGTTCTAAGCCACTTGATCGAGACCAACGTCCATCAGTGTCCGCCGGAGACGCTGCTTTCTCTCATCATGCGGCGGATTGGAATCGTCAGCAGGATGAGGACAACCGTTGCGCCAAACAGGAACAAAGCAGTCTGTTCGAATAGCTTCGGCATTTGATCCAACTTCGACGGATCCACATGGCCTCCCACCAGTCCCGCAATGAGATTCCCAAGCGCGGCCGCCATAAACCACACGCCCATCATCTGTCCGGCAAAAGCGCGCGGCGCCAGTTTTGTCATCGAACTCAATCCGACGGGACTCAGTGAAAGCTCACCGAGTGTTTGCAGGAAATAACTGGCGACCAGCCACCACGGGGAGACCCGCAAGTTTCCACCTGCTCCGATGACCAGGTTTGCGGCGGGGACCATCAGAAGAAAGCCGAGGCCCGCGAAAAGCAGACCGACCGAGAATTTTCCCGGACTGGACAGATCACGATTGCGCTTGCCCAACGCCACCCAGAGCGCGGCAAAAACAGGAGCCAGCGCGATGACGAACAGCGAGTTGGCGGACTGGAGCCACAGCGTGGGCATCTCCCAGCCGAACACGACGCGGTTGGTGTAGTCGCGTGCGAACAAATTCAGTGATGTCGGTGCCTGCTCGAATGCCGACCAGAAAATCGTCGCGAACAGAAAGAGAACGACGATGACAGCGACGCGTTTTTTTTCATCGCCGGTGAGACCGCCCAGGAAGAAAAGGTAACCAAAATAGAGCAGCGCCATGGCGAGCATCACGATGCTCATGCGCTCGGCTACGGCAACCGCGTTGATCGTAAATAATCTCAGCATGGCCGCGCCAATGGTTGCGAAAATCAGCGTCAGCAGAATCCCGACGGCCATCTTCACGGTACGCTGTTGCTGAGGTGTTCCGGTCGGCTCGAGACCGAAAGAGCCGAGCGTTCGTGCCTGACGCGCCCGGAAGGTGATGAGTCCGACGACCATTCCCACGCCGGCTGCGCCGAATCCGTAATGCCAGCCCACTTTCTCGCCCAGGTAACCGGTAATCAGCGGAGCGAGAAGCGCGCCGATATTGATGCCCATGTAGAAGATCGAAAACCCGGCGTCGCGCCGCGATCCGCCTTCCGGATAAAGCTCGCCGACAATTGCCGAGATGTTCGGCTTCAGCATTCCGGTGCCGAGGACGATGAACACCAGCCCCATGAAGAAAGCCGGCTTTGCAAACAATGCCGAAAGCGCGATGGAAAGGTGCCCGCACGCGATCAGAATGCCGCCGTACCAGATCGAACGCCTCAGGCCGAGCCAGCGGTCGGCGATCCAGCCTCCCGGAAGCGATGCCAGATATACACAGGCCGCATAGATGCCGACAATCGAGGCGGCTTCGGTTCTCTGGAATCCGAATCCTCCGTTAGCCAATGCTGCCGTCATGAACAAGACAAGGAGCGGGCGAATTCCGTAATAGGAGAACCGTTCCCACATTTCTGTGAAGAACAGCGTCGAAAGGCCGTGTGGATGGCCGGCCCAGCCGGTTTTATCCGCATCGGAGGGCGCAGTTTGTGGGCTTTTTTGGATCATGGGCCCCTTCTATCACATTTGACTTCGCGGTATGAAAGATAGTTGCCGGATGAAAGTATTTCGACCTCCGGTCATGCCAGGCCCTGTTTTCCTCGCTGTCGTAAGCTCATGCCGAAACTCTTCTCCGCCTTTTCTTAC
This sequence comes from uncultured Solibacteraceae bacterium, assembly GCA_964584785.1. Lineage (GTDB taxonomy): Bacteria > Acidobacteriota > Terriglobia > 20CM-2-55-15 > 20CM-2-55-15 > JAHFTY01. The sequence continues at coordinate 75,148 of CAZPBY010000007.1, forward strand.
CATGTGTCATCGTCCACCGCCGCTCGGGCGATCCAATCCTCGTCCGTCATCGAGGCGCGGAATTGCAGAAATCCTTGAGCGTCCGGGCCGGCCGGGTGACGCAACTGCCAGGTTTCAGTTTCGATAATCTCGCGAATCTTGTCCGCGACGATACTCGGCGGCACTGGGTTCCGCAGGGACGCGTAGAACAGCGCGGCCATACGTGCCGGATGCGGGTAGATACTCGGTGTCGTCAGATGATCCACGTTCTGCGCCATTTCGGTATTGATGATTCCGGGTTCGACAACCGCCACACGAACATTGAACGTTTTCATTTCTTGCGCGAGCACTTCGCTAAGCGCCTCAAGCGCGAACTTCGACGCGGTGTAAGGAGCGAAAGGTGGAGAGGCAATACGGCCGGAAATCGAGGTCACGTTGACGATACAGCCGCTCCGGCGTTCCCGCATCTGTGGCAGCACGGCCTGAATGCAGCGCAGCGAGCCAAAGTAGTTGGTTTCCATAACGGCTCGGAAGTCTGCAAGACCAAGTTCTTCGATCGATCCGGTTCGCGCCCGTCCGGCGTTGTTGACCAGGACATCGATAGGGCCTTGCGACCCCTGGATTGCTGCAATGGTTTGCTTCACGGACTCATCCGAGTCCACATCCATCGTTGAAATCCGAATCGGCAGCTTCTCGGCGCTCGCGATTCGTCCCAATTCCGGCGAACTCCCGGGGGCGCGCATCGTTGCGTGAACCGTGTGGCCCGAGCGTGCCAGCCCCAGTGCGGTGGCCATGCCGATACCTTTGCTGGTTCCAGTGATCAATACGGACGCCATGATCTCCTCCTCAATCCGTTTTCAAGAACTCGATGTGTCGCGTCGAAGTTTGGAAAGCACATACATCTGGGTGCGCATTATACAGGCTGTTAAGATCACCGGGTGCCAACCGGACGATCGTTGTGGATGAGCCTTGCGTACGTATGGCTCGCCTTCATCGCGGCAGCCTGCACGCCTCATGCTGTCCGGTCAGGCGCTGCTTCGCGGCCGTCGCGCAACGGCGCGAGTCAAGCGGGACGGACACTGATTCCGTGGCCGGCGTCTGTGACGTTCGGCAACGATGAACGGTTGTCGATCACCAAAGATATGGTGATCGAAGTACCGCCCGATCAACCGGATGTTCTACGGATCGCCGAAGATTTTGCGAAGCTGCTGAGGCCTGCGCTCAATGCCACTCTACCCATTCGTGAAGGAAGCGCCGCGCTAACTCCGGGCGTGATTCGAATGGGCCTGGTTGGAGATCCCGGTCTTGCGGACGAAGCATACGAGCTGATCATCGGAGCGAACGCCATTCGGATCACGTCGAGTTCAGCTGCCGGCATATTCTATGGCGTTCAGACCCTTCGACAACTCCTGCCGCCGTCCATTGAGCTTCGAGGCGCCAGGCCCCACGCGATCGGCGTACCTGCCGTTCGCATCGTCGATCGCCCGCGCTTCGCGTGGCGTGGTGCGATGTTGGACGTCGCGCGGCACTTCTTCGACGTTCGCGACGTCAAGACGTACATCGATCTGCTGGCGTTCTACAAATTCAACCGGCTCCATCTGCATTTGTCTGACGATCAAGGCTGGCGGATCGAGATTGCGTCCTGGCCTAACCTTACGGCGTACGGCAGCAGCACGGCGGTCGGTGGAGACGCAGGTGGCTACTATACCCGGCAGGACTATATGGAACTCGTTGCGTATGCTCGCGCCCGTTTCATCACGATCGTTCCGGAAATCGACATGCCGAGCCACACCAACGCCGCGCTGGCGTCCTATCCCGAGCTGAACTGCGATGGGAAGGCGCCCTCGCTCTACACAGGAATCGACGTTGGTTTTAGCGCTTTGTGTGTCGACAAGGAGATCACGTATACGTTCATTAACGACGTGATTCGAGAAATCGCTGCGTTGACACCGGGTCCCTACTTTCACATCGGCGGGGACGAAGTAAAGAGGCTTACACCGTCGCAATATGCCCAATTCGTCGATCGGGTGCAGGCGATCGTTCAGGCGAATGGAAAACAGGCGATCGGTTGGGACGAAATAGCGCGCGCCAGGCTCCTGTCAACCACGCTGGTGCAGTATTGGCGGCCGGACGCATCGGTCACAACGGCTCCCGGCACGAAGCTGATTCTCTCGCCCGCAAACAGGGCATACCTCGACATGAAATACGATAAGACGACGGTGCTCGGACTCAACTGGGCGGGCTACATCGATGTGCCTGTCGCGTATGACTGGGATCCGTCACGACTGGTGGCGAACGTTGCCGAAGGAGAGGTCGTCGGCGTCGAGGCTCCGATCTGGTCCGAGACGGTCGTCACGATGCACGACGTCGAACTCCTTGCATTTCCCCGGCTGCCCGCGATTGCGGAAGTGGCGTGGTCGCCGCAGGCAAGCCGCCGGTGGAAAGAGTTCCGCCGGCGCCTCGCCGCGCAAGCGCCCCGCTGGGAGGCGCTTGGAGTCAACGCATACCGGTCGTCAGCTGTCGATTGGAAACGATAAGAGTAAGATATCTGGCTTGAATTTCAATTTCCTCGGAAGGGGATCCATTTCGTTATGAAAATCCGCATTGGCTTGCTGAGTTCCGTTTTGATTGCAGCCGTTCTCGCAGGACAGGAAAAAGAGGACCGCACGCTTCTGACGCAGGAACAGATGACATCCATCATCAATGAAGTCTCAGGCGAGCGAGCGCTGCATCACGTGCTGGAACTGGTTCCGTATCAGTTCGTCCGGCCCCCGTCCGAATACCAGGCGCATTTTCGTGAAGCGGAAGCCATGGCAAGGATGGCCAGGGAATACGGATTCAGCAATGTTGTGATTGAGGATTACCCAACGGGTCAGACGTGGCAGCCCATCACAGGAGAGTTGTGGGTTGCATCGCCGAAGCCGATCAAGATTGACGATGTGCACGACCTTCCGGAGTCGCTGGCGTCGACGAATGCGAACGGCGATATCAGCGGCGATCTCGTCCTCGTCACGCAGGACAATGCGCAGGATTTTGGCGGCAAGGACGTCCGGGGCAAATTCGTCCTTTCGCTTGCCCCAAGCGGACTCGGCGCTATTTACAATCGCGCCGTCGCCGCGGGCGCGATCGGCGCGCTCGGTATCAGCGCGATTGGAGCGGGCGACCGTTCTGTAGACTATCCGGACGAAATCGTCTCGTCGACCGTCAGCGCACAGCCGAACACCGCTGCGTGGGCGCTGTCACCAAAGACTGCGCGTGAACTGGAGACGATGATCAATCGTGGCCAGAAAGTGACGATCCGGTCGATCACGAAAAGCGAGCAGGTGCCGAACAAACAGGAGATCGTTCACGCCGAGATTCCCGGTGATGGCAGTACCACTCAGGAAGCGGCCATCGGCGGCCACTTGTTCGAGGGCTACATCAAACAGGGCGCCAACGACGACAATTCCGGGTGCGCGCTGACACTCGAGATCGGCCGCGCGTACATCAAGCTGATCAACGAAGGCAAACTGCCGCGGCCGAAGCGAACGATCAACTTCCAATGGGTGCAGGAAATCAGCGGGACCAATGCGTGGTTCAACGCGCATCCGGACAAGCAGAAAGTCATCATCGGCGATCTGAACTTCGACATGGAAGGCATCCGGTTGTCTACCAGCCGAAGTTTTTGGATTCTCCAGCGCACGCCCGATACGTTCCCGTCCTATATCAATGACATTGCGCAAAGCATGATGGAGTACATCGCGGACATCTCTCGTGAGCGTGTCCGGTATCGTGCGCAGGGATACGGAGCGTCGCAGCCGGTGGAATCGCCGAACGGGAGCAAGGACGCCTTCTACATCAAGATTGATAAACACTACGGTTCGAGCGATCACGTCACGTACATGCAGCACGGTATCCCCGCGGTGATGTTCATCACCTGGCCGGACATGTGGTATCACTCGTCGCAGGACACTCCGGACAAGCAGGACTCGACGCAATACAAGCGAGCTGCCGCCGTCGGATTGGGTGCTTTGGCGGTCCTGGCGTCAGGCACGGATGAAATGGCGGCGCGCGTTCTGAGCGACAATATTGGCCGCGGACTCTCGCGGATGGGCGAGTCGCATACCAAAGGCCTCGGATATATGGCGGACGCGAAGGACGCCGGCGGAATGACCCAGGCGTACAAGGAAGCACGAACCGCCATCCTTCATCAGGCGGAGGTCGAGAAAGGTGTTGTTGCGTCCGCGAGTGTTCTTTGGACGAATGTGGACGACGGAAAAAAGAAAACCGCGGCTTTTGCCCCATTGATCGACCAACGCGCAGCGGCGCTGCTTAACGAAGTGAAGGCGTCCTTCCAACTTCAGGCGATGCAGCGGCGGATGCCTGCGGCCGAACCCACTGTGACGGCCGACGAGAGAGAAGCCGCTAATCTGGTCGTTGAGCAGGTACCGGCGGCTCCTCGCGGAGGAGGACCGGGCGGTCAACGTGGCGGAGGCGGCGCGGGTGGACGCGGTGGCGGTCCGGCGGGTCCAGCGCTGCCTCAGGAGATGAACGCGGAGTTCAATATCCTGCTTGGCCAGCACAAAACCGCGCTCGAGATTCGCGATTTCCTTTCGGGCGAATTCACGCCACTGCCGCTCGCAGAATTGATGACGGTGCTGCGCGCCCGGGAAGCCGCCGGCACGCTAAAGCTGGTTCCCAAAACACCGCGATAGTTCAGGCAGGGAGGCGTTTGAGCAGTCCGCTGGCACTGCGAAACCAGTGACGTTCACGGCGCCGGAGGTATCCGGGCATCGTGGGTTTTTTCGCGAGAATGCGTTCAGCCCATTCCCGCGCTTCGGTAGTTCTTTTCTGCGACGCCAGGAAACTCGCATAGTTGTAGTACGTTTCCGAGTTTGTGGATTTTTGTGTTACGTCACGAAAGAGTGCGTCCGCCTTGTCGTGCTGGCCGCTAATTGCGTATGCGTGGGCGAGCAGTCCGGCGGCTCGATGCGAATCGTACCTGGGATCTCGCGATACGGCGTATTCCAGATCGGTGACCGCCGCGGGAAAGAGTCCAAGTTCGATCTCGGCGATTCCTCGACGGTAGAACGTATCGGGCAAATCCGCACGCGAAGAGATCGCTTTGTCGTAGCACTCCTTCGCGCGAGCGAACTTCTTCTCCTCGAGATACAGATCACCCAATTCTTCGTAGTTGCCCGCGGCCGGGTTTTCAACCACCAACGCTTCCAATAATCGAATCCGTTTTCGGCGTGGGTAGACTTCGAACGATTGGCGCAGCAACCCAAGGTCGGGAAGTACTTCGATGAGGATATAAATGAGGGCGCCGAGCGGTCCCAGAAAGACGATGATAAAAAACCAATAGTTATCCGGACGGCGGCGGATGAAGTGAACGATTGCAATAGCCTGGAGAATCAGACCCCACGGATAGAGAAATCTCATACGGCTCTTTAAGGATCTTAAAGGATCTATCGCAAATCGCGAATCGGGATTCGCAAAATGAAAGTGTCCGAATGGAGAGCAGAGCTAAAGTTGATGCGACATCCCAACACCGGATCGGGTTCAACCCGAGCACTTCCGATGCTGGGATATCAGCCGCCTGGTTTCAGGCGGCAGCGTCGTCACTGGAAGGCGAATTTTCGGACGTGTCGTGGTGGAGCTCGTTGAGATTGTGGTTCATGGCGAATATAACGAGCTCCACTCGGTTAAATACGCCAAGTTTGTCGAACACACGCGTCACGTAATGCTTGACGGTCGAGAGACTGATCGAGAGTTTCTTCGCGATCTCCTGATTCGTGTGTCCCTCGGTAATGGAGCGCACGATATCCATCTCTCTGGGAGTTAATCCAAAGGGGCCGGTGGATTTTCGTGCTCCGGTCGGTGCTTCGCCCACGATACTTTCGCAGCGTATCGCGTCCATCAACGCATGCACGTCGGCAGAGGCCGGCAGTACAGCGTCCACGTTGGGTAAAGCCCGGTCCCCATCCGACAATGCCACGATCCGCAATTCCGGTACAGCCGTGCGGAGGGGTTGTAACACACTTGTATCCGTCCAGTTGTCTATCAGAAGAACGGACGGGCGCAGCCGTTCAACCATGTCGAATGTTTCCAGGTTGGTTTGAGCTTCTCCCACAACTTCAATATTACGCATGGACTCCAACAGAGCCCGAATTGCGGAGCGAAACAGATCACGTGAGCCTACAACCAGAACCGTCTGCGTTCTTTGATCACGTTGAGTTGTTGTTGAAATTGGAGCGGAGGGGATTGAGATTCGAGTCGAATCCACGTTCGAACTCGAATCCAGATTCGAGTAAAGGCCTTCTGCCATCGATCGCATGCCAAATCCTTTTGTAATGCCTAAAAGTACTATCCAGCGGCCTTCTGGACCGCCTAAGCCGGTGCTACCTTACACCAATCGTCCAGTAGCGCAAATCAAAAAATTGTGCTTGGCCGCTGGTGGTGCCAAATAGAAAGTCCGGGCATCCATTGACGCTCACCGAAATTCGAGAATTTTAGGTGTGCGTCCCCAAACTATTTCGTTGGTTGGCAGCGAAGGGTGCGTCTTCATTCACCAGCCCATGGGCCAGAGCGAAGATGGCCAGTTCGACGCGATTTGCCACTCGAAGCTTGTCGAAGATCCGCGTCAGGTGATGTTTGACCGTGTACTCGCTGATCCGGAAAGTTTCGGCGATTTCCTTGTTCACCTGCCCGTCGACGATGGCGCGAATGATGTCCATTTCGCGTGCCGTCAGGTCGGAAATTCGGGTTTCGGGCTCAGCCGGTGCGACATCGTTCAGAACATGAATAATGGTTTGAACGATTTCGCGGTCGACCCACAAAACTCCGTTCATGACCGCACGAATGCTTTTGAGGAGCGCTTCGGGGAGTGCGTCCTTCGCCAGAATGCCGCAAGCACCCAGTTTCATCGCCCGCACCACTTCCGATCGCTGCAGGGATGGAAGGAGCAAAATGGATCGAATCGATTCGGTTTCTTTGTTGGCTTTCAGCTGACGGAGGACTTCGAGCGACCGGTAATCCGACGCTTCGACGTCGAGCAGCAGAATGTCTGGTTTCGTTCGCCGGGCAAGCTCGACGATTTCTTCCGTCGTCTTGGCTTCACCGACAACAATAATGTCGTCTTCTCTCTCGAGCAGGATACGCAAACCCTGCCGGAAAATAACGTAACCACCCGCAATCAGAATGCGGATAATCTGGTCCTTCTGACCCGCGTCCATCGCAAGACTCCAGGATTCCTTCCCATCTCAGGCGGCGGCCGGAAAAGTTCAGGCCGGCTTACCTAAGACCCGCTGGGCATTGGTATCGTTGACTAAACCGTGGGTCAGAGCGAAAATCGCGAGCTCAACTCGATTGGCTACTCGAAGCTTGTCGAAAATGCGGGTGAGATGGTGTTTTACAGTGTATTCGCTGATACTGAAGGTTTCAGCGATCTCCTTGTTAACCCGTCCTTCGACGATGGCGCGAACAATGTCCAATTCACGAGGGGTCAGATCCGAAACACGTGTTTCGCTTACTTGTTTGCGGCCTCTGGTCACGTTGATCAAGCTCTGGATGATCTCCCGATCCACCCATAAAATGCCGTTCATTACGGCACGGATGCTCTTGAGCAGAATTTCGGGGGGCGCATCCTTCGCCACAACGCCGCACGCTCCAAGCTTCATTGCGCGGACCACCTCGGACTGCTGAATAGAGGGCAATAGTAGAATGGTTCTCACCCCATCGGCATCGCTTGAGTTTCGTAAATAACGCAACGTTTCAAGGGGAGGATTACCCGACAGTTGCACATCCAACAGCAACACATCAGGTTTGAGCCCGGCCACAAGCTCCAGAAGATCTTCACTTGCCTTGGATTCGCCGACTACAGTGATTTCGGGCTCTCTTTCAAGCAGCATTCGCAAACCCTGCCGGAAAATGGTCTGGCCAACCGCCACCACCACGCGAATCTTCTTCGAAGCTACTACTGTCTCCATGGACGACATAATAGATGTCCCCTCTACGCCGACAAACCGGTCAAAGGGCCAAGGCACCTCGGCTCAGTGTTAACATACCTGTTCTAGAACATCGGAGTAAACCTACGAAAGTTCAATACAGCTAGAACCAAAGTTCAGCGGAATAAAGTCTGTCTGACTAACAGGAGACCACTTGCAGCCAGGGAAATACGTCGTCATCCGCGATTTTGTGACGTTCTGTCGCAATCGCAAATCGGATCACGAAATCGCCGCGATCTATGATAATGGCACAGCATGAGCCGCGAACCCGAGTTTTTAGTCGCTGCCGTCCGGCGATTCCTTCATCCGGGCGCTGCGCTGCCGGATCCGCAACTCATTGACTGGTCAGATCTATTACGTCTTTCTGAAGCGCACACGGTTACGCCGATGGTGTACAAAGCCTTGCGAGACCTGCCGATTCCCGATGCGGCCGCAAAAAGACTACGTTCGACTTATGAAGTGTCTGTGGCATCCAGCCTGGCTCAAAGCGGGGAGCTGGCGCGGGTCGCAAGCCTTCTTCAGCAGCAGAGCGTTCCGGTTGTGGCGATCAAAGGACCGTTGCTGAGCCAGTATCTGTATGGCGATCTCGGCTCTCGAACGTCCGGCGACATCGACTTGCTTGCAAAGCGGGAGCACATCGTTCAAGTCCGGCGGATTCTGGTATCGAACGGATATCGGGTCAAGACGACGGAGCATTGGGATTCAACATCGGCGTGTCTGCGTTCCCGCGAGAACGAGATGTCCTTCATCTGCCCGTCTGGTGTCAGCGTCGACGTCCATTGGCGTTTGATTCCCAGGTATTTTTCCAGCCCCGTCGATGCTTTCGACGCCTGGGCTAATCTGGCTCCCGTGAATCTGGCGGGCTGCTGTGTTCAGACGTTGCCGCCCGAATCGATATTCCTGTTCCTTTGCGCTCACGGGTCCAAGCACATGTTCGAGCGACTAGGTTGGATCTGCGACGTTGCGCGTTTTTTGATGATCACATCGGATTTGGACTGGCGGAGAATTATGATTCTTGCGCGTCAAGCGCTGTCCCGTCGCCAGATCCTGCTGAGCGTACGCCTGGCAGCGGATCTGCTGGGCGCGCCGTACCCGGATGTCCCAAATGATCCGAAGGTTGACCAACTTGCGACGACTGTTCGGGCGAGACTCTTGAAGGGTGAAATTCCGCCGGCTTCCGCGGCTGATGCGACTCGCTTCGCCTTGCAGCTGCTGGAGGCCCCTTCGCAACGACTTCGTCTGCTCTCCGGACTTTACATCACTCCGTCCGAAGCCGAATACCGGGCTCTTCAGCTGCCGCCATGGCTTCATTTTCTTTACTATCCCTATCGTCCTGTGCGGCTCTTTTGGAGGCATGCCCTTCGGCCCCGATTGCCGCGCGTCAAATATCCCGCCCGTACCGGCTGATCCATGGCGAGCTCCGAATTCCGCCGCGCACTCCGGTCTCCGCTAATCTGGATTGTTCCCTTACAGGCCTGCCTTTTCTTCTGGCATCTGAGTCTGCTGGACGAATGGGGCGATGAGTGGTACACCGAGATGACGTCGGTCCAGACACTGCCCGACGTTTTGGGAACAGCGGCGCGCATGAACCATCCGCCGCTTTATTTCGTCCTGGCGCACTTCTGGAATCAACTCCTATTAGCCGGCACAACTCTGACGAGAATGCGGGCAATGTCCGGTGTCTGGGCACTGTTCGCAACCGTGTCGTTTTATCTTCTGTGGCTTCGGCCACGATCTGTGCGGTTTCAGCGAATCGCCTTGACGCTTTGGCTGTTGTCGCCATGCCTCCTTCTGTACGCGCGGATGGCGAGATCCTACACCATGCAACTGGCGCTGGGTGTGATCGCGATTTACGCAACACTTGAATTCGTCGAAAAACCCAACGAGCTACGACGCCTGACGAGTTTCGTTGTTTCGTGTGCGCTGCTCCTGTATACCCACTATCTTCCAGGGATCGCTGTTATTGCCGCCGCGGTCATCGCCCTGCTTCGCCGGGGACGTATCAAGGCAATCGTTCTTTCCGGCCTGCTGATCGGACTTCTGTATTTGCCATGGCTGCTGACTCTGGCCGGGATTTTGAAGATATGGTCGGTTACGGAGTCTTACCGCGTGGGTGGCTTCTTTGCAGATCAGACAGTACGCCTGGCATACTGGTTTGTTGCATTCGGTTTAGGTGAAATGCTCTCGCCGGCCTGCACGGTGATCGCTGTCATCTCGGCCCCTCTACTGTTTTACGCTCTCTATCGAGGCTTTCGCCGCCATCCGGATTGGCTCGAGGTTGTGCTGGTCGCTGCGGTGACGGGTTACATTGCAGTAAGCCGGTGGTCGGGATATCCAGCTACCGCATCGCATGTTCTTTTCGCCCTTCCTTTTTTTCTGATGTTGATGGCCGAAGGAATCGACGAAGGTTTTCGTCGACGTTTTCCGCTATTGCTCCTTTTGACGATCATGTATGTGTCGGGTATCTCCAGCTACTTTGCGAAGTCTGACTTCCTCAACAAAGGATTCGCTGTGCCCAATCGTGCGATGGCGGCCACCATTCTCCAGCATTCCGCCGGGGAGAAGGCGACAGTTGTGCTCGAAATCCCTTTTCCGGATGCACTCATTCCGCTCCTCGGAACCGCGGCAAAGCCGTCACTGATCGTCGATGAGGAGTCCGCAGATGGCGCGCATAAACGGATTCAGGAAACCATCGGGCGTTCCTGGCTCTGCCGTCGTGCGCACGATTTGACGGACAGCCGCGTGGTCGACAAGCTTGAACGTGAAGTGCGGCAAGAACGTTCGGTGACGACGTACGAATTCGCACCCTACAACGTACTCGAACGGTGGATCCTGAGGTGGCTGCGAGGCCCGGGACAGCCTGCGTACGCCTACCGATGTTTGGAGATCGAGTAAGGGGCCGATCCGCGTGACATGAGCGTCAGGCGGCGTTCTAACGCCGGGCGATCGAAGTGCCCCTTCGCATCACAGACAATCCAGTCGTCGAAACCCTGATAGAACGGCTCGTACAGTTTGATTCCATCCGAAATCAAACCCGCGACATAACTGAACGCGCTCTTCGCCATGACGAGGATATCCGCTTCGATCAATTCGCTCATCGTCCAGATCGGATCCGCGTTTAAAAACAACTCGGCGCCTGCGCGTTCGAGTTCGGCAAAATCTTCCGGCTTACCGTCGGAGAAGATACGAATCACGTAATCAACAGCGGCGGATTCAACGGCCGATTTCACGTCTGCGATCGTTGTTGCGACGTCGCTCATGCGGGTCCACATCTGAGGATTCTTCAGCAACACGTCCCCCTGCCGCACGTGGACGCCGACCGTCAGGACAGCGTCGGATCGAGGTGTCTTGTTCGAATAGTACTTTTGCCTGAATTTCGGAATTATTCCGGCGGGAAGGTTCTCTTGTCCTTCGACGCCGAAACAGCGGGTCAGTGTGTCGAAATTCGCAGCGAAGTTCACCGCATCTCGCGTCTCGTTCCCCATAGGGTGTTCACCCCATCCCAGATTGAAATGCCGCTCCCACGCTTCCACCCAATCCGTCATAGGGCGATTTCCGTGTGCGATTGCTCTGAACGGCGCGTGAAGGTACGTGAGGCCGCAGACTTCAGCGAAGTAAATCGCCCTCATGATCATGTGTGCTTGCGAGCCGGCGCCTTCACCGGGAGAGCAGACGCAGGTGATGTACCGGATCGGCTGCCGAAGGATCATTTGCTTGATGTACAGCCGGAAAAATTCATCCCGGCCGGAGAATGACGGCTTTCGACCCAAGCCGATCTTGACCAGGTTCCTCAAGCACTGTCGTGCATAGCGATAGGACTGACCGGCAACAAACAGGACGAATGCTTTTCTCGCCGCGAATGTTTTGCGAACCCTCAGCATGCTGTTTCGTCACGGTCCAGAAACCAAGCCACGATTGTGAGCGCTTCAAACAGCTCTCTGATGTGAAGCTCTGGTTGCTTCGAACAACGCGGAAGCCCGGTAAAACTCCGTGGGAATTTGCCGGCTCTCACAGAAATGTAGAACGAAAGCTTGAATATCGTCGCCGTTCGACTCCGGCGCCCGTCCGTTTCCCTGCCAGATGATCCATGCGTCCAGAATCTCGGAAAGGGTCACGTTGGTTTCCTTCGATAGAAGCCGTATTGTGCGGAGGTTTCCCAACTGCTTCAAAGCGGCGACGAGTCTCCAGCCGTAGTCGATGTCCGATTCGGTCATGGAACTGTGCGAACGAATGAAATATGGCGGCTCGGAGTCGAAGTTAAGGCGCAGGAGCCCGGCCTTGTGCCAAAGCTCCGTTCCGGGAAGCACCATCAGAGGGAACACGGCCACCATCGAGGGTTCGAGCCTGTTGGCGAAGTTCAGCGACCTCCTGAACGAGGCCACGGTCTCACCGGGAAGGCCATAGATGAGTTGCACCTCGAAGTTGACGTTGGCTCGTTTGAGATACCCGATGCCATCCATGAACTGTTTCATCTTCAGGCGCCGATCGACGGTAGCGAGGGCGGTATCGTCGGTCGTCTGCAGACCCACCTCGACGAAATGAAAGTGCGCTTTGTGAAAAAGCCGCGCTAGTTCCTCATCGATGAATTCCGCCCACACCTCGGCGTGAAACCGAACTCCACGATGGTTGTGTTCGATCACGAACCGGCAAATCTCTTTCGCTCGTGCCGAGTTGAGGTTGAAGACAGGATCCATGAGATAGATTTCGTTGACGTCGCGCTCCAGCCAGAACAGGATTTCCCGTTTGACGCGATCCAGGTCGAAGCGCCGGTTCCGTATCGACAGATCTTTGTTGTAGAAACAAAAGTTGCACTTAAACACACAGCCACGCTGGGTTTCAATGCATACCACCCGTCCCGTGTGCCGGGCGTATTCGGGCAGATGAGGCGAAGGCAGCTGATTCAGATCCTGAAGTATTGTGGCATCCGGCGTCTCGAGAATGTTGCCGCCGTTTCGCAGAAAGATGCCGCTGACGTTCAGCAACAAACCGTCGCGCATCCATTGCATGACGATTTCAGCAAACGGGATTTCGCCCTCGCTCTTCACAACAACATCGATGCTGGGATATTTTTCGAGAACCGACCTGCCCACTGGTCCCACTTCCGGACCGCCGATAACGATTTTGGTATTCGGCCTGAGTTCCTTGATCCGTCGCGAGGCCGCCATGAGCTGTTTGACATTCCACACATAACAGGAGAATCCAACGATGTCCGGTTCCGTCCCGGCGATTTGACGAACGATTTCGTTCTCCTCCACGTCGGGAGGAAACTCCAGGATCTCAATCTGTTCGAAAGGAATTCCCAGCTTCTCAACGAGGTAAGCCTTGATGTATAGCAGGGACAGTGGAATGAAGAGCCGGTTGATGTGAACGGTTGCGAGACAAATCTTCATGTGGCGATATTGGCGTTCCTGTGCAAAGACAGATTCCCATTCTTCAGTACGGAAAGATAATCGGGTCGCGCCTGGAACCAACCGGCATAAGCCGTACGGGCAATCGTACCCTCGAGCCTGGTCACGCGGTGCTCGATCTTTCGGGATATGCGAAAAATGACGGCATCTCCCACGCCTGTATTCGAGACTTCGTGAACGATTGCTTGAGACTTCTTATCGCGGATTTGAAGCACACCGCCCGAGTAAACACCTGAACTGAAATTGAGACTCATTGCGATCATGCGATCGTCGGGATTGACGTCGTCGTGCCAGGAATCATAGTGACGGCCCGGCACCAGCCGGTAAACGGCTCCGGCAAAACATCCGATTCGGTTGCATCCCGTGAGCCGCTGAATCAGATCGAACAAAACCGGATCATTCAGCAGGTAGTACAAAATGCCGGAGGTGCTGTTGTGCTTCATGCACAGATCGGTCGGAGGCGGGTTTCCTCCGTGTTCATGGACACGCTCGTAGAACTCAGCGGCCTCGATCTGCGCCTGTAACGATGACAGCAGATCGGAACTCAGGAATTGCGGCAGCCGCAGGCAATACTGCCGGTCAAATTCCGCACTCAGCCGTGAGAGGTCGTTTTCAGATCCGCGGAACGTGGCGCCGAGTTTTGTGAGGTGAATCATTGCCGAATACGCCACATGTTAACATGAGGGAACTGACGGTTTTGATCCGCAACGATATGCGAAAACACGAGATTGGCGGGCGGCCGATATTTGTCATCGACGACTTGTTCGACACGACGTTCGTGCGCATGGTGTATCACTTCATGCATCGCCTTCCGTTCTCATTATCCGATTACGACAAACCGGAAACCGAGCATGTGCGGCATTGGAAGTATGAGTTCGATCCCGTCAGCCTGCCGTCGATTCCAGTCGTACCCGAGCTTGTTTCCCGTGTCGTTTCGATGTGCAAAGAAATCTGTCCGTCTCGCGGGCTGAAGCTGAATCGCATGCACTGTAATCTGCATTTTTACGGCGATATCCATCAGCCGCACACCGATTTGACGCCGGGTTTGACCGCGCTTTATTTCGCCAATCCCCGATGGGATACGAATTGGACGGGGGAGACGATCTTCTACGATGACAGCGTGGAACCGCTATACGCCGTCATTCCCAGGCCCGGCCGCCTGATCGTCTACAGCGCGGACATCCTGCATCGCGGTGGAGTCCCGTCGCGGGAATGCACGGAGCCGAGAATAACCGTCGCATTTAAGTTCCTCGTCGATGCCTGAGTTCAGCAGCTGTACTTTTCGGCGAGAATCGCGATTCGTGTCATCGCGTCGTCGATCGACATGAACCTTGCAGGGAAACGGTCGAAGACCCAACGGGCGATTTCGTCATTACGCCGGGTACCGTCCATCAGTTGAAGGATTTGCAGATCCAACTCGCCGTCGTCATTTAATCGCGATTGGTGTGCACCGCGCCATTTCAGCAGCCGGTCCGGCAGCAGCTGTTCGGCCAGAAACGTCGACTGGCGGAAGTGGGCGAGGGGTTCAGAGCCGTTCGCGCGGAACACTTTCGATTCCCAATTCCACACGTAATCATTGCGCACCAAATCCGCTCGCAGGGCGATGCTCACGCGATCGTTCTGCATCAACTCCACAGGAGACGACCAGGGAAAGAAAGCGGATCCGTAGATCAACTCCGGTTGACCGGGGGCGTTCGAGAAACCGATGTCTTCATGCAAGACAGCGTCGAACCAAACCACAAACCCGTGTGCGGTGCCGGCGCGATCGACCTGCAGTGACATTTCGGACGATACATTCGGCGACTCGACACAAGTGTAATCGATGGTTGCCCAGTGACACGGCTTCGTGAGGAGCTGTTCCGGACGGACAATCGCTTTTTTCCACCGGTTCGTCACGATGATTGCGGCCGGATCCAGGTTCAAATCAAATCGCTCACGAGCCCAGCGACTGATGAAACCATCGTAGTGTTCAGGGGCGTCAACGAGCGCGCACCACATCGAGTCCCTGGTGGGGATCAGTTTTCCGCCTGGAGCGAGGAGCCGGCGGCGCGCATCTATGATGGAAGGAATGTGTTGCTCGTACAGCGGCAGGACACCACGGAGATCCGAAACGATGACGTCGGCTCTTTCAGGCAATGTGACTTCGCCCGAAACGCCCCGCGTGAACTCGATGCGATCGGCGAGTCCATTAGCGCTCGCAGCCTGTTCTGCAATCAGAATAGCGCTGTTCGGCTCAACTGCATGGACTCGGCGGGCTCCGTACCGGCAGGCAAGAAGCGTGAGAATACCGGTCCCGGCGCCGATATCCAGAACGACGGAACCTGGAACGATCGCACGCTGCAGCGAACGGGAATAGGCGCCCATGCGGACTTCATCCGCGATCATGCGGCCGTATCCCGCTACGCTGTACGCATGCAAAGCCGCCATGGGCTGCACTGAACGCCTGGAACCTGATTTGCGGGTTTCCTAGGTTTTGGGGCTGCCTTGTGTTCCACCGTCGGCAGTATTCTTTGAAGCAGCAATCGTTTGCGTGATTTCCCGCAAGTCACCATAAATCTGCACCTGCGGTTTCGTGTAGGGCTTCTTGACGCTGTCTTTCCCAGCATCAGGTTGTTCTGACAAATTCATTCTTGAGTTCCTCCTCAAACCCGTTAAAAAGTCGGAGCGGCTTGCGCCGCAAGTCCTTTAACCAATAATTCAATGCCCAGGCCCGGAAGTTTATGCGAAACATCATCATATCCGCTCCAACATCCTCGGGCACGCGCTCCCAATCAATATATGTCAGGGACATGGGCGAAAGCTTGGGTTTCGTAAAACCTAATTTGCGCATTCCCACCCAGGGCGGATCGCCAGTCAAAGGCGCCTTGGAACGGCGTAGTACGGCATCCGGCAGAAAACCGCGCATGGCTCTCCGTTCAAGGTACTTGACCCGGCACCAGGGAATACAGGGGACTGCCAGCATGTACCGGAGCAGCCGAAGATCCAGAAAAGGATGGCGGGTTTCGACCGGAACCCTCGTTGCCGGCGGATCAAAATGCCTGAGAGTCACGTCCCATAGCGGGTTGAGCATCGAAGAATAGCCAATCGGGCGTACCGGATGGACCCGAGGCGCCGGCAAAGTGGACGAGCGCTCATGTTCGTCCCACCGCTCGAGTAGTCCCAGCCTGCGTTCAAACTCCGGATTGAGCCATTCGGGGTAATCCGGCGGCTCCGGCAGCCTGCCGATGTGCTTTCGAAGAAACCTCGGAATGGTCGGCAACAGGGGTACGCGTTGATGACTGACGACGTGCGTCACTAAATCGCAGGCCATACGGGTGAAATGCCGATTACGAATTAGCCATGAAAGGTAGGTCTTCCATTCATACCGCAACGCGTTGTCGGGTCCTTCACCAAAGAACAGCACACGGCTGGTTTCCGCTATTTCCTGGAATTCGCGGCGGTCGCCCTGAAGGTTTGACGGATTCAGCAGAGGTTCACTGGTAGTCAACAGCCTGGTGTCCCATTCCGGGTCGATCAAGTCCGGTCCGTTCTCGCGAAGGTGAATCGGAATACCGAGATGTTCCGCCACGAGGCCGGCGTAGTGCTTTTCATTTTGATCGAGGCCATCGTTTACCGTTGTGAAGGCGTGTACCTCTCCGCTACCCGACTTACCTCTGAGAAGCTTGCATGACGTCGCGGCCAGTGTGGAGGAGTCCATGCCGCCGCTCATCAAAATGGCGACCCTGTTCGTTCTCAACCGGTCCGCAACCGCGGTGTCGAGAAGTTCCGTGAAGCGGTCGGTGTATTCTTCCGCGCGCTTGAAATAAACCGGCTCGTCGACTGGCAGGGTCCAATAGCGCGTCGAATGCGATTTCACGTGCGCCGACCAAATGGCGTAATGTGCGGGAAGAAGACGCTGAATGTCCTTGAATGAAGTCGTGGCGGGATTCTGATTGAAGTTGTGAATCAGAAAATCCGCGATCGCCTGATCGTTCAGTTCGTCGGAAACCGCTGGATATTCCCGAATGCACTCCGGCGTGTTGCTGAAAACGAGAGTTTGGCCGACCTCGGCAAAGTAGAACGGTTTTACTCCCAAATGATCCCGCGCGCAGAAAAGACGCTTGCGAGATCCATCCCAGATCGCGAACGAAAAATCACCGATCACATGATCCAGACAACCTTCGCCCCAGACGCGATAGCTGCGGAGCAACAGTTCCACATCGGGTGCACCCGCCGCGACGTTTTCGCCGTGGTCTCCAAGTTTTTCGATGAGGGTTTTTCGATCGTCAACTCTCGCGTCGGCGACAATCCACGTACGATCGTCGAGCGTCAGCGGCTGACGCTCGTTTATGGATTCGTCCGTAGTCCTCAACAAAGCGTGCCCGAAGCCGACATTTCCGTGGACCCATACGGCTTGAGCGTCCGGGCCGCGGAAAGCCAGGAGCGCCGTCATCCGCCGCAGGTACGCGCGATCGACGGGAGCGCCGTCGAGGTTGAGGACTCCGACGATTCCGCTCATGCCGGTCCGCCGGACGTCGCGACTTCTCCGCTGCTGAGCCGAATCAGACCCTGTTCGAGCAGTGTCCCGAGAAATTCATCGAGGTCCTGACGTAACTGCGCAGAATCGACGGCGTATTCCCGGAGCAGCGCTTCATAAGCGGATTCCACCGTCGGTGCCTGCGTGAGCCTGTCCCACATTCGCGTGCCGATGGGGTCGAGTCCGAGGTACTTCTCCGTCTTCAGATTGAGCAGCACGGCTTCTTCGCCAACAACTCTGAATAAAACGTCCGGGGCGATGGTGACGCGCGAAGAAAAAGAATGAACCATGATTGTCCTCACCTTTCGAAAGAACCCAATCGCGTGTAGCGCGCCGCTTCCGCGCCTCCGATCACGATTCGATCACGATGACTAACCCAGGCATGCGCTTCAAAACCTCGCGAATCACCCTTAGACACTCCGATGTCGAGCCGGGATTCGTAGCCCGCATTGGACAACAGCGTCTGGACGGCTATAGCTTGAGTCAGGCAGTTTGCCCGAGGCACCCAGCGGCTGGCTGCCTTTACCGCCCACACCACACGTTCAAGCGGAGCTCGCCTGGTTTTCATCACAGCGGCCGCGACAACACGTCGAGCAGCGGCAACCGGAACCACGCACAGTGCGATTCGCGTCACGAAAACAACGAACCAGGCGTGCGGCAACAACTGCCTTTCTTCCTTTGTCAGAGATGTCAGCCGCCTTAGTAGCCGCACGGTGCCTCCGTGGAAGACAACCGGCAGGAATCGGCGATGATCGCTTCGCGGACATCGGGAAGCTGCTTCCAAATCCGGGCGAAGGACAGTTTGCGGATAGGCAAAAGACTCACCAGCCGGACAGCTTCATTCATCTGCCGTTCGAGCCGGCGTGGTTCCACGACGTAGAAGTTGAAAGTGTTCTTTAACAATTCGAGGAAGGCCTGGCGCGGCGCGAGCGGTTCGATGTGAATTCGTTGTTTGCGAAAAACCTCGCGAGGACTCACCAAACTGTAAATCGCCGTCACTGGAACGGCCGCCGAATGACTGTGCGAATCAGCGAGCGGAAGAATCAACTTTTCGGTATCGCGATTCATCGGCACACCCGCCGCCGCGCTGCCCAGAAATCGTCGCGCGGGCCGCGGGAACAACTTGATTCGCGGCGGACCTGGATATGCCACGACTCCGGATGGTGTGGGTTGAAGAAGCAAGAGATCATCCGTAAGGATCTGGTATCCCGCAGCGAGAAAAGACGCGGCAAGGCTGGATTTCCCGTAACCGCTCTGTCCCATGAAAACAATTGCCTTGTTATCCAGTACAACAGTTGTTGCATGGAGCGGTTCAAAACCGCTTTTGACGAGCGCTATCGAAAGTGCACGGCCGAGCAGATAAACACAGAACGATTCCGTCGACGAAGTATCGAATTGCCGGCAGTAGATGAGCCGGCCGTCGTTCGACACCAGGAATTCTCCCACGCTCGGCCATCGCGCATAGATGGACCGATCCGTCAGCCGTCCCAGGTGATAAAACGAGCCGCACAATTGTTCGATCGGAATATCCCGAGTCGCTTCGTCAAAGAAGGCTGCAGACGCCAGTCGCAATTCGATGCGGGCGAGTTCCCGGTGTTCGTAGCGAGGCAGTGGGAGCGGGATATCACTCTGTAAAGCGATACCGTACACACCGTACATGTGGCGGTCCGGATTCGTTTGAATCGCTGGTTCAGCCACGACGCAGCCGTAGCTGTCAATCACCCGGAAATCTCCACAAGCTTGTTTTCGCTGAGTTGCGTGACTAATTCGAGGATATCCGATTCCAATCGCGCCGGATCCACATCATATTCAGCGATCAGTGTGTCCCTGAGATCGGCAACCGTCTTTGGTTGCTGAATCAAGTCCCAGACGCGCGCGCCAACCGGATTGAGACCGTAATAGGCACCATTCCTGAGGTTTAGAATCGTTGCTTCGTCACCGACCCTGCAGGAAACCTGCTGCTGTGCCGCAACGACTCTTGTCCCCTCCGCAAACTTCATGCTTCCCCCAAAAGAACCATAGCATGCGGTCTAAGGAGCGGCAACACTGGGAATCGGATTACCGAAGAGTTATGACCGCTTTGCGCATCGTGGCTTAAAAGCAGTCTTCCTCTGCAGAGTTACCGCTGAATCTCCATCAACGATCCGGCGGCCCACTCCAATACGACAGAGGCCCGGTCAGCGGGAATGAAGCGGCGATTCCGAGAAGGGCAAAAAACAAGGTAGCATTCGCCGGTATTTGAAGGTTGAAGTCGGCGAGGCTGTGAATCATCAGCGCAACGAGGCTTCCCACGCATCCCAGCAAAACGCCGCGCTCCAGATTCTCCTCGGTGCGGAAAAAGAGAACGGTCGCGCGCCCGAGAACAGCAACAATGATGAGCCAGAAAATCGCCGCGGGGATCACGCCCCATTCCGCGGCGGTCTCCAGAAAATCGTTATGCGCGTGATCATAGAGGACGGTTGCATCCTGCGTCTGATACTGCCGAAAAATGTCCTGATATTTGCCGGAACCCACGCCCCACGGGTTGGCGGCAATCATCCTGAACGTATCGCGATAGAGTGTTGACCGAAGCACGTTGGCGGATTCCTGTCCGGTCTCGGCCAATTGGCCATATCGGTCTACAACAACGTCGACTCCGATCCACAGCACTCCCGCCGCGATCATCACCAGTAATCCAAGCCCGATGACTCTTTCGAAATTGCGTTCGCCGTCGCGAAACTTGACGAGTATGGCCAGAATCAACAGCGCTATGAAAAAGGAACCCATGCCCATCCGTGATAACGAGAATACGATGGCCAGGCCCATGAAAGCCGATGCCAGCAGATAAATGTAGGCAAGCTCTCTCTCGTCTTGCCGCAATCGGGTGTACGCGAGTCCCAGTGGAATGAATACCAGTAATTCCAAGGCGCCGGCGAAGTGGTTGTGGTTGATGAATGTTCCGCTAACGCGGTTGAAGATATTCTCGTAACCGAAGATCCAGCCCGGCCGCACAAAGTATTGAAACAGACCCAGCAATGCTTCGAGTAGACCAACGAGGATCAGTACGTGAAAAAAGCGCAGAACGCCGCGGGGTGAGTTTCGAACCGCATACCATGTCCACGCGCCGGCCAGGAGGCCGGTTGCGAATTGAAAGCCGGTAAGTAAGGACAGTATGAGAATGGACGCGACCGTCACCAGCAGCCGGAAATCCAATGTGCCACGCGCAATTTGCAGCACGAACACAACAGCGAAGCCTGCGACCGACAGGAAAAAGGCTCCCATCCAGATCTCCCGCAGGACTCCGCCGAAAGTAAGTAACTCCAGCCCCAGGATGACCGTCAGTGCCGCGAACATTCAGCGTCCCATCCAAACCAATCTGGAACTGGCGACGCCGATGGCGACGTCCAGTGTTCGCGATGCGGCGTTCTTCGCCCTGCTCGAAGGAATCCAAAGGATGTCGTTCGGCATCATAGGCTGGTCCTCCGTTGAGGCATCCATAATTTTCACCAGGTTCAGCGGTATCTCTTCTTTCCTTCCGTCGGAGTGGTAACGAATGATCTTCGATTCCTTCTTATTGGGCGTCTTGGTGAATCCGCCGCCGACGGCGATGGCTTGCCGGACTGTCAGACCCTTGCCGAACTTCAGAGGATATTCTCCGGGTTTCGCCACTTCGCCGACGATGAAAACCGACATCGCGGGCAGGACGTTCACAACGTCTCCGCCATATACCGGAATGTTCAATTCGGTCTTGCCGTTCTGGAAGAGATCCTCGACGACGATGGTTGTGACCTGATTGCCGCGAATGACCTGAAGCGTGCTACCGGCGTCCAGCAGTCCGCCGGCGCCCGCGATGACGTCCATCAGCGGCTTTGAATTCTTCATCGGCTGCACACCCGGCAGTCTCACCGCGCCCATCACCGAAACGGATGACGTCATGTACTCCTTGATGCCGACGGTGACGTGCGGGTCCTTTATATATTTCTGACGGAGGGCTTCTTCAATCTGTCTGGCGACATCGTTGGTATCCAGACCCGCGGCTTTCATGGTCCCAATTAAAGGTAGCGAAAGAAAACCCGACGCGCTCACGCGAAAGCTTCCGCTCAGCTCGGGTACTTCGAAAACGGCCACGTCCACAATGTCGTCCGGCACCAGCTTATGGTCTTCAGTCGCAACGTCTGCCGATGTTGGAATCGGCGCTTGTTGCGAACTAGTCACCATGCTAGTTTTCGAAAGATCTTGGTTAGACACAGCCTGAACACTGAACAGAATCGCAAGAATCAGAAATGACATCCGACAAAAACCTCCAGGGGAGATATTTCACTACGGTGACAGATTTGAACGCAACTTGTCACTGACGTACATTTCTACTATATGGAACATGACATCAATTTTTCCGAGGAAAAACCTGTACCGGTAGGAAAAGAGCGATATCCCGAGCCGACGTACGCGGCTCCGATCGCCGCGATACCCAGTCGTGAAGAAGAAGAGAGCGACATCACACATCTCCGCGAGTACTGGAAAATCATCATCACTCGCCGCTTCTCGATTATCGCGATTGCCGCCACAGTTGTGCTTTTCGTCCTGATCTCCACCTTCAAGGAGACACCCGTCTACAGAGCGACTGCCGTCGTTCAGATCGACAGAGAGAATGCCAAGGTTCTTTCCTTCGACAATATTTATGAGCTCGAGACTGGAGATGACGATTCGCTCCAGACCCAGTTCAAGATTTTGGCGTCGCGAAAGTTGGCCAAACAAGTCGTTCAGAACCTGCATCTCGATCGCCGCACCGAAAGTGCTCCTGCAAAGCCGAGCCTCTACGCGCAGGCGAAATCGCGTGTCACCGGCGTGGTTTCCACACTAGTGCATAGTGTGCTGTCGACGAGGAAAAACGATGCCACCGCGACGAAAGAGGCGGAGAACGACGAATTAAAGCCTTTCGTGGATAGCTATCTTGGTAATCTCCGGGTGACACCGGTAACACGGACTCGCCTCGCAAATGTTTCTTTCGAGTCTGCCAACCCGCAGCTGGCCGCGCAGGTCGTCAACATGCATGCCGATCAGTTCATTCTGCTGAACCTCCAGTCGCGCTATGACGCGACACAGGTGGCATCCGAATTCCTGGATACCGAACTTCAGGGCATGAAGGCGAAATTGGAACAGGCCGAAGAAAGCCTGAGAGCCTACAGCGAAGCCCATCAGCTCATCTTCCTTGAAGAAGGCAAAGGCGAAGGCAATTCCAAGAACACCGAGATGGAAAAGCTCGGCGAACTGCAGACGAGCTATACCAAGGCGCAAACAGACCGGATCGAAAAAGAGTCCTACGCCCGGCAAATGCGAGCTCAAGGTGGCGCAGCCGATCCAAGCAAGACTCCGCTGAACGGGCAATTCGCCGGAAAGCTCATCGATCTACGCCGCGAGGATTCCAATCTTGCGGTGTCTTTCGGGCCGGATTGGCCGGCGCGCCAGCGGCTGCATGGGCAGATCGCTGCCATCGAGAGCGCCGTGCAGGATGAAAAGGCTCAGACCATTAGCAGAGCCGAAGCCGAGTACGCCGGCGCGCTGGATCGCGAACGCATGCTGGCTGAAACGCTCGAAAAGCAGAAAAACATCGTCAACGGGATTAATAAGGAAGCGATTCAGTACAACATCCTCAAACACGAAGCGGATTCCAATCGTCAGCTTTATGACGTCCTGTTGACTCGACGCAAGGAAGCCGGCATTTCGTCCGGATTGAAACCATCCAATATTCACATCGTCGACCGCGCCGAAATACCGGGCACACCTGTTCGGCCGGACAAGATGCAGAACGTGATGTGGGCGGTCATCATCGGCCTTAGTCTCGGGTTAGGTTACGCGTTCTTCCAGGAGTACATGGACAACTCGATCAAGACTCCCGAGGACGTCACGAAGTACCTGCGCCTCCCGACACTCGCGATCATCCCCAAGCTGCAGAGCATCGGCAGAAAGGGCAAGTACGGCTACTACATGCAATACGCGTATGCGTCCAAGAGAAAGAAGCCGCAGCCGCAGGCGGGCGTTGTCGAGGAGCAGAAGAAACCGCACGCTCTCGAACTCGTTACACAAAACGAGCCTTCAACCGTGCTTTCGGAGTCCTACCGGTCGCTGCGAGCATCCTTGATTCTTTCGTCACCGGATCGTCCGCCACGAACAATTCTTGTCGGCAGTGCCGTGCCTAGCGAAGGTAAGACGGCAACCTCCTGTAACCTGGCGGTCACACTGACTCAGATCGGTTCGAGGGTTCTGATCATCGACGCGGACATGCGCAAACCGCGTCTCGGTTCGATCTTCAACCTGAAGCATCAACCTGGACTGTCGAGCTTCCTGACCGGCAGTGAGCCGCTGAAGTCCGTTATCCATCCGACTTCGATACCGAATCTTTACGTCATGCCCTGCGGTGCGATTCCGCCGAATCCGAGCGAGTTGCTGATGTCGAGCCGCTTCAGACAGATGATGAAAACTTTGCGGAGTTACTTCGACTACGTCGTGATCGATTCTCCGCCACTGAACAACGTGTCCGACGGCCGAATCATTGCGACGTCCGTCGACGGAGTTGTCTTCGTCACCAAGGCCTCCACCACCGCGCGAACGCTTGCGATGCGTGCCATCGAACATCTGGACGACAGCAAGGGCCGCGTGCTGGGCGTGGTTTTGAACGATTACGATCTGCACCGGATGTCCAGCTACTACTATCTGTACTATTCGGGCAGGTACCACTCCTACTACTCGTACTATTCGAACGATAGTACGAAGCAGATCGCGAACGTAACGGAGTGAGGCTCAACCGTTAAAATGGTCATACTAGGCATTAACGCGTATCACGGTGATGTGTCGGCCGCATTGCTCAAAGACGGAGAGCTGATTTCCGCGGTTGAAGAAGAGCGTTTCAATCGAATCAAACATTGCACGGGTTTTCCGACGCGAGCGATTCAGTCGTGTCTGGAATCCGCCGGGATAACGGCCGCGGATATCGATCACGTGGCCGTTTCCCGGAATCCGCGTGCGAACCTTCTGAAGAAGGCCGCCTTCACCCTTCGAAATCGTCCCGATCTGGGAATGGTGCGGGACCGGGTTCGGAATTCGTCTCGTGTCCAGGATCTGGCAACGACCGTTGCTCAGGAACTTGGCCTGGACGCCGACAAAGCCCGGAGCCGCATGCATTGGATCGAACATCACCCGGCGCATCTGGCGAGCACGTTCTTTGTTTCTCCATTTGAAGAAGCCGCGGTCTGCGCGATCGATGGATTCGGAGACTTCGTCAGCACCTCGTGGGCGATGGGGCAGGGCAACAAGCTTCAGATGCTTCATCGCACCTACTTCCCGCATTCTCTGGGTCTCGTTTACCTGGCGATTACGCAGTTCCTGGGATTCACGAAATTTGGAGACGAGTACAAAGTCATGGGCCTTGCCCCATACGGCAAGCCCGAACACGTGAAGGAAATACGGCAGCTGATCCGGCTTCTGCCCGAAGGCCGGTTCGAAATCGATCTCGATTATTTTCGACACTGGTCCGAAGGCGCCGACATGACGTGGGATGGAGGCGAGCCCAAAATGGGGCCGGTCTACACGCCGAAGCTCGAGCAACTTCTCGGACCGGTGCGTCCGTACGATGAACCGGTGACCGCCCGGCACGAGAGCATCGCCGCATCGTTGCAGGTGGTCTTCGAAGAGGCCGCAACACACGTTCTTAAAGGACTTCAGAAACGAACAGGCGCAAAGAAACTCTGCCTGGCCGGCGGATGTGCGATGAACAGTGTCTTCAACGGCAAGATCCGGGAGCGCACCGATTTCCAGCAGATTTACGTCCAGCCTGCTTCCGCAGATAACGGAACGGCGCTCGGCGCCGCCTTCTACGTGTGGAATCAGGTGCTGGGCCAGCCTCGACGTTTTGTGATGGAGCATTCGTACTGGGGACCCGAGTTCCGAAACGGCGCCATCGAAAGCGTCCTGCAAAAGAACACCAACGATTTGCGGACATCCGGAGCAAAATCGCAGCAGATTACCGATGTCGATCAACTGTGCAGTTGGACGGCGAAAAGAATTTCGGAAGGTAAGGTTGTCGGATGGTTTCAAGGCCGGATGGAGTGGGGTGCCCGCGCACTCGGAAACAGAAGCATCCTGGCCGATCCGCGCCGCAAGGACATGCGCGAGATCATCAATACCAAGATCAAATTCCGCGAACGCTTCCGGCCTTTTGCTCCATCGATACTGGAGAGTGCGTTAAACGATTATTTTGTCGGCGCTGTTGCCGATCCGTTCATGATTCAGGTCTACCCGGTCCGGCCCGACAAACGCGAGGTGATCCCCGCGGTGACTCACGTGGATGGTTCCGGTCGTCTTCAAACGATCAACGAGCGGACCAATCCTCTTTATTGCAAACTGATTCAGTCGTTCGCCGGCATCACCGGAGTTCCGGTGCTGCTCAATACATCCTTTAATGAAAATGAACCGATTGTGCAGCAACCCTCGGAGGCGCTCGACTGTTTCCTCAGGACACAGATGGACGTCTTAGTGTTGGGGGATTACGCCATCGAGAAGGTTGGCGCTTCGGCGACGGGAAAACGATAACGACGGCTTCATCGATCGATCCAAATAGTGATGCGACAGTTGCACGTTGCGTTCTTTAATCGCTCGTTTTATCCGGACACTGCCGCGACGGGTCAATTGCTGACCGAACTTTGCGAAGGCCTGGTTCGGGACTACGGCTGCAAGGTGTCGGTTGTTGCGGGTGTTCCGCTGATCCCTTCGGATGTGTCGTCGAATGGGGCCAGGGGGTGGGGAATCGTGCACCCGGAAGAGTATCGGGGCATTCGCATTCTTCGGAGCAGCGGGACGCGTTTTTCGAAACGAAGGTTTATCGGCCGAGCGGCGAACTACGTTACGTACTTTCTCGCGGCGTGCTGGGCAGGGATTCGTTTGGAACGGCCGGACATCATCGTTGCCGCAACCGATCCTCCGATTATCGGGCTAGCCGCATATCTTGCTTCCAGGCGTTTCGGTGTGGATTTCGTGATGTCTTACCAGGACATCTTTCCGGAAGTCGCCACGCTGCTGGAAGACTTTCACAGCGACACCGTGAATGGAGTGCTGCAGCGGGTGAATCGATTCCTTGCGCGCAACGCCGTTCGCAATGTCGCATTGGGCGACACGATGAGGCGCCGACTCGTTGAAGGCAAGGGTGCGGATCCGGCCCGAACTGTCGTTATTCCCAGTTGGGCGGATTGCTCGGAAATCATGCCGTTCGCGCGCAAAAATGCGTTTTCCCATCGCCATGGTCTCGACGATAAATTCGTCGTGATGCATTCGGGAAACATCGGACTGTCGCAGGGCCTCGAAAGGATTATCGAAGTCGCCGAACTGCTTCGGGATTATCCGGAGATCCAATTTGTTTTTGTAGGTGAGGGTGTCAAGAAGCCGATCCTCCAGGCGCACGCGAAAGCGAGCAAACTCTCGAACGTCACTTTTCTGCCGTTCCAGCCAAAGGATCAACTCAAGGAATCCTTCGGCGCCGCAGACATGTTTATCGTTTCGCTGAAGGTGGGACTTGCGGGCTACATCACACCCAGTAAGTTGTACGGCATTCTGGCCGCCGGCCGTCCGTATGTGGCGGCGGTCGAGGATGAATCTGAAATCACGGCGGTGACGCGCAAGTATGAATGCGGTCTTCTAGCCGAACCCGGCAATGCCCGTCAGATTGCGGATGGAATCCTGAGGTTCTATCGCGACCGGGCGATGCTCCAACGTTACGGAGAAAATGCAAGAAATGCAGCTTTCGAGTTCGACCGTCCCGTCCAAATACGAGCCTACTTCAACCTCCTCTCCGAGCTGGCCGGCGCGGCAAACTGAAATCCGCGAGCCGCTGTTGAAGCGGCCGTTCGACATGTTGCTGTCGGGCATCGGCCTTCTTGCGTCGTCGCCGATCTGGCTCATGATTGCTGCAGCCATCAAACTGGACGATGGCGGTCCGGTCTTCTATTCACAGGAACGAGTTGGGATTGGCGGCAAGCCATTCAAGAGCTGGAAATTTCGCTCGATGAGAGTGAATGCGGATAAAGACAACGTTCCGCAACAGGCGAGCGAGAAGGATCCTCGCGTTACACGCCTCGGCCATATTCTCCGGCCGACCGCCCTCGACGAACTTCCGCAGCTCTGGAACATTTTCAAGGGCGACATGAGTTTTGTCGGTCCCCGCGCCTTGTTGGCGAAAGAGATCGAGGTCAACGGCAAAGGCGAGGTTGTTCCCATCGAATCGATCCGCGGCTATCACGTTCGCCATTCCGTTCGTCCGGGTCTCACAGGTATCGCGCAGGTTTATGCGCCAAGAGACATTCCACGGCGCCACAAATTCATGCTGGACGCGCTCTACATCCGGAAACTTGCTTTCAGCCTCGACCTGAAATTAATCGCCGTTTCATTCTGGATCAGCTTTACGGGCAAATGGGAAAGCCGCGCGAAACGAAAATTTTGAGCTGCGGCGAACAAAATTTAGAAATTGAATTCCAAACGGAGGCCTGAAGTTTCGAATTGGGACAACACAGATCCAATTTGTATTTGGGGATTTCGAGTCAAAAATTTCGGAGGACTGTCCACTCCCTAAATTCCCAGCCTCCCTTTCCAATTTCTAAATTCCCCCAGCCCGTGCATGGTAGAATTCCCGCTTTGTACGGGTACCATCCTATTGCCTGAAACAAAGCATGCATGACGTTGTAATTATCGGAGCCGGCCCTGGCGGACTTCATGCGGCCCGAGAACTGGCGAAGCGGGGCTTTGATGTTGCGGTTCTCGAGGAGCATGCACGAATCGGCGCGCCTGTGCACTGTACAGGCGTTCTGGCGTCCGATGCGCTTCAAGAGTTCGGTCTGCCTTCCAACTCTGTCCTCAATGAATTACACACCGCGCGTTTCTACTCGCCCTCGGGTCAGACTTTTGATTACACCACCGAACACGTGGAGGCTGTGGTTGTCGATCGTCTGGTTTTCGATGAGACGCTGAAGCTGGAGGCCCTGAGTGCGGGCGCCACGATCATGGGCGACAGCCGGGTTACTGCCATCGAGACCGGTGATCATGCGGTTCGGGTTTCCTTGTCGAATGCCGAGCGTCCACTTCAAGCGAGAGCCTGCATTCTTGCCTGCGGAGCCAATTACGCCTTGCAGCGGACTCTGGGGCTCGGCACCCCGACGGTTTTCCTGCAGTCTGCGCAAGCGGAAGTGCCCGCCCAAATCACAACCGACCACGTCGAGATTCATTTTGGATCGGAAATCGCGCCGAAGGGTTTCGCGTGGGTCGTGCCGGTGCCGCGAGGATCCGAAAACTACGTTCGCATCGGATTGATGTGCGAAGGGTCGAACGCCGCCGCGCTGTTCCACCGATTTGCCGAACGCGTTTCGTCAAGATGGGGAGTGTCGCCGGTTGCGATCGTCGAGCCTCGGCGAAAAATGCTGCCGCTGGCGCCAATCAGCCGCACTTATGGCAATCGACTCCTGGTCGTTGGTGATGCCGCCGGTCTGGTGAAGCCCACGACGGGCGGAGGCATCTATTACAGCGTTCTAACCGCGGGAATCGCTGCTCGGGTGCTGGCGGATCTGCTTCGTTCCGATGAGCTTCATGCGGAGGCCCTCTCGCAGTACGAACGGGATTGGCGCAAACGCTTCGGTCTGGAATTGAAGGTTCAACTGGCGTTTCGGAATCACGGCCAGCGCCTGACCGACGGCGACATCGAAAAACTTTTTGAGTTGGTCCGAACCGACGGCATCATGCCGCTGCTTAAAAAGACCGCCGAGTTCAATCACCACCGCGCGCTAATTCTGGCGCTCCTCCGCCATAAACAATTCCGCAGCATTTTCCTCAGAACTCTGACGGTGCGGGATACTCAAGACATCGCTACGAACTGACGTCGAACTACTTCTTCTTCCAGACGAACGTATGGAAGCGCTTACCGCAATCGCGGCAGCGGTAAGGCCGCCGAAGGAATATCAGCTGGAACCAATCGAGGAAGTGAAGCGAAGACTTCCGAATATGCCCCGAGTAGCAGCGCGGACATACCACGGATATAACAAAGCTGGTGCTCAAGTCTCAATCATCTCCTGGTGTGACGTCGGAACTTTGCAGGCCGACGCGTAGTCAATGATGGAGCAGACACGAAGGATCGTCGCTGATAGTCACACCGGAACGGATTGTTGTCAACAGAATGATTTGATTCCGCGGCAAGACGATGACCGCCCCGTACAGCGACGATTCCATTAAACTAGTCGCGTGGAGCCTTTAACTGAACCATGCAGAAAAGAATATTGATCACCGGTGGGAATGGAACGGTCGGCGCCGGTTTGGTAGCCGAGCTTCGACGGCGTGGCGCGCTGGTCGTATCGTGCGACAGATCGCATCGTGAAGATGAGGTCGGGTTTTCGCTTCGGACGGACGTCAAGAAACCCACTTTCGCGCGCTGCGACGTCGGCGAATTCCGTCAGATCGAACGCGTTGTGGAGACGCTTGGCCCGTTCGATTATGTCTTTCACGCGGCAGCCGAATTCGGGCGCTGGAACGGAGAGGATTTCTACGAGAGTCTCTGGCGCACGAACGCGGTGGGTACGAAGAACATCATTCGCCTGCAGGAGCGTTTGAAATTCCGGTTGATCCATTTTTCGTCGTCCGAGGTCTATGGCGACTGGCCCGAGTTGATGGTGGAAAGCGTCATGGATCATCACGAGGTGAAACAGCTCAACGACTACGCGATGAGCAAATGGGTCAACGAAATGCAGATCCGCAACTCGGCGGCACAGTATCAGACCGAAAGCGTCATTGTCCGGCTGTTCAATACATACGGGCCCGGTGAATACTACAGTCCGTACAGGTCCGTGAACTGCAGGTTCCTGTACTGTGCGTTGATGGGCCTGCCGTGGGTCGTTTATCGCGGTCACTCGCGAACTTCAACATTCCTTGCGGATACTGTACGAACGCTTGCGAACATCGTCGACAATTTCAAACCTGGAGAAACGTACAACATCGGCGGAGACTCCGAACACACGATCGAAGAGCTTTCCGGCGCCATTCTTCGGGTAACCGGGGCCGATCCCAGACTCGTCGAGTACCGCGACAGCGAGATCCTCACCACGAAACAAAAGCGCGTCGATACCAGCAAATCGATCCGAGACCTCGATCATCGGAACTCCTACCGTCTTGAAGACGGCCTGCGCCTGACCGCGGAATGGATGCGAAAGGTCTACGACGTCAAAACCATGTAGTTGATAGTTGATTCCTTCGCGCGAAGGTCGCGCGAACTTGTGCAGGCCTAGAGATGAAATGGCGCAAGTGGCGCAAAGTCTTCCGCGGCTGGAAGAAGGGTTACCGAGGCAGCGCAGAGTTTGTGCAACCGGCGCAAAGTTGTGCCGCCACGGAGATCAATTGGCGCGACCGGCGACAAGTCTTTCCGCGGACGGAACAAGTTTGCTGAGGCGGCGTAATGTTTGTGCAAGCGGCGCAAAGTCGTGCCGGCATGGAGATCAATTGGCGCAACCGTCGGCAAGGTCTTCCAGCGACTGGAGGAAGTTTGCCGAAACGACGCAAAGTTTGTGCAAGCGGCGCAAAGTTGTGCCGCCACGGAGATCAATTTGGCGCAACCTCGATCAATTGGCGCAAGCGGCCCAAGGTTTGCTGGTGAACGGCTTTTACTAAAAACTCATGGCCTTCTGTGAATTTTCAAAGTGATAAACGACGGACCTTGCAAACATGGCGCGATGGAAGCAACCAGAGTATCTTCAGGCATGATCAACACGCTCGTTAGAAGGGCATTTGCCCTTGTCGTTTTCTTGAACTTCGCCGTCTCGGAGTGCGATGCGGCCGACAAGTGGATCAGCCTTCGATCGAAAAACTTCTTCTTCGCCGGCAATGCCAGCGAGTCGCAAATGAAAAGGGTCGCCCGCGATTTGGAAGAATTCCGTGAGGGATTCGCGATGATGTTTCCCGGAGTGGGCGGACGTTCCTCGGTTGGTACGACCGTGGTTGTGTTCAAGGACGACGCGTCATTCAAGCCGTATAAGCCGCTCTATGAAGGCAAGCCAGCAAACATATCGGGGTATTTTCAGCCTGGATCCGACGCCAATTACATTTCGTTAACCGCCGACACGGAGACGTCTCAGGTCATTTATCACGAATTCATACACTCTCTGACGAGAGACTCCACAAGCAAGTTACCGCCATGGGCGAGTGAGGGCCTTGCAGAGTTCTACAGCATGTTCGAGGTTAGCGGCAACGGACGCGACTTGATCCTCGGACGCGCGATCGGCCGGCACGTTCAGACCCTCAAAGATCATCAACTGATGCCGTTCCCGGCCCTGCTGGCAGTCACGCATGACTCGTCCGAATACAACGAAAGAACGAAACAGGGAATCTTCTATGCGGAGTCGTGGGCGCTGGTGCATTACCTGCTGACGAGCGCGGACGGGCAACCGAAGTTCACGCAATACTTGAAGCTGCTGACATCTGGTAAGTCGATCGACGATAGTTTCAGAGAAGCCTTTCACACGGATTACGCGACGCTTGAAAAGGAAATCTACCTTTACGTCCGGAATCGAATTACCTGGCCTGCGTTCCGGGTCAAGCTCTCGGAGAAACTTGATTTCGATAAAGAGGTACAGATCTCTCCGCTTACTGAGGCGCAGTCGCAGTACTATCTTGGCGATCTCCTGTTACATTCCAACCGGTACGACGCTGCCGAAAAAGAGCTTCAAAAATCGATCGAGACGGACCCGCATCGGGCGTTGCTTACGCATCCATGGGGATGTTGCGTCTTCGTCAGAAACAATACCCGGATGCCTTGAATTTTCTCTCGCGGGCGGTCGATTCGGACGACCAGAATCACATGACGCACTTTTATTACGCTTCGCTGCTACAAAGGCTGGCGGAGGATGAGAACGCCGATGCCCGGCAACAACGGCTCCTGTCGATGCGCACACACCTTCGGAAATCGATCGAACTAGCCCCACATTTCATCGAAGCCTATAGCTGGTTAGGTTATGTGGCGTCGGTTCTCAACGACGAACTGGACGAAGCCGAGGGTCTCGTCGGGAAAGCGAGTCTCATGGCTCCGGGCCGGGAGGATCTGAAACTGACCTTCGGTCGCCTGCTGGCGATGAATCACAAGACAGCGGCGGCTCGAACCGTTGTCGGAGCGCTGCGGAATTCCACTGCGGATGACGAGATCCGCCGGCAGGCGTCGTCGCTGCTCGAAAACATCGAAGTGCGTCTGGCGTCCGAGCAGGCGCAGCGGGACTACGAAAAGCGACGAACGGATTCGGCGAAGCAGATAGCGAACTTTCCGGAAGATACATCGTCTTCGGGCGAACCGCCGCGGCTGAGCCGTCCCGCTGCATCGAGTTCTGAAGCCGCGGCTGTTTCCGACGGCGCAACCTCCATGGCACTGCCCGCGAGAACGCAGGTCACGGGAGAACTGATGATGATGGATTGCTCTCATGGCCTGACCATGGACGTCCGAGTCGGTAACGAATCGGTGAAGTTTCACAGCGACGATCCCTCCAAAATCGATTTCGTCAGCTTCACAACCGACGTGAAAAGTACGATTGCCTGTGGACCCGTCCAACCGGAAGTTCCCGTTGTAATCACATACAAACGTAGTGCCGATCCTTCATTTCTGGGCGAACCGATCAAAGTGGAATTCCGAAAGTAGGCGCATTCCGAACGCTTTGGCCTGAACGTGGAATGGTTGCCACATGGGACCTGGCGTCTCGGAATGAGCCTTCGGTGCCTCCTACCTGCGCCCGGTTGTCCGG
Source organism: uncultured Solibacteraceae bacterium (assembly GCA_964584785.1). Classification (GTDB taxonomy): domain Bacteria; phylum Acidobacteriota; class Terriglobia; order 20CM-2-55-15; family 20CM-2-55-15; genus JAHFTY01. The sequence goes on from CAZPBY010000007.1 coordinate 108,815, forward strand.
CTTTTTTCTCTGATGTACTCTCGCGCCAATTGAGGCAACCCATGCGAATACGCACTATGATTTTATTGGCAATCCTTCTGGCATTCGTTCCCGCCGTTGCTGCACTGACGCTGCATCTGGTGCGCGTCCACGTTTCGGAACAAATGCGCGGCCACTCGTAAGCGATGCCGTCGCCCGACCTCGTCATTGCATAGAAGGTCCCTGCAATCTACAATTCAGGGTAATTCCGAGCATTAACCGGGAATGACGAGCAGCCACGGGAGGTCCGCATGAATTCCTTGGGACGTCGCGACTTTCTGAAAGGGATCTCTTTTTTCGGAGTCGCTTCAGGATTCAGGATGCCGGCCCGATATGATCCGAGCGCGAAGTTCGATCTTAAGGTCAGCGAAGTCGAGTATCGCCGAACCAAAGCCGGGCGGGCGTTGTTGGCCCGAATCTATCAACCGGTGGGCTCAGGGCCGTTTCCCACAGTCCTTGATCTTCATGGAGGCGCCTGGAACGCCAAAGATCGCAAAGCCGAAGAACCGATGGATCGCGCCATCGCGACGAGCGGTGTGCTTGTGGTCGCGGTCGACCTGACGCTTGCACCGGAAGCCCCGTATCCCGCCTGCGTGCAGGACGCCAACTATGCCGTGCGGTGGCTGAAGACGAAGGCAAAGTCGTGGAATGGGGATTCGTCGAAGATCGGCGTCTACGGAAGTTCAAGCGGCGGCCATGTTGCGGAACTTCTCGCCATGCGTCCACGCGACAAGCGCTACAACGCGATTCCGCTGGCCGAAGCGCCGAACGTCGACGCGTCCATCGCATTTGTCGCAATGCGCTCGCCCATCAGCAATACGTTCGCACGCTTCCAGAATGCCGAAAAGCTGAAGCGCGACGCCATGGTGAAGAACAACACGACTTTCTTTGTTCCATGGGACACCATCCACGAAAGTAATCCGCAGGAAATCCTCGACCGCAAGGAACCGATCGCGAAGGTGCCGTTCCTCATCATGCAGGGCGCGCTGGACGATAACGTGCTGCCGTCCGTTCAGGAAAAATTCGCTCAAAGCTACAAGTCTGCGGGCGGCGATATCCGGTATGAGCTTTTTGAAGGCTGTGAGCATGAGTGGGTGGCAACGCCCGGGCCGCAGACCGATCGCGCCCGGGAGATGGTGAAGGCGTTCATCGCTCGAAACGTGAATCTTTAGCCGGCCACGGAACTTTCCACGGCGCTGTCAACGTACCTCTGCTGATTCCGGCACCGCGCTGGCCGCGACGGTCTACACCATTCAGCGTTACGCCATTTGGAGTAACGCCTTTTGGTATATAATCCAATGCGTGGATAATCCATTCGTTTTTGGTGAGATCGTCGAGCAGCGGCATTTTGTCGATCGGGATAAAGAACTGCAGAATCTCGTTCGCGATCTGGCCGACGGCCAGAAGATGTTTCTGTTGTCCCCGCGCCGTTTCGGGAAGAGCTCTCTGGTTTCGCTGGCTCTGCTGAAACTCGAGAAGCGGCATCTTCGGACGGTGAACATCACTGTCAGCAGCTACGCCAACTATGCGCAGTTCCTGGAAAAGTTCGTTGAGCGCGTTCTTCGCGCTGCGGGTCCGTGGGATCGCGTCAAGAGCATGATCCACCGGTTTCTCCAGCGCGTGCAGCCGACCGTAACATTCAATCCCGCAAACGGCGAAACATCGATTTCATTGAGCCGTGCTGCTGATGCCGATGCATCGTTGATTGCGGCAGACGTCTTTGCGATGCCTGCGGAACTGGCCCGCAACGGTGGATTTCGAATGGCGATCTGCCTGGACGAATTCCAGCAGCTCGACCTGTTCGGCGGTGCCGCTGTTGAGAATGTGATCCGCAATGAAGTCCAGAAACAACGGGAGATTGGCTATGTTTTTTCCGGATCGCAACCATCATTGATGGAGGAAATGCTTTCCGCCGGGCGTCCGTTTCACAAGGCCGGCCCGGCCATCTTTCTCGAGAAGATTCCGGCGGAGCCATGGAAGGAGTTCATCAAAACTCAATTTAAGAATCGCCGCCGCAAAATAACCGAACAGGCAATCGACCGGCTTTTGAATGTCGCTGATCTCATTCCCTACGACATTCAGCGGATAGCGCACGAGCTTTGGGATTACGGCGAACTGAAGAACAAGACCGAGCTGACCGTCAACGACGTGGATTTCGTGATCGAGGAACTTGTCCGGTCGCAGGCGGAATACTTCGAGCGTTTGTGGGAGCAGCTGACCTCCAGGCAGAGGGCGGTTCTTCAGGCGCTCAGCCACCAGGGGCCCGCGGATCTGCACTCGCAGTCAGGTCGCGAGCGATACCGCCTTGGAGCGGCGTCGACTGTGCAGAAGTCCCTTCAATCCCTCGATGCCCAGGACATTCTGGACCGTTATCACGGCACTTATTTTTTCGTCGACCCGTTGTTCGCGAACTGGGTTCGAAGAAGCATTTGAGTCGTAGGAGATGTTCACCGACATGACCACACTGCTTGAAAAGATCGCCGCTGAATTGAAACGTCCACGCACGTTGTCGGCGAGGGTGACCAACCATATCGTCCAGACCTATGGAATCGATCATGATGCTGTCGGCCGTTTTCTGGCCGACGAGTTAACCGGGCTCGACGACTACGAAATCGATCTGATGCTCTCACCTGTCTTTACTCCGAAGCTTTCCGACCAGGCGGTATTTGCCGAGCTTTTGGGCGGGAATTCCGTTCCACGGGAACAATGGCGGGCATTGATTGAGAAACTCGCGAACCGTCCGACCGAAGCGCAACTCGTGACAACCGATGGGCGGACACACACGATTCGTTTGCGCGAGGTGACCATCGAGCGTTACGTCCATCGCCTTCGCCTTGAAGGAAGCATCTCCGAATCGATACTCACGTTGATTGGGCGAACGGGAGCGGAACCGGAACGCACGATGCTGAAAGTCATCGCGCGGCGCGCCATCTGGGAGGACGCCGGGCGAAGCGGTATTCTGGAACGCTACCTGACAAGTTCGCCTCATGACGAAAGGTATGTGACGGACGCGCTGGCACTGCTCAACCTGTTGGAGAGTCATAAGGTCGGCGATGTCGCAAGACTGATCGATTGGATCCCGGCCAGACGACAAGCGCTCCGGGAACAGATCGCCGCGGCATCAGGCCCGAAGCCGTTCTTCAGCCAGGCAGTCGAGGATCTGTACGGCGGAGCACATGACCAGCGATCGCCGGATGAGGCGCGACTGGCCGCCAAACAGGAGGAGTTTGAGTTTCTGGAGCGGCTGCAGCAGCTGCTAAGCGCCTGATATCGCCAACCTTACAAATTTACATGGCGCGTTGGATGTCCCTGCCCGAAGCTGGCGTGGGAATTGCCATGGGGAAGACCGCACAAACAGCAGCGCCGGCATCGCAAGTCAGGATGGCGGAGATCATCTCGGCGCTTTCGTACGCGCTGGACCTTACAGAAGGCCAGCCGCTCGGACACTCCGTGGATACGTGCATTCTCGGGATGCGGCTCGCCGATGAACTACGGCTCTCGGAGAAGCAGAAGGCAGACCTCTATTATGCACTCCTTCTCAAGGACGCCGGTTGCAGCAGCAACGCGTCGCGCATGTGCCAGATCTTCGAAGCCGACGAACGGCGGGCCAAATTCGAAGTCAAGACAACCGACTGGACGCGCGTCAATCTGGAGTCGCTCGTTTATCTCTTCCACAATGTGGCGCCCACTCGCTTCCTGGTTAAGAGAATGTGGAAAACGCTCGGCATCGCATTACACCGCGAGGAGCAGTCGCAAGCGCTTTTCTCGATGCGCTGCGAGCGAGGCGCGCAAGTCGCCCGTAAGATCGGCTTCAGCGAGGAAACGGCTCAGGCCATTCACAGTCTTGATGAGCATTGGGATGGCAGCGGCTATCCGGATAAGCTTCGAGGCGATCAGATTCCGCTGTTCGCGCAAATTGCATGCTTATGCCAGACTCTCGAAGTTTGCGCCAGGACACAGGGTCGCGCTGCGGCTTTCGCGACTCTGGATAAACGTAGCGGCAGGTGGTTCAACCCGGAGTTGGTTCAAGCGGCGAAGAAACTCGAGACGAATACCGCGCTTTGGGCGGGCCTGCAGTCCCGCGACACGGCGACGCAGATGGTTCAGGAACTGGATCCGGGCGAGACCGTAATCGCAGACGAATCACGGCTTGATAACATTTGCGAAGCATTCGGTGAAGTCATCGACGCCAAGTCTCCTTTCACGCAGCGCCACTCCGTGGGTGTTGCGACGATGGCCGTCCGGATCGCAGCACAGATCGGCATCTCGCAAGTCGCGAAAGTGATGTGCAGGCGAGCCGCTTTGCTGCATGACCTTGGGAAGCTGGGTGTCCCGAATACCATTCTCGACAAGCCCGGCAAACTGAACGAAGCGGAATGGGAAGTGATTCGCATGCATCCTCTGAATACGCTGCGGATTCTGGAGAGGATTGCCTGCTTTTCCGAACTTGCATTTGTCGCAAGTGCCCATCACGAGAAGCTCGATGGCTCCGGCTATGCACTCGGCCTGAAAGCCGCGGAGCTTCCGCTGACGGCTCGGATCATCGCCATATCCGACATCTACGACGCGCTTGCTTCCCGCCGTCCGTACCGTGATGCGCTTCCGATCGACGAGGTTGTGTACATCATGTCGAAAGATGTGCCACACCGGCTGGATGGCCTTTGCTTCGAAGCTATGCTTCAGGTCCTGCACTAAGCGACTGCAGTGGCCGGCGTCGCTAATTGGTTACGAAGTCGGGCGGTCCGGACTTTCCCAACAACCATTGATAAACGCCGAAGATGCTTTTGCAGGTGAAATCGAGCGAGTAACGCCGCCGGACAAGGGATTCACCGCGGGCGCCCATTTCCGCACGAGTAGCGGCATTCATATCGAGCGCTTCCTTCAGAGGCTGTGAGAGATCGGCTTCTGTCGTGTCGGTGAGCCAGCCGCAATTGTTTTCGACCAGCGACTTCCAGGGCGTGTGTTTCGTCGCGATGACCGGAGTGGCATGAGCCAACGCTTCAGCGACGGTATTGCCGAAATTGTCGTTGTAACTCGGCAACACGTAGCACTGCGCGTGACTGTAGAGCCACGTTTTCTGCAGTTCGTCGACGTGCCCCGCAAAAAAACAGCGGTCCGCGATACCAAGCTCGTTAGCCAGCTGACGGCAACGCTCGGCGTATTCCTTGTCTCCCGTTCCGGCGATGGCCAGCATCCAATCCGCGTTGCGGCCGGGTCGTTCTTTTAGAACTTGTGCCCAGGAACGAATCAGAAGCTCGACGCCTTTCTTAGGATGCAGTCGCGAGAGGAAGAGAATATACGGAAGACCACGCAGTTCCGGCCACGGACTATCCGCAGGGACCGCGGCCTTGCGTTTGATGATTTCTTCAACATCGACTCCGACTGGAATCACCGCAATGGGTGTCTTGAATCCCTGCGCCCGGATATTTTGCGCCTCCACCATCGAGTTGACGTGTAAACACGAAGCGTTCTGCAAAACTCGATCCTGGAACCACCATCGCGCAATCCGCTTCGAGGGCCATTTCTGCCGGAGGCACCACGGTTCGTACATGCCCATCACTTCCAGGACGTAAGGCCGCTCGCGCCGCAAAGCCTCGGAAGCGCCGTAGTGCATCGCGCGCAGCCACGCGCCGTGCAAGTGGTACACATCGGGGGATTCGGCACTGCGCAGGCGCCGCATCATTTCGGCGGACCCTCCGAGCCGCGCCGGTTTCTCGACCTGAAAGATCATCATCTCGATTGGAGGGTCCAGCCGCATGGCCGGAGAAATGTTTGGAAATCCCTCCAGAGCCCAAATCTGGACGCGATGACCGTCGGCTGCCTGGAAGCGGGCATAATTCGAGAGCGATTGAGTCGGTCCGCCATGCTCCGGAGAAAAGATTCCTTGAATGTGGTTAATGTTCATAAGCCCAGCGTCATCTGTCTCAAGGCTCTAATTTAAATGAAGGGCATTCTCGGCCAGATGATAAATTCTCTCGCATGCGGGAAATGAGATGGGCGCGGACCTGAGAGCCGCGATTATCGGTTGCGGTTTCATCGGTGAAAAGCGACGAGTGGCTCTCTGCGGCAATTGCCGCCTTACCGTTTGCTGCGACGTCGATGCATCGCGTGCATCGGCGTTTGCCGCAAAATCCGGCGCAACTGCGTGCACCGACTGGCATGACGCGATAAACAGCAGCGACGTCGACATCGTTTTTGTCGCCACGACTCACGACAAGCTGGCCCCCATCACCCATGCCGCGGTTTTGAAAGGCAAGCACGTTCTTGTCGAAAAACCCGCGGGCTTGAATGCCGCCGAACTGGAACCTATCCGAAGAGCTGTTAACGAAACACGTTCGATTGTCCGCGTCGGTTTCAATCATCGGTACCACCGTGCCTTTCGCAAAGCGCGCGAGATTGCCGATTCCGGCGTCCTCGGTGATCTGATGTTCATCCGCGGCCGCTACGGTCATGGCGGCCGGCCGGGTTATGACCGCGAATGGCGCGCCATTCCGGAGTTGTCGGGCGGTGGGGAAGCCATCGATCAGGGAATGCATTTGATCGATCTTGCCCGCTGGTTTTTGGGTGATTTCACATCCATTCAGGGATACGCGGGCACGTTTTTCTGGAACATGCCGGTCGAGGACAACGCGTTTTTCCTGTTACGTTCGGCTGATGATCGCGTGGCGTTTCTACATGCGACGTGGACCGAGTGGAAAAATCTGTTTTCGTTCGAAATCTATGGGCGTCTCGGAAAGCTTGAAGTGACCGGCCTCGGCGGCAGCTACGGAATTGAGCGTCTCGCACGCTATCAGATGAGTCCTCAAATGGGGCCGCCCGAAACGACCATTTATGAATACCCGATGGCCGACGATTCCTGGGAACTCGAGACCAGGGAATTCCTGAATGACGTGCGGCTGCGCCGTCAAGCCCAGCCCGGTTTAACGGAAGCCATCGCGGCGATCCGCATCGTTGAGAGAATCTATGAACTAGGCCGCGTTCAATCTTGAAATTCTTCACGGGGGTATCTCACCTTGAAGTTCTTTGTAACCGGAGCAGCAGGTTTCATTGGAAGTAACGTCACCGATCGTTTGCTGGCGAACGGTCATCACGTGACGGGGTACGACAACTATTCAACCGGACAAAAAAGGTTCCTGGAAAAGGCCGACGCGCACCCGGCTTTCACCTTCGTTCAAGGCGACATTCTGGATCTCCAGGCGCTTTCCGCCGCGATGGACGGCAGCGAATTTGTATTCCACTTCGCGGCCAACGCCGATGTGCGTTTCGGCACGGACCATCCGCGTCGAGATTTGGACCAAAACACCATCGGAACCTGGAATGTGCTCGAAGCGATGCGACGCAATCGAATTCAACGGATTGTGTTTTCATCGACGGGCTCGATTTACGGAGAGCCTGACGTGTTTCCCACTCCCGAGTCGTGCCCGTTTCCAGTTCAAACGTCGCTTTACGGCGCCGCAAAGCTTGCCGCTGAAGGTCTCATTCAAGCTTACGTGACGGGATTTGGATTCCAGGCCTGGATCTTCCGATTCGTATCGCTTCTTGGCGAACGCTATTCGCACGGCCACGTCTTCGACTTCTACAAGCAACTTCTCGAACACCCGCAGGAACTTCATGTTCTCGGCGACGGAACGCAGCGGAAGAGTTACCTGTATGTCGCCGATTGCGCCGATGCGATTGTGCTGGCCATTCAAAAAGCCGGCGATCCCGTGAACATCTTCAACCTGGGCACCGACCAATACTGTGAAGTGAAAGACAGTATCGGCTGGATCTGCAAACACCTCGGACTTCAACCGAAACTCACTTTCGCCGGTGGGAAGCGAGGTTGGATAGGCGACAGCCCGTTCATCTTCCTGGACTGCAGGAAAATCCGCGCGCTCGGTTGGAAGCCCCGGCTGAGTATCCAGGAAGGAGTCATCACGACTTTGAAGTATCTGCAGAAAAACGAGTGGCTGCTTCATGCCCGGTGACGATCGGCTCTTTCCCATCGCCATTCTCGCGGGTGGAATCGCCACGCGACTCCGCCCGCTGACCGAAAAGATTCCGAAAGCTCTCGTGGAAATCGATGGAGAGCCGTTCCTCGCACATCAACTTCGACTGCTGGCGAAGCATGGTGCAGATCAGGTGATTTTTTGCACCGGTTATCGTGGCGAGATGATCGAGGAATTCCTCGGAGACGGCAGCCGGTTTGGCGTTCGCGCAGCGTATTCGCACGACGGGGCGGTGCTTCTGGGAACAGCCGGAGCGATACGCAAGGCTCTTCCGAAGCTCGGTGAAACGTTTTTTGTTCTGTACGGTGATTCGTACCTGCCGTGCGACTATGCCGCGATCCAGACGGCTTTCGTGACGTCCGGTAAATCTGCATTGATGACCGTTTACCGGAATGAGGGCCAATGGGATTCGAGCAACGTCGAATTTGCGGAGGGGAGAATCATCGCATACGACAAGCAGGATCGGACTCCGCGGATGCGGTACATCGATTACGGACTCGGAGTCTTCCGTGCGTCCGCGTTCGCCGGCACGCCTGACGGCGTGCCGTACGATCTCGCGATTGTCTATCAACAACTGCTGCGTGAGAACAACCTCGCTGCCTTTGAAGTGCACGAGCGCTTCTACGAAATCGGATCCTTCCAGGGGTTGAAGGATTTCGGCAGCTATCTCAAAGCTTGAAGCCGGACTTCACAGCATCGTCGTAGAACATCTTTACGGTATCCAGGGAGTACTCGCCGAGGTCCTTACCGACCAGATCCAGTTTTTTAAGAATGTCGCTCGTCGCGGTGATGATGTGGCATCCGATGGAGTTGGCCTGAAAAACGTTCAGCAGTTCGCGGGGACTGGCCCAGATCAGTTCGATGTTCGGATATGGCGCGATCAATTCCATCGCTGCGGCCATAAGGGGAACGGGATCGCGTCCGGTGTCGGCGACGCGGCCGGCGAAGACAGAAATGTAGGCAGGCGCGTCTCCTTTCAATGCGGCGGCGACGTCGCGCACCTGACCCAGTGTCAGCAGCGCCGTCACGTTCAACTTAATGCCTTCGCGTGTCAGCCGCGAAATCGATTCGAGTGAAGGCTGGCGCCGCGTGTTCGTCACCGGGATTTTGACGTAAACGTTCTTTCCCCACGCGGCGATCTTGCGAGCCTGGCGTTCCATATCCGAAAAGTCGTCCGCGAAAACTTCGAGCGAAATCGGACGGTCCGGAATGAACTCCAGAATGTCCCGCGCGAAGCTTTCGTAGTTGGCGATGCCGGCTTTGCGCATGAGCGTGGGATTGGTGGTGAAACCCTGGATGCGCGGATCCTTGTACAGTCCGAGCATCGTGGCTTTGTCGGCGCCGTCGCCGAACAGTTTGGTTGTGAGCTTTGGAATTGAAGAAATCATAAAATTATCCGCGCTAAGCGCGCTCCAGAATCCAGTCGGCGGCCTCTCGCAGCGTGGTGACGATGGCGTGAGGCGCCTTCTGAGGCTTTTGTTCCTGATAGTCGTAATTGATAAGAATCGACGGACATCCGGCGTTGTGGCCGGCATCGATGTCGCGCCAACGATCCCCGATGCAGTAGCACGAGGCCATATCCAGCTGATATCGGGCGGCACCTTGAAGCAGCAAACCGGGAGCGGGTTTCCGGCAGGCGCAACCATCGCCGTCGGTGTGATAGCAGACGAAGATGTCATCCAAGGGCAACTTCGCGCGAAGTCGCGAGTGGATCGACTCCACGATTTCGCGCGACTGAGTTCCGCGTCCGACGTCGGGTTGGTTGGTCACAACGAGTGCAAGAAAACCTGCCTGCTTCAGGTCACTCAAGGGTTGGGCTGTGTTCGGAAGAATTTCGAGTTCAGCGAGCGATTGCGGTGGATACGGCCGTCCCTGGCGCACGATCGATCGGTTCAACACACCGTCGCGATCCAGAAAAACTGCGCGGCGAACGTGATCGGTTAACGGACGGATTCCCATTTGGTTTGAGTGGACTTGAGCGCCGGGTGCGAAACCATCAGATGCCAGACGACGGCCTGAAAAGCTTCCGTATGCGGCGTGATGTGATCCGGATTGACCGTAGGGATAATCACACAGGCGTCCGCCACTTTGGCCGTATACCCACCGTCTCTTCCCACAACGCCGACGATCGTCGCGCGGACTTCCTTCGCATACTTCAGCGCCGCGACGATGTTCGGGCTCACCTGCTTTTCGAGATTCCCGCCGCCGACCGAGAACACCAGAACCGCATCTTCTTCCCTAAGCTGACTGACGCGCAACCAATTCTCGAAGACGGTCGCCCATCCTTCATCGTTGGTCCGCGCGGTCAGTTCCGAAACGTTATCGGTGGGCGCGTACGCCTCGATTCCCACGATCTTTCGGAAATCGTTCACCGCGTGGGATGCGTTCGCTGCGCTTCCACCGACGCCGAGAACAAACAAGCGTCCTTTGCGAGACCGCGTTTGAGCAAGCAGCGCGACGACCCGGTCAATAGCTGCAGCATCCAACTGTTCAACGATTTTTGTCGCTTCCTTCAGATAGTCGAGTACGAATGGCATAGAGGGAGAGTAAGTGAATGACATTTCGAGATCAACAAACAACCTGTTGGCGTTTGAAGGCAATTCCCTTCTTGTGAAAATCTTGTTCACCCGCTTACCATCTTTCGGAGTGAACGTTCCTGTGTTCACTTTCGCCGCAAAGGCCGGTGTACGGCCGTCGATCGAGGATCCGGCGGTCTCGAAATGAACGAAATCATTCAAATCAAGAATGGCGACAAGCTCCTGGCCATGATCCTGCCGCACTCGTTCAGCCAGCCGGGAATTCACTTCTTCACGCCGAACGATCTATCGCAACAGCTGGCCTACATGAGTTACCAAACGGGTAAAGTGATCCCGGCACATGTTCACAATCCGGTTGCTCGCGAAGTCACCTTTACTCAGGAAACGCTCTTCATCAGGAAGGGAAGCCTCCGTGTCGACTTTTACACGGCGGATCGCGATTACCTGGAGAGCCGGGTTTTGTTCGCGGGTGATGTCATCCTGTTGATTCAGGGCGGCCATGGCTTTGAAGTGCTCGAACCACTGGAAATGGTGGAAGTCAAACAAGGTCCGTATTTGGGCGAGCAGGATAAGACGCGTTTCGAGGGGATCTCCAGCAAAGAGGTCTCGATCACGACAGCAAAATGAGCTTCATTCCAGTAAACGAGCCGGTTCTGTCGGGAAACGAGAAACGGTATCTGGCCGAGTGTATCGAAACGGGATGGATTTCATCCGAGGGACCCTTCATCACACAATTGGAAACGGGACTTGCGCAACGCGTCGGCCGGAAGCACGGCATCGCGGTCTGTAACGGCAGCGTTGCGTTGGACGTCGCGCTTACGGCGCTGAAGATCGGTCCCGGCGATGAAGTCATCCTGCCCAGCTTCACCATCATTTCCTGCGCTGCAGCCATTGTGCGCTGCGGGGCCACGCCGATCGCGGTGGACGCCGATCCGAACAACTGGAACCTTCAAACCGGGCTGATCGAAAGGCTGATCACAGCGCGCACGAAGGCCATCATGGTCGTGCATCTGTACGGCCTCCCGGTCGACATGAATCCTGTGATGCAGATCGCCAATCGCCACGAACTGCGTGTGATCGAAGATTTTGCGGAAGTGATTGGCCAAACCTATCACGGTCGACCGTGCGGCAGTTTTGGCGACATCAGCGCGACCAGCTTTTACCCGAACAAACACATCACCACTGGTGAAGGGGGAATGGTGCTGGCTGACGATGAGCAGCTTGCCTCGCACTGCCGCAACCTCCGAAATTTGTGTTTCGGCAAAACGCGGCGCTTTGTTCACGAGGAGCTCGGCTGGAACTTCCGGATGAGCAATCTTCAAGCTGCAGTCGGTGTGGCGCAGCTGGAAAAACTCGATCGAACGCTCCAGCGAAAGCGCCAGATCGGCGCGTTGTACCGTCGTGAATTGCAGGGAGTGAAGGGAATCAAGCTGCCTGTGGCAACGAGCAACGGTGCCGAGAATCTGTACTGGGTCTTTGGCGTCGTGCTCGACGATGAGGTTCCGTTCGACGCGGACGGCGCGATGCAGCGGCTTCACGACCTGGGGATCGGCACCCGGCCGTTTTTCTGGCCGATGCATCGGCAGCCTGTCTTCCTCAAGATGGGTCTCTTCGCGGAGGCGAACTGCCCGGTCTCCGAACGCCTCGGCGAACGCGGGTTCTACCTGCCGAGCGGATTGGCCATTACCGACGATCAGATTGTTCTCGCCGCGGCGGCGCTGAAGAGGATTCTGGCATGAGCGTCTTCGATGAGCAGTACGCGCGTTATTACGACCTTCTCTATGCCGACAAAGACTACGCCACCGAAGCGGACTACGTTGCCCGATTAGTTCGGGCTCACAATCCCTCAGCCAAAACCATTTTGGAGTTGGGATGCGGGACAGGCAAACACGCCGAGCTTCTGGCCCGCCGCGGCTTCATTCTCCATGGAGTGGATCGCAGCGAGCAGATGGTTCGCCGCGCCCTGGAGCGCGCTTCAGGCAGCGCCGTTTCGAATGCCATGACCTTTGCGGTCGCCGACGTCACGAGCTTTCGCAGTGACGCGCGCTTTGATTCGGTGATCTCACTGTTTCACGTCGTTTCGTATCAAACCACCAACTCGGCCGTCAGCCGCATGTTTGCGGTGGCGTCGCAACACCTTCGTTCGGGTGGCGTCTTTGTTTTTGATGTTTGGTACGGTCCGGCGGTGCTCGAGCAAAAACCCTCGGTCCGGATCAAGCGACTGGAAGACTCCAATGAACGAATCGTTCGCGTGGCGGAACCTGTTGTGAACTCCGACAAGAACACTGTCGAGGTTCGCTACAGCATGTTCTGCGTCGGCAAGCAGCGGGAAGTGCGATACGAGTTTGAGGAACGACACATTGTCCGCTATTTCTTCCTGCCGGAACTGGACTTGATGCTCGGCCAGGCTGGTTTCAAGCTGGAGAAGGCCGAGGAGTGGCTAACCTCTGCTCCGGCTTCCCCCGGTACCTGGAGCGTCACCGTCGTCGCGCGGAAGTCCTGACGCTTCGTTCCAGGTTCCAACCCGTCAACCGAACTCGCGGTCTCACTTTCGGTCAACGAAGAAGCGCCTCGGGCCGTTGGTTGTATAGTTCGCGGCGGACTGATTGGCGATCCAATACGTAATCGTATCGGAGTCGGTTACCTCGCCGTATATACGCACGCCTTCCGGAAGGGCAACATCGGACAGGACCGAAACAACGTCGCCGAGCAGGGCTCCCTGCATTTTGACGGTTCTGGCCGTCGACGTGGTGCCGGCATTCACTGTAAACCGCGAATTGTCGCCGGTGTGACCATCGACCTGTCCCGTGTTGGAAGCGGACAACTCGACACCGATTCGATTATGGCTGACGTTCAAGCTTCGCGTTTTTGCGTTCGACCAATAAGCCAGGCGAAGCAGCATCATTGAGGCGCCGTCACTCGTGTATTCGTTGTCACGAATCGTGAAAAGGGCGTTGCTGTCGATAGGTTCGCCGGTCGTGGAGCAGCAGGTGGCGATCATCGGAAGCAGGCCGCCGTTCGCAGTCGTGTGAACGTTGTTCCCTTCGATAGAAAGGCTGTAGATCGTCCCTCCTTCGACAATGAACGGCTGCCGGCACGTAATGATGTTGTCGATCATCATGACGCGATCGAGATTGGACTGCGCCCATATGCCGGTCATGCTCTTCATGCCCTCGGTGATCGTGTTGTTCGCAATGACGATGTTGGCGGGCGCGGTGGCGCCTTCACCCGTAAGGAGAATGCCGACGCTGGTGTTCAGGATAGTATTTCGTTCAATGAACTGGTTTTGCCCGGTGAAGTTGCCGATCCCGCGCCCCCCGACATTGATGCCGTCGATGTAGTTATCGGTGATCCAGGTCCCGGACATGTGGCCGCCGCCTTCGAAGGCATAGCGATAGAAACCGCCGAGGAACCGGTTGCCCAGGATATGAACGTTGTTGGTCGAGCCGATGTTGATTCCGTCGGACAGCAGGTCGGGGGTTCCCGTTCCGCGAATGATGCAGTTTTCGACGTAAACGTCGGTAGACGAGTTGCCGTCGCCCCCCATCGTGATTGCCGCGTTGCCGCGCGCATTGATGAATTCGACACGGCGGATGTAGACACCCTTGCCGACCGGATAAACGCGCATCGCCTCGTCGCGAAAGTTGCCGTTCGTCGTCAAGTCCTCGATCGTGAAATCTTCCCAGGTCAGATCTTTCACGTAAGTTTTACAGCCGGGATCGCCAACCAGCGCGGCGCTGACGCAAAGCTGCTCGGTGCCGGAAGTGTACGTCAGGTGTGTGGCGCCAATGCCTTCGCCCCGAAACACGATATTGGATGGTTTGGAGTAGGCACATCGCGCACCAGTTCCGTCAAGGTGAGATCCGGTCGAACCGAGGTAGTAGGTTCCGGCCGGCAGTTGAATGACGGAATATTCGGGAGCCGCGCCGCAGGTCTTTCGCAGGGCAATACCGTCTCCGGTGGCGCCGTCCGCGAATCCCCACCACTCGGGATGAAGAGTGCGCGTGAGACCGGCCGGGCCGAATGTGACTTTGCCCGTGCCGGTCAACGTGAAATGCTTCGAGAGACCGGCATCGAATTGGCCGAGTGTGAGAGTGACGCCGTTGGGAACGTCGAAAAGCGTTTCGCGATCCGCAGAGATCGTTACATTGATGCCACACGTTACGTTTGCCGTTGGAATAATGGTCGATGCCCCAAGCTTCAGTACAACCGGCTTCGTCACACCCAGGCACGGATCGCCGCTCCATATCTGAGCGCCCCGGATTCCGGTGGCATCGGCAACCCCTCCCGTCACGGGGAGATCCCTGATACACGCCGCGACTTTCGCATCGGCGGTGGTACCGGCGAACTGATCACATACGCTGTTGTTGTTGACGTTGTCCGACCACACCTGGGCGGCCAGGCTTCTCGTGGTCACGAAACTCGCGTTGGTGACGTTGTCCTGGGTCCACACCAGCGAGCCGGCGGAAGTCCGCAACTCCAGCCTGTAGGTGAGTGCCGGCGGCAGATAGACGGTAGCGCGGCCATTGGAGTCGAGTACCACGGGATTGTCGTTTACCTGCGAGCCGGTTGGATCCGTGTATGTCGGCTGCGCCATCGTGGTATTGGCCCGGTATGAGTACAACAGTCCGCCCGAAATCGGGACTCCCGAGGAATCCATGAACTGTACCTTTGCGTTTGGCAGCGCAATGTACATCATCGATTGCGCTTGTGACGTCTTCGTCACGACGAAAGGAAGCGCAAGAGCCAGACCAATGCAGAACCCGCGAATATTTCGCATTTACTTCATCCTGAATGACGCTTTGGATGAACTGCTGCAGCGACTCTTTCCCCGTCCGCATCATGTCGTCCGTAGTCGAGCGCTAGACGCCCATCCAAAAGGAGATGTTCCCGGCTTTTTTGTTTTGAAAACTGAAACGCAGGTCCGTTGCGGATCGGTGCTGACGATAACGATCGTGATCGGAGAGGGAAACCGTCCGGAGGTGCTATCCGGTAGTGTTCGACCCGTTGGCATGGGACGATCGGTATAGGTCGTTTTCGATGTCGTTCAGCGGCACGAATCGGCCGGAATTTCCCAGTTCAATCAGTTTTCTATTGATTGATTTTTGACGCCGCTGTCTCATCTTAATTTGGAAATGCTGCTGAGCGAGCAAGTCGTCGTCCAGCATGTGTAACTTCGTGGTAAACGATGAACGGCAGCAACATCTTCTGAAGGCACTCATTGATTCAAGAATCGGAAAAATTTGACATCTGCATCGAGTCCGGGCATACGGAGCGGAACTATTGGCTGGACCTCTGGCGCTACCGCGAGTTGTTTTATTTCCTTTCCTGGCGCGACATCCTGGTCCGCTACAAACAGACGGCGATCGGAGTAGCCTGGGCTCTGATTCGGCCTTTCTCCACGATGATCGTCTTGACTGTGGTCTTCAATAAAGTCGCAAAACTACCGGCCCCTGGATCCGTTCCGTACGTCTTGCTGGTGTTCGGTGCGATGCTTCCGTGGCAGTTTTTCTCCACCGCGCTTTCTGAATCGAGCGGCAGCTTGATCGGAAATGCGAATCTCATTTCCAAGGTTTATTTTCCGCGGCTGATTGTCCCGGCAGGTTCGGTGATCACAAGCTTTGTGGATTTCCTGATCACGCTGGGATTAATGGTCGTCATGATGATTTGGTATCAGTTTAGTTCGGACTGGAGAGTTCTGGCCCTTCCGTTCTTTGTCGTCATCGCGTTCGGATCCGCGTTCGGGGCGGGTCTCTGGTTATGTGCGCTAAACGTGAAATACCGTGACTTCCGTTACCTGGTACCGTTTCTCGTCCAATTTGGCGTTTATGTTTCGCCGGTTGGGTTCAGCAGCGACCGCATTCCGGAGTCCTGGCGACTCCTTTATTCCTTTAATCCGATGGTCGGCGTCATCGATGGTTTTCGGTGGTCTTTGTTTCGCGGGCAGTCGCCGCTCTGGTGGCCCGCAGTGTGGATGTCGGTCGCGAGCACCGTTATCTTGTGTGTCACCGGGTTATGGTATTTTCGAAGGACCGAAAGAACCTTCGCAGATCTGATATGACCTCGAAATGTTCGGAATTGCCCGATGTCTAATGTCATCTTAAGCGTCGAGAATCTCAGTAAGAAATACCGGATCCGTCATCAACATGGTCAGCGGTACGTTGCCCTGCGCGACGTTCTGGCCACGAGCTTCGCGCGTGCAGGCCGATCGCTGGGCCGGGTATGGCGTGGTAAAGCCGATTCAGGCAGGCGAAATCGCGGTGCCGCTGTTGAGGATTTCTGGGCGCTCAACGACGTTTCATTCGAAGTTAAACAGGGAGACGTTCTGGGCGTGATCGGGCGAAATGGCGCGGGAAAATCGACCCTGCTCAAGGTCCTGAGTCGAATTACCGAACCGACAAAGGGCCGTGTGCAGATCAAGGGTCGCGTTGCCAGCCTGTTGGAAGTAGGAACGGGATTCCATCCGGAGCTCACCGGTCGTGAAAACATTTTCCTGAACGGTGCCGTTCTTGGAATGAGCCGGGCCGAGATTCGGCGGAAATTTGATGAGATCGTTGCGTTTGCGGAAATCGAACGTTTTCTGGACACGCCGGTTAAACGCTATTCGTCCGGAATGTACGTCCGGCTGGCCTTTGCCGTCGCTGCGCATCTCGAACCGGAGATTCTGATCGTCGATGAGGTCCTGGCGGTCGGAGACTCGCATTTCCAAAAACGCTGTTTGGGAAAGATGTCGCAGATCGCCCACGGCGGACGGACGGTGATCTTCGTCAGCCATAACATGTCGGCGGTGAAGAGCCTTACCCACCACGGTCTCGTGCTTAGCGGCGGCGAACTGCTGTTCAACGGTAGCACGCACGAAGCGGTCGAATTCTATTCACAGTCGCTCAGCGATAAGAGCGAGGTTACGCGCTCTTTCGGTGCCGGGATTCACACCGCTATCGAGCGCGTGCGACTGGTGGATGCCGATGGTGAAACGATCAACGTTTATACGCCCGGATCTCCGCTGTCGCTGGAATTTACGTTCACAACCGACGGCACTTCCACAATGTCGCTCGAAGGTATCCTGATGGATTCCAATCGCACGCAGCTTGCGTTGGCTTCGCTTGCGCAGTTCCACGGAATATACCTGCCGGAACGGGCGGGCCGATACGTTTGCCGCCTGACGCTGGAGCCGTTGTGGCTGGCATCGGGAAGCTATTCTTTTGACGTCACCACTTCGGTCGTCAACCAGCGATGGGATCATTACATCGACGATGCGGTTTCGTTTGACGTGATCGCCTGCAACCCATTGGGTTTTTCCTGGGATTTCAAATGTGGGTACGGGTTCGGAGCGCTGGCAATGCTCTGCAGGCAGGAACCGCATTTCGCAATGGTTGAAGACTTAAATGTCGAGGAACAACTGAGTTGACGTTGCGATCTGTAGCCACAAGATTGCGAGACATTCGGCGATTCGGTGGAACGGCCTTGTCATTCAGGGACTTGTCCGCGGCTTGCGTGCTTGGTCTCGCGCGGCGCAGTCCCTTTGATAACTCGAACCTTGTCACTTCGCTCGGCCATCGTTATTTTCCGCTCGTGAGTTTACGTCCAAAGGCCTTAAACGGCGGTCGTGTGTGGCTGGACACTTCCGACCTGGGTCAGTTGATTTCATATGAAGAGATCATCGTCGACGGCTGCTATGACTTGACACTCGTGCCGTTCACACCGACGCGCGTTCTCGACTTTGGAGCGCACGTCGGCTTGTTCTCCGCAATTGCCGCTTCTCGATATCCGCATGCGCACTTGAAAGCCGTTGAGCCGAATCCGCGAAACTGCCGCATGTTGCGGCAGCAGTTTGCTCATCTGAATTCGCGGGTGGACATAGTCGAGGCGGCGGTATCTATCGAGGAAGGACAGGCATCGTTCGAAGCCGAGTTTAGTAATGCGGGACGGTTGGTATCTTCCTCGGGCGGGTTTCGCGTCAACGTCCTCGATATCCGGAAAATACTTGCAGAGGAACAAGACAAGGCGCTCTTGATGAAGATCGATGTCGAAGGTGAGGAGCGTAAGATCATGCCCGTGATCGCCTCGTCTCTACCGACGCCATGCGCCGTTTTCTTCGAGACACATCATGATACTTCCGGTTGGCTGGACGTGTCGGGCGTGCTCAAAAACGCCGGTTTTGATGTGCAGCTCCTGCGTCAGCGGGACCGCTTTTGTGACGGGTTCGCGCTCCGAAGCTAACACTCAGTAATGCGAATTTTTATTGCAGTTCGGCACTCTACGGATCCCCGCTATTTCTATGGGGGTCTTTGGAAATCCAATTTCTATCCGGCCCTGCGAGAGCTTGGCCATGAGTTGATCGAGTCCGGCGTCGACTTGTTACCGGCCAGCCGGTTCATGTCGATACCTTCCGGCTTCACTCCCCAGGAATTGGCCGAGCGCGCGCGGATCACGGAGAACATTCTGGAAGAAGTGCGGACCGCATTGCTTCGCGGTCCGGTTGATCTGTTTCTCAGCTACTTCTACAACAGTCATTTTGATCCGCAAGGATTCGATGAACTCCGGCGGCTCGGCATTCCGTCGGTAAATTTTTATTGCAACAGTATTCACCAATTCGAACTGGTATCAGAAGTCTCGTCCGGGGCCGATTTCGCCTGGCATGCCGAACGCGACGCTCGCGAGTCGTACCTCCGGGTGGGAGCAAATCCGATCTGGGTGCAAATGGCCGCCGATCCCGATTTTTATCATCCGGTGTCCGGCCGGCAACGGCAGTCGAAGGCCGTGTTCGTCGGCCAGAAGTACGCGGATCGTGAACGATGGCTGGCGGAAGTCATCAACGCCAAATTGCCGATTGATGTCTACGGCTCCGGCTGGAAACCCGAGCCCGATTCTCAAGTCACCGGCGATGACCAATCACACTACCTGGGCAGGCGCGCTGTCCGGCCGGGAAGCGTTTCGAGTTATGCCAGACGGGCCGCGCAAGAGTTCCGTTCCGGCGGACTGCTTGGTGGAATTCAACGAGTGCGCCAACAAGCCGTCTTGAGAAGAGAATCGCGTGCCATCGCCGAAATTATCAAACCTCACATTCAGGGCAGAGCGGCCGATCTGGCGGAAGTTTTGGCGCGTTACGAAGTTTGTCTGAATTTCAGCAACGTCTGGGCGGACGGCAGACCGGGATCGCGGCTGATTCCCCACGTGCGGCTCCGCGACTTCGAGGGACCCATGTGTCGTACATGCTATCTGACGGGTCACTCCGACGAAGTCACAGAGTTCTATAAGGTGGGCGTTGAGATCGATACTTACAGGAATGCCGAAGAGCTGGTCGATAAGACACGTTTCTATCTTGAAAACCCGAACTGTGCGGAGAAATTGCGGGAAGCCGGCTATCGCAGAGCCTTGCGCGATCATACGTGGCAACGCCGCTTCGACGAGTTGTTCCGTAAGTTGCAATTACACACAACGGCTTCGGCCATTCACGTGACACGTTGATGCCTTTCTTTACCGTCATCATTCCAACTTTCAATCGGCTGGAGTTGTTGTCGCGGACACTGGAAACGGTATGGAACCAGCAATTCGGCGACTTTGAAGTCATCGTCGTCGACGATGGTTCGACGGACGGCACGCTGTCGTATCTGAAAAACCAAAAAAATAGGCTGCAGTTCATCTCTCAAAACAATCGCGGGCCAGGAGCCGCTCGAAATGCGGCCGCTCGCAACGCCAGCGGAGAGTACCTTGCGTTTCTGGACAGCGATGACCTTTGGTTTCCGTGGACACTCGATGTGTACCAGCAGGTCGCGCGAGGCCACTCCGCCCCAGGGTTCATCGCGGGCAAGCCTTACCGGTTCCGAAACGAACATGAGGCCGGAACCGCGACGCAGGAGACCGTTCGAGTTTGCCGCTTTGCGGACTATCTGGCATCCAGTGATGAGTGGCGTTGGTGGGGTGTCTCATCATTTGTAATCCGCCGCGACGCCTTTATACGAGTCGGCGGGTTTACCGATCAATGGGTGAACGGCGAAGACGCCGATCTCGCCTTAAAGCTTGGTATCGAGCCCGGGTTCGTTCAGGTCATGAGCCCGTCGACCTTTGCATACCGCGAACACGACGTCAGCGCGATCCGGAACTTTGAGCGAACAGTCGCTGGCGTGTGGCTCAAGATTGAAACCGAAAAGGCAAGCAAATATCCCGGTGGACGGCATCGCGCTATCGAGAGGCGGCGCGTTCTGACAAGGCATATCCGGCCGGTCAGCATCGACTGCCTCCGTCACGGAAGACGGCGCGAAGCCTGGTCCCTTTATCGTGCGACGTTTTCATGGAACCTGGAACTCATCAGGGCCAAGTACCTGGCGGGTTTCCCCCTCATGGCTTTGGCTTCGAAATTACGGACGGCTGTATGAAGAGATCAAGTGCTTCGTCAGGATCAACCTCTATTTTGGGAATCTCCGCGTTTTATCACGACTCCGCCGCGGCGCTGCTAATTGATGGCCGCATTGTTGCTGCTGCCCAGGAGGAGCGATTCACCCGAAAGAAGTACGATCACCGGTTCCCTGTCAACGCGGTGGACTACTGTCTGTCCGAAGCCGGAATTACGCCGGCCGATCTGGACTTCGTCGGATTTTACGACAAGCCGCTCGCGAAGCTCGATCGCATGGTGGAAACCTACACCGCTTTCGCGCCGTACAGTTTTGGTTCGTGGATGAAGTCGTTGCCGCTTTGGCTGAAGTTGAAACTCCACCTGCCACGCGAAATCGATCGTGGACTTCGAAATCAGTATCGCGGCCGATACGTGTTCGCCGATCATCACGAGTCACACGCGGCCAGCGCGTTTTTCCCATCTCCCTTTGAAGAGGCGGCAATCCTGACCCTGGACGGTGTAGGTGAGTGGACAACCACAACACTTGGTTTCGGACAAGGCAATCGCGTCCGGCTGACTCGCGAGATCCGTTTCCCGCACTCACTTGGCTTGCTGTACAGCGCGTTTACGTACTACACGGGCTTCAAGGTCAATTCCGGCGAATACAAAGTCATGGGTCTTGCGCCCTACGGCGAACCCCGATTCAAGCAGCTCATCATGGACCACCTGATCCACGTGAAGGACGATGGCTCCTTCTGGATGGACATGAGCTACTTCAACTACTGCCAGGGCATGACGATGACCAGCGAGAAGTTCCATCGTCTGTTCGGCAGTCCACCTCGTAATCCGGAGTCGTTCCTGACGCAGCGCGAAATGGATCTGGCCGCGTCGATTCAGGCTGTTTGTGAAGATGTCATGCTCAAGTGCGCCTTTCACGCACACAAACTGACGAAGTCCCGGAATCTGGTGATGTCCGGCGGTGTCGCGCTGAACTGTGTCGGTAACGGAAAGATTCTCCGCGAAGGTCCATTCGAGAACATCTGGATCCAACCTGCGGCCGGAGATGCGGGGAGTGCGCTCGGTGTCGCTTATTTGATCTGGCACCACGTGCTCTCGCATCCCAGAGTCGTTTCAGGAACAGACCAGCAGCGCGGCTCTTTGTTGGGACCGGCCTATGACGACGGCGAAACGAAGCAGTTTCTGGAGAGCATTGGAGCTCAATACCGGTCATTCTCGAACGAGGGTGAGCTCCTGAATGCCGTTGCAGAGCTGTTGGTCGGCGAAAAGGTTGTTGGCTGGGTTCATGGCCGGATGGAGTTTGGTCCACGCGCCCTTGGAGCGCGCTCCATCCTCGGTGATCCGCGCAGCACCTCGATGCAGGCGACGATGAACCTCAAGGTCAAATTTCGCGAATCGTTCCGGCCTTTTGCTCCTGTGGTGGTTCGAGAACGAGTGCAGGACTATTTTGCGCTCGATTCCGAGTCTCCTTACATGCTGATCGTGGCTCCGGTGTTGGAAAAACACCGCCGGGCGTTGAACGAAGACGAAAAACAAAGGTTTGCCGACCCCGACTTGCGCAAACGGTTGAACGTGCCGCGATCGTCGATTCCCGCGGTGACGCACGTCGACTACTCTGCCCGCATTGAAACAGTGGATGAGGAACGCCACGGAAGATTCTATCGATTGCTCAAGAAGTTCGAACAGAAGACGGGTTGCCCCGTCCTTGTGAACACAAGCTTCAATATCCGCGGCGAACCCATCGTCTGCTCGCCGCAGGACGCGTACCGATGCTTCCTCGGCACCAACATGGATGCTCTGGTCATCGGCAACCATCTTTTGCTTAAAGAAGAGCAGTCGCAAACAAAAGTGTTTGATGTGGATGCCTATAAAGCATCATTTGTATTGGACTGATCGATGGGATTCGTGACCAAACTGCTTCTGGCGCTGATCTACCTTCTCACTCTACCGCTGCGTTTTTGGCACATGCTTCGCGGTCACGACCGGGTTCGCCTGAAAGAGCCCCGGTCTGCCGACAGCTTCTGGATTACGCGTGACGAGACCCCCGACTCGAACAGCTATTTTCTTGAAAGCTCCGTTGCCGAGGGGCGGGGTGAAACGGCAAGTGGCACCAGAGGCGCGGCCTGGTGGATTACGCCGCTGTTGCTTTTAGTGTCGAAGGCATACGCGCCTCCCAGGGAGGTCACCAGCAGTCGACATTCACGCGCCGAGCGCGATGAGAGTATCCCGGATGAGGTGTACACGTTATGGTAAGCGGCACGGCCGAGGTCGTCGATCATAAGCCTTACATTGAATATGATTCGATGATCGGCTACCGCTATATTCCATCCACGCGTCAAGTGTTGCCCCGGCCCGGCGGAGGAACGTACGAAATCACCATCAATTCGGCGGGGATTCGTAGTGATCGCGAGTATTCCAAAAAGAAGCCGACTGGAATGTTTCGCATTCTTGTTTTCGGCGATTCCTACGCCGCAGGTCAGTTTGTTTCAAATGATCAGCGATTCTCCGAATTGCTCGAACGGCGCGTTCCCAATCTCGAGGTCATTAATTTTGCCCTCGAAGGTACGGGTACGGATCAGCAGTTGCTGATCTACGAGCAAGCCGGCCGCCACTACGAACACGATCTGGTTTTGCTGCTGCCGTTCCTTCAAAACATTCGACGAAACGTCGTTGAGGCGCGCGAAGCGTTTGACCCGGTAACACACGAGAGAATTCTTCGCGCTAAGCCAAGGTTCGTTCTTCGAGACGGAGAGTTGGAATTGAAGAACGTACCGGTGCCTGCCGGTCGAATCGACGTGAAGAATGGTGAAGCACAAAATACGCCTGCAACCGACAACGATTCCGGCACCACGCGGCGATTGAAGACCGCGCTCAGCCGTACGCCCGGGGCGGACAGCCTCAAGAAGATCGTGTACAGCGTCGTGCCCTGGGAGCCATTTCCCGAATATCGAAGTGCCGATGTTCCCGCCTGGCAGTTGATGGCCGCGATCATTCGCCGTTTCAAGGCCGTGGCAAAGAATGTGCCGCTCGTCGTTGTTCCGGTTTTTTATGACAGCTATGTGCGATTTCGGATGGCGAGAAACTATTGGGATCGGTTCTACTCGCTGCGAGAAACTCCAGGCATCGCCGTGATCGACCTGCTGCCTCATTTCAAACGCCTGGGACGCGATGGTGTTCGAGCGTACCTCGGGCCTTATGACTGCCACTTTTCAACCTACGGTCACATCGTACTTGCCGAGGCCATCCAATCCGAATTGACTCAATCGGGTTTGCTGCAAACCGGTGTCGTGTATTGACCGAAATAGAGTTGTTTTAAATATGCCCGTGGCAACTGTAGTTATTTCAACCAAGAACCGTTGTGACGAACTGGTCGAGACGGTCCGGTCCGCACTGAATCAGTCCGTTCCGGTCGAGGTCCTCGTCGTCGACGACGGTTCTACCGACGGAACATCGGAAATCATTCGAACGCAATTCCCGACCGTCCGCCTGGAACAATCGCCGAAATCCATGGGATACATCGTGCAGCGAAATCGCGCAGCACGGCTGGCCTCCAGTTCCATCATTTTTTCGCTCGACGACGATGCCTGTTTTGCATCGAGCGATACGGTCGCGCAGACGCTTCGGCAATTTGATCATCCGAGGATCGGAGCGGTCGCGATTCCGTACATCGAACCGCGGAAGTCGAATATTGTCCTGCAACGTGCACCCGATCCGGGTGTGATATTCATTACGGACACCTTCGTCGGCACCGCTTACGCCTTACGCAGGGACGTCTTCCTGGATTTGAGCGGCTATCGCGAACGCCTGTTCCATCAAGGGGAAGAGTCCGACTACTGCATCCGGATGCTGGACGCAGGCTATCTCGTCAGGCTTGGTACCGCCGACCCTATTCACCACATGGAATCGCCCAAGAGAGACAAGAGCCGTATGGACTACTATGGGCGGCGCAATGACATCTTGTTCGCCTGGCACAATGTGCCGCTACCTTATGCACCTGTCCACCTGCTGGGCACAACCGCGAACGGGTTGATGACGGCGATTCGACAGCGTCGCTTCAAACACATGGTGCGCGGCCTCGGAAACGGTTACGTCGATGCCGTGCGGTTGTGGAACGATCGCCGGCCTGTGTCTACGTCAACCTATCGGTTGTTCCGCCGAATTAAGAAATCCGGTCCCGTCCGACTGGCAGACATCGAAGCGGCTCTACCCCCTTTTCTAGAGAAACCTCATCAATGGGAGCTCACAAAAGGAGTGTCGTCCTGAGTATCTCCGCATCAAAACTGGATTCAAGGCGTCCGGCGAGCATGAGTGCCGCACGAAAGTGGATATGTTGCCAGATTGGAGCTCGGCAGCATTACACGGTCCCGTTCTCTCTCCACTATCTGGGATATCTGGATTCGGTCATCACCGACTTCTGGGTTCCTCCGAATACTGTGCCCGCGAGATTCAATCGAAACCTGGCCGGCAGGTATCATGCGGGCCTTGAGGACACCACGATTCACGCTTTGAACTACAAGGCGTTTCTGTTCGAAGCTCAGGGCTATTTGCGCCGGCTCTCCGGATGGAGGTTGATCGAAGAAAGGAACCAATGGTTTCAGCGGCAGGCTCTGGCGAAATTGAAGACCTACTCGGCGCGTAACCTGGTGTTGCACTCCTTCAGTTATGCCTGCCGTGAATTGTTCGAATTCGCGCACGACAGGGGCTGGAAGACGGTGATGCAACAGATCGATCCCGGTCCCGTTGAAGAGCGCATCGTAGCAAAGCTGTACGACGCGAATCCGCAGCTTCGCGGTGATTGGGAACCCTGTTCGACAAGATACTGGGAACAGTGGCGCGCGGAATGTGACGTAGTGGACTACATCGTCGTGAACTCGACCTGGTCTCTGGAAGCGTTAAAGCAGGAGGGCATTGCCGAAAAGAAAATGCGCGTCATTCCGCTGGCGTACGAGCCCAGCGTCGAGTCACGATCGTTCACGCGGACTTACCCGGCCGAGTTCACTTCAACGAGACCTCTTCAAGTGCTTTTTCTTGGCCAGATCGATTTGAGAAAGGGCCTCTATCCGTTACTCGAGGCGATCGACACGTTGCATGGGGAACCCATCGAATTCTGGTTTGCGGGACCATTGCGAATAGCCGTTCCGTCGAAATTCAAAGGGCAACCCAACGTAAAGTGGCTTGGGACAGTACCGCGCAAAGATGTCTCGAAGCTTCTCCGGGATGCCGACGTTTTCATGTTTCCGACCTTCTCCGACGGTTTTGGTCTGACACAGCTGGAGGCACAGTCGTGGAAGCTTCCTGTCATAACGACGAACTTCTGTGGCGACGTTGTAAAGAATGGTGTCAACGGTGTTTTACTAAATGCCGTCTCGGGCGACGCCATAGCGGGTGTTCTGATGGATCTCATGCGCCATCCGTTGAAGCTTCGGGAAATGTCGTCGAACTCGCGAGTGGAGGATCAATTTACGCTGCAGGCCATCGGCCGGGCATTTCTTAACCTGGTTTCCGGCACTTCATAACCATGGACACTACTTACCGCGATCCGCTAAATGATCCCACTCTACGAAGGGGATCGATCAATTACGGCGTCGTCACTATACCTGTCGCGACATTGATTGCAGTGGCGCTGCTTCCAAATGACGCGTCGGAACCGGGTTCTCTCTTATGGTCGGCATGGGCTCTGACTATCGGCCTGACGCTGGGAATCATCAACGACCTGCTGACGAGAGGTATTACCAGCGTGCTGAGGGCACAGCACCTGGTTATTTTTGCGGTGATCAGCGTCGCGTACGGAGAAGTGCTGCAGCCCTGGTACTCGTCCACTCTTTCAGTCGACGTCATCGCGAAGAATTTTATCGCGATCGGTTTATTCGGAACGACGGTCGCCATCGGGTGCTCGGGACGCACGCGCCAGTTGCCGCGCCTTCTCACCGAACTGGCCACAAGGGAGTATTCCGACGAAGTAATCTTCCGAATCATGCTGGCATGCTTCGGGCTGGCAATGTTCAATTTCCTGTACGCCAGCGATTTCTCTGTCTCCGTCGTGCTCGAGGGACTTCGCTCTTCGCGATTTGCCGCTCCCTGGGCGCGTGGCAAGCTCGGTGGGTGGGATGCTTTTCGCGACTTTCTAAACAACTTTGGTTATGTGGTGCCGACGTTCACCGTGCTTCTGGCGTTACGCCGCGGGTGGCGGCACCACTCCGTCCTCATCGGAATCATCTGCTCACTTGTGCTGCTCACATTCATTCTGCAGAGCGGCAGCCGGCGTTTGGTGGTGGTCGTTATCGGTTCGGCTCTCGTCACATGGTTTGTCGCACGCCGGAGAGACATCAAGCCCACCGCCTACATCATTACGTTCGCTCTGCTCTTCGTGATATTTGTCGCCAACGATTTCCTTCTAGCTCAGCGCAAAATCGGCTTTGAAGAGATCACTTATGACGTGAGTCAGTTCAGAGGTGTCGTTGTCGACGACAACTTCTGGGCGATGGGAGAAACCATTCGGGCGATCCCGGACGAAGTCGACTACGCCGGCTTTGCGACGCCGTGGTACATGATCGTCCGTCCGATTCCTCGAGTTCTCTGGCCAAACAAACCGGTTGATCCGGGCTTTGATCTGGCTGAGCACTTGCGTCAGAACGGCGTGTCGTTTTCCATCACGGCCATGGGCGAAGCTTACATGAGCTTCGGGTGGGTCGGTATTGCCGCCGGAGGACTGATCCTGGGTTGGCTGTCGAAGAACTGGTCGCAGTTCCTGGACTTCAACGTCGGAATTGTCGCGACGGCCTTGTACGGTTTGGGTGTGATGGCTCTGTTTATGGGAATTCGCAGTTACATCGAGCTCATCATCATGACCTATCCGATCGGGGCGTGGTTGGCGCTCGACCGGGTATTCTGGAAATGGTCGCAGCCAATAAAACTGAAACGGCGGCGCAACAACTTGGTGCAGGATCAACAAGCCAGTGAGCCGTAAGCGCGTTCTTTGGTACTGGCAGTCGATGGGACCCTACCACTATGCCCGGATGTCGGCGCTTGCCGCGAGGCCGGATATCGATCTCGTCGTTGTTGAAGGATCGTCGCTCGACGATCACAAGTGGGAACGATCGAACAGCGCTTCCTTTCCCATGATCACGCTGACGCACGAAGAACTGTCGTCCGATGCGTTACGACGAGCTCAGACCCGGCTGGTCCAAACTCTGGTTCAACACAAGCCGGACATGGTGGTCGCGCCCGGTTACGCACAACCGTTGTGCCTGCGGCCGATTCTGACGTTTAAGAATTCCGTCCCCCGTACGCTGATTATCCTGTGGACGGAATCGACAATAATGGATCTTGCAAGATCGCGTCCGAGAGAGATGTTTAAAACGCTCGTCCTGCCGATCTTCGATGGAGCACTCGTTGCCGGAAAGCCGCACGCGGATTATCTCAAGCGGCTTCGCATGCCGCCCGAGGACATTCAGGTCGTCGGCAATTGTGTCGACAACGACTATTTTTTCAGTTCGACACGAAAGCTGCACGCACAACCTGTCTTGTCCTCTGGTCCGCCGATTCCGGCATCGAAATACTTCCTGTACGTCGGCCGCATGATCCCGGTCAAAAACCTGACCATGCTTTTGCGAGCCTATTCCGTCTACCGG
Source organism: uncultured Solibacteraceae bacterium (assembly GCA_964584785.1). GTDB lineage: Bacteria > Acidobacteriota > Terriglobia > 20CM-2-55-15 > 20CM-2-55-15 > JAHFTY01. The sequence continues at coordinate 137,340 of CAZPBY010000007.1, forward strand.
CAGAAGATGACCGGATCTGCCTGGGATCTTGTCCTCGTGGGCGGTGGTCCCGACGAATCGCAGTTGCGCGACCTGGTGCGCGCTGAGAAAATCGGCGGCGTTCACTTTGCCGGCATCCGGCAGCTCGAAGAGCTTCCGTTCTACTACGCTCACGCGGGTTGTTTCATTCTTCCGAGCAGCAGTGAGCCCTGGGGATTGGTGGTGAACGAAGCGATGGCGTCGGGTTTGCCCGTGCTGGCGTCGGACCGTTGCGGTTGCGCGGTCGATCTGATTCGTGAAGGCGTGAACGGTTTTGTGTTCGATCCGTTCGACCAGGATGCTTTGACCCATTTGCTGTTGAAGATGTCGGACGGTACCGTCCCATTGGGCGAGTTCGGTTCGAATAGTCAGGAAATCATCTCAGACTACAGCCCGATGTTGTTTGCCGAGCGGGCGTCCTCGCACTTGTCTTCTCTCTACAGCCGAAAAGGGGAGGCCAGCGGTCATAATGGCGATCGTCGATCCATTCGCCGCGTGATTGCCGAGAACGCGTATGCCCTCTTCGGCGCTTCCCTCGAATTATCTCGAACTTCGTCTCTTCGAAGCCGCGCTCGCGCCTCCTGACCCAGGGGACGCCATTAGGGCACAGAAACGCCCATCTTGTGTACCCCAGCCACCTCCACGCTGAAGCGGGTCATTGTCGAAACCGGCAGTAGGCGGTTCGGGTGAAGCAACGTTCGCCTTGCAAACGTTTGAGGTTAGCCCATCCCATTTTCCATCCATGGAGAATTTCCCATCCGTAGTTCGGATGGGGGCGAAAAGGCAAGCTGCATGCGATACGAACGCCGCCTGGCTTTATGGATCTTTTAGGCTAGGAGGAAAACTTAAGTACTCTATTAGTGTTAGTCACTAATAGGCTATAACGCTTTGGTGGCAAGCACAGCCCGCATTAAGGCGTGTCTGGGGTAATAAGGGGCACCGAATTACCACGACCATCGCTGTAAATGATTTTGTAAATTGGAGATGCAAGTTGCATATCCAAGGAGCCGGGCCAAGAAAAAATGCTTGCGTTGCCGATGACCGTAATAAAAAATGGTCTAGAGTGGTATGTGCAAGCGCCTTAACCAAGGCGTCGCCAGGGATGTAGACGCTTAAGGTGGTGGCACTGTCGCTTATGGGGCTGCTGGTTTAGGCAGCCTGGACAAGTGCGAGTTAGAAGACATTGGGGGAAGCAATGCGGAGTGAGGATTTGAGACGGTTTCTTGCCGTCACGTTGTTGTTGTCTATGCTGTTCGTCACCATGCCCGTTTCTGCGGCGGAGCTTGCGGGAACGCGGACCACTCTTGGATCGGTCAGTGGTTCCGGAGTCGTCAGTCTCCGGGGCGTTTCGATGTTGCAAGAAGGTACGATTTTCGATGGCGATACCCTGGAAGTCGGCTCTAAAGGCTATGCTAGAGTGATGTTTGTTGCCGGTCATCGGCTCGAACTCGATTCCAGCACCAGGATCAGTATCCGCCAGACTGAAGAGAACCTTTCGGTTCAAGTTAATTCAGGTAATGTTGCGTTCACGCGCGCCGACAACGCCGCGTTATTGATCACCGCCGGGCCGTATGAAATCCGTCCCGTTCGCGGAGGTTCCGGAAGCGTGGCGCTCGTCGGAAAAGAATCGGTGGGTTTGCGATCGATCAAAGGCACACTCGCTGTTCGGCAAACGACGTCCAAAATCACCTACTCTTTGGGGCAGGGCGAAGAGCGGATCCTGATGTTTTCCGGTCAGTCCACTCAGCCGCTCGCGCAGGTAGCCTCGACGCTGCCGACGCCGCTGCCGGAAGTTCCCCCGTTGCCGCAAACCACAACGCCTGCGGGCAAAGGTTTGACGAGAGGCGGATGGATTACGGTCCTGGCCACGGTCGGCGGCGCAGCCGGAGCAATAGCGGTCCTTGCCACGCGCGGCAATGGCAACGATAACGTGACTCAGGCAAAACAGCGCGAGGTTCAAGGCACGCAGGCCGCCGTCACCACGGCGCAGCAGGCACAGACTACCGCCCAGCAGGTTGTATCGGCGGCGGCGACGGTCAACACGGCGCTCAACTCGGTCAACAACACCAGCACGCGGAGTGCGCTTCAGGCACAAGTAGCCACGATCTCCAATCAGGCAACTGCGGCGCAAAATCAGATCGGTAACATCTTGTCCCAGTTGAATACCCTGTTTAGCCGACTTCAGAATTCGAGCTCTCAAAACGACCTGAACAGCATTGCCAGCCAGATCAACACTTTGATCTCCCAGCTGAACACTCAGATCGGGATCGTCAACGACTTGATCACCCAGTTGCAGAACATTGCCAATGCCGGAACGCAGGCCGGCGGAACCATTCCGCCCGTGGTCATCCAACCTGCTCCGACGGCGGGAACGGTCTTCTCTTCGCCGGTTACCCCGACTAAATAACCTCTCAAGTCTTCGGGACGAGGCAACCCCTCGTCCCGAGAATCCTCAAACCAGCACATTTCTCAGTCTGCGGAACAGAAGAAACAACAGCCGCTCCCTGCCCGTCACGAAATGAATTCGCAGCGCCAATCCCGAGCGAAGTGGCGGTGACTCGACTGCCGGAGCGATCAGAATCCTAAACACCGCCCTTGATTCGGTGATTCGCGCATCCGGACTGATAAAAACGACGGTTCCGTCGAAAGCTTCCGACGGGACGGAGTTGAGGCTTTCGGACGCGAGTCGAACTCTCTGCCCGACCTCGACTCTCTCCCGGTCACCAGCCGGCACCCACGACTCCACTATCCGCTTGTCGGTATCGGGAATAATCGTTCCTATCGGCGTGTCCTGCGCAACGATTTCGCCGCTGTGCAGGTTGGCCACGGCACTGATCACGCCGGCTGCGGGACTCGCGATCGTGTAGCCTTCCAGATCGATGCGATTCTTTTCGAGTTGATGATGAAGATCGACCAACTCTGCGCTCAAGGTGTCGATAACGATGTTTTCCGCCAGGCTGTGACGCAGATTCGCGATACGTGTTTGAACGATCGTGATGCGGTTTTCGAGCATACGCCGGTTCAAATCAAGTTCACGCGTGTCCAGTTGAAGAAGCACATCGCCTTTGCGAACCCTGCCGCCCTCGATGGCGTTCAGTTCGGAGATTCTTCCTCTTGTCGCAGTAACAATCCTTATCACGTCCCCGTCGGGCCGAATCATGCCTCTCGCGTCGATCGCGATATCGATCGGCGTGTGATACGCCCATCCGGTGGCGGCTATGACGAACAGAGTCAGGACGTAGAGGACCATGCTGCTGTTATTCATGAGCGTGGACCTTCTCAACGCCGGCGCCGCCCGCGAGGCTCGTCAAATCAACGATGCGGTCGAAGTTCAACGGGCGGTGCGAGATGACGATGGTCGTGCGACGGCCGCGCCGCTGATTCATTATGGCTTCGACAGCGGATTCCGATTCGGCATCGAGATGGCTCGTCGGTTCGTCGAGGACGAGTATTGCGGGATCCTGAAGAATCCCCCGGGCCAGCGCGACCCGCTGCCGTTCTCCGCCCGACAGGGACAGCCCGCGCTCACCGACGACGGTGTCAAACCCACTCGGCAGCCGAGCGACAATTTCATCGACGCGCGCCGATCGCGCCGCAGCCCGCAGCTCGGCGGCGCTCGCGGAGGGGCGGCTCATCCGAATATTTTCGGCAATCGACACGTTGAACAGCACGATATCCTGCGGCACGAAAGCGATCTCTCGTCTTAAAGAACCCAACGTGTAATCCCGAATATCGATGTCATCGATGAGGACGGCGCCGGCGCCGGGTTCCAGAAATCGTCCGATCAAGTTCACCAGCGTTGTTTTGCCCGATCCGCTGTCGCCGATGACTCCGAGACACTCGCCGGCTTCGACGCGCAGGGAAAGGTTCGCCAATACAGGAGGCCGGGCCCCATAACTGAACGTGATATTCCTGAACTCAACCGTTCCTTCGATTTTCCGATCGATGGCGGTCGCACGCTGGCGGCTCGACTCGAGTTCCAGTTCGAGCACTTCACCGAGCCGTCCGGCCGCCACGAATGCTTCCTGAATCGATTGATTCGCGCTCGAGAGCCGTTCGAGTGGGGCGAGAATCATTCCAAGCATGGTATTCAGCGCCATCAGTTCGCCGACACTCATGGTGCCGGACAACACTTGCCTTCCGCCAAACCAAAGCATGCAGAGACTGCATGCGCCTGCGGCGAACGCCGTCAGTGTGGAAGCGGTGGCGCCGACCATTTGTGAATTGAACGCGGCGTGGAGCATCTCAGCGAACCGCGCTTCAGCCCGGATTCGCAGCATGCCTTCAGCCCGCAGTGCTTTGACGGTTTGGATTCCCCCGATCGTTTCCACAAGCTGCGCGTCAATATCCGAAGCCTTTTCCATGACGGTCCGCTGCAGCCGCTTCAAAGGTTTGTTCAAAATGCAGATGAGTGTTCCGATAGCAGGAATGATGCAGAGGGATAGGGCCGTGACCCGCCAGTTCATGGCGATCATGATCGCGGCAGTGGCGATGAACAGCATCGCGTCCACCAGGACGGACAATGTTGTTGCGCTGACGGCGACGCGTATCTTGACCGCGTCATTGATGCGCGACAGGATCTCGCCGGTCTGGCGGGCAGCGAAAAAAGTGAGCGGCAGTCCCAGCAGATGACGGTGATAACCGAGCACCGTGTCTGCGTCGATCCGTTGGCTGAGGTGGGCGAGCAGGTAGGTTCTCAGTGCCTGGAAGGCCGTGCGCGCCAGGAGCACGATCAGCATTCCCAGGCCGAGCCAGTTTAAGGCAGGCTTTCGCCCGAGGACGAACACGAAATCGACGAGCGCCTGGATGAAAAACGATGAGGCGAGACCGAGGATCGTCATGAGGACTGCCGCTAACAGGACATCCAGGAAGAGGCGACGGTGAGGAAGGAGAAGCGAACAGAGGCGAGCGAACGATGGTTGTGACCGAACGACGTCGCGCAGATTCGGAGTCTCGGTCAACAGAAGCAGCACGCCCGTCCAGTTGTGGTGAAATTCGTCGAGCGGCAGTTTTCTGAGGCCTTTTGCGGGATCGGCGATAAACGCATCGTCGCTGGTGAGTCGATAAAGAATCACAAAATGGTTGCGATTGTCTTCACGCCAGTGTGCGACTGCCGGAAGAGCGATTTGCGGAAGCGCTTCGGGTGTCGCCCGGACGCCGCGAGCGGCAAAGCCGACTTTCTCAGAAGCCGCGATGAGGCCGGACATTGTTGTTCCCTGCCGGTCCGTGCCGGCCAGCTCTCGAAACCGCGCGATCGAAATGCGTTTCCCATGGTGCGCCGCCATCATGGCGAGAACGGCGGGTCCGCAATCGGTCGAATCATGTTGAAGCACGATGGGAAATCGCATGTGTTTGCCTTCAGCTGACTGGCCACGAAGCCCCCGGCGGACTTCGTGACGACTTCACAGTCCGCCGTGATCCTTGAACAGTTTCACGACGAAATTGCCCACGAGGAGATGCTGTGTTTTCGCGACGAACTGGCGGTACGAGCGGCTGCAGTGATATCGCAGACAGTCGTCGCGCGACTGCCACAGCGTCAGCGAGACCGCCATATGGCCGCCGTCTTCGATCATCAGTCGCGCTGAATCGAAGCCGGGCTCCTGCTTGAGATCGGGCAGCACATCCGATGCATAGATGCGCGCGAACTCCCGGACCTGCTCCTCGCTGATGGCTTCACCGATGACCATTCGCGCGTACATCGTCACTCGCCTTTTTTCGGCTGTTTGGCCACGAACTTATCTTTCAATTTGTCGTATTGTTCCGGCGTCAGAAGTTTTTTGGAAACGAGCTCACGTTTGCTTCGATACGGCCGCCCCTCGACGATCTTTTTCGCGACTGCCTTGTCGATCCCAAGCGCGGTTATTTCCGTTTCGGATGCGCTGTTGATGTCGACGGCGCTGGCTTGCGCGTTGATCGATTTCGGTGCCGTTTTCGGCATTTCCTTGACCTGAATTGCCGCGGCTGCCTCAACAATCGTGCAGACGAGCGTGAATACGAACAAAGCGGCGATACTCCGACGTAGCATGAAAAGCCTCCTCTAATCGAAAGTTGAAAATCAAAATGGTCCCGGCGGCCCTCACGCTGCGGCCCCTTGCAAGCGTCGTCCCGACGACGACACACAGCGCAAGCCCCAAGCCGCCGGGAATCCCCGAGTTTCCCGGCGGACATTCGCCGCGATTGCCGGCCCGAGCAGCGTCGCGACGAAATGCATGCCCACCGAAATTGGCCAGGAATTACGGCCCGGCCGCGCGCTGAAATTGCACGGAGCGTGCCGCGGTTAACTTGTTGAAGGAGAGTGGAACCGAGTTGGAAGTTTGAGAATTGACGCGAAGTTTGTTGTGAATTGCGCGACTTTTCGCAGCTGTTACATCCGACGAATCACATCTACGATGCGTTCGGCGGCCCGGCCGTCCCACAGCTCCGGCGGACCCGATGGTTTCCAATCGCCGCTCACGATACGGTCGAACGCTGAAAGGATGCGCGTCTTATCGGGCCCGACCAGGATATTTGTACCGTGCACGATCGTCACCGGCCGTTCGGTGTTGTGGCGAAGGGTGAGACACGGAACACCGAGGATCGTGGTTTCTTCCTGCAGGCCGCCGGAGTCCGTCAATACGACGCCGGCGTTGGACATGAGATTGAGGAACTCCAGATAACCCAACGGCTCGATTGCACGCACGCCGTCGAGTTCGAATCCGAAATCCTCCACGCGCTTCCGAGTGCGCGGGTGAATGGGAAAGAGCACCGGCATCGTTTGCCCGATTTGTTTGAGCGCATCGAGAATGTCGCGCAGCACAACGGGGTCATCGACGTTGGATGGCCGATGCAGCGTTACGAGTGCGAAGTGTCCCCGGTCCAATTTGAATCGCGGCATCACGTTCGATTGCTCCGCCTTTGCGCGATGCCGGAGCAAGGTATCGATCATCACGTTTCCAGTGAAATGAATCCTCGCGGGATCAATGCCTTCACGCTTGAGGTTTTCATCCGCCTCACGGCTTGTCGTGAATAAGAGATCGGCAAGAGCGTCGGTCACGAGACGGTTGATTTCCTCGGGCATTGTCCGGTCGAAACTGCGCAAGCCGGCCTCGACGTGCGCGACAGCGATCCGCAGTTTTGCGGCCACAATCGCGCAAGCCATCGTGGAATTGACGTCGCCGACAACCACGATCAAATCCGGCTTTTGTTCGAGACAAACCTTTTCAAATTCGACCATGATGCGCGCCGTCTGCTCGGCGTGAGAGCCGGATCCGACTCCAAGATAAATGTCCGGAACAGGGATACCCAGATCTCGAAAGAAAACCTCGGACATTCCCTCGTCGTAATGCTGCCCGGTGTGAAGGAGCCGGGCGTCCAGACTTGACGCCTTCTTCATCGCCTCCATGATGGGCGCGATCTTCATGAAGTTCGGCCGCGCTGCCACGACGTTGATGATTTTCATGTTAATATCTTTAGCACATTGCGTTTCGAAGGCTCCTGGAGATTCCGATGTTGAATACAGTTGTTGGATTGATGCTCGCCTTGACCCAGTTGACCGGTGTCGGCAGCGGGCTGCCGCAAGTACTGACTCCGAGTTTCAAACCCACGGCACCGCTCGCGGCGGGCAAGAAAGGCTCGGTAGTTGTGTCGTTCAACCTTTTGCAAGGTTACGAAATCAACCGGACGCCTCCCGTCAGTTTGACGCTGACTGCGGTTCCTGGCCTGAAGCTGGACAAGACCGACTTCAAGTCCTCGCCGGACGATCCGAAATCCAAGGACGAATACTACGTCGACTTGCCTGTATTGAACGTGCCGGTTGTTGCGTCGAAGGCCGGCAAATACGAAATTCCGGGGAAACTGGTGTACTTTTTCTGTTCCAAGTCCGACGGCTTTTGCTCGCGGCAAGTCGTCGACGTGAAGGTGCCGGTTAGCGTTCAGTAATGTCAGCAACACATGAGCGTGTCGAGCAATACCGGTCCGCGGTTCTAACGACAGCCAATCAACTCACGTTCCTGCGCATCATCTTCGTTCCCGTCTTCATCATCCTTCTTGTATACGATCAGACGGGATGGGCGCTCGCCACGTTTATGGCGGCCGGTATTACCGACGTTCTCGACGGCGTCATCGCGCGGCGATTTGGTCAGAAAACCACGATTGGAGCCTTTCTGGATCCTATCGCGGACAAACTCCTCATGACTTCGTCGGTGGTGATCCTCTCGTTGCCGCAAATGGAATTCTCAAACCCGGTTCCGCGCTGGCTGATGATCATCATGATTTCGCGCGATGTGTTCATCTTTCTGTTCACGATTGTGCTCGTGATGATGGCGGGTCAGCGCAACTTTCCTCCATCCATGTACGGGAAAGCCAGCACTGTGCTTCAAGTGCTTACGGTCTTTGTGGTCCTCTTCTGTAATTGGCGCGGCGCGTTTGTGCCTGAGCTTCAGATCCTGTTCTTCATGACCGGTTTCATGACTGCTTTTTCCGGCATTCACTATCTGGTCACGAAGGTGCTTGTGTTGAAGTGACGACGCACAAGAAACAATTCTCGGCATCGGCATACGTTCGCAAAGGCCACGACCAGGACATCGAGCGGCAAATCATCAAAGCCCAGCACGAGTATCGTGATGCTCCGGCGCACCGGAAAGCGGACACCGGGCAAAAGCTGCGCGTGCTTTCCGTGGATGCGGAATCGGTCGCCGGGCGCATCGGGCTGAAGGCGGGCGATGAGATTCACGAGCTGAACGGTAAACCGCTTCTCGACGCGATCGATTTCCAATTCCAGGCCGGGGCGGTGGGTCGTCGCACGACCATCCGAACTCAGGATCGAACCTTAACGTTTGTCCGTCGCGAATGGGAATCGTTTGGGCTGGAGTTCGAACCGATCGAACCGATGACGTGCACCAATCAGTGCGTCTTCTGCTTTGTTCATCAAGTCCCGAAAAATGTCCGGCGGTCGCTGCACATCAAGGATGAGGATTACCGGCTTTCATTTCTCTTCGGAAACTACCTGACGCTGACGAACGTGCATGAAACCGAGATGGCGCGAATTATCGATCAGCGACTGTCGCCGCTCTACATCTCGGTCCACTCCACCGAGCCTGACCTGCGAGCGCGCCTCCTCGGGAACGCGCAGTACGACGGCCTGATGGAAAAAATCGAACGGTTGGCAGGAGCCGGTATCACGCTTCATTGCCAGGTCGTGCTCTGTCCGAACTTGAATGATGGCGAGCATCTCGATCGTACGATCGCCGATCTTGCGAGATTTCATCCGGGCGTCGCTTCGGTTGCGATCGTGCCGCTTGGACTCACGGACCATCGCAGGAATCTTCCGGTGCTCGAGCCGTTCACATCCGATCACGCGCGCAAGACGATTGCACACGTTGCGCCGATTCAGAGGAAGTTCAAGAAACAGATCGGCACTCCCTTTGCATTCCTGGGTGATGAAATCTACATCATGGCCGGTGACGAACTGCCGCCGGCGAGCCATTATTCGGGGTTTCCTCAAATCGAGAACGGCGTCGGGATGGTGCGGACGTTCATGACGCATTTCAAAACTGCACTGCGTCACCACACGCCGGACCCCACGGTGCGCGGCACGGTTTGTACCGGACGGATTTTTTATCCTTATTTAAAGGAGTCCGTCGAGCAACTCGGAATGGATTTGCGGACAGTCGCGGTTGAAAGCGGTTTTTGGGGAGCCGGGATCGGCGTCGCGGGATTGCTGACCGGAAGCGATTTTATTGCGGCCCTGAAGGGAAAGGTTTACGGCGACTTTGTGATAGTGCCTTCAGAGTCGATGATCGGTGACGACTGCCTGTTTCTTGATGACTTGACGATCAAAGATGTCGAACGCGAGCTGGGCGTGCCAGTGATACCGTCGGGATACGATCCTCGCGACTTTGTAAGAGCCATGGGTAGCCTAAGAGAAACGTCAAGAAGCCCGTCGCTGCGCTCCGGGTTCTGACAGTTTTGCAGTAACGCTCAGAACCCGGAGCGTAGCGACGGGCTTCGTGACGCCCCTCTTCATTGGGCTTTGATCCGCTTGATCGTGACCTTCTTCAGAATCACATCCGTGACGGGGCGGCTGATCTCCGCATTGGCGACCTGCTTCTTGACCGGTACTTTCGAGATTTGTTTGACAACATCCATTCCGTCGACGACCTGGCCAAATATGGTGTATCGGTTGTTGAGGTCGGACTTCGGGCCGACAGTGATAAAAAACTGACTGCCGTTTGTGTTCGGGCTGCCCGCGTTCGCCATCGCCAGGCGGCCTTCGCGGTCGAATTTGAATTGTGGGTTGATCTCATCGCGCACAAAATATCCGGGGCCGCCGGTGCCGCGTCCACCGCGATCTCCGGTCTGGATCATGAAGCCCGCGATGACGCGATGAAACGTCACACCATCGTAGTACGGTTTTCCACGAGCCGCTTTGCCGGTCTTATCGTCAACGTAATCTTTGGTCCCCTGAGCGAGCGCAATGAAGTTTTCAACCATGGCCGGGACCTGACGTTCATACAGTTCGCACGTGATGGTCCCCATCGACGTTTCGAGTACGGCGTACACGCCAGGCAATAGTTTGAAGGCAGGTTCGGTTTTGCCTGGCGTCTGGCCGAATGCGATGGCAGCCGACAGTAACACTGCAACTGCGAGCTTCATGATTCCTCCGAACTCAATGCCGCAATGGCGGTGGAGTATTCCTCGAACGGGCCCCGGATCTGAACGCCCTGCACCATTGGCCGGACCTGTCGGAGGATGTCCTGCGCGATGCGAATTCCTTCCACACGTGCCGCCTCGATACTGTCTGCGCGCCGCATTCGTTCGAGAATCGTTTCGGGTACGGAGCAGCCGGGGACTTCATTATTGTAGAACTCAGCGATCTTGTAGCTTGCCAGCGGCAGGATGCCAGCGATAACCGGAATCCTGCAATCTTCCGTTCGCCGAAGGAAGCGTTCGAGAACCTCCGGTTCGAACACGGGTTGTGTGAGAGCAAACTCGGCGCCTGCTTCGATCTTGTAATGAAACCGGCTCAACTCCTGATCGTTGTTGACTGCTGCGGGATTGACTCCGACGCCGACGACGAAGGCAGTCGGCTGTCCGATCGATTTGCCGCCGACGTCCACGCCCTGGTTCAGTCGCGACACCATGTTCGTGAGCCCAATCGAGTCGACATCATAAACCGCCGTCGCGTCGACGTAGTCTCCGATTTGCGGAGGGTCGCCCGTGATCAACAGCATGTTGCGGAGGCCCAGCGCGTAGGCGCCAAGCAAGTCGGCTTGCATGCCGAGCAGGTTTCGATCGCCGCACGTGTAGTGCGGCAGGCTCTCGATATCCGTCGACTTCTCCAAAAGCAACGCGAGAGCCAGTGCGCTCATCCTGGCGCTTGCACGCGGTGCGTCAGGGATGTTGATAACGTCGACATTCCGTGCCTCCAGGTATTTCGCAGCTTCGATTGCTCGACGGTAGTCGTGGCCTTTCGGTGGAATCATTTCCACCATATGAATGAATTCATGTGTGGCCAGCTTGCGTCCCATGCGGGACTTTTCCTGGAGGGCGACCGCCGGATACGGACTCGGCTCTGGATGGTCAGAGACCACGGCACCCGAGCGAAACGACTGCGGCACGGCGGTGCCCGTGCCTGACGAGCGGATCGCGCCGCGCATGGCTTTGACGTGCAGCGGCGTCGTGCCGCAGCAGCCTCCGACCATCCTCACCCCGTACTGCACGAATTTTCGGGCGTACGACGCCATGTATTCCGGTGAACATAAATAGAGGTTGCGACCTTCGATGCTCTGAGGCTTTCCCGCATTCGGTTGCACGGACAGTTTTTTCGAAGTCACGGCCGCGATTCGTTCGACGGCATCCAGCATCGTTTGAGGACCGACGCTGCAATTCAGTCCAACGACATCGGCGCCCCATTCGTCGATCCGTTTGGCAAACACTTCTGGTGGGGTTCCTTCAAGCGAGTTCCCATCCTCCATGATGGTCATCTGAGCGACGAGCGGTTTTTTTGAAACGTCGCGCACTCCGAGAATTGCAGCGTACATTTCGTTGAGATCTGAAAATGTTTCGAGAATGAGAATGTCAACTTCGCCTTCCAGGAGCGCCTGTGCTTGCTCTCGAAAGATTCGGCGAGCTTCTTCGATCGACGTTTTCCCCCAGGGTTCGATGCGGATGCCGAGCGGTCCAATCGCTCCCGCCACGTAGACGTTGCCTCCGGCAGCCTCGCGCGCGATACGAGCTCCCTGCAGATTGATCTCCCGAGCACGGTCGGCAAGACCGTGCGTCATGAGTTTCGTGCGATTGCCGCCGAACGTGTTCGTTTCGATGACGTCGACGCCCGCCTTGACGTAGTCGAGATGCACATCGCGGACAAGATCGGAATTGGAAACGTTCAATTCATCGAAGCAGCGGCTGATGAAAATGCCTCTGCTGTAAAGCATCGTTCCCATTGCGCCATCGCAAACAAGAACACGCTCCTGCAGTGCCGAAAGGAAATCGAGCATAGGTCACGATGTTAGCATGCGGCTCACAGCGGCCGGCTGCGAGCGTGTGTCATAATGAATGGTTTTTGGAGGTCTCATGAAGGATATCGTCATCGTTGCGGGAAAGCGCACGCCGATGGGCGAATACGGCGGTGCTTTGAAAGATTTCACCGCCAATGAATTGGGCGCAATCGCTTCAAAGGCGGCGATCATTCAATCGGGTTTCGACACACGGGATTTCGATCACGCCGTTTTCGGCAATGCGATGCAAACAAGCGCCGATTCCATCTATGGCGCACGTCACGTGGCGCTGCGAGCTGGTCTGCCTATCGAACTTCCCGCCCTCACGGTGAATCGATTATGCGGTTCCGGAATTCAATCGATCATTTCCGCGGCCCAGTTGATCGAACTCGGTGAGGCGAATGTGGTTCTTGCCGGGGGTATGGAGTCGATGAGCCAGGCGCCTCACGTGATCCGCGGAGCCCGATGGGGTCTGCGTCTTGGCGAGGGGAAAATGGAAGACTCCCTGATGGTGTCGCTGATGGATTCTTACTGCGGTTGCTACATGGCCGTCACCGCGGAGAACCTGGCGAGGAAGTACGGAATCAGCCGCGAAGAGCAGGACGCTTTTGCGCTTCGCAGCCAGAAGTCGGCGTCTGCCGCGTTAGATGCCGGCAAGTTTAAAGATGAGATCACGCCTGTCGAAATCAAGTCGCGTAAGGGAGTCGAACTCTTCGATCGCGACGATCATATGCGCCCCGAAACCACGATTGAAGGACTTGCGAAGTTAAGGCCTGCCTTCTCGAAGGACGGATTCGTTACGGCGGGGAATGCCAGCGGTATCGTGGACGGCGCTGCGGCCGTGGTTGTAACGGCTGCGGACAATGCGAAAAACAAGCCGCTCGGCCGGATTGTGAGTTGGGGAATAACCGGCGTTCCACCGGAGACGATGGGTATTGGTCCCGTTCCCGCCATCAAGATCGCGCTGGACAAGGCCGGCCTGAAGCTGTCGAACCTCGACCTCATCGAAATCAACGAAGCGTTCGCCGCGCAGTATCTGGCGTGCGAGCGCGCGCTTGAATTGGATCGCAATAAAGTCAATGTGAATGGCGGCGCCATTGCGCTGGGGCATCCTCTGGGTGCGTCCGGCACACGGTTGGCAATGACGCTGCTTTACGAATTGAAGCGCCGCAACAAACGTTACGGCGTTGCATCCGCATGCATCGGCGGTGGACAAGGGATCGCGCTGATAGTCGAAGCCATTCAACGGGACCGGAGAATCATGGCTGTTAAAGATTAGCGGAACGAATGCGAGCACGAACGGGGACGAGGTCGCAGCCGGAACCTCGAGAGTGCTCGGTGCTGCTGCGCGGGTTTTCGCGGGTTCTCGAGTGTCCATCAGCGCCCGATCACGTAGACCACGGTGAAGACGACGACCCAGACCGCGTCCACGAAGTGCCAATACATGGAGAACACGTCGAGTCGCTCCGTGTGCGCACGCCGCACGCTTCCGCGCAACGCGAGCAAAAAAACG
>CAZPBY010000008.1:0-148248 GCA_964584785.1 uncultured Solibacteraceae bacterium
CCGAAGATCTTTACTACTGGATTGTTTCAATTACGGAACTTTGACGGGGCCCTGATCGGGACGATTGCATTTCAGGTTTGAGATTGGAGGTCCCAACATTTGAGATATCCAGACGGCGCTTCTGAATACGCCAAACGTTGGGATGCGCGATCTCAAACGTGAGATGCAAACAACCGGATGATGACCTTCACGTTACTGGATTATTCCGTTCCAGCCCGTTCCGTTTTGCGAGAAAAACCGGATTTGCCCGGAGGGTGCCTGACCAGGCTGCCCGCTGAACAAGATGAACTCCGTGGTGTAGCCGGCTCCGTCGACAATTTGCGGAAAATAAATTGCGCCGGCGCTCGTCGACGCTTCGTTTGAGGGCGCGAGCGTTGTCGTCAGATACTCCCCGCGTTCGTTGTAGCGGCCGCGCAATCCGATCACGGAAATTTGAGCAGTGCTCGAGATCCTGACCAGCCCTCGGAATGTTGCCGGCAACGAGCTGAGACCCTGGATCCCACTGAGGAATCCTGAAAACTCTCCGGAGGCCAGTAGCGTCAACGTTCCGGTCAAACCAGTCGATGAGCCGTCCAGCTTAGTCACCTCGAATGTGACGTTCGCCGAACTCGATGATCCGTTCGCAATGGCGAACCCTGTCAGGGTCGAACCGATACCACCACTGCCGGGCGCAGTATCGACATACATCCGAAAAGCCGTACCGGTAGGATTCGCCGGGACACTCGCCTCTGTGATCGTCACGTTATTGTTTCGATACGAGAAGACGGTCAAGGCCGATGGTGTTGCGGTGCCAGACCCGGGAGTGACGCGCACCGAACCCGTCGAAGGTACGGCGGCCCCGGCCGTTTGAAACTTCTGCGACGATCGTGGAGGTATCGAGTAATTGAAAACAGAATTCGTTTGCGTGCCGACGGTAACCGCTATCGGTGATCCCGTGGTACTCACAAACTGGATCGTACCGCTGAGAGCCGTATCGCCCGGGTTCACGAGGATGATCTGGCTGGTCCAGCCGGCGCCATCATAGAAATAAGCCATGATGATCGGGCCGGCCGAAAGCGTGGCGTTAAGGTCCGTGATCGGAAGGCTCGTCGTGATGAACTCCGAGCGTTCATTCGTGAGTCCACGCAGTGCAACCGCGGCGACCGGCACGTTCGATGAAAACGTGAAGGTTCCGTTGGCGTTGGTACCTCCGTTGAAGGTCGTCCCATTCAGGTACGCCGCAATCTGTCCGCCTGCGGGGATCGGCAGCGAGCTGGCCGCGGAGCTTGTACCGGTCAGGTCCGTGAAGTAGTACGTGATCGTCGCCGTTTGGTTATTGGGATTGGCGATGGCGATGCCTGAATTCACCCGTGTGCTGGTCTCGACGTACATTCGGCCGGACCGGATGACAGGTGTTCCAGGCACGCCTACTTCCGTCACCAGGGTGTTGTTCTGGCGGTAGCCATAGATCGCAACGCCCGACGGTGATGCCGCGCCGGTGCCCGGTTCCGCGCCGGCGAAACCCTGAGCCACGGTCGGAAACTGTCCAAGACTTCTTAAAGACAAAGCCCCGCGATCGGTGATCGAGTACGTCGTCTGGTTGGCGTAGGTCAGCTTTCGCACACGAGAGTTGTAGGTGTCACCGACAAAAACGTTGCCCACCTTGTCAAACGCGACTCCCTGAGGCGTGTTGAGCTGGGCGGAAGTCGCCGGACCGCCGTCACCGCTGAAGCCGAATTCTCCGGTGCCCGCGATCGTGGTCATCAATCCGGACGTCACCTTTCGAATGCGACTGTTGTACTGATCGGCAATCAGGAGATTGCCCGCAGCGTCTGCCGCGACGTCGATCGGGTAGCCTAATTTGGCGGACGTGGCCTGACCGCCGTCGCCGCTGAATCCAAACGCCCCGTTGCCCGCAACGGTACTGATCACTCCGGCCGCTGTAACTTTACGGACGCGCATATTGTTGGAGTCGACGAAATAAAGATTGCCCGAACCATCCAAAGTGAGCCCGTAAGGCGATGCCAGTTTCGCCGCCGTCGCCGGACCGCCGTCGCCCGCAAAACCGAATTCTCCCGTGCCCGCGAAAACTCGAATGATGCCGTCGGTTCCGACCTTCCTTATCTGGTTATTGCCGGTATCGGCGATGTAGAGATTGCCTGCAGCATCAACGGTCACACCCGCCGGAAATCCGATCGAAGCCGCGGTGGCCGGACCGCCGTTGCCGGAGATTCCTCCGAACCCATAAAGGCCATTACCCGCAACCGTCGAGATGATGCCCGCGGGCGTCACTTTGCGAATTCGGTTGTTGCCGGAATCGGCGATAAAAACATTGCCGCTGACATCGACAGCTACGCGGTAAGGATTCGAGAGCTGTGCGGATGTCGCGAGGCCGCCATCTCCGCTGTCGCCGTACGAGCCGTTGCCCGCGATGGTCGTAATGACTCCTGCCGGCGTGACTTTCCGAACACGGTTGTTCCCGGAGTCGGCAATGATGAGATTGCCGAGTGAATCGAAAACCAAACCCTGGGGCTGACTGACCTGCGCGAGCACGGCCGGACCGCCATCGCCCTTGAAACCTCCGCCTTCACCGGCAGAGCTCACAAAAGTCAGGACCCCTCCGTTGATTCCTGGAAGAGTATTTCGCAGCTCCAGCCACTCTTGAATGTCAGGACCGACAAAGGCGAGAGACAGCACATGAATGAATGCTTCAACGTCGCCCGCCACCGCGAAAGTCCCGTCACCCACGGCGGTTGTGATCACACCCGACACCACTTTCCGGACACGCGCGTTGCCGGTATCCGCGACGAATACGGTGCCTGCCGAGTCGACCGCAACTCCGAACGGATAGTGAAGAGTGGCCGACGTCGCGGCACCGCCGTCGCCAAGGATTCCCGTCCCCGGACCGGCCACGGTGGTGATCGTGCCCGCTGTTACTTTCCGGATCCTCGAGTTACCGCTCTCGGCGATGTACAGACTCCCATCGCCTGCTACTGCGATACTGGCCGCTCCGAAAAGCTGCGCGGAAATTGCCGGACCAGTATCGCCGAGACCATTGGTGCCGCCGCCTGCGAAAGTGGAAATGACGCCGGCCGGAGTCACTCTGCGGACGCGCGATAAGACCGAGCCATTCGACTCGATGCCCGCGAGATCGCTGAAGTCGGCGATGTAAACGTTACCGTTCGCATCGAGAGCCAAACCGCTCGGTGATCCGAGTTGTGCCGCCGCAGCCTGACCGCCGTCGCCCAGGCCAACTGTTCCACCACCTGCGAACGTCGAGATGACACCTGCGGCGGTCACCTTGCGTACTCGAGCGTTGTAGGTATCGGCTATAAGAAGGTTCCCTGCCGCATCCAGAGCAACGCCAAACGGGAAGCTTAGCTGAGCTGCGGTCGCAGGGCCTCCATCGCCGTTGAACCCGGCGTTGCCGGTTCCTGCGACTGTGTTGATCACTCCATTGGGCGCGATTTTCCTGATGCGGTTGTTTGCGGTATCGGCGATGTAGAGATTGCCGGCACTGTCGCGAGCCAATCCTGTGGGGTAATAGAGTTCCGCCTGATCTGCAGATCCGCCGTCGCCGATCGAGCCGCTGGCTCCCGTGCCGGCCACAAGGCTCCGCGAACCATTCGCGAGAACGCGGTAAACTCTGTTCTGATCGGGAAGCGAATAGTAAGCACCGCCGGCGCCGTCGGAGACCACAAAGGCCGGATAGTCCCCGTCGCCAGGGAATCCCGAGGCGCCGTTGCCGGCGACCGTGCTGATCGCGCCATCCGCTGAGATCCTGCGAACGCGCGCATTGCCGATGTCGGCGACAAGCATGTTGCCCGCACCATCCACCGAAATACTCACGGGATAGTTCAGCCGGGACTGACCGGCCGGCCCGCCATCTCCGCGGAAACCCGCACTGCCGTCGCCGGCAATGGTGGTGATCACTCCTGACGTCGTAACCTTACGAATCCGCGACGTGACCGCATCGGGAATGAGGAGATTGCCGTTGGCGTCGAAGGTGATGCCGGACGGATAGTGAAGAGCCGCCGCCGTCGCGGTTCCACCATCACCTAATCCGCCGGTGCCTCCGCCCGCAACGGTGTCGATTCGGCCGCCTGCCGTGACTCTGCGAACGCGGGAGTTGAATGAGTCCGCGATGTAAACGTTGCCGGCAGCGTCCAAAGCCACGCCGATCGGATAATAAAGCTGAGCGGATGCCGCCGCGCCTCCGTCACCGCTGAAGCCGCGCGTTCCGGCGCCTGCAAACGTGGTAATCACCCCTCCGGTCACCTTTCGGATACGCGAATTCCGGGCATCGGCGATGTAGATCGTTCCAGCGGCGTCGACAGTCACCGCGATCGGAGTGTCGAGCTTCGCGTTCGTTGCCGCTCCGAAGTCTCCGCTGAAACCGTCGGTTCCGCTGCCTGCCACCGTGCTGATCACTCCGTCCGGCGTTATCTTCCGAATGACGTGATTTCCTGTATCCGCAACGAAAAGAGTGCCTAATGCGTCGCGCGCAAGTCCGGTTGGACGGTTAAGCTGCGCCGAAATCGCCGGACTGTTGTTGCCGGAGTAGCCTTCGACTCCGGTTCCCGCCACAATACTCAACGTGCCGTCCGCCGCTATCCTGTAAATCTTGTTGTGGCCCGCACTGGACAAGTAGAAGCCTCCGCTGCCATCGGAAACCGCAGATGCCGGCAAATCGAAGTTCTGCGACGACGCCGGCTGCCCCGAAACGGGCAGGGGGATTCCGACATATGTCGAGATCGTCGGGACCTGCGAGAAACCGGTCCAACTGAACATGACTAACACCGCAGGTAAAGCCATCCTGCAAGATACGCTGCGCAATCGTTTGTAATTCATTTACGGCTCCTTCGTATTGAGGACCCTTACACCATTTGAATTGATTTCCAGGCGAGCTCCTCGAAACGCTCGATTCTGTTCATCGCGGACTTGCGCGTTGCCGGAAAGCAGCACCGAATCCGTCGCCATGTCATACACTGCTCTTTGAGAGGTACCCCGCAGTTTCCCCCAGGACGACTGAATCGAACCTTCCGCAAGGAAGCGTTGCCTCTGTTCCTGGCCGGAAACCTGAATGCGATCCGCACTCATCCGAAAATCTCCGCGCGAAAACTGGACGTTTCCGATATACGACATGGCTCCCAGCCGACCCTGTGCCCGGGCCGCCCTAATTGAAAAAGGATGTTCCGAATTGCTCGCCGACACAATCACGCCTTCGTTCGCGATGATCGAGTTCTCCTTCAAGCGCAAAATAATCCGCGCCGCTTCAACGCGCCTTCGAGCGTCTTCAACGGATGCGCTCCCTCCGATCGCCAGAACGTTGCCGGCCGGTTCGAACCGAGCGTTCTCCGCTCGTCCGCGCTGTCCTGCGGTCTGAAACTGAACGTTCCCCGACTGAACCAACTCGCGAAGACGATTGGTCCGGCCATCGAAGCTCGCCTCTGTGCGATCGGCCGAACTCTGACGCGACCCGTCCTTCAGGCTAGCGCGATCGGTCGATTCGAACACGATCGAGTCGCCTTGCCGGATCGCGAACCGTGTTCCCTCGATTACGGATTCGCCGGCTTTGAAAACAGAACTGCCGGCCGTTTCAACGAGACCGGACGTCACGGTGCGGATTTGATCCGAGCTGAGGGTCAGATCCGGGCCCAGCATCATGAGCGAGCGAGTTCGCGCTGAGAGCGAAGCGAATTGGCCGTTGGCATCGAACACGGCGTCGATATCGGCCCCCGTGAGTTTTCTTGCGCGTCCGGTGAACTCCTGCACCTCCGCGTTTCCGCGAGCGTTGACCTGGCGCACGACACCGGCACCGGACATCGCAATGTCGACCGCGTCACCTCGGAACTTCCATAAAGGCGAGCCCGTCGGGTCAAGCGCTCTGCCACTGTCTTCGGCATTGCGATCGCCGGAACGGACACCCCGGTCGGTGCGGTGGATCGTTGCCGTCGGAGTGTGAATCAGAACGCCGCCCGCGTTTATCGTGACGTTGCCGTCAAGTTTCAACCGGTCCGAGTCCAGATCGTATTTGAGATTGTTGCTGTCGGCCGTTACCGATGCCGCTTGGGTCATGTGGGTTCGTTGTGGTGAAAAGACAGTGTGCAGGCGGCTGTCATATCGTAGTTCGGCAGACTGCCCTCGAAAGCCATCGAATCGGAAATCGACATCGCCTTCACATCGCATGTCGGACGTCTCAAGATCAACGACGCAGGACCTGCTGCGAATCCGGCTCGCACTCTCATCCGACGATGACGCGATCGTGATTTCAACCTCGTCTAATCGATTTTCATTATTCTTGAATACCAGACTCGACCGGGCATGAACCGTGAGAACCGTTCTCCCCTCTTCCATTCGCGAAAATGTGTAGCCGCCATCGGCGCGTGCCTTCAGAGTGTCCGGAAGCGGACTCACGGTAGTCTCGGAACCGGATGTCGCGGCGCGGCGCGACGCATAATTGAAAAAAGCAACGACGAGCAGGACGGACACGAAGACAGGAAGCCCCATTCGGAGCAAACGCGTTACGAGGTAAGCGAATGGCCGCGGGAATTGCATTCGGTCGGCGGATTATAGGTCGGAGCCATAATTCATCTCCACCATATTTTAGGACGCTTTGGATGTTTCACCCGTGGACCATTCTTCAATGAGACCAGATCTTCTCAACGGTCTCCAGCGTGTCGATGTCGCGAATGGTTTTGTCGGTGCGGATGCGGATAATTCGGGGAAAGCGGAGGGCGTAGCCGCTGGCATGACGCACGCTCTTCTGGATTCCGTTGAACGCGACTTCGATCACAACGGAAGGCTCGACCAGGCGGAATCTCCCGAAATCCTGAATCGTGTGCTGCTTGAAAAACTTCGTCATGTCAAGGATCTCCCGGTCCGTCAAACCCGAATACGCTTTGCCGATGTTGAGCAGCTTGCCTTCATGCTGCACCGCGAATGTGTAGTCGGAAAGAACGTCGCGGCGGCGGCCGTGACCAAACTCAACACCCGTCACGGCGACGTCGAGCGTGGCGAGAGCTTTCTTCCATTTGAGCCAGCTCATGCCTCGCTTGCCGGGAGCGTATGTCGAGTCGGCCGCTTTCAGCATCAATCCTTCATTACGCCGGGCTTCGGCTTCGGCGAAAAAGGATTCCAGCGGCACACGTTCACGGATCAGTTGAAACGGCGCAACAGTCAGGCCGGACGGCCATTCGACCGTTTCGATCACGCTCTTTCTTTTGCTGAGCGGCTCGTCGATCAGCGTGCGGCCATCGGCGACCAGCACATCAAAAACCATGAGACCGACCGGAATCTCTTCGATCAGCGACCGCGGCGGTTTCTTTCGGCCGAGGCGCTTCTGCAGAAGAGAGAACGACAGGATCCGTCCGTCCTTCCACGCCACAACTTCGCCGTCAAGGATCAGTGACCGGTTCAGTGTTTGAGCAGCCTCGATGATTTCCGGGAACTGATGCGACACGTCATCCAACGTGCGGGAATGTGGGCCTGACCCCGGTGGTTCGGTATGAATCTGGCCGCGAATCCCGTGGTATTGTTCCTCGACGAAAACCGGTTTCTTCGCAAAATTCCCGACGATCCCGTCTTCGCTTTCCGCCGGTGTGGCAAGCATGAACTCACGGGCCGAAACAGGCGCAACGACACATGACCGAGACGTCCGTGACGCGCAAGCACCGCGGTTTCCCCAATGTCGCCCAGCGCCATGTTCGTTCGGCGAACATCATCCGGCGTCCGATCGAAAGCTTTGGCGATCGCTTCTTCGACGGTGTTTTCCTTCAAGCCGATACGCAGGTCGCTCGTGATCATCTTGCTCACGTACTTCGCTTCGATGGGAGTGAGGACACGAAGAAGATCCGTGACGAGCGCCGTCTTTTCAGCATTGTTCGAAACGCCGACAAGCTCTTCAAGACGGACAAGCAACTGGGCCGGAGTCAAATGGGACTCGGGATTCGGCGGCAGCAGTCGCTCGGCAACCTCGCCCAGATCGCCACGTTCGAGATAAGCGTCATGCATCGCGTCATCGGACGCACCGGAGATTTCCCGGATCGCCTTTCCGAGCGCGGACCATCCCACGTTGAGCGTTCGGGCATCGTAAAGCGCAAATGGGCGGCCGGTGAGGAATGTGGCAGCAGCTTTCAGATCGTCATCCGGGATGCCTCGAAAATATGCAGCCAGAATATCGATCTTCTTCAGCTTGGATGTCGTCGCTGCAATCGCCTCTGCCGTTTCCGCAAACGATCGCATGACGCGTCATCGCCGCACAGCTATTGCTGCGGGTTCGTAAAGATCAAGGTCTGAACCGCGCGACGGTTATCCCCCGGATTCAATCCTTCGAGCGTCAGTTCGCCCGGTGAGGTGGCACGATATTCAAAATCGAACGTTTCGCCGACCGCGATCATCTGATCCGCAATTCGCGGCGCTCCCGGCGGCAGCGCCGCGGCGTCCTTCGCCACGAGACGCCACTCGACGGGTGTTCCCGAGCTTTTTAGCAACACACGAAGATTGTTCACGGACGGCGTGATGTTGATGAATCTGAACCGGTACGTGATACCGGTTTTCAACTGCATCGTGTTGGGTTGCGGCACACCGTTCATGAGGATCATGCCACCGCCGTAAGGCTCGTTTCCTGTCTGGCTGAAGAGGAAGCTCCTATCCGTGGCGGGATTATAGGCCTGTCCCGGAGGAAGCACGATCAACGCGCCATGCACGCCGCCGGTGAGTTGCGCATCGTCGTGCCAGTGCGTGTGATACATGAACGTCCCTGCGCGCGGCGGCGTCATCCGGACCGTGAATGTCTGGCCGGAAGCCACTGCAGGTGTCTTCTTGTCGCCGATGCCTCCCCATTCCGGCACTCCGTCGTAATAGCTTTCGAGCTCGATGCCGTGCCAGTGAATGCTGGTCGCTTCCTTCAGCTTGTTCACGACGGAAATCTCCACGGGCTGGTTTTGCGTGAGCACGATAACCGGGCCGGTGAGTCCGGTGCTCATCTGCGGCCGCGTCTTTGCAGGATCTGCGGCCAGATCGCGCAAGGCCAGCTGGTAAAAGCGCGGATCTCCGTTGCGTTCACCGACGGCGAGTTCCAATCGACGCTGAGGTTTCCAGTTGGTCGTCGTATTGATCCTGGAAGGACCGCTGATCGTCATCCCGATGATCATGCCGCCCATCCCGTCGTATTCGGATTCGGCGTCGTGCATGTGTTCATGGTTGTCGGCGACCGCAACGTCGCCCGCATCGAGCGGAATAGGCAGCCTCATGTGCGGCAGCCGGTGACAGTGATAAAGCCAGCGGCCAGGCTCAGTCGGCGTCCAAGTCATCTCGAAGGTCTGGCCGATTTCCACCGAATGCGTGAATTCGAGCGGTTGGGTGCCGGGCTCGTAGACGTTGTAATGTTCTCCATCACCTTCGGCGTCGAGTTCGAAATGGAGACCGTGGAGGTGCATCGGATGGCTCAGGTCCGACGCGTTGATCACTTTCCAATGAACCTTTTCTCCGACTTCGTAGTTGAGACGCTCCGTGAATGGCCACGACTTCCCGTTGATCGCCGTCCGCGTCGGTCCATTCCAACGCTCGAGAACGAAGATGCGATCCTTCCCGACAACACCTGGCGGATCGACGACCAGCGCGCCACCCAGCAACGAATCGACGACACGATTGTTGCCTCGGCGGCCGTCCGGAGTTCGTGCCCAATATAAATAGGTACCGGCCGTGCCGGCCGCGAACCGAACGTGAACGGTAGCGCCGGGCGCTACGGTGATGACGTCATCGTCATTGCCCGGACGTTGATGCAATCCATGAAGCGTCGCGGGAACGGTCAACGCACTGTGAAGCGAAAGGTCGATAGTCGTGCCCTGCGGCACACGAACCGTCGGACCGGGAATCTGCAACGGCTTCCCTGTTTCGCCGAAGGCATATACCGGGATTGTTTCGCCATCTTCGCGTTCCGGATGCCAGTTGCCCTTGCGCATCTCCAGCTGCAGCGCCAGCACGCCGTCGCGCAGCTGGCCTGCCGGCGTCCGATTGTCATTCGCTGCAATCGGCGCAAGGTTTTGGGCAGCCAACGGGACAACCGCAAAGAGCGAAGCGATAATGGCGGCTGCAAGGGTTCGTTTACCCAGATTCGAGGTCATTTGTCGGATTTCTCCTCTTCGTTGCTGAACACAAGATAGCCGTTCCGCAGAGTATCGACAAGGTTTCGATATCCGAACCGGTATAATGGACCGGCTCCGTCGATATGCGTAAATCACGTTTACGTCGACTGCTCAAATGGTTCCTGAAGGGCGCTCTGGTCCTGGCGCTGGCTTCCGTCGCTTTGGTACTCCTCCTTCGATTCGTGCGTCCTCCGATTTCCGCGCTGATGATCGAGCGGCGGATCGATTCCTGGTCATCGAAGGAAGGGCTGTACTCTTCCAATTATCGGTGGGTCGGTTTCCAGCAAATCGCCCCGGTGATGGCGGTTGCGGTGATCGCTGCCGAAGACCAGAATTTCCTTCAGCATCACGGTTTCGACTGGGACGCGATTCAAAAGGCGATCGATTACAACGAGCGCTCGGAACGAACTCGAGGCGCGAGTACCATCACGCAGCAGACCGCGAAAAACCTGTTTCTGTGGTCTGGACGCGACTGGATACGAAAGGGCACGGAAGCGTACTTCACCGTCCTGCTCGAAACCTGCTGGAACAAGCAGCGCATTCTGGAAACGTACCTGAACATTATCGAGTTCGGCGACGGAATCTACGGCGTCGAGGCAGCCTCTCAAACATTCTTCCGCAAATCCGCAGTACGTTTGAATGCCGAGGAGGCGGCTCTACTGGCAGCTGTGCTCCCGAATCCTCATCGCTTCAAAGTGAACGCGCCAAGTCCCTACATTCGCGAACGGCAGCAATGGATTCTCGAGCAGATGAATCAACTCGGCGGCGTCGGTTTGCTGGCTGAGAAAACATCGCAATAAATCACGATAACGAATGTCTGGGAGGAGGATGCTACCGCGAGTACTTCAAAGTCGAACCACTGCCGACTCGCTCCACCGTTGCGGTCAAGGAACTGGCGCGCGGTGCGAATATCGAACTGACAATGACGGCGTTTCGGACGCAGGACTGACGTTGCGTCAGGAAGCCGGTCGCTGCGCTCTGGGTTCTGAACACAGTGCGTGCCGATGACACGGTGCAGAACCCGGAGCGCAGCGACGGGCTTCGTGAGGTGACTTGTGGGTAGTAGACTGAGTCTTCCCACAAAAGGAGCAAACATGAAAACCCGGCGATCATCCATAACAGGCCTCGTCGTCGGCATTGTCGCAGTGCTTTCCGTTATCGCGATAAGTCAACAGTCGAATGAGATCATCGTTCGAAACGGGCTGATCGTGACGTCCAGCGGACGAACGGAGAGTGACCTGCGAATCCGGAATGGAACGATTGCGGAGATTGCGCCTAACTTGACCGCCTCGCCCGGCGCGCAGGTGATCGACGCGAAGGGCAAGCTGGTCCTGCCGGGAGGTATCGATCCCCACGTGCACCTCACACCGGTCCGAACGCCGGCAACCCCGAAGGGAGCCGACGACTACACGTCCGCATCGCGTGCGGCTCTGGCCGGAGGCACGACGACGATCGGCACTTTCATCGACCAGAATCCTGCGGTCAGCCCATCGGTCACGCTGGCGGACGCCGTTGATGTCGTCAAGAAACAAGCCATCGCCGATGTGATTCTCCACTTCACCGCGAGCGATCCAACGAAGCTGACGCCATCGGACGTCGCCATGTTGTACGACCGCCAATTCACTCTGAAGATCTTCATGATGCGTCCGGCCTTCGACCAGAACGCCGCAAGCTACGTCAACCTCATTCGCGCTGCGGGATCCGCGGGCATTCTGACGATGCTTCATTGCGAGGACGCGGGAATCCTCACCAGCACGCGGGAACGCATGATGGCGGAAGGGCGCGGCGCGCTCAAGGGTCAGAACTTCGCCGATGCCGGCCCTGCCATAGCGGAAGAGGTCGCGACGCAACGGGCCGTCGGCATCAGCGAAGTCACGGGGGCTCCGATCTACATCGTCCACATGTCGTCCGAGCGCGCCATGCGTATCGCTGAGGCTGCGCGCGGCCGAGGCCTGCCGGTGTTTACCGAAGTTCGCTTCATCTACCTGCATCTCACAAAGGATCGTTTCAATCAGCCGGACGGCCCGATTTACACCGGAGCCCCACCGCTTCGCGACAAGAGCGACCAGAACTACCTGTGGGCAGCGCTGTCGAAAGGAAGCGTCGATGTTGTCGACACCGATCACGTTGGGTACACGCGTGACGAAAAGATGGATCCCGAGAATTCGATTCTCCGATCCCGAAACGGAGCGAACTATCTCCAGGATCAGATGCCGCTGCTTTACTCCGAAGGCGTGCGCAAAGGGCGAATCACTCTCGAACAGATGGTGGCGATGACGTCCACGAATCCCGCGAAGCTGTTCGGGCTCTACCCACGAAAAGGTACGATCGCCGTGGGTTCCGACGCGGACGTTGTCGTTTGGGATCCCAACCTCACGAAGACCATCAAGGACGAGGACATCTTGTCGAACGGCAAGTTCTCGATCTTTTCCGGCTGGGAAGTCACCGGCTGGCCGATTCTCACGATCCGGCGCGGAGAACTCGTCTATCAGAACGGCAAAGTCCTGGCGCCCGCCGGCTCCGGCCGCCTGGCTCCCCGGCAACACTGGCAGCGGCCATGATTGATATATGATCCGCGTGTCTTCAATCCAACCATCATCGATTCAGGCCACGACGGAGGTAGCATGAGCTACGCCTTTTCCCTGACTCGCCGCCAATTCATCAGCGCCGCGGCGGTCACGCCGTTGACATTGTTGATTCGAAGAGAATCGGTTCAAAGAGCCGACGTGAAACCGAACATTGTCTTCATCATGGCAGACGATCTCGGATACGCCGACCTCTCTTGTTATGGCCGCCGTGATTACACCACTCCGAACATCGACCGGATTGCGGCTGAGGGTTTGAAGTTCACTCAAGCCTATGCGAACTCGGCGGTGTGCTCTGCGACGCGGACCGCGCTGATCACCGGCAGGTACCAGTATCGATTGCCCGTCGGGCTCGAGGAACCCATCAACGGATCGCGCAATGTCGGACTTCCTCCCGGTCATCCGACTCTGCCGTCGCTCCTGAAGAAAGCGGGTTACGGCACAACCTTAATCGGCAAATGGCATCTCGGATCGCTGCCGGACTACGATCCGCTGAAAAGCGGTTACGATCATTTCTGGGGATTTCGCGGCGCTTCTCTCGACTATTTCACACACAAGTCTGGAATCGCCGGCAGCAATACGGACGATCTCTGGGACGGGGATGCGAAGATCCAGGAGTCCGGTTATCTGACGGACCTGATCGGCCAGCGCTCTGTTTCAGCGATCGGCAACTATGCTAAAGATCGCCAATCGTTCTTCATCAGCGTTCACTTCAATGCGCCGCACTGGCCATGGGAAGGACCGGGAGATGAGGCAGAATCCCAACGCGTCAAGGCGTTGATCGATTATGACGGCGGTTCACTCAAAACCTACGCGCGAATGATGGCGCAGATGGATCTGCAGGTCGGTCGAATTCTTCAGGCTCTGGAAAACAGCGGGATCGGGGACAACACCATCGTGGTGCTCACCAGCGACAACGGCGGCGAACGTTTTTCCGACACCTGGCCGTTCACCGGAAGGAAGACGGATCTGCTCGAAGGCGGTCTGCGAATACCCGCCGTCGTTCGCTGGCGCGGCCATATTCCGTCCGGGCGCACCACCGAACAAGTTGCGATATCGATGGATTGGCTTCCGACGTTCCTCCAAATTGCAGGCGTTCAGCCGGATCCTTCCTACCCACCCGACGGTATGAGTCTCGTACCGGCTCTTACCCAGGATTCGCCGGTCACCCCTCGACGCTTGTTCTGGCGCTACAAATCTCGTTCTCAACAGGCGTTGCGCGACGGCGACATGAAGTATCTCAAGATCGACGACAACCAATTCCTATTTAATGTCGTCGATGATCCGT
Organism: uncultured Solibacteraceae bacterium; assembly: GCA_964584785.1. Classification (GTDB taxonomy): domain Bacteria; phylum Acidobacteriota; class Terriglobia; order 20CM-2-55-15; family 20CM-2-55-15; genus JAHFTY01. Next base: position 14,001 of record CAZPBY010000008.1, read on the forward strand.
TGGAACGAGCCAACCTCAAGGATCGTCTGCCGGAGGTGTTTCAGAAGCTTGTCGCCGAATACCAGGCCTGGGACGCCGCGATGCTGCCGATCGATCCACAGTCGTTTAGTCACGCGTTCTACGCCAACGAACTGGCGGACCACTACGGGAACAAGGCCAGATAAAGAAAGTAAGGTCGAACTCGTGGAAGCGCGACACGGGTCGCGCGGCGTCCCGGGACGTAGCACGCCAGGAGGGCGACGCCCAGCAATAGACCGACAGCACCCAGGAATCCAATCGGATCGTTTGGTCCGATCTTAAACAGGAGTTCTTGAGCCACCGATGCGGGCTGGAAAGCGCATATCAGTCCGATGACCGAACCGCTGAGCGCGAGTATCATCCCGCGTCCCACAACGAGCCTGAAAACGTCGGCGGGGTTCGCTCCAAGCGAAAGCCGTACCAATTTCACGTGTCTGCTGCGACACCACATACGCCAACACGCTGAACAGACCAACACAGGACAGCACCAGCGCCGTCGCGGCGAACGATCCGAGCAACAGCATTCGGAAACGGCGATCGCCCAATGAAAGCTGGAGCAGTTCATCCGCAGTTCGCACCGCAAACACGGGAACGTTCGCATCGACATTGCGCACGACGGTCCGCACTGCGGTCGTTTCCGCGGAGCGTTTGATCCCGGTGCGCAGCGAAAGAATCATCGGATTCCAATTCGCGTTGGTCGTCAGAGGCATATACACCATAGCCCGCGGCGGCGCATCGAGCGACGAAGATCTTTACAGGATTCGTTCATTCTTGAATTCCGCTGCTCTGATTGGTCATTTGCCGGTCCACTCCGGCAATCGTCCGGGAGTCCAGGGTGCTCCGGCGGCCTCGGCGGCTTTCTCAAGGCGGGGGAGATCCGTCTCAACCAGTACTTTAAGTTTGTCGAACTGGGCCTTGAACTCGTCGGCCGTAAGATTGTATTGATCGAGCTGCGTCCGAGTCGGGCGTGAGGCGGCCATCACCTGGCGAGCCGCGATTCCATTCACGCGCTGGCTGAGGCCGGGCGCCGCGCCTTCGCCGCCGGCGGGAAACCCGCGAAACGCCCAAAGGATTTCGTCGGTGCGCCGTTCGAGAGCGGTGGTTTCGTCGATCAGCCGCTGGGCGTTGGCAGGCGTATCCCGGAGCGCACGCTTCAGCGAAGCGAGACGCGTTTTCAATGCGCCCGCCGAATCGTTCGCGCCGGAGAGCGCGCGCTGAAGCTTCGAAAGTTTTTGCTGGAATTCGGTCAGAGCGGTGCGGTCGACGGACGTCATCGAGGCGGCGCCCTCGGCAACGACCTTGAAGTTCTGCTTCGTAGCGACGGCTTTCGTGACGCCGTCGTGACGCGTCGCGATGGTGAAGCTGTAGGTTCCGGGCATCGCCGGATAACCGGCAGGCCCGCCTCCACCACCGCCCTCATCATCATCGGACGCGGGACGTGCGGCGGGTGCCAACACTGCAGCGGGATACCTGAGGTCCCAGGTCACACGATGGAATCCGGCCGTGGCCGGACCGTCAACACGCCGGACGACATTGCCTTGCGCATCCGTGATCGTAATGACGACAGCCGGCGCTTCCTCATCCTGTTCGGCCTGCAATTGCTCGCGTGTCGGATACGGCGCAGTCTTTCCGCCGCGCGCCGCTTCGCGTTCCGCGTCCTGCCGAATCTGCCGCTTCGTTCGCAACGTGTCCTTCAAGTAATACGTCAGCGTTGCGCCGTAAGGTGGATTGGCGGCCGCATAATACCGTTCGCCTTGAAAGCCTTTGCCGCGCCCGCCGATCGGCGAGGCCTGCACGTACATTAAAGTGTCTCTCGAGGGAAACGTGATGGCTTCCTGGTTCAACGTGTCCGCCTTCAACGAGCGAAGCGGCGAATAATCATCGAGAACATAAATTCCCCGCCCGAACGTTCCGGCAATGAGATCGTTCTCGCGTTTTTGAATGACGAGGTCGTGGACCGCGATCGTCGGCAAACCGCTTTTGAGCTGAGTCCATCGCTCGCCGCCATTCACAGTGAAGTAGATTCCGAACTCGGTGCCGATGAAGATCAGGTCGGGATTCACGTGATCCTCGGCGATCGCGAACACCGAGCCGTTTGCCGGCAGCGTCCCCTTGATCGATGTCCAATTCCGGCCGGCGTCTGTGCTCTTCAACAGATAAGGCGCGAAGTCGGCGCTCTGGTGATTGTCGAATGCGGCATAAACGGTATTCAGATCGTGCTGCGACGCGACGACACGGCTCACGTACGTCTTGTCGGGAACACCGGGAAACGTTTCGATTTTTCGCCAGCTCTCACCGCCGTTTTCCGTCACTTGGATGAGCCCGTCGTCCGTGCCCACGTAGATCATGCCGTCCTTCTTTGGCGATTCGCTGAGCGCCGAAATATTGCCATACGGCGCAGTCGATGCATTCTTGGCCACGGCCTCGGGCCCCCAGACCTTTCCCATGACGGGCAGCGAATCGCGATCGATCTTGCGTGTGAGATCGGGGCTGATCAACTGCCAGTCGTCGCCACGATTGTCGGATCGGTAGAGTTTGTTGCCGCCGAAATACAAACGTGTGTGCGAATGCGGACTGATGATGAACGGCGTGTCCCAGTTCTGCCGCATCGCTTCTTCATCTTTGCTTGTCGGCGGACGAATGGTGACTCGCTCACCGTTTTTACGGTTGAAGCGAACCATGCCGCCTCCCTGACTCTCGGCATAAACGGTGTCGGGATCATCGGGGTCGATCAAAGAATGGAAGCCGTCACCGCCATTCGTGACAAACCAATCCGAGTTGACGATTCCGCTAACGCTTCGCGTGCGCGAAGGCCCGCCCTGACTGAAGTTGTCCTGGGTTCCGCCGTAGACGTTATAAAACGGCACTGCGTTGTCGACCGCCACGTCATAGAACTGCGTGATCGGCAGGTTCGGAAGGAAGTCCCAGTTTTCGCCGCGGTCGAAGCTCTGATAAAGACCGCCGTCACAACCGACGAGGTAATAGTTTGTATCGGAAGGATCAATCCACATCGCATGGTTGTCGACGTGTTTGGATTTTTCGCCGAGCTGTCGAACCGTGCGGCCGCCGTCGTCGGAAACCATGAGGTTCGTGTTCGGAATGTAAATGCGGTCCACATCTTTCGGGTCCGCGACGATCTGTCCGTAATACATGGCCGTCGCATCGAACGGATTCATGCGTTCCCATGTGGCGCCGCGATCGAGCGACCGGAAGATGCCGCCGCGGCGTTCGGCCGCTTCAACCGTGGCGTAGACGACATCCGGATTCGCGAGCGATACGGCGAGACCAACGCGTCCCATGTCGACCGTCGGCAAACCCGTTCGCAACTTGTTCCAGGTCGCGCCGGCATCCGTGGATTTGTAGATCGCGCTTTCGGGGCCGCCGTCGATCAATGTCCAGACGTGACGGCGGCGCTGATATGAAGCGGCATAGAGTATGTCCGGATTTCGCGGATCCATGACCACATCCGTTACGCCGGTGTTCTCGCTGACCGTAAGCACATCCTTCCACGTCTTCCCGCCGTCGGTTGTCTTGTAAAGACCGCGGTCGCCGCCGGGTCCCCACAACGGGCCTTGCGAGGCGACATACACGACGTCGCCATTTCGGGGATCGATGGCGATACGTCCGATGTGCTCGGATTTCTTCAATCCGACGTTCTTCCAGGTCCGGCCTGAATCGTCGGATCTGTAAACGCCATCACCGTACGAAACGCTGCGCTGGCTGTTGTTTTCGCCGGAACCGACCCAGACGGTCGACGGATTTTTCGGATCGAGCGCGATGGCGCCGATCGAGTACGACGCTTCGTTGTCGAACACCGGAATGAACGTGTTGCCTCCATTCGTCGTCTTCCACACGCCGCCGGACGCGACCGCCACAAAGTACCGGCTGCGATTCGAAGGATCCACGGCAAGCGCTGCAACGCGGCCCGAAGTAAACGCCGGACCGATCAGCCGCATGCGCAAATCGTTAAAGGTGGCGGTGGACATCGGATCGCGAGGACGGTTCGCCGCCGGTTCCTGTGACGACAACATCATCAGCGGCACCACCACCAGACACAACACGCTCAGCTTCACAACAGACTTCATGCAGACCTCCGGAGATTGGTGAGCATCTTAGCATTTAGTAATCTATACGGATGCGGATCGCGACATGGAATGTGAACTCGCTCAAAGCGCGGCTCGAGAAGGTGACGTGGTGGCTGGAGCGCGCAAAACCCGACGTGCTGATGATGCAGGAAACCAAGCTCACGGATGACGACGCGCCAGTAGGCATGTTTCGTGACGCCGGCTACTCATTGGCACATCACGGTGAAGGCCGTTGGAACGGCGTCGCGATCGCGAGCCGGTACGGCATCCAAAACGTGATCACGAACTTTGGGGAGCCGCTACGCCCCGCGAAGACGTCCGACAGCGGTGACGACGAACCGCTCGCCGAAGCGCGGATGATATCGGCGGAATGCAACGGTATTCGAGTGATCTCGGTCTATGCTCCGAATGGCCGAGTTGTCGGATCGCCGTTCTACGAAGCCAAGCTCGTGTGGTTCGATCGCCTCGTCCGCTGGCTCACGGAAACGATCTCGCCGAGTGCGCCGGTCGTGCTCGGCGGTGACCTCAATGTCGCGCCCACCGACGCCGACGTCTGGGATCCGCGCGCCTGCCACGGTGGAACGCACGTCTCCGAACGCGAGCGTGAGGCTTTTGCCCGGCTTTGCCGCTGGGGCTTCGTCGATGCATATCGTTTGCAGCATTCGGAACCTGAACGCTACACATGGTGGGATTATCGAGCCGGCAACTTTCACAAGAACTTCGGCATGCGCATCGATCACCTGCTGGTGACCGCTCCCTTGAAGCCGCGCGTCATCTGGAGCGAGATCGATCGGGAAGCGCGCAAGGGCAAACCGATACCGTCCGATCACGCTCCTCTCGTCGTCGACATCGACACACCCGGCCATGCATTCGATGCCGGCTGGTCGTCTGCTGAAGAACGCATCGCCGGACGCCGCTCACGCTCTTAAGGTTCTTTATAAGCGATCGCCACGGCAGCCGCGACGCGGGCGGGTTGCGCCATATCGGGATACTTCGACTGCATCTCGGCCTGAATGGTCCTGCCTGCTTCATCAGAGGATTTCCCTGACGCCTTTAGTTCACGCGTTCGAGTCTGCAGTGTTCGGAAGTAGTCACGATATCGAACGATGATCGTTGCGTCGCCCATCTCATCGTGGCTCGGCACGACGGTTTTGGCTTTCATCGCGTCCAGCCGATCGAGCGCGGTGAGCCATGCCTGAACACTCGAATACGGACTGGCTATCGCGGGGAATGCCTTCATCGCGACATCACCGGCAAACAGCACATTGTCTTCTTCGGCTAGGAAAACGGCGTCGCCTCGCGTGTGAGTCGGCCCGACCGCCAGCATACGAACATGCACACCGCCGAGGTCGAGACGGTATTCCTTATCAAACGAGACATCCGTCTTTCGGTAATTCACGCCCTTCAGCAGTTCCGCATTCACCGGCGATCGGCTTGCGAACGTATTCGCGAGCTCCAGTCCAAACTCGGCAATGTCCTTATCCTGATCCTTCGATCGAATGATTTTGGCGCTCGCCGGAAATCCCTGCGCACCCAGATCGTGCTCCGGATGAAAATGCGTGAACGCCACAAAGAGCGGACGATTCTGTCCGACCTTCTGTGCTTCACGCAGAACGATCTCACCGTTCCGCGGACCAAGTCCCGTATCCACCACCAGCATCCCGCGTGTACCGACGATAATTCCAACGTTCGGAACGAGGCCCGTGTTGAAGTCGGGAATGACGTAAGTATGGGTCGCAATTTTCTGCGTCGCGTTCTCACGGACAAACGGTCCGGATTGTGATGCCGGTTGCTGCGCCGCAAGTCGCACCGACGCAAGTACAAGCGTCAACGCCAGGATCTTCGCCGAGTTGAAGCTGATCATAATGACCTGAGTTTACCGAAGCTGAGATTTAACGGTGCTCAAAATCGTGTCCCCTCCGGTCATCTGCGTCTGACTTTTGAGATGGGACATCCCGACATCTCACATGTCCAGATGCAGCTTCTGAATACGTCAAACGTCGGACTGTCCCATTTCAAACGTTAGATGCGACTTGAAACGCACATTGACGGCACGCTTGTTGGGGGTACGGAATGCGGGTATCGTAAAAAACGTGTTACCCCTCCGGATCTGGATGCTATGGACCTTCACTGCGTCCGTTTCTTTCAGCACCCCACCAGTCCAGACGGTGTCTCAAATAATGAAAGGCCGGGCGGGTACGGCGCTTGTCCTCGATGTAGACTCGGGACGCATTCTGGATTCATACCATATCGATGTGGCGGCCCGGAGGACGGTTTCGCCCGGTTCGACGGTGAAGCCGTTTACGCTGATGGCATTGATCGATGCAGGCATCGTGACGGAGTCGACATCTTATATATGTCCCCGGACAGTCCGGATCGCGGGACGGACTCTCGATTGTTCGCATCCCGTTGTTCCCGGTCCGATCGATGCCGTCAGAGCGCTCGCCTACTCCTGCAATCATTTCTTTGTCAGCGCAGCGCAACAACTCCCATCCGATACGCTCTACCGGACTCTCTCGCGGGCAGGGTTCAACTCACCGACCGGCAAATGGTCGACTGAAATCGCGGGGACGCTCCAGCGTCCGCAGTCGAAGGACGCCGTCAGGCTCATGAGTATTGGAGAGGACGGCATTGCAGTCACTCCTCTGGCCCTGGCCGAAGCCTACCGAATGATCGCGAAGGGTCTGCGAAATCCGGATCCAACATCCGTTGAGATGCGGATGATCCGTTCGGGTCTGGAGAATGCGGTCAGCGAAGGAACGGCACAGGCCGCCGCTTCGAAACATTTCCGAGTCGCCGGAAAAACGGGGACGTCGGGCGGTCATGCATGGTTTGCCGGATTTGCGCCTTCCGAGCGTCCGGAAATTGTCGTGCTCGTATTCCTCGAGCACGGACGAGGCGGCCCCGACGCAGCGCCGCTCGCGGCGCGCATTTTTGGGAGTTATTCAGTGTTGAACGAGCGAAGCGCCCCATGAAACGAATCGTCGCAGCAGTTGTCGCCGGAATTGCGAGCTGGCTCTATGCTCAGAGCGGGGACCACGTTCGCGTGCGTCTGTTTTCACAGGAGCAGCCGTCGGCAATCCGCGTGACGACCGAAACCGGCGAGACTGTCAACCTGGACGCCCGGAACATCAAGGTGTACCGGTCCATTGGACCCGTTGCCATTCAGCGCGGCAGCAGTGAAACCGTCCGAATTCCTTACCCGATCGAGGTTTCGACGCGGAACGGAACACTGCTCATCGTCACGGATTTGCCTCGCGAAGACTATGTCGCGGCGATTCTTGCGGGCGAATCAGCCGGGTTTCGATCCGACGAATCACTGAAGGCCATGGCCGTGGCGGCCAGAACGTACGCCGTGCATTTCGCGCATCGCCACCAGTCCGAAGGCTTTGACTTTTGCGACTCGACGCATTGTCAGGACTTCCGAATCACTGCCGTCAGCGACCGCCTTCGCAAAGCCGTCGCCGCAACAAGCGAGGAATTGCTTCGTTACGATGGTCAACCGATACCCGCTTATTACCATCAGGACTGCGGCGGCGTTCCCGAGCCTTTCGCGCCCTATTTGAGGCAATTGCGGGATACGTTTTGCACATACCAGGGCCGGCGGAACTGGTCGGCTTCACTGACAACTTCAGATGTGCAGGCAGCATTGGGCTCCCCCGATGTCTACAGGATTGAAGTCACGGAACGTACCGATTCGGGGCGAGCGAGACGCCTGCGGATCAGCGGAGCCGACACCCGAGTCATGAGTGCAGAAGACTTTCGACTGGCGATCGGCCGGCGGCTCGGGTGGGACAAGATCCGCAGCGATCTCTACGAGGTTCGTATGCGCGACAATCGATTCGTCTTTGAAGGATACGGCTCCGGTCACGGTCTCGGCCTGTGTCAGAGCGGCGCGGAAGTCATGGGCGAGCAAGGGTACTCGTACAGGGAAATCCTCGCCTACTACTATCCCGATACCACGGTTCATTGATTGCATATGATCGCGGCTAAAAAAACGTTGTACCGCACAGCTTTCGCCACTCTCGTTTTTCTCGTCGCCCTCGGGATCGTCTGGGTCGTCCGGGCAAAACATGCGTTCGAAGATGCGAAACGCGAGGTTTCGGAGTCGCGGATTACTTTCAAAGTCGCGCCAGTGCTGGATTCACAACCTACCGTGGTTGATTTTCTTCCATCGCCTCCGGAGTTCCGTGATGCGCAAATTTTCCATGATTTGCTGTACGTCTGTGGTGCGGGCGGTATCTGGGTGTATGACCTGAACGGTACGCTGCGGGCGAGCTATCTTGTGGGCCGCGAGTTGCCGCCATCGCCGCCGATTGCAATGGTCACAGGCACAGTGGCAGGCGACGGCCAGCCGAAACTTTGGATTGCCACAGCGGCCGGCGTCCTGATCTTCGACGGTGTGCGTTTTTCCCAGATCCAGCTTCGGGACAAAAGTAACGGAAACGTCACATCACTTTGGATGTCACCGGCCGGTATTCTTCTGATTGGCTTTTCGGAAGGAGGTGTCCTGGCCTACAACGGCACCGGCATTGCTCCTTTTCACCCGACGCTGCGAGGCCTTGCGGTAACCACGATCGCAGGCGGCGAGGGCGATCTCTGGATCGGCACACGCGATCGCGGAGTCATCCACTGGCGCGGCGGCAGCACGGAAGATTTCAACGACCGGAATGGCTTGCCGGACAGTCGTGTGCTTTCGATCGCGACTTCTCCCGGGCGTGTTCTCGTCGGAACACCGGTCGGCGTTTCCGAATTCCGCGACGGAAAACACTTTCGAAAAATGGCCGACGGTGTCTTCAGCCGCACACTCCTCGTCGCAAACGATCATCTCCTCATCGGAACCGTGGACGAGGGTATTGTGAATCTCGCGCTCGGCGCCGAACGAACTTCGCGCTTCCTTCCAACGCCTGAACTGCATCCGATCGTTGCACGCCGGTTCCTCGAAATTGACGGGAAAGCGTTTGCCGTAACTGCGGACGGACTCTACGAGCACGAACCGCGAAGCGATACTTGGACGCGGCGTGTCGGCGGGGAGGTCGTGTCATGGACGGATCGCAACATCTCCGCGCTGTCCGTCGATCCCATGGGAAAGCTCTGGATCGGCTACTTCGACCGCGGTATCGATATTGCTGATCCCGAGGGTATGAACAGGGCCATACACATCGAAGACGACGATGTCTTCTGTGTCAATCGCATCGTCTGGGACTCGCGCCGCAACTTGCAGGCGGCCGCTACCGCAAACGGAGTCGTGCTGTTCAGCCCGGAGGGCAAGATTCTTCAGCGCATCGGTACGCCGGACGGACTCATTTCGGCACACGCTACCGACATCGCGATTCAACCGGATGGGCTGGCTGTGGCGACGGCCGCCGGAGTAACGCTTCTGGATGCGGGAGGACCGGAATCGATATACGCATTCCACGGACTTCCCAACAACCATGTCTACGCACTTGGCGTAAACGGATCGCGCTTGCTGGCCGGAACTCTCGGCGGGTTGGCGCTGATCGAGAACGGATTCGTGCGCGCAAGTTACACCACTTCGAATTCGCCTCTCCGTCAAAACTGGATCTCCGCCGTCTTACCGTTCAACGACGGCTTCTTCATCGGCACTTACGGTGGTGGCTTCATCCAGATCGACTCTGCAGGACAATGGACGGAAATTGAAGACATGCCGGCGCACACCGTCATCAATCCGAACGCCATGATTGCCGTGTCGAATCAAATCGTCGCGGGAACGCTCGATCGCGGGCTGCTCGTCTTCGACACCGCGAACCGTCGATTGACAACTTTCACTGCCGGACTCCCGTCGCTGAACGTCACGGCGCTCACCGCGGCGTCGGGCAATTTGTTCGTTGGAACCGACAACGGAATCGTCCGCTTGCCGGTTGAGAAGTTAAACAAATGAGATCGCTGTTGATTTTATTGCTGGTCCTGCCGTTGGCGGCTGCCGACTCCGGAGTTCTGATTCCCGGCGACCGGACCGCGCCGGATCCGAACATCCTGTCACTCGAAGAGATGACCATCAACATCGGGATCGACAACGGCACAGCCCGAGTTTCTGTTCGAGAGATTTTCACCAATCACACCAGCCAGAATCTCGAAGGAACCTACAGCTTCGCGTTGCCGATTCGCGCCGTGCTCTCGGATTTCGCGGTCTGGGACGGCCTTGTCCGCATTCCCGGCGTGATCCTGGAACGGAAGCGCGCCGGCGAAATCTACGACAGCCTGAAAGCACAGACCATCGATCCGGGAATTCTGCAGATGGGTGAGCGCAGCGCTCAGGAAGCTTCCCGAGGTTCCGAGTTCACGGCCCGTGTCGTGCCGATTCCCGCGCGAGCAACTAAACGCGTTGAGCTGGAGTACCACGAGCGCATCCCGGTTGAACAATTCGAAAGCGTGCTCGCGATTCCACTGAAACCCGACGCGTACCAGGCGCAGGTCGCCGGACGCCTTGAACTCAACCTCACCATTCTTTCGGAACGGCCGATCACTCGATTCGAAGGGATCGGCAAAGCGTACCCGTTGCGGATCGACGAACGATCACCGAACCGTATCCGTGCAACGTACTCCGGAACGCGCGTCGCGATGACGGAGGACTTCGCCGTCAAGTACAGTGTCGATCCCTCGTCGGCCGACAGCCTTAGAGTGGTAACGTATCGCAATCCGAAAGAGTCTGCGCCGACCGGATTCTTCCAGGCCTCGGCATTGTTCGGAATGGGCGCGGCTCCGGCGAATGTGAATCCCGCCGCGACTGAACCGGCACGAACGGTCATCGCTGTCTTCGATACTTCGCTCTCCATGCAGTGGAATAAGCTCGACAGCAGCTTTCAGGCATTTGAAAGCGTCCTTCGCTCGCTCCGTCCCGCCGATCGATTCAACGTCATCGCATTCAATTCCGATGTCGCGCAGTTCGCGCCGTCACTGCAACCGGCCGCTTCGGAGCGCATTGAGGCCGCGTTGGCGTTTGTGAAGAAGAGCCGGTTGCGCGGAGGGACGGATCTGGGTGCGGCGCTGGACCGGGCCCTCACGACCGCCGGCGGCAACTCGACGATCGTTGCATTCACGGATGGCGGATCGAATCAGGGCATCATTCAAAACGCCCGACTGGCCGCGTCGTTCAACGAACGCTGGAATCGCATCGCTGCTGCCGAGCGTCCGCGAATGTTTGTGTTCGGCGTCGGCGATGACGCGAACGTCGCCTTACTCCGCCAGATCGGCAGCGCGAACGGCGTCTTCGAATGGGTTCGAAGCACCGAGCCTGTCGATTTCAAGATTCAACAATTCGTTTCGAAGATCGGCCGCTTTCCGATAACGGATTTGCGACTGGCAGTCACTCCCGCAGGCCGCACTTCGCTCGTATACCCGCTGGAGGATGCCGTGTTCGGCGGCTCGGAACAAGTCTGGGTCGGACAATATCGCGCGCCTGCTGCCGCCACCTATTTCACGGCAACCGGACTGCGCGACGGAAAAGCGTTCACGCTAAACGCCAGCGCCGCACTGCCCGCCGAATCGCTGGACCATCCTGCGATTCCGCGAACGTGGGCGAAAGCGCGCGTCGACGCGCTGCTCGAACAGATTGATCGCAACGGCGAGGACAAGGCATCGATCGAAGAGATCATTCAACTCTCGCGAAAATACAAATTCGTGACGCCGTATACGTCCTTTCTCGCGGCGCCCCGATCGTTGTTGAGACCGCGAGTCATCCGTCCCGGAGATCCGATCCTAAGGGTAAAGACGGATGCTTCGATAAAGTCGGTCATCGCGGTCTTCCCGTTCGGACTCGTGAAGCCGTTGAAATACCTCAAGACCGAAGATATTTGGCAGACGCGGTTTCTGGCTCCATTAAACATGCCCGACGGCACGCATCAAGTGGAGCTCGTCTTGAGAGACGAGCGCGGTAACGCGTATCGCGAGCGGAAAACGTTCGTCATCGCGAGCCGGCCGCCGGTGGTTCGGATCAAGCTCGACCGGACGAGTTACCGCCGAGGAGACAGGGTGCACCTGCAGGTCTTCGCGTCGGAGTTGACGCGAACGATCGTCGCCCGACTGTATGGCGCGGCCCCGGTTCGCCTGACCTGGAGCGCGGACGCGCGGTCGAACATCGGCGACCTCCGCATTCCGGATGATCTGCCGCCGGGCCAATACAAAATCGTCGTGTCCGCTGAAGACATCGCGCACAACATCGGCGCCGCGGAGGTGACCCTTGCGGTTCTTCCGTAGAACAGAAGGGAATTTAGAAATGGACGAATCCAGCATTGCCAATCCGAAAAATCCGAAAACACAAATTTCGAATTGGACTGCGCGAGTCCAATCTCGGATTTCGGCTTTTGGATTGGCATTACAGGACTCGGTCGATTTTAGAATTCCGTTTCCCCGCCTTGTTGCCGCGCTCGCAATCTCAGCCGTGTTCATCCTGGTGGCGCATGCGGAGGTTCCGTCGTGGCTGCAGTGGATGCCGTCGTCTTCGCCGGCAATCAACATTCTCTATCGGACGGTCCCTTCCATTGGCGGACCGATTCCGGTGCGACGGCCTCCGCGAGAAACGACGGTGAACCTTGCTGCCGAGAGCGCGAAAAGCCCGACGGACGCGGAACTCATCGCGGTGACGGCGCGCGAGTACGAAGCGCAGCTCGACTTCGTCAACGCCGAGGATCGATGGAAACTGTTCCAAACGGTTTCTCCGGACCGTGCGGCCGGCCAGATCGCCCTCGCCGACTTCTACCATCGCCGGATGCAGCCTCAGCAGGAACTGCAAACGTTGACGGCTGCCGCCGCCACACTGCCGGCAACAGACGATCCTTTGCAACCCGACGTCGCGCAACGCGCCTGGCAAGCGAATGAACGAATCCAGCAGTTGATCCAGATCGAAGCGATGCCGGCCGCTGCCGCGCTTCAAAACTATGAAGCGTGGATTACAAAATACCCGCGTTCGGGATTGCTGCATCAGCGGTTCTTCGACTTTCTCATCCAGAACAACATGGTCACGCGAGCCGCTCAGGTTCTGGATCAGTATCAACGCAGTTTTCCGAACGATCGGATCTTCCCGATTCACGCGAAGACTTTAATCGCGGAAAAACGCGGCTCGCCCGGCGGCGCGATCGCCGTTTATGACGCGGCGTTCGACCCGCTGTGGCCTCCGCAGCTTCTGGACGGTTACTTCAAGCTGCTCGACGATTCACACAAATCATTCGACTTCTACCAGAACGCCCGGAAGTCGGCCGCCGCGCGTCCGCTCGATCTCGAACCCGCGGCTCGCCTGTTCCACTACCACAGAAAGCAATCCGATTTGACCGCCGCGCGCCGAGAGCTCTCCGAATTTCGTGTTCGCAAGGAAGCGGCTCACGCCACATGGACGGCGTCGGAGCTGAACACCCTCGCAAAGCTGTGTGACTCGGTCAGCGATCACGACGAAACCATCCGGTACGCATTTGCTCTGTACAGCCTGAACGGCGCGGACGCCGCCTCGACAGAGGCGGCGTTGGCGCAGATCATCGAGACGCTGCTGAAGGCACCCGACCAGCCGATTCGTTTTGGACGCGGCGACCTGTCGTTCTATCACGACATCGCAACCATCGATCGTTCGCCGGGGTTCCTGAACGGAATTCTGTCGCTCGTATTCAACTCGCAAAATCCCGACTCCCAGTACCAGTCCCAGCAGGTCAAAGGTGAGGCTTACTTCCATAGAGCAAAAGCGGCTGAGCTCTACGCTCTGCTGTCGAGGCGCTTTCCGAATTCGTCTCGCCGTTCGGAGCTGCTGTCCAGGCTGATCGACAGCTATGCCATTTATGGCGAGGACGAGCCGATCATTCGGCAGGGAACGGCGTTCATCAATGATTTTCCGAACGCCGCTCAGCGGACGAAAGTCGCGCTTCAGGTTGCGGACGCTTACGCGCGGCGAAAGCAGGTTCCAGAGGAACTCGCGGTCTACACGCGGCTGCTTGGCGAGCTTGCATCCAAAGCCCAACAGGTTCCACTCGGCGCCGGCGAGCAGCCTCGTTCGACGGAATATGCTCAAGTGTTACAGCGCAATATCTCGCGGCTGACTCAGCTGAGCCGCATTCCCGACGCGCTTGCTTTGTACCGCAGCGAAATCGATCGCAATCCGAATGATCCCGGACTTTACGACCGGCTCGCCGATTTCCTCGGGGCCAATCAACGAGGACCCGAAGTGGAGCAGGTTTACCGTCAGGCGATGCAACGCTTCCAGAACCCATCGTGGCGTCATAAGCTCGCGCGGTTCTACCTTCGCAACCGCCGCGCCAGCGAGCTGCGAGACCTTTCTCGCGAGGTTGTCAACGCTTTCTCGGGAAGCGATCTGGAGTCGTATTTCACCAGCGTCGTCGCAGACGCGGCGTTCGAGAGGCGGCTGCAGCTCGAAATCAACCTCTATGCTTATGCTCGCTTTCCACATGACTTGAGGCTCGTTAACAACCTGATCACTCTATACACGACGCCGGGAACGGCAGATGCGAATGCGTTGATGCGGCTGCTCTCGAATCATTGGTACGAAGACGAAGCCATTCGCCGCATGTACTTTGAACGGCTCGCCGCCAGCGGCAGTTTGCTGGCTCGCGTGCAGGAAGCCGTCAACCTGGTGCCTGCCGACAGCCGCGGCCGTTGGCCGCAGTCGGAAGCAGAGAACCCGGCCGCAACGCGATTCATCGCGGAGGCCGAAACCTGGCTGTCTCATTTTGAAGAGGCGGCGCCCGTCATGCGGGCGATTGCCGACGCGTATCCCGCGGACGCCGTATTTGCCGGAAGGGCAACCGATCTTCATCGATCGCTCGCCGCATTTGATCCGGCCAACACGGCTGCCGCGGTAACCATCGCCGAAAAACTGGCGCGCAGCCAGCCTCGAAACCGTTCCCTGTTGACCCAGGTCGGCGAAATCTATGCCGATCGTGAATTGATGACGCCTGCCCGCGATATTTGGGTTCGCCACGCGGAGATCGAGCCCGGCAAACCCGACGGTTACCTTGAGGCAGCAACGCTGTTTTGGGATTACGTCCGGCCGGCTGATGCCGTCAGCTGGTTGCAACGCGGAAGGACGCGGCTCAAAGACCCGGCGTTGTGGTCTTATGAGATGGGGGCCATCCTGGAGTCGCAGGACCGTCGTGCGGAAGCTGTCGCGGAATACATCAAGGGCTCGCTCAGTCCCAAGGGCGGGCCGGCGCAGGCTCGACTGTTGCAGCTCGCGACGCGCCAAGCATACAAGTCACTCGTTGATGAACAAATTAGCCGTCGCGTTCAATCGTCGCCTGGGGATACGCAGGTCCTCGAGCTTCGTGTCGCGGTGCTTCGCGCACAACAACGTGATGACGAAATCCAGGCGCTGCTCCGAGGAATCGTCGATCAATCGTCGTCACGCGAAATCCTTTCCTACGTTCGCCGCGTCGCCGCCGAGACCGCGCTGCGGCCGCTTCAAGAACGCGTAATCCGTCGTGAAATCCAACTCGAGGTGGATCCGGAGGAACAGCTGCGTCTCCGAATCGAACTCGCGCTCTTCCTCGAAACGGGCGGCGATGCCAGCGCAGCGGGGCGTGAAATCGATGCCCTGTATCAGGCGAATCCGCTCATCAGCGGTGTGATTCGGGCTGCTGCCGATTTCCATTGGCGGCATGACAAGCCGCGTGCCGTTCAGATCCTCGCTGCCGCTGCGGCAGCTGCGCATGAATCGTTGAAGAAGGACTACCTCGTGGAAACGGTTCGCAGGTCCATCGAGGCCGGAGACCAGACGCAGGCCATCCAGGCTGCACAGAATCTTCTTCGAATCGATCCAATCAACGGGCAAGCGGTCGGATTGATGGCGGAGGCTCTCGCTGCCGCGGGCAAAGAAAGCGAACTGCAGCAGTTGTACGCTTCGAAAATCGCCGAGATTCAGCAGGCCCCGATATCCGTCGCTGACAAGACCGATCGGACCGCAGCCATGCGACGCGGTTTGATCCCTGTGCTCGTTCGCCAGCAGAAATTTCGCGAGGCGCTGGATCAGTTCATCGAAATCATCAATCGATTTCCGGATGACGACACGATTGTCGCGGAAGCCGCCCGACTGGCCTCGCAGCACGGCCTGCGATCGCAGTTGTCCGGATATTACGCAAAGACCGTCGAAACCTCGCCGCGAGACCATCGCTGGTCTATTGTTCTGGCTCGCGTCCACACCCAATTTGAGGATTACCCGGCCGCGATCCGGGCGTACGCCACCGCCATGGCCGCGCGTCCGGAACGGCAGGACCTTGCGGCAGCTCGAGCGGACCTCGAGGAACGCACGTTCCGGTTCGCCGACGCGATCTCGACGTACAACAAAATTTATGAATTGAGCCACAGAGATCCCTTGTGGCTCGAACGCATCGCCGTGCTGCAGATCAGGCTGGGTCAGGATCGTGAGGCCTTATCGACTCTGCAGCGGGCCTTCATTGAAAACCGCCCCGAGGTTTCTCGCGAGTACGGACGAGTCGCCCGGGTTCTCGAGGAAAACGGGCTTGTGGATGCGGCCGTCGATTTCATCAAACGTCAAATCGAGCGAGGAAAAGTCCATCAGCGCGAATGGGAACAGCTTTACGCGCGAATCATGGCACGTTCACGAAAATACGATGAAGCTCTGACCAACGTCATCGGGTTCGAAAACGTCAGCGCATCCCGCGCACTCGGACAGGCGGTCGCCATGTATTACACGCCCGAGGAACGTCAGGCTTTTGCTTCACGTCTTACCGAAGGCAAGGCCGCCGCGAATCCACAGAACGTCAATTCGTTTATAGAAATCGCGAATGCAGCGGGTTTGCACGATCTTGAAATCGCGTGGAAGATTGAACAGGCCGCCGAACGCTCGGCCGACGAGGGCTTTTTCGGCGAAGGTCCATTCATTCGACTGCAGCAAAGTCGGATGCGATTTGCCGAGCTTGCTCGTCAGCTCGAAGACCTCTCAACCAGGATCTCCGGCAACAATCAACGTGTGAGCGTTCTGTCGTCCGCCGTCCGCGCCTATCAAATGATCGGCGATGCGGATGGTGAGCTGCGGCTGATGACTGCGCGGCCGGAACTCCAAACGCCTTTTCGCCAAAGATATTTTGAATTGCTTGCGCGAGCGCGGCCGGACGATCTCTTGAGGATCGCCTCTTCCGGAGATCCTACGGGACTGCTTGCCACGCAGGCGCTCATCGCTGCAGGCGATTCCACCCGCGCGCTTCAGGCGATACGGGCACAACGGCGAACGCCCGTGTGGACAGACGCGTACACCGGGCTCGTTGGTCTGCATTTTGGCTTGAATACCGTCGACACTCGCACCGCGTTTCAGCGGGCGCTGGGGCCGCAGGTTATCGAGGAAAACCTCGGGAAGCCCGTGAGCCGATCCAATCAGCTCGCCGGCGACATCTGGTTTTACTACGGGCAGCGGTATGGCGAGTATTTGCGGGACGCGGGTCAACTTGCGGAATCCTCCGAGTACTTGCTTTCCGAAGTTGAGCAGCGTCCCGGCGATCCGCAGGCCTATCTCCAGCTCGCGCGATACTACCGCGACTCCAGTGAAACCCAACGTGCGATCGGTGAATTTCGTCACGTCCTGGAACTGAACGATAACCGTCCGGACGTTTATTCCAGCATCGCGCTGATGTTGTGGGATGCCGGCCGTCGCGATGAGGCTCTTACCGAATGGAAGAATGGGCTGACGAGATTCGAGCGGACTCCGGATCCGGCGACAGGCGCCGCGCTGATTGGCGATATCCGATCTCGGCAGCAAGTCGACGCGTTGCATACCGCGATCGACACCGCCTTGCGCGCCGCGGCTCGACGGTTGCAAGTCTGGCAAATGCCGGCGCTGATGCAGGCGGCTTTTGAAAACTCGGCGGACAATGCGTGGTTGCTGGGAGTCGTTCAGGCGTCGAGGTCGCCAGGACAGCTCCATGGCAGCCTCGCCGAACAACCCTGGCTGAGTCCGCAGCAGCAGAAGTTTGTTTTTCAACAGGCGGTCAACGCACTCTCCAGCGCTACGGCCGCCAATCGATTCCAATACGTGCAAATGAGGCAGCGGTACCTCGAATACCTGCTTGATCACAATGAGACGGCAGACGCAAAGCAGCTGCTGGATTCATTGACGGCCGCCGAAAAACGCTCGCCCAACGTGCGAACCGCTGAGCTCCGGCTGGCTGCGATCGATGGCAGCCTGGACGGCGTGCTCGAACGTTATCGTCAGAGCTCCGCCGATGCTCCGGACGATTGGTCGCTTCAGGAGACCGCGGCTTTGCTTGTGCGAAAAGGCCAGCCGGCCGCGAGCGACAAGATCCTCGAGTTCCTGTACTCGCGCCAGATCGAGTTTTCTTCGCGAAACACCGCGGCATTTATGGGCCTCGCTCAAGTCCGCCTGAAGCAGTCGCAAGTAAATGACGCGGCGGAACTGCTGAGGCGGCTGAACCGCATGTCGGCGGGAGCTTTCGATAATCTTCTCGAATCCGGCCGTCTTCTTTTAAAGGCCGGACGCCAAACAGAGGCCCAGGAGTTTTTTAAACTCCGCGCCCAGGCGGTTCCATGGGATGACGAAGCACGACTGGAGCTGGCGAGAACGCAGGTGGCCTCATCTCAGCAGGCGGCTGCCGCGGAAAACCTGCAGCGCGTCGTGCTGTCACGTCAGGCGGCCTATGACATTCGAACGCAGGCTGCTGCGGAACAATCGAAGGCCGGCTCTCGGCCGGGAGGAACGGCGGGCAGTCGTGAACTCGATCTCCTTTCAGGCCGGATTCCCTTGACGGCCGCTTCGGCAGATGCGCCGTACTTTTTCGCGGCACGGCTCGCCGCAGCTGAAAGGTCGGCGGATCGTAACGATCGCGTACGAATGCTGCTCGGAGCAATCGCCGAGCACCCTGAGGCTGCTGCAGTGCGCCGCTTGCTGTTCTCGACGGCGCTGGAAGCCCGTCAGTCCTACATCGTTCTGGCCGCCTATTTCCGCGAAGGTAATGTGTATTCGGAACCGGAGCCGGATATCGCCGCCGGTATGGCCGAAGCATACCTGCAGACAGGCAAGCCGGGCGATGCGGCTCGATCATTTGGATTCGCAGCCATGAAGGAAACGGATCCGGC
This sequence comes from uncultured Solibacteraceae bacterium, assembly GCA_964584785.1. Classification (GTDB taxonomy): domain Bacteria; phylum Acidobacteriota; class Terriglobia; order 20CM-2-55-15; family 20CM-2-55-15; genus JAHFTY01. The sequence continues at coordinate 33,167 of CAZPBY010000008.1, forward strand.
TCGAAAGAAGGCACTCGAAGACCGGCGCAAACAGGCAACGGTTGCGACCGAACGATTGATGGAGAACGAGCGTCGCCGTCCCATGATGCGAGCCGAACTCGATCAGCCCAACCCCGTTCGGCGGAGGCTTCCATGAAACGAATCCGGGTTCTCACCGCCCTCGTGCTGATGCTTTTCGTCGTGTGGGCCGCGGCTCAAGTAGCGGTTCCACCAAGGCCCCTCGCGGAATGGATGCCGTCCGGAGCCTTGCTGTACCTGGAATCCGAGGACTTTGCCACTCAGCTCCGCGACTGGAATCGGTCGCAAGTCCAATCCGACTGGCTCGCCAGCAAGAACCACGAGAGCTTCATGACCACACGCCTGGTCCTCAAACTCAAGGATGTTTACGACGAGTTCTCTGCTGCCGCGGGATTCGCTCCCAACCTCAGCGAACTTGAAACCATCGCCGGCGCTGAATCCGCGCTCGCGCTCTATGATTTTCGGCGTGTCGACCTTGTGTACATTTCGCGGCTGCCGTCCGCACAATTGGGGCAGAACGTCCTGACTCGCGTTCGTTCGGGGTACGAAACGCGCGGAGCGCCGGGCAGGTCCTATTTCGTGCACCAGGCCGGAGATCGCACGGCCGCCTTCGCGACGGTGGGTGACTATCTCGTGTTGAGCACGCGTGAGGATTTGCTTTCCTCGGCGCTCGACCTCATCGGAGGGACGCCCGGCCGGTCGATCGGCCAGGAAACGTGGTATCAGGATTCGCTTCGGGCGCTTCCTCCGGGTACGCCGCGGCTCGTCGCACTGCGTCTCGTGATGGATCTTGCCGGCGTCATCAAGACGCCCTATTTCCGTTCGTACTGGATTCAGAAAAACACCGATGAGTTGCGTCCCTTCTCTGCCGCGCTCGCTCAGGTTGCTCGAAGAACCGAAGCCTTCGAAGAGAATCGGGCTTTGATTCGATCGCAGGAGGCGGCTGCGGAGACTCATCCATCGGCAGCGGCTGCGCTTCAGCGGTACATTCCCGATAACGCAGGGCTCTACCGACTGTGGGACACGAATTCGGTCGATCTCGCAATGGACCTGATCCGCCAGAAATTCTTTGGAGCGGGAACGGGACCGGCAGGTGCGCGGCGATACGCTCCCGTCGTCGCTGGTGAGGACTTTGCCGCGCCGGCGGGTGACTTTCACACCAGGATCGATGAAGCGCCGAAGCCGTCGCTCGATGGAACGTTGGAGTTGGCGCCGTTTCGATCTCTTCTGGAATCGCGCGGGCTCGAAGCCGTCCTGCACCTCGAGTCCGGTATGCCGCTCGACGGCGACGTCTTTGTCGGCAGCGACGCGGCAGTCGCTTTCCGAACGGCATCCGCTTGGGACGCGGCAGCCGTCCGCTCGGCGTTGACCGCGGCCGTTGCGTCATATCAGAGCGTCGGCAATACAGGCCTTCAGTGGAAGTCTGTCGCATCCGGCAACTACTCATTGTCGCAGTGGGACGGATTGCTTCCGTTGACGATCTACGTCGATAGCCAGAATCTCTGGATCGCCCGGACACCGTCACTACTGGGTGCCGCGCTGAATCATGCGTCGAACGCTTCCGCTCAATCTCTACCGGGAACGTACCTCGCGCGATATATTCACCGTGGCGAGTTGCAGCCGTACTTGAAGATCATGCGCATGCTGGACCTGTCGAACCAGGCGAACTATTCCAGCTTCTTCTCCGAGAACGTCGGAAGCCTCGCGTCGACTCTTCGAGTAATCGACTCAGTTTCGGTACAAATCGAAGAAACGCCGGCCGTTCAGCGGCAGTTTGTACGATATCAACTCACTCGCTGAAAGCTATTTCCGGAAAGGAACTGTGCGATGCCGAAAATATTGGTCGTGCATGGGGAAGGAATGGATATGCGCGGCAAGACCCAGATCGATGTCTTCGGTCCGATGACTCTGCCGCAGTACGACGAGCACATCCGAAGTTACGCACTCGAGCTTGGTATGGAAGTCGAGATCTTTCATTCGAACATCGAGAGTGAAGTGATCCGTAAGTTCCGCGAGGCCGCCGAACGCGGTTTCGATGCCGCGATCTTCAACCCTGCAGGTTATATGTCCGGACGCCCAGTATTGACGGCCGCAGTCGCCGAACTGCGCTATCCCACCATAGAGGTCCACATCTCGAATCCGGCCCGGCGCGGAAAGTTCTCGGAGATCGCTGGAGTGGCGCGAGCTGTGGTCACCGGCTTCGGCGTGTTCGGATATTACGTCGCGCTGCGCGGCCTGAAAGAACTGCTGTCCACAGCCTGACATGTTGACGACCCACATGTTCGAACGTATTATTGTGTTGGATTCCAACATATGAGAGACGAAAAGGCGGAAATCCTTCAGGGCACGTTGGCGTTGATGGTGCTTCGTACGGTCGATACGCTCGGACCGATTCACGGTTACGGTATCGCACGACGAATCGAGCAGGTGAGTCGGGGCGTTCTGGAATTGAACCAGGGCACGATCTACCCGATGCTGCTGCAATTGTCGCAGGCCGGCTGGATTCGTTCGAAGTGGGGCATGTCGGACACCGGCCGCAAGGCGAAGTTTTACTCCATCACGGCCGCGGGTAAGAAGCAGCTCACCGCGGAAACCGAGAACTGGAAGCGAATTGCCGGTGTTATTGAGCGGTTCGCTGAGCCCGAAAAAGGAACGCTGTGACGTTGCCTCAAGTGTCACGGGCGCGGTCGCGCCCGTGACATTCCGAAACTACTTCCACTCAAAAATCTGGGATTTCGTGTTTCCCTCGGAATCGACTTCGTATTCAAACACCCCGGCGATTTTGTTCAGCCGGGTCCATTTTGGCGAAGTCGTCTGATAGAAGACGGCGCCGCGATAGCTGACGGACCCGCCCTTGTTTATGGTTCCGACGCCCTGACCGACCCATGAAGTCATGTCGCCATCGGTGCTGATAATCAGGCCTTGACCGGATCCGAACAAAGTCCCATCGGCCCGTTGTAAGGCAGTGTAAGTTCCGTTTTCTTTGATTGCCGTGCCGAGCAGGAATCCATTCGACGCAAATGTCGTTTCCACGTGGATGCCTCCCGAGTCACTGGGTAGTACGCGTCGCGTAGTCACCTTGCCCGAGCCTTCACCGATTTTTTCGCCAAGCATGGTTCGTTCCTCCTTCTCGATTCGAATTATTCAAGGACAAAGCATCTTAATCCCTTCCCCAATCCCGGCACAACGTCTCATACCCAAGACAAGAATCGGAGTCTGCCTCGAATTTAGCCTTTAGACTGGATCAGGACTTTGAAGCGGGAGCCCATGCGGTCGGGAACGATGAGGTTTTTCGTACGGAGGAGGCGCTGCATGGATTCGGCGTCCCCTGCATACGCGAGCTTTTGCATCTCCTCGAGAATGCCGAGGTCGATGAGGAAGTCTTTTTGCGACGACATGCTCAGGAGGCGAAGACCGGAAGCGGCGCCCTCTTCGATCAGATCCGTAAAGTTGACGTGGGCAGTGATGTCCTGTTCGCCGATATGGACATAGGGATTCTCGTGAGCCTGATGACGCCAATAACACATTAGTGTGCCCCGGCTTTGCGCGAAGAACTCAGCTCGAAAATAGCCATAATCGACGGCCATATGGAATCCCCGCGACAGTGCGGCTGCGATTCGTCGAATCCACAGACACGCGTCAAAACTGACGTCGGCGATCTGCCCTTCCCCGAGTTCGAAATCCACTGCGACAGTCGGCGCGGCCTCGACCTCATTCAGATTTTCATCGACAAAAATCTCTTTCACACCACCCGTGCGTCCGACGAACCGTTGCACGGGCAAAGCGTCAAAAAATTCATTGGAGAGAATACAGCCGGTCAGATTCGAAGGAAGCTCGTCGATCCATTCGACGCCGAATCCGGCGAGTATCGATTGCTGGTGCGACCGCATGGCGCTGCTGCGCTCAAGTATCTGATATCGAAATCGTCGATGCGCAAGAATGTCGCGTGCGAGCGCTCCTTTGCCGGCGCCGATCTCGACAATCGTGAACTCATCGAATCCTGTGGCGAGCTTCTCCAAATATCGAGCGATGAGTTTTCCGAAGACGGGATCGAGGTCGGAAGCCGTATAGAAATCGCCTTCGCTTCCGATCCGCGGCTTGGCCGACGAGTAATAGCCAAGTTGAGGATGGTAGAGAACCTCTTCCATGTAGTCTCGAAAGGAAAGAGGTCCGTTCGTGCGGATACGTTCCCGGAGGATTTGCTCGAGCGTCAGATCTTCATGCCAATGCGGTCCATCTCTTCCTTGGCCGCCTGTGAAATGCGCGGATCGTTCTTCACATCGTCGTAGCGTGAGTCGACAGGCTTCTTCACGATCGTCGACATGCGGTCGATTTTGTCCTGAAGCCGCATCAATCCGTACAGCAGCGCTTCCGGACGCGGCGGGCAACCCGGAACGTAGACGTCCACGGGGATCACGTGATCCACGCCTTGAAGCACCGAATACGTATCAAACGGACCGCCGACGTTGGAGCATGCCCCCATCGAGATGACCCACTTCGGGTCCGGCATCTGGTCGTAGACGCGCCGTACGATCGGAGCCATCTTTAGAGTGACCGTGCCCGCGACGATGATCAGATCCGATTGACGCGGACTCGGACGGAAAATCCCCGCGCCAAACCGGTCCATGTCGAAACGCGATGCCCCCGTCGCCATCATTTCGATGGCGCAGCACGCCAGACCAAACGTCATCGGCCATAGCGCGGATTTCCGCGCCCAGTTGATGAGCGAGTCCACCGTGGTGGTGATGATGTTCTTTTCGAAACGATTTTCGATCCAAGCTGGCACGTCAATATCTCCGAAGAATCGTGTTCACGCCCAATTCAGGGCGCCCTTCTTGATGATCCAGACGTATCCCACGACGAGGATACCGAGAAAAACAACCATCTCGAGAAAACCAAAAAGCGCGAGCTGCTTATAAATAATGGCCCAGGGAAAAAGGAAAACGGTTTCGACGTCGAATATGACGAAGAGGATCGCGACCACGTAATAACGGATCGCGTACCGCTGGCGCGCGTCGGAATCCGGATCGACCCCGCACTCATAGGGGGCAAGCTTTCCTTCACCTCCCGTCGAGGGGCGAATCAACTTGGCCAGCAGCAGAGTCACGATCGGGAACAGAAAGGCGAGCCCCATGAAGAGGAAAATCGGAATATAGCCGGTCAACACAGAGCCATTCATCGTAAATCCCTACTCCCCGCAACCCAAAGACGCTTGTTTCAGTGTCTCCATGGCGTGCCCGAGAATCGGACGCACGGCCATCAAGCATTCTCTCACACCTTTAACGCTTCCGGGCAAGTTGATGATCAACGTCGAGCCCCGGATTCCGGATACGGCACGCGACAGTGCGGCCTTGGGCGTGATCTTGAGGCTTTCGATCCGCATGAGATCCGCGATACCCGGAACGTTGCGATCGATAACTGCAAGCGTGGCTTCGGGAGTCGTGTCGCGAGGAGACAGGCCCGTTCCACCGCTGGTGACGACGAGGCTGAATCCTTCGTCGCTCGCCCGGCGAAGCCGTTTCTCGATGGCCTCACGTTCGTCCGGCAAAACGTCAATCGCCCGGACGTTGAAGCCGGCTTCCTCAAGAATCCGCCTCGCCTCGGGCCCGGACAAATCCTCGCGTCTGCCCGCAGCAGCAGAGTCGGATATCGTAATCACTAACGCATCGCCGATCGGCATACCGCCTTAACCTCGTTTCCAAAAGCCGCTTTTTCCGCCCGACTTTTCCAGGAGTCGAACCGGGCCAATGCTGATGCCCTTCTCGACGGCTTTACACATATCGTACAGCGTTAATGCCGCGACTGTCGCCGCCGTGAGCGCTTCCATCTCGACACCGGTTTCCGCTTTGGTTCGAGCGACCGTTTCGATACGGGCGCCGTTCTCCGTGATGTCGATTGAGACGTCGAGATGGGTCAGCGGCAGCGGGTGGCATAACGGAATCAACTCGGATGTTTTCTTGCCGGCCTGGACCGCTGCGATGCGCGCCACTTCGATCGCATTGCCTTTTGGCAGTCCGTTATGGCGAAGAAGCTTCACCGTCGACCGCGACATTTCAACAAAGGCTTCCGCACGAGCGACGCGTACTGTCTCCGCCTTTGATGTGACGTCGACCATTCGAGCACGGCCGCGGTCATCAACGTGTGTCAGTTGTTTTCTGGGCACTGAGACGAGTCACTCCATGAAAAAGAATTCGGCCGTTTCACCAGGCTCCAAAGAACCTTCGCGGCGAGGGATAACGATCAGGGCATTTGCCTTCGACAGGCCGACAAGATCCGACGATCCTTTCCATGGCGCCGTCGCGATACGGTAACCCTCACCGTCGAAACGAACGAGTGCGGGAACCAGAGCGGCGCGCTCGGGATCGCATTTTGCCGGAGCTTCAAGCTTTGCCTGCAGCAACGGTCTTTGCACATCCACAGCTTTCAGCAGTGAGAGAATCACCGGCCGGACGAACACATGAAATGAAACCATCGTCGAGACCGGATTCCCGGGCAGTCCGAAAACGAAGGTGCGGCGGTGAAAACCGAACACTGTCGGTTTTCCGGGCTTCATCGCCACTTTATCGAAAAAGACGCGAACTCCAAACTCGGCAAAAACGCTCTCGACCAGATCGTATTTCCCCATCGAAACCCCGCCGGAGACCAGCATCACGTCCGCTTCGAGGCCAACCCGGATTTTTTCCCGAAGATCATCGAGATTGTCGCGCCCGATTCCGAGAAGAACTGGATCGGCGCCGGCGCGAGCGCTCTGAATAAAAAGCGTGTAACTGTTGCTGTTGCGAATCTGACTTGAAGTCGGACGATCGGTGACTTCCACGAGCTCGTCGCCCGTCGCGATAATCGCAACTCGGGGCCGCTTCGAAACGGCGATCTGCGCTTTTCCAACGCTGGCGAGCAGACCGATGTCGGCAAGACCAATCTTTCGGCCAGGCTCCAGCAGGCGATCACCTTTTTTCGCTTCAGTACCTTGACGCAATAAACCCTCGTTCAGCCGCACCGATCGGAGAACACGGACCGATTCGACGTTCGGCCGCTCCGTGTGCTCCACCATGACGACGGCGGTCGTTCCTTTGGGAAGCGGAGCGCCCGTCATGATCTCGCAGCACTGACCCAGTCCCACTTCAACGTCGGCGCCCGCACCGGCACGCGATTCACCGATGATGCGCAATGTGGCGGGAGCCCGCTGGACATCTTCAAATCGAACGGCGAAACCGTCGCGAATGGCCTTATCGAACGGCGGAGAGTCCGAATCACTGGAGACAGGCTCACGCAGAATACGTGACATGGACTCAGTAAGCGGAACGATTTCCGAAGGCATCCAATCCTGCCGGGCTTGCTCGGCGGCGACAGAACTAACGATCTCGAGCCCTCGTTCAATCGAGATCATCCGGTACCCCGCTCATCTGTCAAAAAGCTCTCCGCTTTCGAAGATATGGAATTCGATGTTGCGTTTGTAAAGGCGAAGGTCCAGTGGAACCAGATAATCGATCTCGACGTTGAATGCGGGCCCGCGGCGAGTCATGCGGACGTCCTTGGGAGCGATGGCCAGGTCGAATTCCTTCGCCTTGATGACTATTCGGTTTCGAATCTCGTCGGGTGTTCTTCGGGATGCCGCGGCGAAACGGACTTCCTGTTTTACGTAATCACTGAATTGAAATGCGTTGAAGTAAATCGGAACAATCTGTGATGCGGAGAACAGCGCGAGAATCAACAGGAGAAGCAGGAAGAGCTGCTTCGCGTTGAGCCCAAACATGATGCGGATTATAACACAGCGTGTTAGAGTCGATTTTTGCCACCAGGAGCCGTAATGGACCGCATTGACGCTACTTTGAAGGACCTCGATCCCGAAATCTACAACGCGATTCAGCAGGAGACTCGACGACAGTCGACTGGTCTGGAATTGATTGCTTCAGAGAATTTCACGTATGAAGCCGTGCTCGAAGCGACCGGTTCAATCCTCACGAACAAGTACGCCGAAGGTTATCCCGGCCGTCGCTACTATGGTGGCTGCGAGTTCGTCGACGTCGTCGAAAATCTCGCCATCGATCGCGCGAAGAAGTTATTCGGAGCCGAGCACGTGAATGTGCAGCCGCATTCCGGAAGCCAGGCGAACATGGCGGTGTACCTCACTGTGTTGAGGCCTGGCGACACCGTCCTCGGAATGAATCTGTCGCACGGCGGCCATTTAACGCACGGCCACCCTAAAAACTTCTCAGGTAAGTACTACAAGATCGTTCCATACGGCGTGCGCAGAGATACGGAACAGATCGATTACGATGAACTCCGCTCGTTAGCCCACGAACACAGGCCGAAACTGATCATCGCGGGCGCCAGCGCGTACCCGCGCGTGATCGACTTCGAGCGAATCGGCAGGGTTGCAAAAGAAGCGGGCTCGCTGATGATGGTCGACATCGCCCACATTGCCGGCCTCGTGGCCACCGGTGAACATCCGTCACCTATTCCTCACGCCGACTTCGTGACAAGCACCACGCACAAGACTCTTCGCGGTCCTCGAAGCGGCATCATCATGTGTCGCGAACAGTTCGCGAAACAACTCAATGAATCCGTTTTCCCCGAAATGCAAGGCGGCCCGCTCGTTCATGTGGTAGCGGCCAAGGCGATTTGCTTCAAGGAAGCGGCAACATCGGAATTCAAAACGTACATCAGCCAGGTTGTGAAGAACGCACAGGCTCTCGCGGCAGTGATCGGCAGACGAGGATTCCGTATTGTTTCGGGGGGAACGGACAATCACCTGTTTCTTGTGGATGTGTTTTCAAAGGGCATCAACGGGCGGCAGGCGGAACAGTCGCTCGATCGAGCGGGAATCACGGTCAGCCGGAGCACGTTGCCGTTTGATCCGAATCCTCCATTGAAGCCCAGCGGCGTTCGCGTCGGCACACCCGCGATCACGACTCGCGGGATGAAAGAGGCGGAAATGGAGTCGATCGGAAATTGGATCGCCGACGTTTTAGAGTCCAGTGAGGACGAGCGTGTTGCCGGAAGAGTTAAGAAGGAAATTGAAGCCCTATGTGAGAGATTTCCGCTCTACACGAGACGTCTCAGCTAGAAATTTCGAAATTGAACGAATCCTGCAATGCAGGACTCGTTCAATTTTCGAAATTCTCATTGCCTGCTCCCTACTGCCCCGGAGGCTTGGTGCTCCCCAAGCGCTTGTAATAGTCCTCGATGTACTTCCGCCAGGCTGCCGGCATTTCGTCTTCCTGCGCTGAGCGGATGTTGTCCTTCCCGATCATGATCTGCAGTCGGCGGCTTAGCTCCAGTTCGAGATTCTTCATCGGCTCGATAATCTGGTCGGCGAGCTTCTGAATCTCGGCCGGATCGCCCGGGTAGTTGCTTCGGGCCAAGACGCGAAGGGAGTTGGCGACTTGATCCAGTTGCCGAACAGTTGGATCGTTGGGGCCCAGCATGTTGCGGAGGTCTTGAATATCGCGCAACCGCTGTTCGTATTCACGCTGGATTTGACGGATATCGCCGTTCCACACACCACCGGAATACGAACCATTCCAATTTGCTCCGTAGTTGCCGCCCGCCGGACCGCCATCGCGGCCGCCCTGACGGCCACCGCCGTTGTTCTGCGCCTGTTGTCCGCCGCCCTGTCCGCCCTGGCCTTGCTGTCCTTGTTGACCCTGCTGGCCCTGTTGTCCTTGCTGGCCCTGCTGTCCGGCTTGCTGACCCTGTTGTTGACCCGGTTGTCCGGCCTGCTGACCTTGTTGACCTTGCTGCCCCTGCTGACCTTGCTGCCCCTGCTGGCCCTGTTGACCTTGCTGCCCTTGCTGGCCGCGTTGACCTCTCTGCAGGTCTTGCAAGCGCCGCTGCATCGATTCCAGAGCCTTGCCGGTCTCGCTGGCTTTATTCAGCGCGTTCTGCATCTTCTGCTGATCGTCGCCGTTATTGCCGGAAGCCGCTGCTTGACCGAGTTGCTTTTCGAGGTCGGCCAGACTCTGCTCGATCGCTTCCTGAGTTCTCGGGGCAAGGCCGGGGAATCCCTGGGCGATCATGTTGGCAGCCTGAGTCATGCGATTGACGGTGTTTGAAGACTTCATACTGTTAGCGCCATTCCGCGCTGCCGACGCCGACTGCCGGTCCTGACCGTTTGCGCCGGCGGCCTCGAGGTTCTGCTGGAGCTGCCGCGCCTGTTCTGCGAGATCCTGCTGCTCGGATGCAATCTGCTGTTGCCGCTGTTGGGCGTTCGCACCGGCAGTGTTCTCACCCAGTTGACGTGTTTGGTTCGTCACCTGGTTTTGCTCCTGCCGCAGACGCTTGGCCTCGTCGCGAGCCTGAGCGAGTTTTTCCTGTGCGTTGCCGGACTGAGCATTCTGTAGCATCTGACGCGCCCGGTTCAGTTGGTCCAGCGCCTGCTGCGCGGCCTGCGCCTGAGACTGCGCGTTGCCGCCCTGCGCCTGCCGCTGCATGTTCTGCGCGGCCTGTTGCATCTGCCGCGCAACATCCGACATTTGCCGGTCGTTGTTTTCGCGTGACAGTTTCTCGAGCTGCCGTGCCAGCTTGTCGACTTCACGCTGCAACTCCTGGGCATCCATCTGGTCGCCGCCGCTGCCTCCGCCCTGCTGCTGCATGGCGCGACGCTCCATCATCTTCTGCTGACGCTGCGCAAGCTCCTGCAGCTTCTTCAACATCTCATCGACTTCCTGAGTGTTTCGCTGCATCTCGCCGCGTTGAACGGTTTCGTATTGGTTCTTGCTCTGATCGAGTTCGAGTTCGAACAGATCGGCGAGGTCCTGCGCGCTCTGGCCGCCACCGCCCCCTCCGCCACCGCCGCCACGCGTGACCTGGATTTCCGTGAACAGCGCTTCGGCGCGCAGAAGGTAGTTCAGCGCCTTTTGTTCAAAGGGCAGCGCCGCCGTAGGATCTTCCTTCTGCAGCCTGTCCGCGGCAGGTGTCATCTGTTCCATCGCCTGCTTGAGATTCTCGGTGAGATCCTTGATCTGCTTGTTTTGATCCAGACCGCGGCGCGACAGCCGGCCCAGCAGAGTATCGGTCTGCTCCACAAGCTTCGACTGGTTTGCAGAGAGCGCGTGCAGATTGTCGGTAAATTCCTTCGCCTTGAATTTTTCCTTGTTCTGCTTCAGACGATCGGTCGCAACGATAATGTCTCTCTGCCTCTTCGAAAGCGCCGCGGCATCGTCCTGCTGGCCGCCACCGCCGCCGCCACCGCCGCCACCTTGCTGACCCTGGTAGTATTCCTTGCTGAAGGGACGGATCTCGATGAAGTACATGTCGGTCTGAACGGTGTTCGCCGGATTCCGTGTGTCGAGGGCCTTTCCGAAGTACGTCACAAAGTCGCCGGGCTGCAAATTGAATTCTTCCAGGAAGAAGGTATGGCTGCCCGAGATCTCCTTGGGCGCGGCACCCTTGTTTTGGAACAGCTCGACCGTTTGCTCGGATCCGCCGTTGACGGAGTAATGCAGCTCGAGCCGGTTTACTCCGAAATCGTCGTTCGCCCGCAGTTCCGTGAACACTTCCTGGACATTGGTCGCCTTTTCGTCACGGCCCGGTTTCGTGAACTCGACGATCGGCTTGCCGTCCTCGGTCGCTTCCATCGAGTACTCTTCGAGACTCGTATATTCCTGCTTGTTGGAGTTCACGAGTTTGATGCGGAAGGTCGCGTTTCGGTCGATGGTGACTGTGCCCGTGACCTCTCGTTCACCGGTGGGTTGCAGCGGAATGGACTTGCCGTCACTGAAAACGATCGCCCCGCCGGACAGTGGCTGGCTGCCGTGCACGAGAACGTCGACGACCGTTCCTCTCAGTGCGATCATGTCGGTTCCGCCCTCCTGCTTGTTCGGAGCGAGACCCGTATAGGCCGGATAGTTGTACGTGTAATCCATTTTCTCGACGCGCGGCAGATCTTCGACGCGGATCGTGAACTCTTTCGACCGGTGCCCGTCTGCATCGATGAAATAAGTGACGGGCTCCTGGAGATTGAACAGCATCTGCCGGAAGGTCGGAACCTTCTGCGGCGCGACGTCCATTACGGAAACTTCCCACTGTGCGCTGTTCTGATAGCGCAGATGAATTTCCGCGCGTCGCGGATCGAAGCCGCCCGTCGTGACCTGCACGACGACGTCGGTGCCACGCGGAACAGTGGCATTGCCCGGCGTGACCTTTAAATCAAAGATGTCGTCCGCCGGCGGCTTCAACAAACCAGCGAGAAGGCGGACGCTTCCGACCGGGAAGAAATAAGATGAAATATACAAACTGATGATCAGCGCAATGGCGAACGCGGCCGCGAGCGCCGCAAACGTTCCGAACTTCCGTTTGTTGACCTGATCGCCGAAGCGGACGCTGCGCGTCCGTTCCAAAGCGTCTTTCACAAGAAGGTGCGCAAAGATGCCTTGCTCCGGCCTCGGTTTGGTCAATGCCTCGACCGCGCTAACCAGACGATCATCAAGTCCGGGGTTCTTCTCCTCGACAAACCGCGCCAATTGCATGTCGTCCGGCACGCGGCGCAGCGGTATGACAAGCGCCTTGATGAGAGTGAATACGAAGAGGGCTGCCATGCCGATTCGGAGTGCGGTGACGGCCCACGTGGGAATATCCGTGGAATCCGCCATCGCCAGTCCGATCACGAGCGAGGCCACGAGGACACCCAGGACCCACGCAAGTCCGCGAGCCCACAGGAATGCCTGCCATCGTTTACGGACGATTCCGATTTTTTGAAGAAGTTCCTCGTTTGATCTCATTTAATCGTTCTCCTGACGGGTCCAAAACCCGTTCTACGACCGACTATACGACCGATTCGCAAGATATATTTCCGCTATCCCGGCCAGGATTGCAAACAATAATAGATACCACCAGCCTGTTTGACGCCGGGCGTAGTCTATCTTCGCGTCATCCGTTAAGAAACCGGCCTGCTGCGTCTCGCCCGCTGGACGTTTGACACTGGCCAGCAGGTCTTCGGGTGGCATACGGTCCAGATTCCCCTCAGCCGATGGCGGATTCACCGCCGCAATCTTCACATCACGCCCCACCCGAATCTCGTGATACCCCGGCTCTTCCGGCGTATAAAACTTCTGGTCCCCCGGACCGAGATCGCCCAGGGGAACGCGTTCCTTCCTTGGATTGATAACGCCCGCCGGGGAAGCTTCAATAGTGCCAACGACCGGAATTGCCTCACCCAGCGTGTACCAGCCACGATTTTCGCTGTAATGAGTGAGGTATTGAACCATTTCGTGCATCAGCGGCAGAAACGCCGGCTTTAAAGGAAGATCGTTCTGGACGAAACCGTCCATCCCGGACGTCAGAACCAGCATCCCACGATCCTCCTTGGGCGTTTCCACAAGGGCAGGCGCCCCATTTTCGTACTTCGCCAGCACGGCCGCGCCCTTTTTGGCCTCGCCTTCGACGTATGCGAAGAACTGGGCGCTCCCGAGGGTCAGCGTGGAGCTCTTTTCAAAAGACTTGAAGATCGGATGATTGCGATCGTAGCTCGTCATCGAGTAGGAAAACTTGCCGCGGTCCTTGTTGACGTAAATCCGCTGCGTAATCTTCAGCGGAAAGTTGGTATAGCCATTCCACCAGCCCACGTCCGCGCTGGTTCCCAGAATAACGATCTGACCCTGGCCGCCCTTCCGCAGTTCGTTCATCCGGTCGCGAAGAGCATCCGGGAGTCTCGGAATGTCATTAATCACGACGACGTTGTGGCTACCGAGTTCGGCCGCAGTCAGTTGGTCCACCGGAATCGTTTTCATGTCGAAAGGCAAATCCATCGTCGAACTGAAAACCTGTTTGAGGTAGATGCTCTGCTTCGCCTTTCCAGACTCCACGATCAACAGCTTCAGCTTCTCAAGCCGGTTGAGCGCGAAGATGAAGTCGTTGTCGACGTCGAGGGGATCTTTGGCTTCGACGCGCACACGACCTCGTGTGTAGCCGAGCGCGAGATCGAATCCGGTGAACTCCACGAGGGCCGTGGAGTTTTGAGGCACGGCAACGTTCTTGCGCTCGACCTCTTTCTCGTTCAATGCCAGCGACACCGGCACGTTTACCGGCTGATCCTTCCGGTGGTTATGGATACGCGCGATCACACGGCCGGAGTATGTCCGCGTGAACGTCGATTCATCGACCTTGACACTGTCGATACCGACGTTCGTTGGATTGTCGATCCCAAGATCCACAGTCTCCACTTTCACATCACTACCAATGACACTCTCGTGGCTCGATCGGTTCCAACCGGTCCGCTGAAAATCGGATATCAGGATCAAAGCTTTCGTGGGAACACCCATCTGACTGAAGGCGCGGTCAGCAAGCGAAAACGCCTCGTAATAGCGGGTGCCTCCGTACGAAGGTTCGAGCGTGGATAGCGCGGCTTTCAGCGCGGTCTTGTCCCCGGTCGGAGACAGCAGCAGTTTCGCGCTGTCGTTGAATGCAACGAGCGCCATGCGATCGCCGGTGCCAAGCGCATCGATCCGCTTGCCGGCTTCCGATTTCATCCGGTTGAACGTGTCGCCGTACCGCATGCTGTAGGAGTTGTCGAGCATCAGGACGACGGCGCGGTTGTTGCCACCGGGAGCAGGTGAGGCCGTCTGCTGTGAAATGTAGGGCCTTGCAAACGAAGCCACAAGAAAAGCCAGCAACAACAAGCGGAGCGCCATCAGCAGCAGGTTCTTGATCTTTTGCTGGCGGATGGAGCGTTTCGGAACTCGCAGCAGGAACATCAGCGAGCTGAAAGGCACGATTTCGGTCTTCTCTCGGCGCACAAGATGAATCAACACCGGCACCGCCAGAGCCAGACTGCCAATTAAAAAAAATGGGTTCAAAAAGTTCATTTATCTATCGCGCTTATACCGTCTTTGCCCGCGCCGCAAGGTAGTTGAACAAACCTTGATCGAGCGGTTTGGACGTATTCATTAACGTGTAATCGATTCGATTGGCGGCCATCTCGGTGCTCAATTGTTTCATGTGGTCGCCGATGATCCTCAAGTACTGCGTCCGCAGATGATCCGGGATGATGTGCATCTTCTTCAGCGTCTCGAGATCCTCGAATTGAGCGTTTTCTTCGAAGGGAAACGTCAGTTCGAACTCGTCCATGATGTGAAAGACGACAATGTCGTTTCCTTTGGCCTTGAGCTGCTTCAGCCCCGCCATGATGTTTTCGACCTCATCGTACAGATCGGAAATCAGGATGATGATTCCCCGCCGCTTCAGTAGTTCGGCGAGATGCCGGAGCGGCTTTTTGAATTCCGTCTCTTTTGCGGGCTGGATGCGGTCGATGACGTGGAGCAGGTTCGGAAGCTGGCCCGATCGGCGGACCGACGGGACATAGTCGCGGACGCCGGTATCGAATGTCAGCAGTCCGACGCCGTCTCGCTGGTGATACGCGAAGTAGGCGAGACAGGCGGCGAGGATGCGGGCGTAGTCGATCTTCTTCACTTCGCCGGAACCGTATTTCATCGAGCCGCTAACGTCGAGAAGGATCATGTCCTTCGTGTTCGTTTCACCCTCGAACAGCTTGAGGACGAGCTTATCCATCCGCGAATACACATTCCAGTCGATCCGTCGAAGATCGTCGCCCGGCTGGTAATCGCGGTACTCGGCGAAGTCGACGCTGAAACCAAGATACGGCGAGCGATGAAGTCCCGACACGAATCCTTCGACAACAGCCCGCGCGACCAGTTCCATGTTCTGAATCTTGACCAGAACCTTGGGATCGATGAACCGGTTTCGCGCTGCTTCTACCGTCGGAGTCGGCATGTCAGTCCTTCAAGCCCGATGCCGGCACCGGGACCGCTTCGACAAGTCGCTTGACGATGTGTTCGGACGTGATGCCTTCCGATTCCGCGGTGAAATTCGTCAGGATGCGGTGGCGGAATACCGGATAACAAAGCGTCTGAATGTCTTCGACCGAAACGTTGTAACGGCCGTTGATCAACGCCCGAGCTTTTGCGCCGAGGATGAGGAACTGTCCGGCTCGCAGACTGGCACCGTAGTTGACGTACTGTGTGACGAAATCCGGCGGATTCGCACCGCTCGGCCGGCTGGTACGGGCGAGCTGAACGGCATAACGCATGACGGGCTCGGCGACCGGCATTTTCCGAACGAGTCTCTGAAATTCGATAATCTCCGCGCCGCTAATGGTCTTCTCGAATTCCACGTTTCGAATCGTCGTGGTTTGATTGACAACCTGCAGTTCTTCGTCTTCGGAGAGATAGTCGATCACGATGTTGAACATGAACCGGTCGAGCTGGGCTTCCGGCAGCGGATACGTGCCTTCAAGTTCGATCGGGTTCTGCGTCGCCAGAACGAAAAAAGGAGGGTCCAGAGCGTAAGTGTTTCCTTCAACCGTCACCGACCGTTCCTGCATGGCTTCGAGCAAAGCCGACTGCGTCTTCGGAGGCGTGCGGTTGATTTCGTCGGCGAGAATGATGTTGGCGAAAATCGGACCTCGAACGAACACTCGAACGCGTTTGCCGGTGACTTTGTCCTCTTCGATGATTTCCGTTCCGGTGATATCGCCGGGCATCAGGTCGGGCGTGAACTGGATCCGTTTGAAATCGAGATGAAGGACCTTGGCAACCGTGGCAATTAACAGCGTCTTGGCAAGACCAGGCACGCCGGTGATGATCGAGTTGCCTCCGGTCAGCAGCGAAATCATGACCTGATCCACCACTTCCTTTTGACCAACGATGATCTTTCGGACTTCCCTGTCGATCTTCTTGAGTTCCGTGTGAAATTTCTCGACTACTTCGAGTTCCTTTTTCTGCTCCACGCTGAGTTCCACGTGCTACCTCACTATTTTTAGTAAAAGTTCCTGCGCCGGTTCGAACGCCGGCGCAATCTCAATACATTTCAAAACACTCTTACGGGCCTCCGCTCTGTTGCCTGCCCCGAGCTGTGCCTCGGCCAGATGAAAATATGCTCCGGCCTTGTCGGGCGCATTCAGCGCCAGCAGCGTCTCATATTCGCGCGCCGCTCCGGGATACTGTTTTTGCGTCAGAAGAACCGAGCCCAGTTTTTCATGAACACTGAAATCCATCGGACGGATGTACACGGCTCCCTGCAGCCATTGCTGCGTTCCGGCCAGGTCTCCTTGTTCCTGCAGCAAATCCGCAAGTTTGAGGTTTGCGGAGAAACTGGTCTCGGCGTATTTCATGTATTTCTTGAGGATGTCGATTGCGGCCTTCTTGTCGCCTTTCTTAAGGTAGGCATCCGCGAGGGGCTCGTAGGCATTGTGCTCGTCGGTGTATTCCGGGTACATCTCGATGGCCTTCGTCAGAAGATCGATCGCCTTATCGGTCTCGCCGTCGCCCAATGCACCCTGGCCCTGCGAAACGAACGTCGAGAAAGTCTTGGCATCGATGTTCCTGGTGCGGCTGTCAACCCAGGCCAGGAACTGTTCGTCGAAATCTTTGAGCTCAAAATTGAGCGCCTGTTTAAAAACATCGCGCGTACTCTTTCCGGCCTTGTACAATGCGAGCATTTTCTTGATGGCGCCGAAGCCCTGCTTTTCTTCGATGAAGTCGGCGACGAGAGAAGCCTGGTAGTACGAAACCAGAACCTGCTCCGGGTACTTGGGCCGTATAAAGCCGTCGTTCAGATCAGCGATCGGCAGGAGCTTTTTACTTTTGATGGCGGCGAGATATTCCAGCTTGAGATCGTCTCCCCAGCCCGGAAATCCTTTGCGTTCCTCGTAAACAGAAAGGCCTTCGGAAAACCATCGAGGGATTCTGTGATCGGTCATCTGCAGCGTAATGACGTGTGTGAACTCGTGCCAGAGGGTGCTGCCCCAATTGAACGTGTCGGGTTTGCGCGCGCTGGCCGAATCCATCACAAACATGCGTCCGAAACACACGCCCAAAGCGCCGAGGCCCGGCAGACCGAGCGCTCGAACCGCGAAGTCCGCATGATCGGGAAACATTTCGAACGAGATGGGCGTTTCCGGAGTGAACTCGTACTTCGCGCTGAGATCCTTGAAGGCCTTTTCGAGAAGCTCGGACACCGCAGGCTTCATCGCGGCGGATTCTTTTTTGTGCAGCTTGACGTGGAAATGAGCGGTGTCGAACTGATCGAAGTTCACGAAGCTGTCGAGCAGCGTCAATGTGTTAACCGTCCACACGTTGAACCCGTCGCCCTCGTACGCTTTCTCGAGCATCGCCTTGCCTTCGGCTTCGTCACCCGAGCGCATCAGGTTCACGCCAAGAAGGCTCATGGACTTGTAGTCCTTCGGATTGAGCTTCAGCGCCTCCCGAGCGAACGCTACCGCTTCTTTGTACAGCCGGACGGAAACGCAATTCTCCGCGAGCGTGTAGTAGAGGTCGCTGTAGTTCGGATTGGTCTGAAGAACCTTCTGGACGTACTTGTTGAATTCGTCCTGGTTCCCCCGCAGGTAATTGATCGCTGCAAGCAGACTGAAAGCTTCGGCAGACTGCGGATTGATCTGCTGCGCCTTTATAATCTCTGCCTCCGCCTTGTCGTATTCTTCGGAATCGATCAACTGATTCGCGAGAAAGATTCGCGCTTCGGGATAACTCGGATTCTGGCCGAGCACGGCGTCAAGGCTCTGCTGGCTCTTCTGCGGCTCCGTCAGCGCGAGAGCTTTGGCCATGCCGAGCTGAGCTTCCGGCAGTTTTGGATCGATCTTGAGTGCATCCTTATAAGAATCGATGGCCTCAGGTTCGTTGTACTTGTCGAACAGAAGATCGCCCCAGGCACTAAAGGCAAGCGCATCCTGTGCGTTTGCCTTGGTTGCCAATTTAAAAACGTCGCTGGCGTCGTAGAAGTAATCCGTGGCCCAGAATGCGATCGCGACGTAATACAGATCGGTTGGCCCGCGCGCGAATCCATTATTGAAGTTGTCGATGATTTTCTTGTAAATCGCGTCCGCTTCGTCACGCTTTCCTGTCTCTTCAAGGACGCGCGCTCTTTCAGATTGAGCAGCTGTCGCGATGCCACCGGCATTCTGAATGGCGTTCAAATGCGTCAGCGCCTGGGCGTAGTTGCCGGTCAGACGATTGATGCGGCCCGCGGCAAGACGGATCGGCGCAACGTTGGGTTTCGCCGCTGCCCAGCGTTCAAACCGGTCTCGGGCTTTCAAATACTCGCCCAGCCGAATCCACGAGTAATAAAGACTCTCGACGACTCGCGGATCGATATTGCCGGCCTCGACCGCAGGTTCCAGCGCATCCGCTGCCGCTTTATAGTCGCCGGTGTGCGCCAGATCCATGGCTCGATTGACGTCGGTTTGCCAGAGGGCGCCGCAACTCAACAGCAGAAAAGGCAGCAGAAAAAGGGCAGGTCTTCTCACGGTTTCTTGCCCTCCTGTGCTCGAATTTCCAGGTTCTTTGTCGCCAGCTTGATTGCAAGATCTTCCATCTGCTTATCGAACTCGTCCGCGCTGATGGTCGGCTTGGCGATCCTCAAGGCTTCAATCTTCTGCTCGATTTCTTTCTTCTCATTGAGAAGCGTCTGTAGCTTCGGGTCGGACACCGTTATCGGCCGGTCTACGTTGAATGTGGTCACACGAGCGATGATCGGCGGTTCCTTCGCCTTCAGATCGACCGTCTCCGTTCCGTTGTCGGAAAGTTGAGGGTGCTCGGTCGGCAGCCGCCCCTGCTCTTTGTAGAAGCGGTCGAGCGAGTCGGTGGCGAATCGGAAGGCTTCCCATATCGAGACCTTCTGATCCTTGTCTTCGTCGGCTGCGGGATTCTGAAGCGCGTCGAGGAAGTGTTCGTAAAACATCGCCTCGTTGCCCTCGTGCCCACTCTTCGTCGCCGTGATGATGACGCGGTTTTTCCCCGCGATCGTCTCCAACATTCCACCGCTGGCGCTGGTGCCGTTGACGATGACAACCCTGGCGACCTTTAAGGCCGAAATCATCTGGTTGTACTCCGCGCCCGTGAAGTCGGGGCCGAGAATGTTGAACTTGTAGTCCGTGTCGTAGCTGCCGTGGCCGATAAAAAACATGAAGAAGTTGTCGGTCGGTTTGAGCTGGGTCTTGAGCTGATCGAATGCTTTCTGAATGTCCGCCTTTGCGGTCTTTTTATCGGTCAAGACGATGACGCGTTCTGGAGTGAAACCGAACTTCTCGACGAGAAGCTTTCGCGTCGTTTCACTCCACTTGTTGAATTTCTCCGCATGATCCGCATCGCCGGGAACGCCACTAAGAATCAGCGCACTCGAGTTGGCGAGTGAGTATGCGGGACACAACAAAATCAGGGTAAGCAGCAGGTTTAGTCGTTTCATGCCAGATTCTTTTTCTTTCTCCAGAACCACTCGCCGGAGAGTGTGAGGCACAGCAGGATGAACAGCGCGGGAACATCCCAAAGTTCCTTTTGTTCGACGAACGACGATGTACCTTCGATGTACTGCGCATCCTCGATCACATTGCCAAGCTTGGAAAGCGGGTAATAGCGGCCGCGCGTTTGCGCCGCCAGATTCTCAAGCATCGGCGCATCGAGCGCGGCGTTGTAGTACTCCACGGGGCGATCCTTCACTTGAAACGCTGTTCGATACGTACCGAGCGATTCGGTGCCCTGTGTAGCTTCCACTTGCAATTCGTAGATGCCGGGCGTGCTTCCCGTCAGCTGCGACTGATACGCGCCCTCTTCCGAACCGGTCCAGTCAAATGCAACCGTGTCGGTGTTGCCCGAAGGATCGGTGATCTTGCCGATAACCTTCGCGTTGTTCATGCGGTTGAATGCTTTGTCGGAGACCTCCGCCGTGAGGTTGACGGTCTCCCCGGGCAGATACGTGTCTTTGTCCGTCGAGACCATGACCGGATCCGGCGACGAACTGACGAGCCACCGCAGAATCTGTTTCCAGAACAGCTCGTACGTCTGATCCTCGTGGGGCATCTCCATCTGCCAACGCCAGCTGCTCCCGGTGGTGAAAGCCATCGATCGGCCTCGCCCGTAACGTTGATACGCGAGCAGAACAGGTTCGCCGTTGTTGCGACTCTCCGGCTGTCCTTTCGCGAGCACGACGGCGCCCGGCTTTGCGTCGACGGTCTTGTTGAAGTCGCTGAGCGGAGGCAGGTCGTTCCACATCTTCGCGTTTGCCGCCGCGTCCGGAGTGAGCTTCATCAACGGATGCGACCGGCCGTAATCCGTGACCATCAGCTTCACGCGATCCGTGACCGGAACCCGGTCGTCGGCATTCATCTGCACCGGCAGGATGTCCGCCAGCGGACTGTTCTGGTATCGCCCACCCGCAAATGAATTCCGGCCGCCCAGCATCAGGAAACCGCCGCCGCGTTTGCTGACGAAATCGACGACGGTGTTCAGTTGCTCCTGGGTAAAGAAAGTCGATTCGATGCTGCCGAAAATCAGGCCCTTGTACGCGAAAAGCTCATCGCGCTTCTTCGGGAATCCTTCGGCCAGCATCTGCTCGTTGTCGATACCCTGCCGATAAAACTTGTTTTGCGAGGAGCGCAGCAGCGTGATGAGGCGAATATTCGGATCGTCCTGCATTGCACGGTGCAAGAATTTGAACTCCCATCGCGGCTCGCCTTCCATGTACAGGATCTGCGGATGGTCGTTCTTGATGCGGATCAATGAGTCGAGTGTATTGTTCTGCTCGATGCGATCGCCCTGGGCCTGAATGGTGAACGAAAACAGCCGCGTGCCTTCGTTTTTTGTGGGAAGGTCGATTGTTTTTTCCGCAACGTCACCATCGGCCGGGAGTGTCACTTCCTCGGTCTTCAGCAGCGTGTCGTTTTCGCGGACTTGCAGCGTTGCTTTGCGGCCGCCGAAACCGTGGCTGCGAAACGTGACGTCGACGACTGCGGTGGACTCTTTCAGCATTTCGCGCGGCGCCGAAATCTTGACGATCTCGGCATCCTGAGTGACGCGGTCGCTTCCAACTCCCACGGTATAGAACGGAATGTGCCGCGTTTCCAGACGGCCGAGCGATTCCGTCCATTGTTGCGACGCATTGTCTGCGCCGTCCGTGATCAGAACCACACCCGACAAGGGCACCGAGCCGAGCTCCTGTGTCAGAAGATCCGTGGCCGATTCCAGCCGTGTTCGCTTTCCCTCAAAGGTCAACCGGTTCGGGCCGTCGATCCGCTCGGCTTCTTTGTCGAAGCGATACGTGCGAATCCGAAACTTGTCCGAAAGCTTCTTGAAGAAATTCGTCACCTCAAACTGCTTCTGCAACAACTCGGCGCGAGTTTCCTTGCCGTCATCGCGGATGTTCATGCTCTCCGAGTTGTCGATCACCACAGCGAGGTAGCTTTCCTGCGGCAGCACCGTCGATATGTTCAACACCGGGCGCAGAAAGATGAACACGAGCACGGCGAACGTCACCGTTCGGAGTGCGATCAAACCCGGGTGCCGCTTGTCTCGCCCGACATTCCGATAAGCGTAGAACGCTGCGGCGCCGGCAAGGATGGCGAAAGGGATATAGAGCCAGGGGGAACCCAAAAGCTGGAATGCGAGATGGCCCTTCTCGTAAACAATGGGTTTGTACTTAAAGAGAAGTTCGAAAGTGCTCATTGATGAATTGCTGTTTGGACTGACGTATGTTGAATCCGTTGCCTCAATCGATCAGTGGGATGTATGGGTATTTGAACAGCTCGGGATCTATGCTGGCGACGGGATTCGGTTCCGGCGACACTTGGATATTCGTCATCCGCTGATTTCCCCGCATATATTTGTGGTCCGCATTCCAGGCGTCCGTCATCCATGATCCGCCCCGGCCGAACCCGCCGAAACCGCGATACGGACTTCGATACTGCAGGCGCGTGAAATAGAACGCCGGCGCGTCAGTGGTCTTCTTAATGTCACCGAACCCCATGGGCAAAAAGACAATCACGAACACCAACAGCAACGCTGCGCGTTTCGCCATATGTTCTCCGGGATGGCTCTAGCGTCCCCATTCTATTGGAAAGACCTTCGAACTTCCATTACGTTGATGGACCGGCGCGGGTTACGGCTCTGATGCGTTACCCCAGGTCCGAGGCTTGACGACGGTAGGGTAGGTCGGTCGCAAGACTCAGAACTTCCACGGCGACTTCTTCGAGAGACTTTAAGCTGATATCCACGACAGGCCATCCGGCTTTTGCGAAGACGTCATCGGCCCACTGAACTTCATCGTGGACGAGCTTCGCGTCGATGTACGCTCGTCTGGCGTCGTCACGAAACTGCTTCAAACGCTGGTTACGGATGTGATTCAGCCGGCCCGCGTCCATGCGCAAACCGACGATCCGGTGTTGGTTTATCTTGAAGAGCTGCGAAGGAGGTTCGATGCCGGCCGCGATCGGCACGTTGGCAACGAAGTAACCGCGCACCGAGAGATAAATCGAAAGCGGCGTTTTGGATGTGCGCGAGACTCCGACGAGAACGATGTCCGCGTGGTCGAGCTCCTCGAGTCGAAGACCATCGTCGTGCTTGACCACGAATGTCAAGGCATCGGTTTTTTGATAGTAGTTCTCGTCAAAACGATGCAGGCCTCCGGGAACACCTCCAGGCGTCGTGCCGAGGTAAGCACTCAGATCGGAAAGGAGGTTACCCAGAAGGTCGACCGAATGAACGCCGCGTTCGCTGGCCCGCAGGTAGATCTCGCGCCGCAGCTCGGTGGACGCCAGGGTGTGAACCAGCATCGATCCCGTCGCGTGAGCTTCGGCAACGACATTCTGAATCTGTTCCAGCGACCGGCTCTGCGGCCGCCGCTCGATGGACACGTCCTCAGCGTCAAACTGCGCCAGCGCCGCCTGAAGAACGTGCTCGGCGGTCGCGCCCGTGCTGTCGGAGACGATGAGTATTCGGTGTTTCATCGACTACAGCGCCTGTTCCAGATCCGCAACGATGTCTTGTGCGTCTTCAATACCCGCAGACAGTCGAATCAGTGTTTCCGTGATCCCCACCTCCAAGCGTTGCGCCGCAGTCAGCGACCTGTGGGAAGTTTTGGCGGGGTGCGTGATTGTCGTAGTCAATCCGCCAAAGCTTGGAGCAAACCGGATCATCGAAAGCCTCTTGATGAATTCGCCGGCTGATCGCGCGTCGCCCTTGATGTCGAATGAAAGCATGCCGCCACCGTTTCCATTCATCGTTCGCCGAACGATTTCATATTGAGGATGTGTCTCCAGGCCCGGGTAGTACACCTTCGTGATTTTCGGATGACGCCGTAGAAAGCCGGCGATCTTAAGCGCATTCGCCGATATCCGCTCCATTCGCAAAGCGAGAGTCTTGATGCCGCGAACAGCGAGCCAGGCGTCGAAGGCGCCCAGAGATGAACCCAGGCGAATGGCGCTGTCGCGTGCGCGGGCAATGAAATCCTTCGAGCCGACCAGAATTCCGCCGGTGACGTCGTGATGACCGCCAAGAAACTTCGTCGCGCTATGAATGACGACGCCCGCTCCAAGCGTCAGCGGACGCACGATACAAGGCGTAGCGGAGCTGTTGTCGACGATCAGCGTCACGCTCTTTGCCCGGCAAACCTCCGCCAGCGCCGGGATGTCGACGACGTTCCACAGCGGATTGGAGATCGTCTCGACGATAACCGCTTTCGTTTTCGATCCAACTGCCGCCTGAATTGCAGCCGGCCGAGTATCCGCGATCAATCGCGGCGTGATGCCGAACCGCGCAAGTTCCTTTGCCGATAGACTCACCGTCCCGCCGTACGAATCCTGCGCAACGACCACTTCGTCACCGGAACGCAACAAAGTCGTGAATGCCACCATGATCGACGCCATTCCCGATGCGCTTGCCAACGCCGCTTCGCCCCGTTCAAGCCCGGCGACGACGTTTTCCAGAGCAGTCGTGTTCGGCAGTCCGTACCTTCCGTAGATGTAGCCGCCTTTACGGCCTTCCCAGACGTCGTCCACAACATCCAGGTCCGGAAAATCGTAAACACTGGTCTGGTAAATCGGCATGACCGCCGGTGAACTCAGGGAGGGAATCTGTTCATCACCGGCGTGAGCACAAACCGTCGACAGTTGCTTGTTTGACATAACGTCTCCTTCGACTACACTGCGACGCCCGCGTTCTTCAGAGCTTCGATCAAATCCTGTTCTGATCGAAATTGATGCGAATGAATTCCCGTAACCTGGGCACCGTGAACATTCTCTTCACGATCGTCCACAAAAAACAATGCCCGGGGCTTCTTGCCGGATATCGCAATGGCATGCTCAAAGATTCGCGCGTCGGGTTTCATCACGCCGACTTCAAAAGAAAATACCTTGTGTTCGAAGTAATTGAAGATCGGATACCGCTCGGCGATGAATGCCACATGCGCTTCGTTGGTGTTCGAAAGGAGGATCAACGGATACCGTCGGCTCAAGCCGGCCAGCAGTTTTTCAGAGACGAGGAGGCCGGGATGAAACATCGACGTCCACGTCGACCCAAACGTGTCGGCATCCATACGCAGTCCCCCGAAGCGGCAAAGATGATCGTAAAACTCGCGAGTCGTGATCGCTCCACTCTCATAGCGATAGGCAAGCTCTGTATCGAAGAACACGCGCCGGAACCGGTCGGGCTCGACGCTGGAATCGGTGAACTTGCGGATCATCGTGTCGAGATCGAAATCGACCAGAACCTTTCCCAAGTCGAAGATAATCGCCTCAATCGGCATCACCTGATCTTAACAATTCACTGTATAATCGCGCCCATGGCAATACGTAATTCCAACGAATACACGAGCAGACGCGATCGGCGGCTGTCCGCGCCGGAAACGACTTTCAGAGAGGCCGAATACATCGACCGACTTTCGAAAAGCAAAACTGCCGTGGTGGTCAAACTGACGGACGGTGAAGAAGTGCGCGGTTGGATCGAGTATTACGATAAGGACATCATTCGCATCACGCGCGACACACAGCCGAACCTTTTCATCTACAAGAGCCGCGTGAAATACCTCTACGAAGACCCGGCGGCAGCCAACAGCGGAAGAACCCGCGAGGCCAGAGCCGGCAGCTAGTTTTCCCTGACGGATATCAAAGCATAAGGCAACGGAGCGTTTGCTCGGACGATTTCGTCCACCTCGGTTACTTCGAAACTGGCCGCCGCCGGTGCTGCAAGGGGTTGTCCGCCAACGTCCCGGGTTCGCGCCGCGAAGATGCCCCCGGTGATTTGAACGAATGGATCCGGATCTCGTGTCACCACGCCTTGTCCAATCACGACGATAAGACCGGTCCACCAAAGCGGGCCCACAATCCTCAGTTGTCCCGTGACCAGCAGCAGTCCGTAGCCCGTTCCCGGTCCGAGGGTCGCGTCGCCGCCAACGGCCGCCACTCGACGATCGGTTGATGAGCCGTAATTCCCGATCACGGTTCCGCCTGGAAACCGGTCTGCCGCGTTCGATGAAATTGCCGTAACGAGTCGTTCCAGTCCTCGAACGGAGCTCAATACGGGATCAAGCGGATCCGCGGGAAAACCGCCCTTTCGGACTGTCGCCTCAATTGTTCGTTTCGAATTGCCGGTTTCACCCACACTCGTCAGAACGTACGTGCCGGCCGACCGAGCCTGCAGCGACACTTGATACGTTCCCGTGGTCCAGCCTCCCGTCAAGAAAGGCTGATTCGTGGTTGGACCGGACGTTCTTAACAATTCCCGGCCCTGCTCGACTCCGGATTCGGCAAGATACAAAGCCTGCATGCGCGTTCGGTAATTATCGACCAGCCAGATATCCAAGGTCGTGCTGGTTAGAAGAGCGGCGCCAAGTGCCGCCAGGAACGAGAGAATTAATAAGGTCAGGATCAGGGCAGCGCCCCGGTCGCTCGTTCGATGAAGTGCTTCCATTTTCACAGGCAAACGGATGCATTCCAAAATCCTTGCTTGACATACCGTACATGTGTTCGGTATAAGTTTGGTCCATGCTCACCGAACGCCAGCAGGCAATTCTGGATTTCATCAACGAATCCGTGGACTCGAATGGGTTTCCGCCGTCGATCCGCGAAATCGGCCGTCATTTTGAAATCTACCCGGCGACCGTTCAGGACCACATCGCCGCTCTCGAGCGAAAGGGTTTTCTGCAAAAAGAGCGATTTAAGTCGCGAACTTTGTCACCTACCTCTCCGAGACGGCGCAATGGAGGAATCCCAATCGTCGGACGGGTTGCCGCAGGTCTTCCCTTGCTGGCTACCGAAAACATTGAAGAGATGATTCACCTTCCGAAACAGTGGGCGCCTTCAGGCGCCTTTTTGTTGAAAGTGACCGGAGACAGCATGGTGGGCGCACACATTCTCGATGGCGATTACGTCCTCGTCCACCCGCAGCAAAACGCGGCGGATGGAGAAATCATCGTGGCGCTGATCGGCGAAGAAGCCACGGTTAAACGTTTTTATAAAACTGAGAAAGGAGTCACGCTGAGAGCCGAGAACCCCAAATTCGACCCGATCGAGATTTCCGATGGAAGCGCCGCCGGTGGAAACGCCGATGACTTCCACGTGATCGGCCGTGTCATGGGTGTGCTTCGCGTGATGAAGAAATGACGACTTTACTTGCAGAAGCTACGGGTCAGCTTGCGGTTGTGATGAGCGATCGCCGGCTCGATGAACTCGCATTTCGCACCGCCGCCGAAATCGTGGGAAGCGGCGAAGATCTCATCGTTGTCGATCCCGCCGGATGTTTTGAACCAAGCCGAATGACTCAATCCGCTCGCATCGGCACCATCGATCCAGCCGGACTCATGCGCCACCTTCACATCCTTCGCGCCGCCTCGGCGGAAGACTTGGAAACCATCGTCGTCCATCAACTCGAAACAGCCTTCGAGAGATTCGCAACGCGGCACGTTCTGATACCGGATCTCCTGGGCGCCCTGTACAAGCCGACGATCTCAACCCGCGACGCAGCCCGAATTCTCGGACGTATGAAATCAAAACTCGAGGAACTCACGGAGATGGGCGCGCACGTGGTGCTATTGTGCCGGGAAACCGCCGGAGAACTCGGCACCAAAGCGCATTTTCTGTCGTCTTTGTGCTCGTCCGCGGATCGAGTTTACTTTCGAAGCAACACGTAGACGGCGCCTCCACCTCCATCGCAAACGCGAGCGGACGTGTAGGCAATGACGTGCCGGCTCATGCGGCGTGACGACAGCCATCGCTGGATGTTCTCTTTCAGAACCGGGTGATGCTTGTGCGAGTGGCGTCCGCGGCCGTGAACAACCCGCACACACGTGAAGCCGGCACGCACCGACTCCAGGATGAATTCTTCGAGGACGTAGCGCGCATCCTGAAGAACGAGTCCGTGCAGATCCAGGTGAGCCTGAATCGAAAAGCGTCCTGATCGCAGATCGTTCAGATACAGTTTCCCGTGCGGCTGCACAGACGCTTCGATGTACTCCGGTGTGTGCTCGATGTTGACGTCGCCGTGGCGTATGAACTCTTCCAGTTCGCGCAGCGCCTGCTGTTCGTCGTCGTGCGCCTTCAGTTCGAGCGGCGGGCGTTGCACCAGCGGAACGGCGCTCCAGCCGAGCGACTTCACATCGCGCATGGCGAACTCGAACAATGCCGCATCCGGAAGGTCATCCGGCAAACTCTCGACTACTCCGGCGGCTTCTCTTTCTTCGGCATCATCGACGCCGTCCGTTCCATTTCCGTTCGGCGGTGACTCCACGGGCGCAGCCAGCCGGATACGCCCTTCTCGCACCCAGGCCTCCAGAATTTCAAAAGGCTTATGCATAAAGAATCGTTACGCACTTTCAAGACAATCGAAACCGGTTCGTGATCGGCATCCGCCGGTCCCGGCCAAACGCGCGCGGCGTGATCTTGACGCCGGGCGCGGCTTGTCGCCGTTTGTACTCGTTGGCATCGACCATACGCATGACGCGCCGCACCAGTTGTTCATCGAAACCCGCATCGAGGATTTCGCCAAGGCTTCGGTCCTCTTCAACGTACGCTTTGAGAATCGGATCCAGCAGGTCGTACGGCGGCAGCACGTCCGTATCGAGTTGGTTTTCCCGAAGCTCGGCTGACGGCGGTTTTTCGATGATGGGATGCGGAATGCGCTCGCACCCCGCAACTTCGTTGACGTAAGCGGCGAGTCGATACACCGTTGTCTTCATCACGTCCTTCAGCACCGCAAATCCGCCGGCCATGTCGCCATACAGCGTGCAATAACCGGTACTGATTTCACTCTTGTTGCCGGTACTCAGCACGATCCAGTTGAACTTGTTGGAAAGCGCCATCAGATACGTGCCGCGCACCCGCGCCTGGATGTTCTCTTCGGCAACGTCGGGCTTCGAACCCTTGAACGCTTCGGCGAGCGCCGCCTTGTATGCGGTGTAGACGTCGTTAATGGGAATCGTCATTAAGGAAATTCCGAGGTTGCGGCCGAGCGCGACGGAATCGTCGATGCTTCCGCTCGACGAGAAGGGCGAGGGCATCATCACTCCGACCACGTTCTCGGAACCCAGCGCGTCGACCGCGATGCATGCTGTCAGCGCCGAATCGATACCGCCGCTGAGACCGAGGACCACTTTTTTGAAGCCGTTTTTCAAGACGTAGTCGCGAGTGCCGAGGACGAGTGCCCCATAAATCTCGGCGTCATCGGAGAGCGGTTCGTGTTGTGCCGGCGCTGCACCGACGGGATCGCGCCGTCGAACGCGCTCAGCGATCGAAATCACATCGACAGAGCTTCCCGGACGATTCTGCCGTCGGCGAGGATCATGAAGCCTTTGCCGAAAAACGGAACCGATGTCGAGATCGCAGACAATCAAATCCTCTTCGAATTGTTTTCCGCGGGCAACGATCTCCGCATTCTCGTCATAGATAATGCTGTCGCCGTCGAACACCAGTTCATCCTGTCCTCCTACTAGATTCGTGTAGGCTACAATCACGGTGTGGTCACCCGCACGCGCCGCAAGCATGTGCTCGCGCCAGCGCCGTTTGCCGGCATGATAAGGCGACGACGAAATGTTGATGATCAACTCGGCCCCGCCCGACAGAGCTTGATGAAAGGCCGGTCCATCCGGGTACCAGATGTCCTCGCAGATGCTGATTCCGATCGTCGCGTCGTTGAGCTTCAGAACTGACGCGGTTTTTCCCGATTGAAAGTATCGAAATTCGTCGAAGACCCCGTAATTCGGTAAGTACATCTTGTGGTAGATCGTCGCAAGCTTGCCATCCTGAATCACGGCCGCAGCATTGAAAATATCGTCCCGCCTGTCAACGAAACCGACTACGGCCGTGATGTCGCGTGTTGTGGCTGCAAGCTTTTCGATCGCACGCAGATTCGCGTCAATGAATTGCGGCTTCAGAAGGAGGTCTTCCGGCGGGTAACCCGTCAGTGCTAACTCCGGAAAGGTCACTATCTCAGCATTCGTCTGACGCGCACGTTCGATCCAGCTGACGATTTTTTGTGCGTTACCGTCGATGTCACCGACGGTCACATTGATCTGGCCCATTGCCAGACGCAGTTTCGAACCTTGCGCCATCTGTTTTCTCCGTGCAGGCGGGCTTTCGCAGCGGTCGCGATGCTCCAATCGCGTGCAAACCGTATCGTAACAAATTGTGGAACTTCGGAGCCACAAACGGCAACCACTTCAAAATACCGTCGGGCTAAAACCGACGACTGGCGCGCGTTTCGCGACTATTTACAAGATCATGACAACTATGTTTCAATCGCGGCCTTCCATAAACGTTTAGCGGTTCTGATGAGAGGGGTTCTGGTAATGGCTCGACTCTCGAAGGATATTGTTGTGGTCTCCAAGCCTGTTCGAACGTTTCCGAATGGTGATTACTTTTATATCGAGTTGAGCCGGAAGAACTCGCGTTATGAGTGCGTGGTTCGAATGAGCTGTTCCGGCAATCCGGATTCTTCGGTCGTGATGGCCATCGCTCAGGGCAAAACGATTCGTGAAGCCGAGGAGAACTGCTATCGAACGGCCCTCGACCGGT
The DNA here is from genome assembly GCA_964584785.1 of uncultured Solibacteraceae bacterium. Taxonomy (GTDB): domain Bacteria; phylum Acidobacteriota; class Terriglobia; order 20CM-2-55-15; family 20CM-2-55-15; genus JAHFTY01. The sequence continues at coordinate 63,990 of CAZPBY010000008.1, forward strand.
GTCCTCGATTTCCACGACCGCCATATTTCAAAAGAGGCGAGAGAACCCGTCGTGTGGTATCGGCTTTTCATGTCGCGTCTTCAAGACACTAAAAGAAGGAGGCCGGCAATCCCGAGCCCGTGAGATAGAACCAAACCGCCTCGCCTCGTATCGCAGTGAGACCCCAATCCTGCCGTTTCGTTGCCGCGGCAGTCTAATTGCATTCTACAAGTTATACCGGGATCCAGACCTCGGAAGAGGGGAAGGATAAAAACATGGCTCTGAAAAAACTTCGGATGATTTGTGCTGGCGGCGACAAGCTCCTGGCGGAATGGGATACGGAAACCGTCAGTCCGCAGCGGCTCGTTGAAATTGAGCGGGAATTCAATGAAAAGATGGCACAAGGTTGGTTCGCGGCGGATATTTCCGACAAACGCGATGTGCTGATTCGCGCGTTCGATCCTCGTGCCGAGATCCTTCTCATTCCGAGAGTGCAAGGCGGTTTTTAAACGTCACATCGAAATCCGATGGCTATCACGGTTCAGGAAAATTTTCCTCAACGAATGGACGTCCTTTCGCACCCGTCCCAGGATGAATACGAGCGGGCGAAGGACAAGGCACGGCAACTTCTCCGGTCCGTACTCCCCGAGGACTCCTGGTTGGAACTCGAACAGCGGGGCGTCATTCAGTTCTCGGGCAAACGGGGGACGTACGTTATTTCGCCATATTCTCAAACGGAGATCCGGGATTCCTCCTCAGGACGCTGCATCGCGTATGCGTGTTTGCAACTCTCCGTGCCCGCGCCGACCTATGACCGCATGGTGGCCGAATATCTTCTGATACGGAACGCCGAAGACGTTTATTGGAAAACCGCAAATATCTTTTCGCGCACCGGCAACGAGTTCGGCATCGCGACGCTGTTTCTGATCGCCTTCGACATTGCTCTGTTTGTGAATTTAATGTTGGAAGTGCTGTCGGCAAGATAGGACGCCCAAAAACAACATCGGCAGGTCCAACGACCTGCCGATGCGTCTTAAGGTTTTAAGCTATGCAACCCGATAAGTCAGCCTCCACCATCCAACCTTCCCCACCTACTGTTCAATCTTGCGGTGGCTCCAGGAACTCCCAAAACAAATCAACCTGACTCGGTTGCTGTGCTTTGTTATGGCATGCCGCTTTCCAAAATCGCATTACCTAGAATGAACGGCTTACAAGTCACGGTCCGCTCAAAATTCCAAAAACAGAAGTGATCGCTTCAAAATAATCGAGAACTGTCCCCTGCGATACGGGCACGCGCCGGGTGTCTGACACAAGGCCTCCGTTGGCAAAATCCCTGACAATTTTTTTACGCTAAATTCATTGTGGCATCGATGACCGAAGCGCATACTCTTCGCTCACGCAAAGGAGACAGTGTCATGAGCAACGATTATCACGCTCGACTCCTCCGCGGCGAAATCCTCACGCAATGGACGCTTTTGGACGCCAAAGCGGTTGAACTTTCAAACGGTGAACGCGACGAGATCGTGAATCTACTCACGACACAGTACGGATTTTCACAGCAACGCGCGGCCCGAGAATTAGATCGTGTCTGGCAGGAATTCTCGGAAAAAATGAAACGCGCTGCATGAAAGCCTAGTACCGCTTTCCCACCACCTCCGGTTTCCTAGCCAAAGGGCGTCGCGGCGGTTCTCACCGCCATCTTTGACGCCGAACCATCGCTCCTCTAGCCTCGGCTCTATGAATGTGCACCAAGTCGGGTGATCTGCTACCGGTGCATCTTGTTCTATGCTCTGAGGTGCTCAATGCGGAAATAGCGTACTTATATAAGCGGCAAACGCATTCCGGAGGATGGACCATGCTACTCGCAGGTGACATTGGCGGAACAAAAACAGATCTCGCCATCTTCTCGGAGGAGGCCGGGCCTCATTCACCTCTCGCCCAGAGGGAAATGCGAAGCGCCGATTACCCCAGTCTGGAAGCGCTGGCCGCAGAGTTTCTCCAAAAAACAGCGATACCGGTGGAACGCGCGTGTTTTGATGTTGCCGGACCGGTCATTAACGGCCGTGTGAAGATCACGAATCTGCCATGGATCATGGATGAAGCCTCACTTGCAAAGGCTCTCAATCTCAAGTCAGTCCATTTGCTGAACGACCTTGAGGCCGTCGCGCGCGCGGTGCCTGTTCTGCGTCCGGGTGATTTGACGACTTTGAATGTCGGTCAACCTGTTCCCGACGGCGCCATTGGTGTGATTGCACCGGGCACTGGCCTTGGAGAGTCATTTCTGACGTGGGATGGGTCGAAGTATGTTGCTCACGGCTCCGAGGGAGGCCATGCAGATTTTGCGCCCACGGATGAAAAGCAGATCGGCCTGTTGCGCTACATGCTCGCACGCTTCGATCACGTGGGTATCGAGCGGGTCTGTTCGGGAATGGGAATTCCGAACATTTATGAATATCTCCGCGACATCGAACGAATACCGGAGAGTCCCGAGGCCGCTAGGCGGATCGCCGCTTCGAAGGATCGAACTGCCACCATCGTCAATTCGGCCGTCGACCCGCACAATCCCAGCAAATTATGCGCGGCCACGGTAGACACGTTCATCTCGATCCTGGCCAGTGAAGCGGCCAATCTCGCACTGAAAGTCTTCGCGACAGGCGGCATTTATATCGCAGGGGGCGTGCCGCTACACATGCTGAGTCTGCTGAACGGGGCGCATTTTATGGAATCTTTCAGTCGTAAAGGACGCTTTGCAGAGCTGATGAAGCGGATTCCGGTTCATATTGTCCTCACCCGCGCCGCGTTGCTCGGTGCCGCCGTATATGGATTGGAGAGTTTTAAGGAGACTGCATGAGCGAGGAACTTCACACCATCTACCTTGCCAGACACGGTGAGACCTCGTGGAGTTTGACGGGCCAACACACCGGTCTCACGGACTTACCGCTAACCGCGCACGGCGAAAGGAACGCGGCAGCACTTCATGAACGGCTGAGCGGGCTGACGTTCGCGAGGGTGTGGACGAGCCCCTTGCGCCGAGCCAGGCGCACTTGTGAACTGGCCGGATTTGCGGATGCAGCCGAAGTGGATTCCGATCTGGTCGAGTGGAACTACGGCGATTACGAAGGCCGCCGCACCGCGGAGATCCAGACGGAGCGTCCATACTGGCAACTGTTCCGCGACGGCTGCCCGGGAGGCGAATCGCCGCAACAAGTCGCCGCGCGGGCGGACCGTGTGGTGAGTCGCGTTCGGAAAGTCCAGGGAGACGTCCTGCTTTTTTCAAGCGGACACTTCCTCCGGATGTTGGCCGCGCGATGGACCGCCTTTGAGATCACGAATGCCAACGTCTTCATGCTGAGTACGGCGAGTTTGAGCGCACTGGGCTATGAAAACAATGTTGAGCGCCCGGTGGTTCGGTTCTGGAACGACGTTCACCATTTATACGCGTCCGGCTGCCGGCAGTCTGAGGCAAACCGGTTGCTATCAACTGAGGTCATTCGATAAAAGCTACACAACTTCTTCCGCGACGGCTGACCTGCAGGGAGGAACATTGACCATGAAAGCACGCATGAAATCCGATACGAAACACCTGCCAGTCAAGCGGCAGGCGTGGAAAGCGCTCGAGTCGCATTACAAAAAAGTATCCACTGTGCACTTGCGAGATCTCTTCGCCGAGGATTCAGAACGCGGTGAACGGATGACCACCGAGGCCGCTGGCCTGTACCTCGACTACTCCAAGAACCGCGTTACTGACGAGACTTTAAAGCTTCTGATTCAGCTCGCCGAGGAGTCGGGCCTGCGGGCGCGAATTGACGCGATGTTCCGCGGCGACAAGATTAATCTTACGGAGAACCGAGCCGTGTTGCATGTGGCTCTGCGCGCTCCGAGGGGTACTTCCATTCTCGTCGACGGAGAAGATGTAACGCCAAAAGTCCACGCCGTGCTCGACAAGATGGCGGATTTTTCAAACCGCGTCAGGAGTGGTGCATGGACAGGTCACAACGGAAAACGTATTCGAAACATAGTCAACATCGGAATTGGCGGGTCCGATCTCGGGCCCGTGATGGCCTACGAGGCGCTTAAGGCATGCAGCGACCGAGCGATGACGTTCCGGTTCGTTTCTAATATTGATAGCGCCGACTTCAACGAGGCAATTCATGATCTGGACCCCTCAGAGACGCTCTTCATCGTCTCCTCGAAAACCTTCACGACTCTTGAGACCATGACCAATGCCCACACTGCCCGCGCCTGGTCGCTTGCAAGGATGGGCGGCGATGAAAAGTCCGTCGCGAAGCATTTCGTCGCCGTCTCGACGAATGCGGGTGAAGTATCGAAGTTCGGAATCGATACCGCCAATATATTTGAGTTCTGGGATTGGGTCGGCGGCAGATACTCCATGGACTCGGCGATTGGCCTTTCGACGATGGTGGCAATCGGACCGGATAATTTTCGCGCCATGCTGCGCGGCTTCCACCACATGGATGAGCATTTCCGGACCGCGCCTTTCGAGCGCAATCTTCCGGTGCTGATGGGCCTGTTGGCTATTTGGTACAACGACTTCTTCGGCGCGCAAACTGTGGCCGTCTTGCCCTACGAGAATTACCTGAAGCGGTTCCCGGCATATCTGCAGCAGTTGACGATGGAGAGCAACGGCAAGCATGTCACGGTCGAGGGGATCGATGTGGATCGCCAAACGGGACCGATCTACTGGGGCGAGCCGGGAACAAACGGACAACACTCGTTCTATCAGTTGATTCATCAGGGAACACGGCTGATCCCTTGCGACTTCATCGCATTCGCGAAACCAATCGTACCGCTGGGCCGCCATCACGACATGCTGCTCGCCAACGTCTTCGCTCAGACTGAAGCACTGGCCTTCGGCAAAACGGCAGAACAGGTGAAGGCTGAAGACACGCCGGAGTGGCTTGTGCCGCACCGAGTCTTCGAGGGGAACCGGCCTTCGAACACCATTCTAGCCGAAAAGCTCACGCCCGAGATCCTGGGCAAACTCATTGCCCTGTATGAGCACTCGGTCTTCACCCAGGGTGCTATCTGGAACATTGATTCGTTTGACCAGTGGGGAGTCGAACTCGGCAAGGTACTGGCTCAACGCATCATTCCCGAACTGGAGAGCCAGGCCGAGCCCCGCCTTAAGCATGACAGTTCAACGAACAACCTGATCCGTCGCTACAGAAAAATGAAGGGTTCACCGGACGTGTCGTGAAGATGGTGCTTACTGCGCGTGATTGGAGACGGTGATGAAGGTTCGAATATTTGCGGATGCGGACTCGGTTGCGCGCCGGGCTGCCGAGATGGTCGCAGCGGACGCCCGAGCGGTGATCGCTGCGCGTGGCCGATTCATTTTCGCGGTGAGCGGCGGCCACACGCCCTGGATCATGTTGCGTGCTCTCGCGAGTGAGGATGTCCCTTGGAAGTCTGTACATATCGTGCAGGTGGATGAGCGTGTCGCACCTGACGGAGATCCTGACCGAAACTTGACCCACATGCGTGAAAGCCTCGGTGCGCAGACATCGATACCCGTCGAACAGATTCACGCCATGCCTGTGGAAGCGCCGGATTTGGCAGCGGCAGCAGCGCAATACGCCATGACGCTTCGGACAATCGCGGGGTCACCACCGGTTTTGGATCTCGTTCATTTGGGCCTCGGTCCCGACGGCCACACCGCTTCTCTGGTACCGGGAGATCCGGTCCTGTACGTTGCAGACACAGATGTCGCATTGACCGGGCTCTATCAGGGAAGGCGCCGGATGACGTTGACCTATCCCATTCTTAACCGCGCACGCCAGGTGTTGTGGCTTGTCACCGGGCAAGACAAGGCCGAAATGGTTGGCCGCCTGAACACCGGAGACACATCCATTCCTGCCGGCCGCGTTCAACGGGAACATGCCCTCGTGCTTGCCGATCGTGCGGCGGCGACCCGGATGTACGACGTGTCCAACGTCGACAAGGAGTAAAAAGACTAGGAGATATCCATGAGCGTTACACAACCTGTCAGCCCTTCGACCAACTCTGCCATTGATCAACTGTGCATCAACACCATTCGCACGCTGTCCATCGATGCCGTGCAGCAGGCGAAGTCGGGACATCCCGGCACGCCGATGGCACTCGCACCATTGATCTACACCATCTGGAACCGCGTACTGCATTTTGATCCGCAGGATCCGATCTGGCCGAATCGCGACCGCTTCGTGCTGTCGAACGGCCATGCTTCCATGTTGCTCTGGTCCGCGCTTCATCTCAGCGGTACCCGTGCAGTAAACGCGGAGTACGAAACGCTGGGACAGGCATCGGTGACGCTCGATGACATCCGGCGGTTCCGGCAACTCGACAGCAGGGCGCCCGGTCATCCCGAGTACCACTGGGTCTCGGGTGTCGAGACGACAACCGGTCCTCTGGGACAAGGCGTGGCCACAAGCGTCGGCATGGCGATCGCCGAGAAATGGCTCGCCAGCCGATATAACCAACCTGGGTTCGAGATCTTCGACTACAACATCTATGCGGTTTGCGGTGATGGCTGCCTTATGGAGGGCGTCGCATCGGAGGCGGCGTCGCTGGCCGGTCATCTCGGTCTCGACAATCTCTGCTGGGTTTTCGACAACAACCACATCACGATCGAAGGAAACACCAGTCTGACATTCACTGAAGACGTGACCGCACGATTCCAGGCCTACGGATGGAATGTTCTGAGAGTGGGCGATGCTAATGACATTGATCGCATCGACCATGCGTTGGAAGTCTTCAAGAAGACCAAAGGACGACCCACGTTCATTGTCCTGGACAGCCACATCGGGTATGGCTCACCTCATAAGCAGGACAGTGCCGCTGCTCACGGCGAGCCGCTTGGCGAGGAAGAGGTACGCCTCACCAAACGAAGCTATGGCTGGCCTGAGGAAGAAAAGTTTTTTGTCCCTTCCGGTGTTTACGAATGCTTTGCGGCCGGCATAGGCGCACGGGGTGCTACGTTGCGTCGGGAGTGGGCAGGGCGGTTCGAGTCCTACCGATCGCAGTATCCTGAACTGGCCAACGAAATTGAATTGATGCAGCGGCGAGAACTCAAACCGGGATGGGATCGCAACCTTCCAGTCTTCTCGCCCGACGCGAAGGGCATTGCCGGGCGCGACGCCTCGGGCAAAGTGCTTAACGTGCTGGCGCAAAATATTCCGTGGTTCATGGGTGGATCCGCAGACCTCGGTCCGTCGAACAAAACAACACTGACCTTCACTTCTGCGGGAGACTTTCAAGCCGACAGCCCGTCTGGGAAGAACCTGCATTTCGGTGTTCGCGAACATGCGATGGGGACGATTGTGAACGGGCTCTCGCTATCGAAGGTCCGGGCGTTCGGCGCGACATTTTTCATCTTCAGCGATTATGCACGGCCCGCAATCCGCCTTGCCGCGATCATGGAACTCCCGACGATTTTCGTGTTCACGCACGATGCGATGGGGGACGGAGAGGACGGCCCCACGCATCAACCGGTCGAGCACCTGGCTTCGCTGCGAGCGATACCCGGGTTGATCACATTGCGTCCGGGCGATGCCAACGAGGTCGTCGAGGCTTACCGCTGCGTGATGCAGCTACGGCATCAGCCTGCGGCGATTGTGTTGTCACGCCAACCGCTGCCAACTCTGGATCGAAGCAAGTACTCGCCGGCCGCCGGAGTCGCGCAGGGCGCTTACGTGCTTGCGGATGCTCCGGGTGGAAATCCCAAAGTCATCATCATCGCGTCGGGAAGCGAAGTCGGCACCGCCGTTCAAGTCCATGAGAGCTTGCTTGCCGAGGGAATCCGTTCGCGAGTCGTATCGATGCCGTCGTGGGAACTTTTTGAGCGCCAGTCGAAGGAGTATCGCGACAGCGTGTTGCCCCCGAGCGTCAAAGCTCGCGTCGCCGTGGAGCAGGCTTCCACATTCGGCTGGGAGCGTTACGTCGGCACAACAGGCCGCGTCATCGGCATGCAAACCTTCGGAGCTTCGGCGCCGCTGAAAGAATTGCAGCGCAAATTCGGGTTCGAACCGGACAACGTGATTACGGCCGCTAAAGAACAGCTCGCGGATTCCAGGCAACCGAGATTTGGGGAGTGAACCCATGCCCAGTTTAGACAGCGGACAATCCCGCACGGCCATCTCACCGTTAGCCGGCCGGCCGGCCCCGAAGGAAATCCTGATCGATGTGGCACGGCTTGAACGCGATTATTACGAACGGCGGCCCGACCTCGGCGATCCGAATCAAATGGTCAGTTTCGGAACCAGTGGCCATCGTGGATCCGCATTCCGCGGCGCCTTTAACGAAGCGCACATCATGGCCATCACGCAGGCCATTTGTGAGTACCGCCGCGGCGCCGGAACGGACGGCCCGCTTTACTTGGGCAAAGACACGCACGCATTATCCGATCCCGCGCAGCGCACCGCGCTGGAAGTCCTCGCGGCAAACAACGTGACGACCGTCATCCAACGAGACAATGGTGTGACGCCGACGCCGGTCATCTCGCACGCGATCCTCGTCTACAATCGCGGCCGCAAGCAGCACCTCGCGGATGGCATCGTCGTTACGCCGTCGCACAATCCGCCTGAAGATGGTGGCTTCAAATACAACCCGCCAAACGGCGGCCCGGCCGACACCGACGTCACACGATGGATTGAGGACCGAGCCAACGATCTGCTGCGGGGAAACAACGCCGGAGTAAATCGCATTCCGTTCGAGTTCGCGATCAAAGCAGACACGACTCACCAGCAGGACTTCGTGCTTCCTTATGTCCGGGACTTGAGGAACGTGGTCGACATGGACGCCATTCGGGCCGCCGGCCTCAAACTGGGCGTCGATCCGCTCGGCGGTGCGGCGAGACCATACTGGGAACCGATCAATGCCGAATACGGACTGGACATCGTGGTCGTCAATCCAGTGATCGATCCGACGTTCTCCTTTATGACGGTCGATCACGACGGCAAGATCCGGATGGACTGCTCGAGTCCTTATGCCATGGCGCGGCTCGTCGGCCTTAAAGACGAATACCGTCTCGCATTCGCCAACGATACGGATTCCGATCGGCATGGAATCGTCACGCCGTCCGCCGGGTTGATGAACCCCAATCACTATCTTGCCGTGGCTATTCGCTACCTGCTCATGAACCGTCCCATGTGGTCCGGGCAGTCGGCAGTCGGCAAGACGCTGGTGAGCAGCAGCATGATTGACAAAGTGGTGCAGGAGCTCCGCCGGCGTTTGTCGGAAGTTCCTGTCGGATTCAAATGGTTCGTGCCCGGATTGTTGGATGGTTCCTGCTGCTTCGGAGGTGAAGAAAGTGCCGGAGCCAGTTTCCTGCGACGCGACGGTACGGCGTGGGCCACCGACAAAGACGGCCTCATCATGGATCTGCTCGCAGCGGAAATCACGGCCCGCACCGGCAAGGATCCTGGTGAACATTATCGTGAACTCACCGCGGAGTTCGGCACTGCCTATTACACGCGGATCGATGCGCCCGCAACGCCCGACCAGAAAGCGAGGTTGAAGGAGTTGTCGCCTGAGGCCGTCAAAGAGTCGAGACTGGCCGGCGAAGCCATCGTCGCCAGGTTGACGCGCGCTCCCGGCAACAACGCTCCGATCGGCGGCTTGAAAGTGGTCAGTGCGACCGGATGGTTCGCCGCTCGGCCCTCCGGCACCGAAAACATTTACAAAATCTACGCCGAGAGTTTCAAAGACCAATCGCATCTGAATGCGATCCTGAACGAGGCCCACGGGATCGTAAACAACGCGTTGAACATCTGATGAAGCGATAAGTACCTTTCATTGATTTCACGCGCGCCCCAATCTTCAATTTTTGAAAAGCCGCGGCTTTGCAATTGCGACTTGAGCAATTGCGGATCGAAAAAAGTTTGAAAGGGCTCACCAAGCTGGCCTACCCGGCGCGACAGCGCATCGTGCGCCAGACGCTCCATCCAGCCCAGCGTTTCCTCGGAATCGCATAATCAAAGACGGCCCCGCCGCCTCGAGTTGTGGATGCGATGAAATCGAACGTGGACGCCACGGCACTCTCACTAAGTACATCGACACGCCAAGCCATGCGAAAAACGTTGGCTCCAAGGATTCAAACCCTGCAGCGCGCAATCCATCAGACAGCGTTTGACGCTCGAAATTGATGGCCGCATAGGTCACGGATGACGGGATGAAGATCTCGGCGGTTTCAAGCAATTGTCGCTTCCAGGCTTGCGTCGCCGGATGGTCCACCTCGAAAACCCGTAGTGCGGGACTCGTAAAAGGATTCCGGTAGGCGAAAGTGTCGAGACCGGCGCCGAGAATCACATACTGTCGAACTCCTCGCCGGACGGCGGCGGCCAATGAATCCTCCGCATATCGGCTGCGAACGGACATAAACGCGCGAAGGTTTCGTGCGATTCGACTTTGCTGTCGTGACTGATTCTTTCAGCCGCGATTCGGCGTCGCGGCCAAGGATTCGTATCGCCGGCGGATCGTTAAACACCAAAGGACGCGAAAATCTGGTGGGCAGCGCGCCGCATCGCGACCATCAACTCGAACGCTACGCCAATGGCCCACTTCACGTTCAGTTGTAGCGCGATCGATACAACTGCGGCAGGGCCGGCGTATCAAGCCAACACGAGAAGGTGGAGTCCCGTCCGCCGGAATTTTTCGAAGGCCTTATCGAAGGTCACCAGCTGGAGCGAGTGGCCTTTAGCAAAAGCCGGCAGATAGGAGTCCATCCAAGTTTTTGGCGACGCGGTGCGCTGGCTTGAGAGTTTGAACCAAAGCTCTTCAAAGCCCGCTGGTTCTTCAGCGATAAATCTGAAGCGCGAATCCGACATCAGGCTGGCAACGATGGAAATTGCCCCGGCATTCGTTCGGACCTCGTCCTTCATGATCGCCTGCGTGGTCAATAAACGAAGAAGGCTGATCTGGATTTGACGGCAAATGACAACGGTATCTCCGTTCTCGAATCCGTCGAGCCAGTTCAAAGCAGCAACATGATGTGGGTGCCGCTGCACAACGGCGGCCAGAATCACATTACTGTCGCAGAGATGCCGCATAGCGCTCCAGGTCATCGGCCATCTCCGCCCGCGAGGCGGCATCGTCGGGGATGTTCAATGGCTTCTTTCGAGACGAGCGGATTAGCGGCAGCGAGGATTTGGCCGGTGCCTTTCTGGAGCGTGTGGAAGAAGAATGGAGAACCATCCTTACGCCTTCTTCCACGAGTTCGCGGACCTTCTTCCCTTTGAGCGCAGCAGTCGCTTTAAGGTGTCGATATAAATCATCGTCCAGTTCGATGGTTGCTTTCATGAAAACAAGTATACCGTAAAACCATATTTCCAGAAGCTGTTTTCAATCAAAGTCTGTCAATCCGTCCGCAGAGCGTCCAATGGTGCAACGCGGAGCGCACGACGAGCGGGAATGTAGCTCGCGAGTGCGGCGGCCGCGAGAAGAATCGCGGGCGCAGCGACCATGACCACCGGATCAAACGCGCTTACCCCAAAAATCGCGCTGCGAAGCAGGACGGCCAGGCCAATGGCCAAAGGAAATCCAACGGCCAGGCCCAAAAACGTCATCCGGGCGCCGTCGCTGAAGATGAGCCACAAAATGTCATTGGACCTAGCACCAAGCGCGATCCGAATTCCGATCTCGCGCGTGCGCAGCGACACGAGGTAGGACTTGACGCCATACACTCCCACTGCAGCAAGCACCAGGGCAACCACGCCAAACACGATCAGTGTACGGCCCGCGGCACGCAGGGCCCAGAGCAGCAGACCTCGATCGTGAAAATTCTGCATGGAGGCGAGTTCCAAAATCGGCATCTTCGAATCGATGTCCTTCGCCTGCCGCCTTATCGTGCTCAGCATTTCCTGGCCGTCACTATTCGTGTAAGTCCGTACGTAGAGATGCATGGTCGCGCGATAGTCGGAACCCCACGACGCGTACAAATGCGGCTGAGGCGCGTCATCTGTCAGTTCGTCGCGGATGCCCGGCACGATTCCGACAATTTCCATGATGGGATACTGGCGAGGCCGTGGTGCGAGTGCGTCACTACGATCCGTCAGTCGAATGGTCTGGCCCAACGGATCTTCATTGGGAAACAGACTCCGCGCCAAAGGTTCATCGATGATAGCCGATCGGATGTGTGACAACTCTTCCGTCCGCGTGAATTCGCGTCCCCGCAGCACCTTGAGCCCAAGCGTTTTGAAGTAATCCGAACTGATGATCGTGAAAGTGGCTGACTGTGGTGTTTCAAGTCTTGGCTGTCCAGGCCGCTCGACCAGGGGACGCTCGTGGAATTCACCGAATGGGACCTGCGAATTCATTGCAACGGACTGCACTCCCGGCAAGACGCGCAGCCGTTCCAGCACTGCCTGCGTCGCCGCCCGGCCGCGGTTTTCATCAAGGCCTGCCAGACTCGGATCGACGCTCATCAGCAGCAGATCGTCGTAACGATAGCCGGGATTCGTCGCTCCGGCCTGCATTGCCGCGCGCCCGAAGAGTCCGCCGGCAACCATCAGCATTAAAGACACCGCGATCTGTCCAGTGACGAGCCACATGCGGGCGCCCGCTCGTCCGCCTGAATAGGCGTTGGCACCAGCGTCTTTCAGGTCAGTCACGACGTCCGTCCGCGAGATCTTCAGAGCCGGCGCCAGTCCGAAAACGAGCGTGCTGAGAAAAGCAAACGCAACGGCAACCAGCAGAATGTTCATATCCGGTCGCGTTTCCAAATGGACCGGGAAGAAAACCATCCCAGACAACGATGAAACGGCCGCCCGTGTTGCGACGTACCCAACGGCCACACCTCCGGCCGCGCCGGCGAACGCGAGCAGCAGGCTCTCCGTCACCAGCTGGCGCACGATCCGTTTGCGTCCGCCGCCAATTGCGACCCGTATCGCGATTTCTTTTCTACGCGCTGTGCCACGCGCCATGAACATGTTGGCAATGTTCAAACAGGCAATCAGCAAAACGGCACCGGACAGCGGCATGATGATTGCGGCGAGCACTGCCGGCCCGGTATCGGAACAAGGCGACGTGCTGATCGACACTCGACATAACGGTTTCACCGTCAGCACCTGTTTTGCATTGTCTGCGGGATATGCTTCTTCAAGTTGCTTCGAAAGAGCGTCCAGCCGATCATTCGCGGCTTCGATGCGGATTCCCGGCTTTAACCGTCCGGCGACACTCAAACCCTGATTCGACCGGCTGGCGACGCCCTCGCCATTGTTCTTGAAGAAGTCATTCACGACCGTGTCGAACATGCCGAGAGGAACCCACATTTCCGGACTAAGCAGCGCGGTAGTGCTCGTAAATCCGGGAGGCGCGACGCCGATGATCGTGAAGTCCTGGGCATTGATCCTTACCTTGCTGCCGATGAACGAAGCCGCAAATCCAGACTCCTTCCATTTGCCGTAGGTGACGATCGCAACGGCCAGGTTCGCGCCCGGCCGCTCCTCTTCGGCGGAGAAGGCGCGGCCGGCCGCCAACTGCACCCCGACGGTGCTGAAATAATTTGCAGACACGACTTCGACAAAAGCCCGCCGCGTGATGTCGCCGGACGGAATCCCGACCATGGCGAAGGTGTGCGCGAGAAGACTGTCGAAGACATCGCTTCGATCACGGATGTCCTGATAGTTGGGATAAGAAAACGATCGGTACGAATCGGCTCGCGTGCGGTCGTGACTGTACAGGCCAACTAACTCGGCGGCGTGTCCGGACATCTGCCGGAACAGCAATGCATTCACGAAGGTGAAGGTTGCACTGGTCGCTCCGATACCGATCGCCAGAATGACAATGACGATCAGACTGAACGCCGGCGTGCGTCGCCACATCCTTGAGGCGTAGATGGCGTCCTGCTTCAGAGTTTCCAGAAAGGGAAGGCTGCGTTGATCGCGATAGCTCTCGCGGATTTGCGCGACCCCGCCGAAATCGCGAAGCGCAGCTTGTCTGGCATCTTTCCGCGGCAACCCTTGACGTTCGTACTCTTCCGTCAGAGCCTCGAAATGATGCCCCAGCTCTTCATCCATTTCCGCGTCCGCCCGACGGCGCATCAACGCGGCGGTGGCGCGCCACACCAACTCACGAAGTTTTTTCATGACTCACCTTCCAACACGCGGCTGACCATCGCGACCATGCGTCCCCACTGTTTCGCCTCGGCGGCGAGATGTTTTTCTCCCCGCTTCGTGATTTCGTAGAAGCGGGCCCGCCGGTTGTTATCACTGGCGCCCCAACTGCTTTTGATCAGGCCTTGTTGCTCCAGACGGAGCAGCGCGGGATAAATCGTGCCTTGATTCAACGACAACACGCCGCGCGCCATCTGTTCGATCCGTCGCGCAACGCCGTATCCATGCTGCGGTCCCATTGTTTGAAGCGTCTTCAGAACCAGCAGGTCGAGAGTGCCGTAAGGAACGTCCGCTTGTGTGGCCATCGTACTCCTCCTGTGGACAGGGTACAGGAAGAATATATCGCGCCCTGTGGAAAGTCAACAGGTGCGTATTTGTGGCGTCGAGTTGTGCCGGTTTTAGAACAGCCACGCTAAGGACGGACCGGCGCACCTTCTCTGTCGTGACCGCCGCGGTTGGAACCATCGCCGAGCGGCGGATATTTGGCGATCAGGTTTTCATTAATGTCGATGCCGAGGCCCGGCTGACCGTTCGAGTAGCGCACGCCTTTGCGGATCTCCGGACACCCTGGGAACAACTCCTTGTACTGGTCGCTGAAGTCCCGTCCCTCGCAGATGCCGAAATTCTGGATGGACAGATCGACGTGCATGTTGACCACATGTCCGATCGGCGACACGTTCGCGGGTCCGTGCCACGCCGTGCGGACGCCGAAGAATTCGCAGCAGTGTGCGACCCTTCGCGCCAGACTGAGTCCACCGGCCGCTGAAATGTGCATCCGCATGAAGTCGATGAGACGACCGGAAACCAGCGGCAGCCATTCATTCTGATTGACGAACAACTCACCCATCGCGATACCGATGCCGCTCTGTTGACGGACGATCTTGTACCAGTCGACGTCTTCGGGAGCAAAGAGGTCCTCAATAAAAAAAGGCCGATATGGCTCGACAGCCTTCGCGAGTACCAATGCCGACTGAGGGCTGGGCCGTTCATGGACGTCATGCCCGATCTCGATATCGAAGCCGATCTTGTTACGGACGAATTCAAACGTCTTGCAGAGTTGGTTGATGTACTGCGCATCGCCGCCGCGCGCACGCTCGCTCGCGCTGTTGGCGGGAGCATTGCGGTCCGGGGCGCCGCCTTCAGCCGGTCCGCCACCGGTATAGATGCGAAAATGGTCGTATCCATCCGCGATGGCGGCGCGGATGTCGCTCTCCAGTTTGCTGAGGTCGCCGGCTTGCACATCTTTGAGCATGCGCAATCCGTCGCGAACCTTACCGCCAAGGAGGTCGTAAACCGGCATGCCTGCCCTTTTTCCGGCGATGTCCCACAGCGCGGCGTCGACGGCGGCCATGGCGTTGTTGGCGTCCACGCTGGCGCGCCAATAAGGCGCGACCCACAACTCCTGCCAGATCTTCTCGATCTCATCCGCATTGCGCCCGACGACAAAAGGCTTGATGAATTTTTCGATCGTCTCTGCCACGATGAGCGTCCGTTCCGCGTGCGTTCCGCAGCCGACGCCATAGAGACCGGGCTCGCTCGTCAGTACCTTCGCGACGCAGATGTTCTGGTTTCCAACTCCCAGGCGGTACGCCTTGACGTCGGTAATCTTCAGTGCTGGAAGCCCGCGCCGCGCCGGTTCGCGCGCGGCAACGGGACTCGGCGCCGAGCGTTGTGCCTGCTCCAATGCTTCGTGGCTTTCCGTGCGTGTTACCAGTCCTGCTACTCCTGCAGTCAGTGCGGTAATGGCTGAACGTCTATTCACGATTCCCCCTAATCTAAGTCAATTGTTGGTGCGCGAAGGACCAAACGGTACCCGAGCGAAGCGAGTGGGGCACCGTGGTCGGTGGTGTCCTGAAACTCGCGAGGGAAACATGCTGCGCGCCTCAAAGTGCCCCACTCGCTTCGCTCGGGTACTGTTTAGTCTTCACACCATCGTGAGGGCAAGTCAAAAGCTGCGCTCAAAAGCTGCGCTTATCTCGATCGTCTTAACACGAATGAACGAACTGGTCACCGTAATGTAAGCTTGAATGGATCTGAGTACCGAGATGAAACGCCATCTGGCTATCAGCACAATTTCCTTTGCCTTGTGCTTTGCGATGTGGGGACTCATTGGTGCGCTCGGGCCTCTTCTCCGGCAGACGTTGGCTCTCACGAACACTCAAGCGGCATTGCTCGTCGTGGTACCGGTCCTGTTGGGATCACTGGCTCGGATTCCGGCTGGAATGTTGACGGACCGCTTTGGTGGACGAGCAGTGTTTACTGCGTTGATGGTTCTCATTGCGGCGGCCGCAGCTGCCATTCCCCGTCTGTCGAGCTATCAAGGATTGCTTGCGGGCGCATTCTTCCTGGGTTTGGCCGGCGCGTCGTTCGCTGTGGGAGTCGGATACGTCTCCGGTTGGACAACGCCTGACAGGCAAGGCAGTTCGCTGGGAATCTATGGACTGGGAACAATTGGTCAATCTGCCGCCGTTTTTCTCGGACCTCTCGCCGCACAGGCGATCGGCTGGCAGAACGTTTTCTATGTCGGCTCAGCCTTGACTCTGATTTGGGCGGGCGTATTCGGCCTGTCTGCTCGAGATGCACCCTCGCGAAAAGCGCCCGCCGGAATCGCAAGAATGGTCCGGCTGATGCGAACTGAGCCATTGGCATGGTCGCTCGCGGGTTTTTACTTTCTGACGTTCGGCGGTTTCGTTGCGTTATCGGTGTACCTGCCGTTGTTGTTACGCGATCAGTTTCGGTTGACGCTAGGTGACGCTGGGTTCCGGGCCGCCGGATTTGTTGTAATCGCTGCAGTGATGCGGCCGGTCGGTGGATGGCTGTCCGATCGCATCGGCGGAGCGCGCGTACTCTGGGGTGTATTTGCCGGGATCATTCCGTTCGCGCTGTTGATGTCGTCCGCTTCCATTCTTCCCTTTACCGTCGGGGCATTGGGCTCGGCTGTATTGCTTGGCTTAGGTAATGGCGGCGTGTTCAAACTGGTCCCGCAGTATTTTCCGAACAATACAGGCATTGTGACCGGACTCGTCGGAGCCATGGGTGGACTCGGCGGTTTTTTTCCGCCGCTTCTTCTCGGTTTCTTTCGCGATCGATTCGGCGTGATCTGGCCCGGATTTGTTCTCCTGGCCGCGGTTTCTGCTGCTCTGTGGAAGCTGAACGCACTCGTCTTCCTGCCGCACCGGGAGGAGCTCGAAGCTGTCATGACGGCGGAGCATTCGCGACGTGTGACGCACTTGCGGGCCGGAGCATTTGCAACATCCGTAACAGCGCTTCTCGGGGCACTCATTGTGATTGGGTCGCGAAATCTGCAGAACTTCGACGCGGCGCTCGTCATCTATACGTTTGCGACAATCTTCATGGTTTGGGGGGTCGCGTATCACTACTCCGTTTGGCTTGAAAAACCGCCAACCCGGCTATATTGGCGTCGAACGTGGGACCTGCTGCGAAGGCAAGGAATCGGCGGCATCGCTCTCACCGTAAAGAGCACCGTGACTCACGTTGCATTACAAACGTTCATTGCGAAGCGATCGCGCGCGCGCTGGTGGATGCATCAGCTCATCTTTTGGGGTTGCCTGCTGGCGGTCGCGATCACGTTTCCGCTTGTTTTTGGATGGGTGCACTTCCGATCTGCTCCGAACGATCAGATGGTTTACGGCGCCTACCTATTCGGATTCCACGTAGCCTCATTCAAGATCCGGACCTTTCTGTCATGGATCATCTTTCACGGACTCGATATCGCGGCTGTCATGGTTCTCACCGGCGTCTTCCTTGCCGTTCAAAGGCGGCTGCGTGATCAGGGCGCTCAAGCCGTTCAGTCATTCTCAATGGATTTCTTTCCGCTCATCCTGTTGACGGCGATTTCGGTAACGGGTCTCGCACTCACCGCGTCCACCTTGTGGCTGCGCGGAAGTTTCTACGATTTCTTGTCGATCCTTCACGCCATCACCGTCGTCGCTGGGCTGCTTTATCTCCCCTTCGGAAAATTCTTCCACATTTTTCAACGGCCGGCTCAACTCGGTGTGAAGTTATATCAGGCCGAAGGCACTGCGGATCCGGGCAGCCATTGCATTCGATGCGGAGCGCGTTTTGCGTCTCAACTGCAGATTCAGGATATAAAAACGGTGTTACGCCAACTCGATTTCGATTACACCATCGCAACATCTGAAACATGGCAGGACGTTTGCCCGGCCTGTAAACGAAAGTCCCTGGCCATCAGCCAGCTGCGTTTGAAAAAGGAGCTTCATGGCACGGCCGCCGAGTGATGAAGCCGCACTTGCCGAGCGCTATGGACCGCATCTGAATTATGAACCTCCCGGAGGCTGGCAGAGCGAGGCGCAGGACCCTGCGCAGAAGCTGGTCCAGACGCACTGTTGCTTCTGCGGCCAGCAATGCGGAATTCAACTCAAAGTCCGAAACAATCAAGTCATCGGGTTTGAGCCGTGGGAAGAGTTTCCATTCAATCGCGGAATGCTTTGTCCAAAAGGCGTGAAGCGATACATGCAAAGCACGCATCCCGACCGCCTCCTGACTCCACTGATGCGCGATTCTTCAGGATTCCGCTCCGCCGGCTGGAATGAAGCGCTAAGTTTCACGGCAACCCGACTTAGAGAAATACAAAAACGATACGGACGCGATGCCGTCGCCGTGTATGGTGGAGCTTCCTTGACGACCGAAAAAGCGTATCTTCTCGGTAAGTTCGCTCGCCTCGCACTTGGGACGCGCCACATCGACTACAACGGCCGGTTGTGTATGGTTTCGGCGGGAGTGGCGTACAAGCTCGCCTTTGGGATCGATCGAGCTCCAAACCCGTGGAGCGATATCCCCTTAGCTGATGTGATCATCATTGCTGGATCGAACACCGCGGAATGCTCCCCGATTACAACCGACTACGTGTGGCGATTCCACGATGCTGGTGGAAAGTTGATTGTGATCGATCCGCGGATGACGCCGATTACTCGAAACGCGGATCTGTACCTTCCCGTCCGCCCGGGCACCGATCTCGCACTTTTTCTCAGCATGATGAATGTGATCGTGCGCGACGGCCTCGAAAACCGATCTTTCATTGAAAAGCACACGACCGGTTTCGAAGCCGTTGCGGAGTCGGCGAAGTCATGGGACCCCGTCAAGGCAGCCCGCGTTACCGGCGTCCCACCGGACACGATTGAAAAGGCCGCCCACTGGTTTGCCAAAGCGAAGCGCGGATTTGCAATGCACGCCCGAGGTCTGGAGCACCATTCGAAAGGTGTGGAGAATGTCCTCGGCCTTATCAATTTATGCCTGGCAACCGGCAACATCGGGCGCGAGGGCGCCGGGTGCGTCATGATCACCGGACAAGGCAACGGTCAAGGTGGCCGCGAACACGGCCAGAAATGCGATCAACTGCCGGGGCAACGCTCCATTAACGATCCGGAGGCACGACGGCACGTTGCCGAAGTCTGGGGCATCGAACCTGCGGAGATTCCACAAGCCGGCTACTCGGCAATGGAAATTATGGACGCGATCCATCGCGGCGAAATCAAAGGCCTCTTGTCGATTTGTTTCAATCCACTGGTTTCGCTACCGGACGCGAACTTTACGAAAGAAGCTCTCGAAACACTGGAGTTCTTCGGCGTCATCGATTTCTTCCTCTCCGAGACGGCGCACTATGCCGATGTTGTGTTAGCCGGAAGTTTGCACGAAGAAGAGGAAGGAACAGCGTGCAACGTCGAAGGCCGCGTTATTCACATTCGGCAAGCCGTAACTCCTCCAGGCAACGCACGCCTCGATTCGCAGATTATTTGCGATCTGGCGCATGAGCTTGGTCGCGGACAGTTCTTCGATTTTCAAGCGCCACGCGACATCTTCAACGAACTTCGCGAGGCGTCGCGTGGAGGGATCGCCGACTATTACGGAATCACCTACGAAAAGATCGACAAACAGTTGGGCGTCTTCTGGCCATGCCCAACGGAAGATCATCCCGGCACGCCGAGGTTGCTTGAAGGCGGCAGGACCTTTCATCCGGATGGCAAGGCGCATTTCCAGGTCACCGAATACCGGGAATCCGGCGACCCGGTAAACGAAGAGTATCCGATCTATCTGACCACCGGCCGGGTCGTGAGCCAGTATCTGTCCGGAACACAGACTCGTCGCATCGGGGCGCTGGTGGATCAGTATCCTGAACCAAGAGTTGAAATCCACCCGAGGCTTGCAGCGTTACACAACATTAAGGATAACGATTGGGTCATTGTCACGACGCGCCGGAGTGAAATGCGAGTTCGTGCAATGCTCGTACGCACTATTCGGCCAGATACTATTTTCATTCCATATCACTGGCCTGGCTCGAAAAGCGCAAACAGGCTGACGCATCGAACGGTCGATCCTCGTAGCAAGATTCCGGAATATAAGGTATCCGCATGCAAAATCCACAGAGACGGCTAGATTACGGCTTCTTCGTTGATCCATCGCGCTGCATCGGCTGCGAGGCCTGCGTCAATGCGTGCGCGGAGTGCGAAACCCATCGTGGTCACACGATGATCCATATGGATTTCATCGACAGGCGCAACACCATCGCGACCGCACCAACCGTGTGCATGCATTGCAATCGACCGACCTGTGCTGAAGCCTGCCCGGCCGACGCGATCAAACAAACAGAAGATGGGGTTGTGCAATCGTCGCTGAAGCCGCGCTGTATCGCGTGCTCCAATTGCGTCTACGCGTGTCCTTTTGGCGTTCCGAAGATGAAGAGCGAACTGGAACAGATGATGAAGTGCGACATGTGCTACGACCGGACGTCAGCCGGCAAGCGCCCGATGTGTGCAACCGTCTGTCCGAGTCAGGCGCTTGCCTATGTGCCCATCGACTACATTCGACAAACGCGGAGAGAAAAGCCGAACAACATCTTCTTTTTTGGAAATGAACGGGTCACCACGAAAGTTTTCATGATGGTACCGTCGGCCGCCCATGAAATTAATGTCGATATCGCGGACTTCATGTGGGAGCCCGAGCCATGAATAAGAAGTCCATCGAACAACAGCCGTTGTGGCGCGATGAGTTTGCCATCGAAGCCGCGACTGAAAAATACGTTGCGCGGCGGCAGTTTGCCAAATTCCTGATCCTTACCAGCCTTGGGATGTTTATCGGGAACCTTTGGATTCTGGTGCGCAGCTGGTTTGCCGGTAAAGCCTCGCCCGCGCCGCAGCGTGTGGCGGGACTCAATGATATTGCGGTCGGAGAGGTGAAACTCTTTTCTTATCCCACAACAGAAGATCCTTGCATCATGTTGCGCCCGGCGCCCGACACCATCGTCGCTTACAGCCAGAAGTGCACACACCTGTCATGTGCTGTTTACTTCGCTCAGGAGCGGAAACGCCTCGAGTGTCCATGCCACGAAGGATACTTTTCTGTGGAAAATGGTTCCGTTTTGCAAGGCCCCCCGCCCCGTCCCCTCCCTCGGATCACCCTCAAACGCGAAGGACAAGACATCATTGCAACCGGAGTTGAAATATGACCCGCCGCGGTGGCGCGACTGCGATTGACGGAGCGATCGCGCTGATTGCCATTTTACTGGTGATTCAGATGTGGCTGCTGACGGCAACGCTGGAATCCTACCTGGCAGGACACCCCGAGTCCATTCTACCGGCCGCCCTCATCTCAGGCATCCTCTTTGCCGCATGCAGCGGTCTCTTCCTGTTTATTCGCCGCATCGATGTCGAGGTGAGATCGACAGATACGCGCGATTGAAGGCCGCTTTTTCGCGTCAATGCTCTTTTCTGTTTCGAAGCGTGAGTAATGATGCCCGGGACGGGGGTCGAACCCGTACGCCCAGTGAAGGGCTCCGGATTTTAAGTCCGGTGCGTCTGCCAGTTTCGCCACCCAGGCGATTTTATTTTCAATGAATTACCGAGACAGTTGATTTTACCTGTTCCCCGTTGCCAGTCTGTTGCCAATTTACAGCGGTCATTTCCTGGTCCTCCAGCCTCTGCGCTTCGATGACTAACTTCGACGCATGACTATTCACAAATTTAACGTAACGCTCCGTCGTCGCGATGTGGCGGTGACCCAGCAAGCCCTGAACGCTTCGGATGTCGACGTCCCGCATGATCCACTGCGTTGCACGAAAATGCCGAAAGTCGTGAAACCCAACCCACTGCAGACCTGCCTTGCGGCGCCCCTCAAAGAATGAATGGCGCGGGTCGCGTACCCGCTGTTTGGTATCGGGCCAGACAAACACGTATGGACAGTCCCCGACTTGCGGCACTTTCGCCAGCAACTGCAGCGCAAAATCCGAAAGAGGAACTTGCCGCGTGCGGCCACTTTTCGAAGCCGCGACCGTGAGAACACGACGCTCGCAGTCAACGAAATCCCATTTCAGATTGAGGCCCTCCGCTTTTCGTAAGCCGGTTTCACCCAGCAATCCGACATAGCAACCGATTATCAAGTTCTCATCCATGACCCTCTCAACGAGACTGCGCTCGTCTTGAAGTGTCATAACCCGGAGAGGTTTTTCCTCTTCCGGAAGTCGACCGTATCTGGCCATCGGATGCGGCGGTGGAATCAATTTTTTCTTTAGTGCAAACGTCATCATATGACTCAATACCGCCAGTGCCCGATTGATCGTCGCCTTTCGAATTGGCTTACCCATTCTGGGGTTAATCGCTTTGGCCCGCTCCTTCTCGAAATACGCTGCGTGAGCACTGGTGAACTCACGCAACCTCACACTTCTGAGAATCTCCTTGATGACCTTTAATCGCTCTTCCTTGAAATCAGGACACCGATTGCGAACCTTGCAATATTCTTCAAGGTAGACATCGGCAAATTGGTTAATTGTGTGATCCTGTTCCGGTTCCGGGTCCAACTCCTTTCTGAGTTCATTCCACGTGCCGCTGACAATGGCACCGTTTATTCTCGCCAAAAGATCCCGCGCCAACGTGAGATTCGCGGATCTGCGCCGGAATCTCTCGCCGTCAGGCCATTGGATGGAAACGACGGTGTGAACTCTGCCATTTCGTTTATCTGTCTCTTTGAAAATGTTCTTTTCGTTCTTGCGTTGACTCACGATACCTCCTCAACGCGACCGGCGCGGGCTGTATCGCTGGTGCTGCGATGATTCCACAACGGGAGGTCGTCAATCAATCTGTTCAAATCTTCAAGTTTGAATGCGCGGTGCCCGTTGATGAAACGGTAGACCGGAATCTGCTCAAGATCCGCGTATTTGCGCAGCGTATCGTCAGAAATGCCAAGGTACTTGGCCGCAGCCGCAACACCGAACAGTCGTTTATTCGGCACAGTCTGAATCTGAACGTTGCGAATCACGCGAGAACCCAAGTTCTCGACGGGTTCGGAGGTTACGGCGGCCTGTTGTGGCTGATCGACTACAGCTTTTCGCTGTCGCTGCCGAGAGGGAACGGTTCTGAGGGAAGCCGCTTGCGGCTCGTTTTTTGACTGAGGTTCTAACACAATCATCATCCTTGCTTCAGAAATTCTGGGGACTGGCGTCATTCGGAATTGCGCCGTCGTCAAAATCTGTTCTGCGTGCGAGTTCAGTTGCGGGTTTACAGATTCCGGTGCTGTATGGAGAACCGGGACCTGAAAAGCCGCTCGACATTTTGGGCGGGTTGCGGACTGCGAGCGGGATGCAATGTTTCCTGTTTGCCCGCCTGTGTTCGCTTAGGCGTTCAGCAGTTCGCGCAGCCGCCAGGTATGGATCATGACTTCCGGTGACAATCGCTTTCGCGAGCCATTTTTCTCAGTTTCAAGCATGGTCTCCAACATTGGAAGACGCATGATCGGCGTATTTCGAGGGTTTAGGTTGAGCTATATGTTCAAACGGTACGTGCCGCGAGTACTTCCCGGAACGACCAGTGTTCCCCACGCTGCACTACCGCGAAAGGAGTCCTTCAGTTTGCTGTTTGGAGTACCGAGCATCTTCATGATTTCCCGGTGAGATACTTCAGGTGTCCCGTTTTGAAGGGCGCGATAAAGAATCTCAACTACTCGCGCCTGCCTCTCAGTCAGGTGATAACCGGCACCTGACACGTTGAGCCTACGAAAATCAGGCGAATGCCGAAAGTGCCGATTGACGGGCCTTCATCGTTGTTCTTGCTCATAATCACTATTTAGCGCGGTAAATAGTTCACAATGAAGGTACAAACGCGGTATAGTTAAGTGCAACGCTTGTTAGCGCGGGCTATAGTTTGGAAGTACGCGAAACGTTACGAGAGACGTTACGCGAACCGTTACTATCCTAATATAACGGTCACACTCAGTGTTAAATCGTCTGTCACACCTACTCAATAGTGCGCCATCCCATCGTCTCACTACTGCAAAGCCGGTCGCGATAGTATCCGAGATGTAACACCTTTTGCACGCATACTGCTACGGATAGCTCATGTTCACTGTGCAGGACGATCTGTCACATTACGGCTCGCCCGATTGATTACCTTAGAACCTACGCGGCTGCTACGCCGATCTTACCCGTGCAGACTGTTATGGCCGGTGGAATGATAGAAGCCCACAAGAACCGAGAGGGTTCGAGCATAACTTTATAGGAGAAACAGTGATTCACAACAATAACGAGAAGAAGCGACCGCATCAAGGTTCACAAGGGGGTGGAAACGAACGAAGCCCTAAAGGGCGGTGGACTGCTCGTCAGCCCACCATGAACGAACCCGCGAATGTCCCGCTGACTTTATTCTGTCTTGCGACGTTTTGATGATCATGGGGCATAGGTAAGTGCTTCGGGAGGGGACGGGCACAAATCCTTTTTGGGTCCCATCTCACGCGAATAGGAGAGCCTCATGTGCGGGCGGCTTAAACTATAAAACGAACGGACTCAACGCCACGATTGTGAGTTGTTAATTACTACTGAGATTTCTCCTGCATCTGTGACCGGACCGTCGCAACGAGTTTCTCCGCCATTTCTAATGTCTCATCCCGCGATAAGTCGAGCCAGAAGTCACTGCCGCGCGTTCCGCTGGCGTCTCGAATTTGCCCCAAGAACACTCGCACGCCGCCTTCATATCTGGCGTTCCTGACATTAATTGTTTGCAAGCCATTATCGTTTACTTCGATTTTGGTTTCATTGAATGGTTGGACATCGATTTCTTCGTGCGATACTTTCCAATCATTAGTCTTAGCCCAGTAGTCTCGACCCAAACGCCTTAGACGCATTAAAACTCTCCCTGTGCGTGGATTCTGCTGGATAGCGGACTACGATTTTATCGTGAGTCGATGCTTAAATCTGCTCCTTCACTCACGATTCGATTCACAATGGCGACGTATGGAAAATGAAATTACCGTTCGATGGGGGCCTTGTTGCTTTTGCGGAAAGGACATCGATGACACCGAGCATGATCCGTGTCGAGTGCAGGTAACGACGATCAAGGGGAAATGGCAGGTGTGGTCTTGTCATGCGCAGTGTTTTCGAGAACGTCTCATCCCCGATCCAATTTTGGAACCGGCGCATTTCTAATTCGAGGCACCAGGGTGGTGGGGGGCCCCTACGACATGAAAACAATCGAACGGTTTCTCAGTGTCGCGGCGACCGCTTGGTGTATTGGGTTCTTTTTCCTGCCCAAAAAGATTGTCGGGGTGACAGGCATGGGCTTGTTCTTCGCAGTTGGGCTTTGGAGTTTGTTGTACCCGCAGGGGCTGTTAGGCTGGGCAAGCACGGCCCATCATGAAATAGACCCGTCTGACCCAACGTTGTGGTGGGTGCCAAGAGTTATTGGCGTGTGTTTCATTATTATTTCTGCCTTGGGTTTCACGATGATGGCGAGCAGTTAAGTCCGGCGGCACCGCCGGGGTAGGGGGCATAATCTCCTTTTTGGGTCCCATCTATTGCGGCTTCGGTTTCCTTTAACGAAGATGTCCAAAAGTTTCGCAATGGAACGATAAAACTCCAGAGAGTAAATGCTATGTTTCGGCATTCAAACCGCTGGAATTTGCGCGTAACTTTTTGGAACAGTTGCTGCAAGGGCGTGCTATTTTGACGCCCACAACACTTTCAGGAGTTTTTGTGGGGATACAGGAATGAGCGCGAAAACCGTTACGGCCTACTTCATGCTGGTGCCTGTCATAGCGTTGGCTATTGTTGGACTCGTGCTTTGGCGGTTCGTTGGCCAGGCTGCCAACAGCCCTGTGACGGCGACGCTGATCGGCGTTTCTATCGGTGCGTTGGTCGCGGTGATAGGTTCGAGTATAACCGCGCTTGCGTCTGTATGGCAGCGACGGCGGGAAGATGAGCAGAGGGAAATAGCGGAGGCCGCCAAGCAAGCGGCTGAACTCACCCGATTATATTGCGATCTGAAGAAGATGGAGACAAACCCGGAACTGCTGTCACCAATCAAAATCTATCGAGAAGTGTACCGAGCACTTCTGCAGCTGCATCGCAGCAACGAGTGGCCGGTGACCATCGAAGAACTCGGATTATTGAACAGAATTGGAAATTGGGGGCAACTACGGCATGAGCAGCGGTGATCGTGTTGTTTTTCGCGGTCAACCTGAACACAGTGAGTCACACTTCACGCGGTGTGACAGCACTTTGACGAGTATCGACGGGGTGTTGCTTTGGTGCATGCATAAAACGTGCGGGGGCAACGAAATGCGCGATGTGCTATGGCTGTGCTTCGGCTAAAACGGCTTGGAGGAGTTAGCTGTTCAGTTACGGTTGCGCCCTCGCAACAAGTTGCAAGTATTTGGCTATTTGTATCCGGGTACACCGGCTCCCTTGAGGAAAGCATTTATCCTTTCACCGGGAACGACGGCAATTATCCCACTCGGCAACCTGGCATCGCCGACAGTCAGCTTTGAACTTACAATCCCCACAGGTTGACCTCCGTTACGCACAAAAA
Organism: uncultured Solibacteraceae bacterium; assembly: GCA_964584785.1. GTDB lineage: Bacteria > Acidobacteriota > Terriglobia > 20CM-2-55-15 > 20CM-2-55-15 > JAHFTY01. The sequence goes on from CAZPBY010000008.1 coordinate 90,904, forward strand.
CAGGTGATCCGCTCGTGCCATCAATAGCTGTCGTTTCCAAGTACAACATGTTATCAACACCCGACAGCCTCTCAACATTACTTACTTTACCGTTGCGGAGAAACTGCATGAATGCAGCCGGAGTAAACAGATACGCCCATATGATTACATCTGTCCCTTCAGTGATTAATGAACTGTCGACAAATGGTCCAGTAATCCAAGGCGTTTGTTCTGGTGGCTTGACTTTGATCAAAGCGAGGTCGGACTTTTCATCTCGCGCCACGACAACCGCCTCCGTTCCAATCCCATTGTTCGTCCATCCCCCGACGAAATAAGATTCCTCCTCAGTTACAACATGATTAGCGGTGAGGATGAGGCCATCGTTTGTGACGAAGCAGCCTGCCCCCCATTTCAAGTATGGGTGGCGGTTCCCTGCCTGGTCAGTAAAGATGGGACCTGACCACGATTCGTTCGCCTTTAGTTGTCTCGTGCCAACTATTAGCCGGTTAACGCCCCTGTAAACGCGCAGATCGGTTTGGGCAAGACCAGCGGTGACAGAAGCAGACTCAGCGGCCAGTAGAAGCAAGAATGCTGCGGTAACGCCACGACACATTAACTGAGAAAAAGTGACAACTCGTTGGATCTTCACCAGAAAATCATGCCTTCGGGTTCGGCCTAGACTGGTCCATGAAATGCTACACGCCAGGCAGACGATCCTCCTTCAAGAACACCGTCCGCGCTCCGGAAACATTCCGCCACGTCAGCCCGAGGCTTCGGAACGACGCGAACGTGTTTCCATTGCGGGACAGGAGGCGACCTGGACCGTTCTCGATTCAGGCGAAGGCTCGGAAGCCATCCAGTTTTAACTCTTCTGTGGTGTTCGCTGTTATGTGGCGCTGCAACGCGAGCCAATGATACAGATGCGCCGAACCGATTCCGACGCTACATAATTTCACCCGAAGGCTTTGCTCAGGGAAGTCCGATCCCGTCATTGGCTGGGTGGGGAGCAAGTTCTTGGGGCCGGTTGCGCTGAAGCCGCTGTCCGCTGCATAGCGGACATTCCGTTAATCATTCCGACCGCCATGGGGTCATCCGCGGTATCCAGCGCGGGACGGCGGCGCGGAACGCCTCGTACTCTCTCCCAAACGTCTGCTCGAGCGTGGGTTCTTCGTACGCCACGACGAAGACGTGGAAGAAGAGCCAGAGCAGCGCGCCGTAGACGATGAGGCGCCAATCGCCCATCAGCACCGCTTGACCCAGGATGATGGCAACGAGCGCGACGTATATTGGATTACGCACATAACGGTAGAGACCGGTCACCACGAGATTCCGGGGCGGCGCGATGGGCGCGGGGGTGCCGAGACCCTGCAGCGCGAAACGCGCAAATGCGTCAACGAGCCCAGGCACGCCTGCGAGAATCATTATCGCGCCGAGGCCGCGCGTCAGCTCCAGACCAAGGAACGGCGGCCGGAGTTGCCAACCCGTGATCGACCATGGAACGAGCCCCGCCAGCGTAAATGGGGCGACCACGAAGAAAACCGCCGAACCCAGGACGGCAAGGGTTCGTTGCGCAGTGGTTCCCGACACTCGCTGCGAGCTCATTCCAACCTCCGCTGTCGAATGGTTTCTGCCAGCCCGATCGTCCAGCAAACCGGGCAGCCGCGCATAGCCACCAACGCCAGCAAACCCGCCAACAACGATGCGACAGGGTGCAAATGCTGCTGCTCGATTGCAAGGTAGAGCAGGGCAAACGCCACAGCACCGCGGATCACATGACCCGTCAGGGTTTGTGTAGCGAACAAGCCAGATGGACTTTTTCCAAGAAATTGCTTCATTTCTTTCCTCCTCGCGACTCGTCGCCTTGCAGGTACTCGCGTAGAAGAGCTCGGCCGCGATGAATACGGCTCTTGCATGCTTCGCGAGTGATGCGCAAGCGATCGGCCGTCTCGCCGATGGTGAGCTGCTCCATGTCACGCAGCAGGATCACTTCGCGGTACATGTCCGGTAGCGACTCCAGCGCACGGACGACGTCGATACGCAGCTCGTCCTTTGGAACCTGCGCAAAGTACTGAGCCTCGTGCCGCTCCGTCAGTTCTTCCGCGCCCCGTATCAGCGCCAGCACGGGAAGCATGCACAGCCGGGTGACCACGCGGAATATCCAGCCCGCTATGGCCAGAGGGTCGCGCACAGTGCCCAGGCGGCGGTACAGCACGATCAGAGCTTCCTGAACCACGTCCTCAATGGCCGTCGTGCGATGGCACTGGCGCCTTGCATAGCGGCGGATGTCGGGCTGCAGTTCGCGCAGCATCCTGTCCAGAGCGACCGGATCGCCGGCCTGGGCGGCGGCGAACAAGGCTGTATCGACCCGGATCACCGTAGACCTTCGAGCGACTTGCGGCCAGCCATGGCACAAGCGGGGCAGAAGCCAATCAGCCCCGTCAGCGCCGTTAGCACGCCACTTATGGCAAGCACCAAGCCGAGCAGCGTCAGACCGATTTGCGTGAGTGAGCAGGCCACGATCAACGCACCGCCGATCACCCGCGCCCAGCTTTCCTTAGAGCCCATGTTCTTGCGGTAAAACATCTCATCACCTCGATCTGCCCGATCACAGCGAGCATCATAGACAAGGAGGGGCATTCGGTCGAAAAGGATTCAGTAAGGTGTTCAAAGCGAGCACTTCTCGTTCTCCCCGGTGCTGCGGCGGCTTTGGGTCGAAAGGAGACATTCGCCAATCACGCGCGGGGCAGAGCGGGCCGCAGCTGCCGCCAGCCTCGAAGTTGACATAACACCCAGACTGGGACCAACAGCGACACCGTTTTTCAACCGCTGCCGGCCACCGACGAAGTTCACATACTTGCCGCACCCCGCTTAAAAGTTCTATCCTCGGACCTTGAAGATCAACGCGCGCCTCGCGCGATTACTCCCCCGAAAACGCCGTAGTATTTACCCATCCCGTCTCAATTCCCGGTATGTCGGCAAAATCGGGAACCTTGGAACTCAAAGGATACGTTCCGCGAATCGCTCTCATTGTCGGGTTTAAACAGTCACCGTCGTTGATGACGACGTAGAGTCGGATCGCTTTCCCATTTTTCGAAAGGAGTCCGATTCAATGTTTAACCAATTGTTTTCCCGTTCCGACGCTTTGACTCGTCAACTCTCGGCCCCCCTCGTTGAAGAACGCCGCCAGTATCTAGCCGAATGTGCATCGCAGGGCATGTCCAGGACAACCCTGCGCGCGAAATCTCTGCTCTTATTGTCAATCGTAGACCATCTGAAATTGGGTCACCGGCCCAAAGACCGCATTAGCCTCACTGAGATTAAAGACGCGGCACGCCGATGGTCGAGGCGCAAGTTGCCTTCGGAGAAGAGCCGGTATGTTAAAGACTCGCGGGCATACTTCACAACGTTGGCGGTTGAATGGCTGACTTTCCTAAACCGTTTCCGCGCCACATCAAAACCCCTAACAGTCTGTGACCGCATGTTGACGGAATTTACAAGGTTTATGAGTGAAGACCGAGGTCTTTCCCCGAAAACGGTCGAATACCGATGTAGGACGTGCAGCCATTCCTCGATCAACTGCTTGCCGGAAAGCGATCTCTTGCAACGATTGCCGTCGCTGATGTCGATTCGCTCCTGTTGCGAAAAGTGAATGAAGAGCATTATGCGCGTATAAGCATTCGAGCCTATGCTTCATCGCTTCGGTCATTCTTTCGATATGCCGAAATGAGAGGCTGGTGCCCCGCTGGCATCGCTGCTTCGATCATGGCACCTCGCGTGTTTCAGGACGAGACGCTTCCGTCTGGGCCGACGTGGGATGTTGTGCAAGAAATCCTGGATGCCACCGCCGGGGATCATCCTACCGCCATCCGCGATCACGCAATTTGGATGTTACTCGCGGTGTATGGCGTTCGTTCAAGAGAGATCGCTCGCCTGCGACTCTCGGACATCAACTGGGAGCAGGAAACGATCGTTTTCACGCGGTCAAAAGGATCTGCACGCCACCTATTTCCGCTCCATCCATCCGTCGGGGCGGCGATCATACGTTACCTCAAGGAAGTACGACCGAGATCGCCCCATCGGCAAATCTTTCTGACGAGGCACGCGCCGGTTTGTCCTCTCTCGAATGGCGCAACGTGGGCGATCGTTGCTGGCCAACTGCGCAAGAGGGCTCCATCTCTCAAGCATCACGGGCCGCATGCAATCCGGCACGCTTGTGCAACCCGTTTGATCAACCAAGGATTCTCTTTGAAGGAAATCGGTGATCACCTCGGGCAGCGTGATCCTGATGCGACTCGGATTTACGCCAAAGTGGATCTCGTGCGGCTCCGCGAAGTAGCCAGCTTCGATTTGGGAGAGCTGCTATGAATCTTCAAATGATATGTCAACAGTACGTCACTTTCCGAAAAGCGCTTGGTGATCGCTTTGTAGTCAATGGCAACCAGCTGAAAGCCTTTTGTCGCGCTGTGGGACCAGAGGCTGATCTCGCCGACGTTTCGTCCGAGAGAGTAAATGCCTTTCTTGTTGGCGATGGTGCACTTACAACCACTTGGTATGTGAAGCACAACGCTCTCCGTGGGTTTTATCGATATGCAATTAGTCGCGGGTTCGTCACAACGTCGCCATTACCGCTCACCATTCCGAAACTTCCTGCGTTCAAGCCTTACATTTATTCGCCTGCTGAACTGCGGCGCATACTTGATTCGGTGGGGTGTCGCCGACGCGACAGTGATCTTGATGCATCTGTACTGCGCGCTCTTATTCTTCTAATGTATGGCGCTGCCTTACGGATATCAGAAGCGTTATCGTTGACGATAAGCGATGTTGATCTTTCCGCAGCCGTGCTTACGATCCGAAACTCGAAGTTCTTCAAAAGCCGTCTCGTTCCCCTCGGACCGAACACGGTTCGGGTCCTTGGCGAGTACGCCGGTCGTCAAGGTTCACGATCCAGGAAACCGGATGATCTTTTCTTTGTCGGACGGACCTCGAAGCGGATACCCATCCACATGGTGGAGAGAGCTTTCAAACAAATCCGAAAGCATGTGGGTCTGTACCGTGAAGGCGGTCCGCGCTGCCAGCCCCGACTTCATGATCTGCGTCATACATCGGCAGTCCATCGATTAACGAGCTGGTATCGAGAGGGCAAGGACGTACAGAAACTCCTGCCACAACTATCGGTCTACATGGGCCATGCGCGTCTGGCGGCCACACAAGCGTATCTCTCAATAACACCTAATCTCCTGCATCAGGCAAGTCTGCGATTCGAACGTTACGCGATACAGGAGGGCGGCAATGACTAAGACGACCCTCATTGGACCATGGGTCCGGCGCTTTTTGCTTGAATACTTGGTAACCGAACGAAATCTGACGCGAAACACTCAGTGCAGTTACCGGGATACGCTTCGTCTCTTGCTTCCGTTTGTGGCCAAAAAAGCACACAAACAGATTGACCACGTTTCGGTCACTGACGTTTCGCCGGATACAGTGCGGATTTTTCTCCGGCATTTAGAGGAGTCCCGCAAATGCACAGTGGCCACCCGTAACCAGCGGTTGGCCGCGATCCGCTCGTTGGCTCGCTTTATCGCCCTGGACAGCCCGGAGCACATTGACTGGTGCGAGCAACTGCGCAACATTCCTCTGAAGCGAGCGCCGCGATCGACGATTACCTATCTAGAGAAATCAGAAATGGATGCGTTGTTGAGTGCACCCGATCAATCGACGGACCAAGGACGCCGCGACTATGCTCTCTTGCTCTTCCTCTACAACACGGGCGCGCGAGCTGACGAAGCTGCACAGGTCAGGATCGCCGATCTTTTCTTGGCTCACGTTTCGCGTGATCATTCGCTCGTCCAGGTTCGTGGCAAGGGAAACAAGATTCGACTTTGTCCATTGTGGACAAACACTGTGGTTGAACTCTCATTTTTGATAGGTAACCGTCCTGCGACTGATCACGTTTTCCTGAACAGGTGCGGTCGGCCCATAACGCGCTTTGGCGTTCACACAATGGTCGAAAGATACGTCCATCGACTTCTGGACCGCATACCTTCATTGACGAAGAAGAGCGTGAGCCCACATACCATTCGGCACACAACCGCGACCCACCTTCTCCGCGCGGGTGTCGATATCAACACTATCCGTGCTTGGCTCGGGCACGTCTCGCTCAATACTACGAATGTTTATGCGGAGGTGGATCTGGAAATGAAGGCAAAGGCGCTCGCAGCTTGCGAAGTACATGGGTCTGCTCCTTCAAGGCATTGGAAGAAGGACGCCGCATTGATGCAGTTTCTTCAAAACCTCTGATTAGAAATTATGTGGCGTTAGGAACACGGCCGCATCTCGCTTTTACCCACGCTGATCACCAGCGCCACATAACGGCGAACGCCACAGAAGAGATCTTATGTGGTCGGCCACATAATATTTCGAAGATCCAATCGGGGTGATCGAATGGATCAACCCGGCGGGTCAGCCGCAGGGGAGACGCGGCGGTAACATGACATTTTACCAAGGGTCAGTCGGTCGATTCGTCAGGACCTGTTAGGGTAGGCAGATATATTAATTTCTGGAGTCCATGACACGAGACGAACAACGCCGCGACAATGCCGTGCTTGCAATTCAAGAAGCTATTGCCTCACATACTGTTGCCATCGTCGCCGGGGTAGGCGACCGAGAGTTGAGGGAGATTGGCACGGGAACTGGAATTCTTTTCGACCGTCGAGCTTTCATTCTCACGGCGCGTCATGTCATTGACGACACTCCAGTAGAGGCGCTACGTTTCTTCTGTCGTCCCGACGGCCCTCTACGCAACATGGCCAGGGATGAATTTCGACGCGAGGAGGGCGTGCGCTATGAGGAGTTGCATCTGATTGAACAGCTCCCTGTGTTGAACCGCGTACTTTGGGATGAAGAGGACCTCGCAGTCTTAGAACTTGCCGAAGGCGTTGAGGCGAGGCACCGTCTCCGATTGTTCAACTTTGACCAGGGCGAGACAACCCCGGATGAAGGGTATGGGATATTTGCAATGGGATACCCGTGCGACATCGCCAGGCCAATAGAGGGTGGGAATTTCGTTGCCTTTCCAAGCATTGAGACCAAGGAGATCGTTTTTGCCACGAACCAGAATCTCAGAGGGTACGATTCCACACGACATTTTCTTGCGTCTTATCACATGATCGAAGATGAACCCACAGCGCATCCGGAGGGATTCAGCGGCTGTGGTGTGTGGTTTCGAGTTGGTGGAACGCCGCAGGATGCAGTGTGGATGCCAAATCTACGTATGGCTGGCGTTGTTACGCATTATTACGATCACTCGATTTTGCTGAAAGCAGTCCGTGTCGAGCGCGTCTCAGAGTTCCTGCAAACGATACGATAGACGATGCAAATCTATTTAGAGTAGTGACCAAAACTGTGACCAACGTATGCTCGTGCATGGTGTGCCAACGTCGGCCAGTGCAGGTGCGCTTCTTCGGGGAACAAATCGAGGAACAACTGGGGCAACAGCACACCGCAAGCGTAATCTACTCTGGTCATCACGCAGGTTGCGTGACGCAGACAAAAGGTCTGCGTTTTCGCGTTGCCAGTTTGTTGCCAGTTTTGTTTCGGTACTCTTCGTAACAGTTCAGTGGTTTCAACTGCGCTCAAACCCGCGCCGGTCGCTGGTTTTAAAAGTTTTTCGGTAGTTTTCGTTAGTGTTCGGAAGTCATTGAAAATGCGCGGAAGCGGGATTTTAAGTCCGGTGCGTCTGCCAGTTCCGCCACCCAGGCGAGCTTTTCATATCTAGGACTTACGGAAGCTTACTACTTTCGCTTCTTCCGCCGAGGGGATTTTAAGAGGGACTCGGTTTCTAAATTACGGAATGTCGGCAGCTTAGCCACGGCCTGCCGTTTGTACTCGACCGACAGGTGCGAGTAGCGCATCGTCATCGAAGCCGTTTTATGTCCCATCAATTCCATCCTGGCTTTCGGGGCCGTCCCGTTCATCGCCAGCCACGATCCGAAACAATGCCTCAAATCATAGAACCGGAAATTTTCAAGACCAGCCGGCTCGCAAGCATTGTCCCACGCCGTTCCCCACGACTGCCACGGCTTGTTGTACCGGCTGACGAATAGTCAGATCGTCCGGGGTCTTAACGCGATCTCTCCGGCGGCGGCCGGGCAGGCGCCGAAGGAAAGGGCGTGTCCTTGGTTTCACACGACGAAATGGATCAGTTCCGCGGCATTCAGCGCCTCGTCAAAACGGATGTGGACTTCGCGTTGGTTGCGGGTTTCTAGAATCAGAAAACGATGACGCAACCGTCACTCAGCGCGATGTTCTAACGATCGGTCGCGATAAACGTGCGGCCGCGAATTCCGAGGTACAGTTCGCGCTCCGTTACCGAAATGGAGAGAGTTAAAGGAAGCAGAAACGGAAAATGGTAGCGATGCGTCATGCACGGAACTCAATACTCACGATCACTTTTTAGATTTAGAGCGAATGGGCATTGTGGATAGCGCTGCCGTCTTTTCCGCAAGCCACACTTTTATTAGAGATTGGTATGGAACGTCTCGCCTGTTCGCCTCAATCTTGATGTTGTCGAGAAGCGAGGCCGGTAGTCGAAGAGAAATTGATTGTGTAGACGGCTTTAAGTTGGGAAAACGAGCAGGTTTCGCTGCAGACCAATCTACATACTGAGTGGAGTCGTGCTCTTCCCAAAAACGGCGCTCTTCGACTTCAGTCGTGAATTCAGGAACCGCTTTGGGCTTTTTCTTCATTTCGACCAGATCGAGGTCTATCATTCACTGTATATTCCTATAATATACGGCATCGCACAATGTTATCGAAACGCGACTCCCGCCGAAATGGGACTGATTCCTGGACTCCAGCATGGTCATCGCGGCTCAGCGCCGGGGAGATACAGTCGCTGATCTTCTCAAGCAAACAGTTGCAACAACGGGAGACCAGGAGGCAGCACTATGTCATTCGTTGAAGCGGATTACTCCTGGCGCAATGCGGTGATCGGGTCGGCGCCGGCCGCTCGGCGGGCCGGAATCACGCAGGCGGCCAGTGTGACCAACCCGGTGGCGGCCGCGACCGGGAGAATCGTGACGAGATCCGGCTGCCGCACGTTGACTGGAAGATTGGTCAACACCGATCGGCTCACCAAAATGATCGGCAGGCCGCAGGCGAGACCAATGAGAGTCAGCCTCATCGCATCGAACAACACCAGGCGCATCACTTGATCGCTGCCGGCGCCCAGTGCGCTTCGAATCGCAAACTCTCGAGTTCGCGCGGTGGCTATATAAGAAATGACGCCGTACGTCCCGGTCACGGCGAGAAACAAAGCGAGACCAGCGAAGGCGAACATCAACGCCAGGTAGAGAAGGAAGTCGGACATCGATTCGGTGACGACCTGATCCATCGTTTTCACGCCGAATATTGCCGCGCGCGGATTCACTTCGCGAACTGCGGCACGAATGGCATCCACTTGAGCGAGCGGCGGGCCCTCCGTTTTGACGACGAGCGACATCCCCAACTCGCCAAGCTGCGACCAGTTTTGTGCGGCGGGGTAATAGATCTCGGGTGCGGGCGGCTTGTCGAGATTCACTTGTCGAACGTTGCGCACGATTCCGATGATCGTGCCACGCGACGTCCGCACGCCGATTGGATCTTCGGAGCCGAAGGCCTTTCGCGCCAGCGTTTCATTGATGAGAATCACCGGCGGCGCATCCTTAGTGTCCGCTTCGGTAAAGGCGCGTCCACGCGCCATCGGAATTTCGAGGGTGCGGAAATATCCCGGCGTGACGTAGCGGAGTTCCATGGTGAATACATTCGCTGGATCCTGCGGACGGTCGCGCAGAAAGTCGATCGAGTTTGCAAACCAGCCGGAACTCTGCAGGGGAAGCATTTGCGTGAATCCCGCTTCACGAACGCCGGGAACCTGACGGACGCGTGCGGCAATGTTGTAAAAAGGAAGCGCGTCGGGTGTTTGAGACAGCGGCTGTCCGATGTGCATCGTCATGACGTTTTGCGGAATCATCCCCATTTCCGTGTTCCGCAGTCGCACCAGTTCGCGGACCAGCAACGTTGCGCCGATGCCCAGAACGAAAGCCAGCGCGACCTCCGCCACAACCAGCGCGTCGCGCAAGCGCCGTTGTCGAACGCTCATGGTGGAGTGGCTCGTCGCGTCATTGAGAATCGACAGCGGGCTGGTACGCGTGGCGCTGAAAGCGGGGAGGAATCCGAACAACAATCCGGTGGCAACGCACACGCCGAACGAAAAGATAAACACGCGCCAGTCCATTCCGGCTTCGTGCGATCGCGGAATGTGAGTCGCGGCCAGTTGCGTCAGACGGTCTGTGCCCCACCACGCGAGAGCGAGTCCGGCGGCGCCGCCGGCGAAGGAGATCAGCAGGCTCTCCGTCAAAAACTGCCGCATCAGGCGTGACCGGTTCGCTCCGATCGCCACGCGGGCGGCGACTTCCTTGCGCCGCATCGTCAGTCGCACCAGTGAAAGATTGGTCACATTGGCGCATGCGAGCAGCAAGACCAAACCGGACGCCGTGAACAGAATGAACAGCGAGCGTCGTACCGGCTTTGAAATGACCGTTTCGGACAGCGGGGCCAGCCGAACTCCCAATCCCTTTGGACGCTGCGGAGTCTGCGATTCAAGACGTTTCATGATCGCGTTCAATTCGCTTTCCGCAGCCGCGATGGAAACGCCCGGCTTCAGTCGCCCGGCGACAGGACTTCGGCCGCGGCGCGGCTGCCCGGGCGGCGTCTCGCGCAGAATCCAGAGATCGGTGCGGGATTCGGACGCGACATTCTCCAGAAGAGAACCGGCGCCGTAGGGAAACTGAAACGAATCCGGCATAACGCCGATGATGGTGCGGGGAATTCCATCGACCGTGATGCTGGCGCCCATCATCAAATTTCCACCAAGCGCGCGCCGCCAAAATGAGGCGGCGGCAACGGCCATGTTCGAAGCATCGTCCGCCGTGAAAGTGCGGCCGAGCGCCGGTTCGACGCCAAGCAGTGTAAAAAAGGGCCGTTCAACTTCGACCGCCATGATGCGTTCCAACGTGTCCGGCCCCTGCAGATACCGCGCACCGACGCCGTAGCCGGCCAGCGTTTCAAATGCTTGACTCGTCGTCCGGAACTCTTCAACGTCCTGTGCGTTGAGCGCTGCACCTCGCTCCGACGGCGTTCCATAAAGGTGAACGAGCCGGTCCTGCGCTGCAAAAGGAAACGGCCGGAGGATGACGCCGCTCATCACACTGAAGATCGCGGTGTTCGCTCCAATTCCTAAAGCGAGCGCCGAAAGAGCTGTCGCGGCGAAGACCTTTCGCCGGGCCAGACTGCGAATTCCGTACCGAATGTCCTGAATGAGGTCGTCAAACCATTGCGATCGCGTGTCTGTCATTAGCGCCCGCCTGGCGATTGGACGCTTCATTCTGCTCGTTTCTTCCCAAATCTTGTTCGCATATTTCTTCTCTGAATTTGCGCCGAGTTGCGGTGCGAGACAATGGTCGCCGCATTCTTGCTACGGCCGCTTCGCCGTCAGCTCGGTAGAAAATGATGTAGGCCTCGAAATATTTCCGCTCCGCCGACTGTCTCGTTTTTACCATTGCGATTAATAGTATGACCTCCGGCGCTGTTTGGGTTCTCGGATCACAAACCATGCGATTGCGGCACTTGTCAACGCGAGGCCGGAGGCGGCCGACATGACTGTTCGGAATCCGGCGATGAAGGATTCGGCGACGGATTGCCGTATCGCGTGCTGCGTTTCCACGTCGATGTCGTTGGGAACCTGCATCGCCGCCAGCCTGATCCTTTGTCCATCAAGATCCTGGCGGGTGGTGACCGTCAGGTTCATTTGGTTCAGATCGTGCGTCAGTCGGCTATTGAAGGTCTGGAGCATCATGATCCCGAAGGCGGCGATCGCCAGCACGGCGGCCACTCGTGAAACCGCGTTGTTGATTCCGGAGGCGGTGCCTGCTCGGCCTTGCGTGACGGAATTCATGACTGTCGTCGTCAGAGGGGCTACGGTAATCGCCATCCCGAATCCCAGAACCAGAATGGCGGGAAAGAAGGTGGTCCAATAATGACTGTCGACACCCGGCACAGCGAAAAGAGCGAAACCCATCGCCGCGATGATGGGACCGAGGACCAGCGGCCGCCTGGCACCATAGCGATCAACCAGACCGCCCGACCATCGCGACAAAACAAACATCAGAATAATGAATGGCAATGAAGCGGCCCCGGCTGCGGTCGCCGTGTAGCCCTGGACCTGGATGAGATTCAGCGGGAAAAAGAAAAACATCGCGCTTAATGCGCTGTACAGAAAAAGCGTCAGCAAATTCGCGCCTGTGAAATGACGCTCGCGGAACAGACTCAGAGGAAGAAGCGGCGCTCGAACTCGGGTCTCGACCACCACGAACGCGATCAGCGCCAACAAACCTGTGGTGAGTACTCCGATTTCGAGAGGGTCGTGCCAGCTTCTCTTCGATGATTCGATCAATCCAAAGACAATCGAGCCTAATCCGAATGTGGCCAAGAGCGCGCCCAGCCAATCCGGCTTGCCGCCTGCGTCCTCATTCCGGCTCTCCGGTACTTTCCAAAACGTGAGCAGGAGCACAGCTGCCGCAATCGGGAGGTTGATGAAAAACACCCAGCGCCATGATGCATGTTCGATAAGCCAGCCGCCGAGGACGGGCCCCAAGGCCGTGGTGATCGCGGTGAAGCCCGACCAGGTGCCGATCGCCCGGCCTCTGTCGCGGTCACTATACGAAGCGCTGATGATCGCGAGACTTCCCGGCACCAGCAACGCGGCGCCGATTCCCTGCAATGCTCGCGCCGCAATCAGTTGACTCACATTTCCGACAAGCCCGCAAAAGGCCGAGGCCATCGCAAAAACGAATACGCCGATCGCATAAATTCGCCGCCGGCCATAGATGTCACCGAGCGATCCGCCGGCCAGCAGCAACGCCGCCAGCAAAAGTGCATAGGCTTCGACAACCCACTGCACGTCCACAACGGTTGCATTGAGGTTCGACTGCAAAGCGGGCATCGCGACATTCACCACGGTTCCGTCGATGAACACCAGGCTGGAACCCAGAATCGTCGCGACAAGAACCCACGGAGCTACCCGCTCGGAGCACGGCGTCACCACTACCTGAAATTCTAACGCCGGAATGTTACGGATCGTTTCCTGTAAGATTTCATGTATGGCGCATAACTTGAATCCGGCTTTACAAACACCGGCAAACGAGATTGCCTTTCCACACCTCACTCCTGACGATCACGCGCAGCTCCGAAAACTGGGAACGTCGTGCTGGTACGACGACGGCGAAACTATTTTCCGTCCGGGCGAACAGGGTGTTGATTTGTACGTGGTCGAGTCTGGAGCGATGGAGATTCTGAATCCGGCGCAAGACAATCGACGGATCACCACACACGGTCCAGGCCAGTTCTCCGGCGACATCGATCTGTTGACCGGCAGGCCGCCGATTGTCACCGGAGTTGCGAGAGGACGCACGCATTTAACGCGCGTTCCCGGCGCTCGATTTCGGGAGATGCTGAACAGACTCCCACACGTCAGCGAAGTTCTGCTTGCCGCGGCGCTGGAACGGCGGCGGTTGCTGATCGACACCAAAGTTGGATTGAAAGTGGTGGGTCCGGGCAAATGCCGCGACACGACGCGCGTTCGAGAATTCCTGTTCAAAAATTTCGTTCCGTTCGTTTGGTACGACACGGCTTCCGAGAAAGGACAACAGTTAATGTCGAGCTGGGGAAGCCCGCCACGATCTCCAGTCATCGAGTTTGGCAATGGACGGCGGCTGATCAATCCAACATTGCGCGAGCTCGCGACGACGGCAGGCGTCTGGCGCGACTGTCCGCCCGACACGGTCGATCTGGCGATCGTCGGCGCGGGACCGGCCGGCATAGCGGCCGCGGTTTATGCTGCTTCCGAAGGCGTTTCCACAATCGTGCTCGATAGTCTGGGGCCCGGAGGTCAGGCGGCAGCGTCGTCGAAAATCGAAAACTTCATCGGTTTTCCGAATGGTCTTTCCGGAACCGACCTCGCAACACGCGGCGTTCTGCAAATGCTCAAATTCGGTGCAAAAATGGTCGCGCCCGTCGTCGTCGAACGCATCGTGCCGGCATCCCCTCCCGATGAATTTCACACCTTATATCTCGACTGCGGTACAGCACTTCGCGCCCGCACGGTGTTGGCCGCAACCGGTGTCCGCTGGCGGCAGCTCGAGGTCGAAGGAGCGGAACGTTTTGAATCGGCCGGAATCCACCATGCCTGTACGAGCGTTGAAGCCATGCTCTACGACACTCAGGATGTTGCCGTCATCGGTGCCGGAAACTCGGCCGGGCAGGCCGCGATGTATCTTGCCGATTGCTGCCGTACCCGGACAGTTCACTTGCTGGTCCGAAGACGTTTAGGCAAGGATATGTCGGAATACCTTGTGGGACGGATTCGCGCCACTGCCAACATTTCGGTTCACGAGGGCGTCGAGGTGAAGGCCGTTCATGGAGACCGGCGGATGGAGAGCATCACACTGCGGCCATTCCAACGTGAGAGTGAGCCGGCCGGCGACGCGGAAGAAACGCTGCCGCTCGCTGCGGCATTCGTTTTCATCGGCGCCGATCCCGGCGGTTCGTGGCTGCCGGAATCTGTGGCGCGCGACAGCCTGGGGTATGTCCTTACCGGCGTCGACGCCATGAAGTCGGGCCGCTGGCCCCTCACCAACCGTGAACCGTGTCCGCTGGAAACCACAGTTCCCGGAATTCTCGCCGCTGGAGACCTTCGCTCGGGCTCGACCAAACGCGTCGGCTTTGCCGTGGGAGACGGTTCTCTGGCCGTCACATGCGTTCATAAACTAACGGCCATACGGCAATAGCGTTCGAACACCGGCACAAGACGCCGGGTTTGACAAGATGGTCTAGTTGGTCTAGTCTAAACGGATGGCAAGCTCTTACAATATTTACGAGGCGAAAACCCGGCTCTCGGAGCTCGTCGAAAAGGCCCGCCGCGGCGAAAGAGTCATCCTGATGAACCGGGGTAAACCTGTGGCGCTGATCGTCCCATTCCAACGGCCGCGGCGTGCAAGAAAGTTAGGGTTCCTTAACGGCAAGGGACGACTCCTTTCCGGGTGGGACAAGCCAATCGATGACTTCGTTGCCTACCAGTGAAGTACATTCTGGATACGCATGTATTCTTATGGGCCGCGCTCGAGCCGCGAAAGCTGTCGAAAGCGGCGCGAGCGGCGATCGAGGAGTCCGACTCCGAACTGTTTCTCAGCATTGCTTCTCTTTGGGCGATCGGCATTCTGCAGAGCCTCGGCCGAATCGAACTGAAAGTGAGTATCCGCGACGTCGCCGGGCTCGCCGAATCGGAACTGGCGGCAACAGTCGTGCCGATCGAGCCAGCCCACATCGATATCGTCCGAACTCTGCCGTTTCATCACCGGGACCCATTCGATCGCTTGCTGATTGCGCAGTCATTAACAATGGATGCAGGAATCATCGGCAAGGATAAGGCTCTCGACGCCTACGACATTCTGCGCGTGTGGTGAGACGCCAGGTACGGACCGGCGGGCGCGACTGCCCTCTGCGGAGCGAACTGAACGATATCTTCAGTCGCCTGATCGATCTGAACCGCGACGAACGGACCTTTTGATATCGGGAGGAAGGTCTTCGAGGTGACGGACACAACCTTTCATTTCCGGACGGGCTTCCTGGATGCCTGAAGAACGGCTGCTTCGCGGCTTCAAGAGTTATTGACGTAACGGTGGTGGTTCATTGCGAGGCATCGCGGGTCTTGCCGGAGAATGAAAAGACTATTTCAGCCGCGAAAAAGATCTTTTCAGAGGGCCGCAAGTGGCGCGGGTTTCCGTTGATTACGGGGACCGCGGGTCGAGAGGACTTTTTCAGTCACGGCGACGATCTTCGGCGCGCCGGAAAAAACATTTTGCGCGCCCACAAAAACGATCTGATTCACGACGGAGATCATCTTTCGCACGGATAAGATTTTGTCCGCAACGCCGGCAATCTTCGCTGTCCGTCAGAAAGGTTTATTCGCAACGGCGCTTGTTTCTTCCATCGCGATGAAGATCTCTTGTACGCCGCACGAAACCTTCTCACCTCGGAAAGAGACCTTTCCCTCCAGCGTGACGCTGTGTAAAAACCCTGCGAACATCGAGTGTCCCGAGCATGTCCTCGACGCCCATCCACAGTTCCAGATATCAGGTCCCAAATGGTTCGTGCGCCGCTAGAATGGACGGATGGCGTTTGACCTGCAACCTCACTTAACCGGTGAACTCCTCGAACTTCGACCGCTAAGGGCGGACGACTGGGACGCTCTGTTCGCCGTCGCCTCCGATCCGCTGATATGGGAGCAGCATCCCGAAAGCACGCGTTACCGGGAGGATGTGTTCCGGACCTTTTTCAAAGGCGCTCTCGATTGTGGCGGCGGTTTTGTTGTACTGGACAAAGCCGAAGGATCCATCATCGGGTCAACGCGTTTCTATGGCTATGACGCCGAAAAATCCGAGATCGAAATCGGCTGGACGTTTCTGGCAAGGAAATACTGGGGCGGCCGGTACAACAGCGAAATGAAGCGGCTGCTGCTGGACCACGCTTTTCAGTTTGTCGACAACGTTGTCTTCTACGTGGGAGAAAACAATATCCGCTCACAGAAGGCGATGGAAAAGATCGGCGGCATTCGCGCCGGTACGGTGGACCGGCCCAATCAGCCCGGCGTCCTGAACGTAAAGTACGTGATCCGCCGCCGGAAATGAGTCCGCGATAGCAACCAGAGAGAACGGTAGTGTCGATCGGCAATTGATCCGCTTTCGTGAGTTCAAATGTCATGCTACCCGCGATTTCGGTAACACGACAATTGTCAGGCGGCGCCGCCAACCCCTCCTCGAAGGCTGATCGTGTCCCCGCAACTTAACTGCTGAACACCGGAGAATCTGTCGAGCAGCGAATGAGGGGATGAAACTTCGCTTCGATTTTTTTCACAGCTCCTGCCGTTCGGCGTCAGCATTTTTGTTGGAAAAATCACTTCGCAATTCGATCGCTATCCAGCTGCGCGAGCACTATACCGGTGCGCTGCCGGGCGAAGTCGACCAATCGTGCGACTTCCGCTTCGAAGTCGTCGTTTGAACAAGGATGCAGAGAGCCGGTTTGGTGCGGGTCACACAGTTTGTAAGGATCCGCGTAAACAGATGCCTTAATTTGTGTGTATATCTTCGTTATCTCTTGTTCAAGCCATCCGCCGGGCCCTCCCGCAATCGTCGCGACCTGACGCAGTGTGTCCTTATAAGTGGCGATAAGACCCGGTGCGAGGTTGTAAGCGCGGCGCGTCAGTACGTTTGAATCGAAATTGTGGAAAACGCTCCAATGAACATCCGCCAGCGCCTGACTCTTGTCCCACGGGATGAATACGGAGCGAACCGAGTTCTGAAATCTGTAAAGAAAAAAGTTGTTCAGACGGAAGTCGCCGACGATTCCGTCCTGGTCGGTCATGAAGTTTTCGGCTGCCAGCTCTCTGAACAGCGCAGTCAAATCGATATACTGCGACAACGCTGACAGGAACTGCGAATCGTCTGCGAAGTTGATGGTGCGAACCATCTCTTCGATGGGAGCGGGGTCCGGGTAGATTTCGTTGTTCTCCGGCCGGAGCGGCAGAGGCGAGTACTTCGATGTCTCGGCACCTCGATATTCGAACCCCCAGGGGTCCATCCATTCGTAGCTGTACAGATACCCCGCGCTCTCTCCGAAATTCCGTTGCAGAAAGACCGGATCGAGATCCTCCACGAGGGTGTAAACGCCGGCATATTGATCGTTGATGTACAGTCTGGCGTAAGACTCGCGAGGCGCGGCGACTCCGAGCCTGCGGAAAAGTTCCATCCCGATGCGTTCGTGCATCATCGATGCATCCTGGGTATTGGCTCGAAGCACCAGATTTCTCAGGCCCAGAAAAGTATTCTGGCTTTCGTACCGGCTGAATTCGATCTTGAACGATGGCTTAATGCTGCTGCGGCTCCCATAGCCGTGCGAGCTCAAAGACACTTGCGGCCCACCGATATCCCGACCGTTGAAGATCCAATGAAACTCGACGGCAAAATGGCACTCGATGCGAGGCAAGGTCGGGATGACCGCGCCGGCGAGCGCGTCTATACCCTGCTGCCTGCAGACGAAATTGGTTTGCTTCAACGTGTCGTAATCCTCGGGAGCGATATAAATACGAATTTCGTGGAGAATGTCTCCGTTGAACAAATCATCGGTGGTTTGAGCCAGTGATAAGCAGGGGAACGCCGAAATCGACAAGAGTGCAGCAACAAAAACATGCAAACGTCTTCGCATGATTCCACCTCACATGGCCAACTGCAGCCGGATCACTCCCGTCCAAAATCGGGATTGGCCGAGAACGGCCTTCCGCTCAATGTCTGTGAGCTTTTCACGTTGAGCGTGAATCTGGATTTTCACAAAGTGATTCAGATACCAGGTGGGACCGAACGTCCAGGTGCGTTCGCCGTCGGGCAAAATCGTGGGCGCTCGAGGGCTTCGCGATGGGAGTCCCGGACCGGGCGCGCTGTAGAACGCGAGCACATCGAATCGCGCCGACACTTCCACAGCTCCGAAGCCGTGGCCCGTCAGAAATGGATCCCGGGGTTTGCCGCTGGATTTCAGCTGGCCAAGTGGGACCCAGGTGCCCATCACATACCAACCTCGAGAAAGTTTGTCCGGCAGATCTTCTCCGCGGATACCTTGCCGCTTTCGCTCCTCGGACATGTGAATGTATTCGCTTTTAATGCTGACGGGACCTTCCAACCACGACATGGCAGCTCCAGTCCTGGTCCGATTACCGCGCACATAGAGATGATCGAAGAACGTAAAGTTCGAAAACGTGCTTCCGTGAACAGCATTGAGACCATCGAACAACGCGCCCCGCGTCAATGCAACACCGAGGTAAACGTGGCGGACAGTTTTGGGGAGCCACTTCTCGTTCCTCAACGGCTCACCTGAGAGACGGGCCGCATACGTACGGCCGGCCGTCGGTTTGCCGTGGATGCCGGATCCCTCTCCATCGTAACGAAAGACACCCACCTGGTATTCCAGACGGTTCTTGCTAAGAACATTTGCGTGAAGCATGACGCCACGCTCGCGTTCGGGCGACAGCGTATCGGACACTCGCGACTTAAAGGCGAAGTCCAGACGATCCTCGGAGAGGCTCGCCTCCATGCCGAATGGAATTTTGAATTTGCCCGCCCGGACTTCAACCAGCGGATGGACTTTGAAATTGACGTACGCGTCTTTCCACGGATGCGACTCATGATCGCTCCCAAAAGTCTGGCGAAAGTCCCTCTCGAATTCATAGTCCGCGCGATGGCTGATGTTGCCTTTCACCCCGAAGCGGGCGCGTGTCAGGTAGAACGTGGGTGGAGTGGTTGGAAGCCCGTTGACCATTCCCGGAGGATTCCACCTCGGCGGGTCGAAACCTTGAAAATCAAAATTCCACTTCCCGACAAGATTCACATTCATGAAGTCGCCGATTCGCAACGACGGCCTGTTCTTGAAAGAAATGCCAAGGAACGCGCCAGAATTACGGACGGCTTCAGTATCGGATTTGTCTTCCTCTGCGGGATTCTGTGCGGAACAAACGAGTGCCGGAATCATCAGCCATGTGATGATCAGGAGAAAGCTTTGATACCTTCGGACAGGCATCGACCGTCAAACCCCCGGTTAGCTTAGCACTTGTTAGGCCGCAACTTCCTCAAAAACAGCCAATAACGCTGCTGCCCGGTTGCGGGCGAATCCGCCGAGGACCACAGCGAAACTGAGGTGATTCTGGAGCGCCGCCTCACTTCAATTGTTTTGCCAGGTTTTCAAACCGTTTCTGAAAGCAGGGTCGACGACCCTCGCGGTATTGCTTTGAAGCCACAACGGTCATACCATCCGAGGATGGAAACCATCACGTTGAAACTCGACCGCAGGCATATCCAGAAGCTGAAGGATCAGGCCGAGGCGACGGGGTGTTCGCAGGCTGCTGTAGTCCGAGACCTAATCGATCGTTATCTGGACCAGAAGAAGCGCCCCTCTCTGCACGAACAGGCCAAAGATCTCTGCGGATCCGTCTCCGGCTCGCGAAACATGTCCCGCAAAAACCTTAAAGGGTATGGCCGCGACTAGAGTGATCCTGGACACGGGCCCGCTGGTCGCTTATCTGAACCGAAAGGATCAGTATCACCAATGGGCTGTCCAATGCTGGGACGCACTATTCGACCCATTGTGGACATGCGAAGCCGTCCTCTCCGAAGCGATCTTCCTGTTGCAATCCGAGTCGATCAATCCGGAGCCTCTTCTTCGGTTTTTGGAGCGCGGAATCGTCCGAATGGACTTCAATGCCGGCGACCATCAGCCCGACGTTCTTCGTTTGCTTCGAAAGTATGTTGACCGGCCGATAAGCTTTGCGGACGCCTGTCTGGTCCGGATGGCCGAGCTCACAGATGCTTGCCAGGTCTTCACCACCGACGATGATTTCCGCATCTATCGCCGAAAGGGCCGGCAACTGATTCCCTTACTCGCACCTTTTTGAGTCAGGGAAGAGGCAAAGCCGTCAGCGCTCAGTGTGGATTATGGAGCCTCACTCCGATCAGCACGGCAATCAGAGATAGCGCGTTATTGAGCAGAATGTTCAGGGCCAGCAGGGACAATCGATCCGCATGCCAGTACGCCATCGTCTCGTACGAAAAGGTCGAAAAGGTGGTAAACCCTCCGCAGAACCCGGTGGCCATCAGGAGTCGCCAACGATCGTGGGTGTGATCGGCGGACCAGGTGAGCAGGTAGCCCACGGCAAACGATCCCAGGACGTTGACGATTAAGGTGCCCCACGGGAATCCATGATGTTTGGAAAGATCAGACGACGCATGCGTGATGAGATACCGGAACGCAGAGCCGCACGCTCCGCCGATCATGACTAGAAGTATCGCTTCAATCATTCGATATAACTTTCATTTGCGATTCCCGACTGTCGATTCGCAATAGATATTGTCGTGTGATTGATGGTGTGTACCCTACTTCGACTGGCTGAGAGAGGTTCCTTCCCTGATCTCGTCATTCGCTCGTTTGACCACTCTGTCGCCGGCTTGCAGCGGGCCGACTACCTCGATCAAGTCGCCATCCACGGCGCCGCGCCCGACGTTCACCCATTCGGCTTTGCCGTTCTTTTCCCGGATCACAAACGTTCGCTCGGTTGTGACGACGACGCTTGTTCGCGGCACGTACAGGGCCGGCTTCGAACCGTGGATGGGCCATTTCACCGTGGCGTACATTCCCGGAGCGAGCGACTGATCGGGGTTCATCACGTCGAGTTCCACCGGCATGGTCCGTGTCTTCGGGTCGAGAGCTTGAGCGCGGCGTGAGATGGTTCCTGAAAAATTCCGGTCGGCGTACGCCGGCACCTGAAACGTGACGTTACTTCCTTTGGCTATACCGCCGACGTTCGCTTCGGGCACCGCCACGATGACGCGCAAACGCGAAACCTGCTGAAGTACGAGAAGCGGCTCGGTCGACGACGGACCGACGAGGGCGCCGGGATGGACGATGCGTTCGGTGATGACGCCATCGAATGGCGCGGTGATTTTCAGGTACGCCTCGAGATCCTTCAATGCCTGCACACTCGCCTGAGCCGCACTCTTCGCCTGTTTCCGCGCATTGATGACGGCTTTTGCAGCGTCCACCTGTTTTTCAGCGACCACCAACTCATTACCTGCGATCGCTCCCGGCGTTTCCGCGGCCTTTTTCATGCGATCGAAGGTGCTCTGAGCGGCTGCCAATTGAGCGTCGGCCTGAGCCAGTTCCGCTTCGGCTCCCTGGACCCTGGACTCCGCTTCGGCGATTTGCGCCTTCATTTCCGGCGCGCTCAACTCCACCAGCAGCTGCCCTTCTTTCACGCTACTGCCGCGATCCACCGTTACTCGCTCCACATAGCCGCTGACGCGCGAGCGTAAATCGACGTTCAAGTACGGTTGGATTTCACCGGGAAGATTTACGGTTCGAGATGCGGTTCTGGAGATGACCGGGGTTAGCTCGATTCCCTGAGCCGGCACCTGCTCCGGCAGCGCGCTGAGAGCAACGGCAACCAGCAGGTGCCTAATTCCCATCATAGTAGCGACTCCTCGGATCAAACGGATTGAGTGAAAGCGAGCCGGTGGTTGCCCTGCTTTGAAGGATGGCGTAGATGGAAGGCAGCACCGTCAGCGTGGCAACCGTCGATACGATGAGGCCTCCAATCACGGCGCGGCCGAGTGGAGCTGTCTGAGCGCCCCCCTCGCCAAAACCGATCGCCATGGGAATCATTCCGAAAATCATCGCGGCAGCCGTCATCAGGATCGCGCGCAACCGGCCCGACGCACCATCGCGCGTGGCTTCCAGCACCGGCTGGCCTTCACGGCGGAAGCGCTCGGCAAACGTCACAAGAAGGATCGAGTTTGCGACGGCGATACCGATCGACATGATGGCTCCCATGAAGGATTCAATATTCAACGTAGTCCCCGTGACCCGCAGCATCAGAACCACTCCGCAAAGCACTGCCGGGATCGTCAGTATGATACTCAAGGCCAGACGGACGGATTGAAAGTTTGCGGCCAGAAGGAGAAGGATCACAGCGATCGCAAGCAACAACCCTGCACGCAGGCCGGAAGTGGTCTGTTCGAGAGGCGGGATTTCGCCCCGATATCTCACACTCACACCGCGCGGCGGATCACCCGCTTTCGCCAACGCCTTCTGGATTCGCGGCACGGCTTCACCAAGCGTCAGGCCGTGAATGTTGGCTGTGAGACTCACCACTCGCTGTCCGTTGTTGCGCTCAATCAACCCCGGCATCGTGCCCAACTTCACGGCGGCGACATCGCGCAGATAAGGCTGGGCCAGTCCTTCCTTCATCACCGGAACAACGTTGATATCGTCCACGCTTTGAACGCGGTTCTGCGGCAGCTGGACCTGAATCTGAAATCCGTTGCCGGACACGGGATCACGCCAGTAGTTGGCCTGGATATATCGCGATGACGAAGTAGCCGGCACGATGGATCGCACCACGTCTGCCATCGTCAAGCCAAACTGGCCGGCGCGATCGCGATCGATGTTGATGTCCACCGTAGGGTAGTTCCGCTCCTGGACCATCTGGAGGTCGCGCATGAAAGGCAGCTGCGAGAGTTCGCGCTGAACCTTGTCCGCGTATTGATAGTTGTCCTGAAGATTGGTGCCGGCAATCGCCAGTTCGACGGGAGTTGGCGATCCGAAGCTCATGACCTGACTCACGATGTCCGCCGCTTCGAACGTGACCTGCGACTCCGGCAGCTCCTCGGTCAGTGTCGCGCGTAAACGTTCCCTCAGTTGCTCACCTCGAGGAGCATCCGCTTTCAACGCAACCTGAATGACCGCTTCATTCGGGCCGCTGGAAAACAGGTGAATCAGGAGCACTGGATAATTCGGCGCCGGCACACCCGTGAAGTCGCTGGTGATCAGGACATTTTTCGGATCGACTTCCCGATGGATGGCGTCAAGCGCGTGAAGCACAATCCGCTCCGTCTCCTCCACGCGCGTTCCGGCCGGGCCTCGCAATCGAAGGCGGATCAACGAGCTGTTCGCATCCGGAAAGAGCTCGGTCCCGAGTTTCGGAAAAACAACGTAAAAGATCGCGATGGAGGCCGCCAAGTACCCGATGACTAACGGCCATCGCAGACGCAGCACGAGTCCGAGGTAGGTTCGATAAAAAGAGCGCAGATGGCCGAACACTCCCTCCCCCTCTTCGCCGCGGTGCGCCTCCCGCATCAACCACGTCGAGAAGACAGGAACAAGGCTGCTCGACAACAAATACGACGCGATCATTGCAAATGCGACGGCGAGCGAAAGGGGAACAAACAATTGACGGGCAACACCGGCCATAAAGAAGGAAGGAACAAACACGGCCAGTATGCACAACATCGAAAGCAGCCGCGCCACAGCCGTTCGGCTGCACGCTTCAACAACCGCTCGCGCGCGAGAGATCCCGGGCAGCATCTGCGTATGGATGTTCTCGATTTCAACCGTTGCTTCGTCGACAAGAACGCCTACAGCTAGCGCCAATCCGCCCAGGGTCATGATGTTGATCGATTGTCCGGCCGCCCATAGACCGACCACAGCCGCAAGCAACGCAAACGGGATGTTCATGACCACAATCAGCGCGCTGCGCCAGTCGCGAAGGAATATGAGGACCATGAGGCCCGTCAGTACCGCACCTAACAGTCCCTCGGCTACAAGGTTTCGAATCGCGTTCACGACATATGGCGATTGATCAAACTCCAGCCGGATGTCGACATCTTCCGGCGCCGCTTTTTTGAAATCCGCAAGCGCGGCTTTCACGCGGTTGATGACGGCGAGAGTCGAGGCGTCAGCGCGCTTCGTGACGGGGATGTACACCGTGCGTTTTCCATTTACGTGTGCATATCCGGTAACGATGTCGGTTCCGTTATCGATCAATCCGATGTCGCGCAGGAAAACTGTCGTTCCGGATCCCGGACGAATCGGCGTGTCGAGAAGCTCCGGCAGATTGCCGCCGAGCGTCGCGTTCGTTCGAGCAATCCGATCCAGCTTGCCGGTGCGTAAATCACCGGAAGGTTGAACAAGCGTCGCTTTACTGACCGCAGCGATCGCTTCTTCCGGCGAAATGCGGTACTGCTGCAGCTTGTCGGGGTTGAGCGTGATCACGATCGTTCTTTGCGCTCCGCCGAACGGAGGTGGAGCGGAGACGCCTTCGAGCGTCGCAAACAGCGGACGGACCCGGTTTAACGCGATGTCCTGCAATTCGCCCTGAGTTCGATTGGGACTGCTGAAGATCAGCTGGCCGATCGCCACACTGCCCGCATCGAACCGAGTGACGAAGGGCGGGACTGTTCCCGCCGGCATGAATGCGCGAGCCCGGTCCACATATCCGATGGTCTCGGCCATCGCCTGGGCCATATTGGTGCTTTGTTTGAAGACCAGCTTCAGCAGCGCCTGGCCCGGAATACTGCGACTCTCCACGTGATCGATGCCGGTGATGTAGAGGAAGTGATATTCGTAGTAGTAGGTCAGGAATCCTTCCATCTGCTGCGGGTCCATGCCGCCGTAAGGCTGCGCCACATAAATGATGGGGTCGCCAACCTGCGGAAAGATGTCGACCGGCATTCTCTGGAGCGCCAGAACGGAGCAAAGCGCAACGGCGATCAGCGCGATCACGACGGTTAAGGGACGACCGAGTGCGAGTAATACAAACCGCATACTGTCCTGCCTCCGATTTCAGGGTGCCACTTGATTCAAAAACGGTTGAATGTCGCCTTGGGCAGTAGCAACGCCCAGTAGCGCACGCCACACGCCCAGTCTGGCCAGCGCGTCGTCGATTTCAGCCTGCGTCAGGAGTCGCTGGGCGTCCGCGACGTCGACGATGTTTCCGAGCCCCGCTTCATATCGTGCGGTTGCCTGTTGGAGAGCCGCATTGCCGGCGGACAGCTGCAGCGGCGTCTCCGCCGCAACCCGGCGGGATCCTTCCATAATCGCCACCGCTTGATTCCACCTCGCCTGCAGGTCGGTTGTGATCTGACGATAGCGAGCGCCTTCGGCGCGAACAATCGCGGACTGACCGGCCTGCTTTGCACGGATTGAAGCCTGATCCAGAATTGAAAACGTAACGCCGAATCCTAAGGCGTAGTTCTGAACATTCGGAGCAAGGCCGTTCACACCGCCCAATCGCCCACCATCGACACGCGCGCCCGTGCCGCGTGCGTATGCGGAACCTTGAGCGACAAAATGCGGGTAATAGGATTTATCCAGGACCCGGAGTTCCGCTTCCGCTTGTTCCACCGCCGCGTTTTGCTCGACGGCAATCGGGTTTTCGGCCGGGTTCACCGGCGTGGCCGCCAGAGCCGGCGGAAGATCGGAAAGTCTCGGCGCAGCAAGACGGATTTGAGCCGGATCGACACCCACGAATTCAGCGAGTATGGTGCGTGCCACTTCCGTCGCCTGCTCCGCACGCGATACCTGTGTTCGTGCAGCGGCGAGATCGGCTTCGGCTCGAGACGCATCGGCGCCGGGGCGTAGTTGAGCGTCGACCTGCGCTCGAACGCTGCGGACCAGCACGGTAGCGCGATCGACTCCCGCCTGAGCCGCTCGTACCGTTTCCTGGGCTGCCGCCAATGTGAGATAGGCATCCGCGGCTGCGGCTGCAATGTCGAATTGACTCCGTTTTAACGCCGCTTCCGATCGAGACATCGAGGATGTCGCCGCCGAGACGCGCGCGCGGCGAAGACCAAAATCGAAAGGCTCCCATGTCACTGACGCGCCCAGCGCGGTTCCCCAGACCGATCCCAGATTATTCGAACCCAACACGGGACCGGAAATCGAGGGGATGACACTCTGAGGGAGCAACAAACCGAACGTGTTGTTTCTCGTCGCGCGATTGACCTGAGCCAGCGAATCCACTCGCGGAAGATACGCCGTCCGCGCGAGTTCGATACCGGCAGCCGCTGCGCTGACCTGTTCCTGAGACACGGCGATCGCCGGATAATTGCGCAACGCGCTCTCGACCGCCTGACCGATCGTCATGGGTGTGCGAGCCTGTTGCTGCCGGGCAACCGTTATTGAACCAGACGCGAATACTAAGCTGAAAACCAACAGCACACGCGATTTGCAACGTCTCTTCTGCTTCTGCATGGCTCCACTGTCCCGCTTTCGAGGTTTCCTCGTCAACACTACAAACAAACATGAATAAAAGATGAATGTTTGTTAAGGAACAACGCTTCACTCTTATTGATGTTATAAAGTCGCTTCGAAAATAGATAACAGTTGGCCGTGTTCGCAACCAAGATCACGATCACCTCCTGGCGAGGGTCTTGTTTGTGCGGGTCTTTGACGCTCGATGAAATTCTTCATTCCGCCCGCTCTGCTGATTCTCGGAGTTATCGCTTTCGCCCAACAAGCCAGCGCACAGTCGACGATGAGAGCGTCGGTAACACCGGTGACGGCCCGCATCGTCATCGATGGACGCCTCGACGAAGCGGAATGGACAACGGCAACTCCCATCCCGGAATTGCTGCAGCGCGAACCGCACGAGGGCCAACCTGCCACTGAAAAAACCGAAGTGCGTCTGCTTTATGACAGCGCAAACCTTTATATCGGCGTCAAATGCTATGACTCCGAACCAACACGCATTATCGGAACTCAGATGGCCCGCGACGGCGATCTCGGCGCCGACGATCGCATCGAAATCCTGATCGACACATTTCGAGATCGCCGCAATGCGTTCTATTTCGCGACAAACCCCGCCGGCGCTCTTGTCGACGGCTTGATCATCGAGAATCGCGAGTTGAATAAAAACTGGGATGCCATATGGAACGTCCGCGTCCGCAAAACGGACTCCGGATGGGATGCCGAATTTGAGATTCCTTTCAAAAGCCTTACCTTCCGCGAAGGCGTGAGTACGTGGGGATTCAACATTTCACGTCAGATCAAACGAAAGATCGAGGAGGATCGCTGGGCCTCCCCGCGCCTGGATATTAATTTTTTCCAGGTTTCCGACGCAGGCGAAATCTCCGGATTCGATCAACTCGAACACGTCGCCGGCTTTGATTTTCGTCCATTCGTCTCCGGACGCTCGGCCTCGACCGCGGGCGATTCACCGACCGTCCTGACGGGAAAGGCCGGATTCGACGCGTTCTATAAACTAACACCAAACTTGAAGCTTAGCGCCACGACGAACACCGATTTCGCAGAAACCGAAGTGGACGGACGCCAGATCAACCTTACTCGTTTTCCACTTTTCTTCCCGGAAAAACGCGCGTTTTTCCTGGAGAACACCGGTGTTTTTGCATTTTCAAACCTCGGAAACGATCTGATTCCATTCTTCAGCCGGGGAATCGGACTGGTTTCCGGCGTCGAGGCGCCGATTCTGACAGGGGCGAAGTTGACGGGAACTGCCGACGCATACGATGTCGGCGTGCTCGACGTGCAAACGCGCGATAGCCTGGCCGGCGACGGAAAGAACTTCTTCGTCGGCCGAGTCAAACGCAAATTCCTGGCGCAATCCTATATCGGTGGTCTGTTCACGAACGGGAATCCGTCTGGTTCGGATAACGCTCGGACCTACGGAGCAGACCTCAGGCTTGCCACATCTCATTTCGGAGGAAGCCGCCGACCGCTATTCTTCGATGCCTATGGCGTCCGAGCGACACCTTACAAGAGCAACAACAATGCCGTCGGGGTCTCGCTGAATGCGCCGAGCGACCTGTTGCCATTGACTGTCAATGTCCGCCAGACGGAAGGCGGTTTCACGCCTGCCCTCGGATTCGTTTCCCGCTCGAACGTACGGTCCGTCAGCATCTCGACCGAGTTTTCACCGCGGCCAAAGCATTACCTGAACGTCCGCCAGATGTTTCATGAACTGAACGTCTCGCGATTCGTTCGATTGGATAAGGGTCAGGTTGAAAGTTGGCGCGTGTTCAGTGCTCCGGTGAACTACACGATGAATACGGGCGACCGGTACGAGTTCAATTACGCTCCTCAGTTTGAGCGGTTGTTCGCGCCGTTTGAGATCGCGCCGGGCGTCGTGCTTCCGCAGGGCAAGTACCGGTTTACGCGATGGCGGAGTGAATTTGGAACCGCGTCCAAAAGGCCGTGGCAGGTTATGGCGACATGGTGGTTCGGCACCTACTGGTCCGGGCACGCGGACGAGGTGAACACGTCCGTCAATTACAAGCCGTCGGCACGCGTTCTAACGAATTTTTCGCTGAACCAGACATTCGCCACGCTGCGCGAGGGCTCGTTCGTGGCCCGTATCGCCACGCTGCGAGTGAACTATTCGATCTCTCCGCTTGTCACTCTCTTCAATCTCGTTCAATTCGACAACGAGTCGCGGAATCTCGGGTGGCAAAGCCGGGTGAGGTACATCGTCCGTCCCGGCAACGAAATCTTTCTCGTCTTTAACCAGGGCTGGATTCAGGACGCCAGCGGCGGTTTCAATGTTCGTCCGGGCGACCGCAATATCGCTTCGAAAATTCAATACACTTTCCGCTTCTGAGAGTGCCCAACTAAGTGTTCGCCAGACACCCTGCGCTGCACGCTTCAAACTCGACCGGTCCTTGAACATCCAATATGATCTTCTGATGGACGACATCTCGATAGGGTCAGACTCCAGAGCAACCGAATGAGGCCGACAATGAATAGTCGATTTTCAAACCTGCAATTCATCCTGTCGTTTCTGCTCGCAATCGGCATAATGACCGGCGCCGGCGTTTCGGTATCGCGTCAGGCGGAGCGGTCCGCTCCGTCCACCGGCTTCACGGAAATCCAGTCTCCCGCGGCGCAAGGGAGCGGTGAGCCGAATCTCACCCTAGCTCCGGACGGTCGAATCTTCTTCAGCTGGACAGAGACGGCAGCGAAGACCAGTTATTTGAAGTTCTCATTTCTCGGATCCGGTCATCAATGGTCGACTCCGCAGGTCATCGCGCAGGGCGAAAACTGGTTCGTGAACTGGGCCGACTTCCCTTCGATGATCGCGCTGCCCGACGGCTCTTTCGCCGCACACTGGCTGGCCAAGAGCGGACCGGGGACCTACGCATACAACGTGAATATCGCGCTCTCCCTCGATGCCGGCAAAACCTGGAGCCGACCCGTGAACCCTCATCGGGACGGAACGCAAAGCCAACACGGATTTGTTTCTCTGCTTCCTGCGCCGCCGGGAGGTCTCGCGGCCATCTGGCTCGATGGAAGAAACGCCGGCAACATGAGTCTGATGTACACAACGATTGGAACGGACGGAAAGCTCGGCAGAGAAATGCCGATCGACAGCCGCGTCTGCGAATGTTGCCAGACTTCCGCCGTTCGCACGGCCGATGGTATTGCGGTTGTTTACAGAGATCGTTCTGCTGAAGAGATACGCGACATCGCGATCGCGCGCTTCTCAAAGGGCGTTTGGTCTGCGCCGGAGAACCTTTCGAGGGATGGCTGGCAGATCAACGGCTGTCCTGTAAACGGACCTTCGATTTCGTCCCATGGCAATAACGTCGCGGCCGCCTGGTTCAACGCTCCCAATGACTCGCCGCTCGTGAAGGTCGCTCTTTCGAAGGACGGTGCACGCACATTCAACCCCGCCGTTCGTGTGGACGATGGAAACCCGATTGGCCGAGTCGATGTCCGGACTCTGCCGTCCGGCGCCGCGATCGTGAGCTGGCTGGAGAAAACGGAAACGGGAGCGCAGGTTCGAGTTCGTCGCATCGATTCCGATGGAACGCGTCAAAACTCGATCGTGGTTTCCGAAACAAGCACTGCCCGAGCGAGCGGCTTTCCGCGCATGGAGCTCAGCGGCAATCGAGTGGTGATTGCCTGGACCGACTCGTCCAATGGAGGAAAAGTCCGCACGGCGGAGATGAAGCTACCTGGTTTGTAGAATCAGACAGCAGGCCGTCCGCGGAGCGACACTTTCGACTTCATTACAAACGAACATAATTCGAACTAGCCGCTTCCGGCCGGCGCGCTCTCATCTCAACGTTTGCGTCCAGTTCAGGATGACGTTGATTGGAGCACCGAGCGGACCCAGTTGCTGGGACAGTAAGAAACGTTGGCCGTCGCCGGTGATCGCGTGATGGTGCCGGGAGTCGACCAGGTCCAGAATAATGACGTGAGGCGGTAGCACTGCCTTCGGTGCACCGGCGTGAACGCCCGCCGGATCGAAAGTCAAATCCACAGACATCAAACCCAAAGGTGGTTGCCAGTAGAACAACTCGCGGCCGTCTGCGCGCCATCTCGGATGGATTCCATAGACAGTGGACACTCTCTTGCGTTCGCCAGGTCCTGGAAACGGCTGGATGTAGATTTGATTCTCTCCTGTTTCCGCGGATGCGAAGGCGATCCATTTTCCATCCGGTGACGTCTTCGCCCCGTACTCTGCGAACGGCGTTGCGGCGGTTGGAATCGGGTTACGGTCCGCCCCGGACACAGGCAACGACATGATGTCGCCATTCACTTCGTAGATGATGAATCCATTGCGAGTCCAATCCGTCGCGCGTGGCTCGAGCTTTGTCGAAAGCAACAACTCTTCGGGTGCGGCGCCACGCAAAGTCTTCCTGTAGATGCCGTAACCGCCGCCGCGATTCGACACAAAGGCGATTTCGTTGCCGTCGGGCGACCAGACGGCGTCGGAATCCTGCGCCGGGTCCGTTCTGATCCGTGTTGAGATTTTCGAATCGAGCGCGATGATCCAGATGTCCCAGTTTCCGGTCTTCGGATCCATGGCGTTCACGGCAACGCGTTTTTCGTCCGGCGATAACGACGGATTGAGGTATTGCACTCCCGGTGGTTGTTCCAGCGATCCAAGCTTCTTGCCCTGCCGATCGAACCAAACCAACTCACCGTCCATGCCCGCGCGCGACGTAACGAAAGCGAGGACGCCGTTATTCGAAGCCGAGAAGCTTGGATTACCCGTCAGAAATCCGGGAACGGCGCGCGCCGCCAGGGGCTTCGCTTCGCCGGTCAACGCGAAGCTGCGAGCGTCGAATCGCTGAGCCAGCAGCTCCGTTCCGCGCATGAATAGGAGGTATCCCGGGCTGGCGTAAACCGCGGGCGAATCGGCTTCGGCGACGAATTTCGTCTCACTCGAATCGAGCGAGGCAGCGCGGATCTCATGTTTCACGCCTGCTCGAAGAAAGTAAAGAAAGTGACGGCCATCCGGAAGGAAACACGGGCTGCTTCGGATCCCGTTGGAGCCGGCTTCATCCTGAAGATCGAGAGCGGCTGAGGCGCCGCCCGAGGCCGGTACACGCTGAATACCGGCCGCACCGAAAAGGATCACGCCGCCGGAATTCCATGTGCCGCCTACTTCGGTCGCTCCACCGAAATGCGGGTTTTGCGTGAGTAAAACGGATGCCCCGCCGTCGATCGGGATCTTTCGCAGGTTCCCGTCGCCGGTTGCAAAGCCGATGCTGCGGCTATCGGGAGACCAGAACACATACCTGGCGCCTTCGGTTCCAGCCATTGGACGCACGACTTGCGAGTCCATCGATCGAATGAAAATTTTTTCTGCAGCGTCGGAGTAGATTGCCAATTGACGCCCATCGGGCGATACCGCGAGTTGCGTCGGAATTGCTTCAGACATGAGTACAGGAAACTGCACCGGAGCGGTTTCGGTTGCGGGCTTCAGATTGGTCAGCAAGACAACGACGGCAATCGCAACAATCAACACCAGCGAACCAAATGCGAATGCGGCGGCGCGGTGGCTTGTATTGCCCTCGCCCGAGGAAACGTCTGCAGCCGGCGCGGTGAGAACTTCGTCAATTTCGATTCTGGCATCTGTAATGTCGTGAAGGCGATCTCGCGCATCCTTCTTCAGACATCTGCGGAGCAGACTGCGAAGCGCCGCGGGCGTCGCCGATGGCAACGTCTCGAGCGGCAGCGGGCGTTCAAGAATCCCGGCAATCGTGTCCGAAATGGTCTCGCCGCCATAAGGCGGCTTTCCAGTCAGCATCTCAAAAAGAACACATCCAAAACTCCAGATGTCGGTCCGCTTGTCGACGGTTCGCCCGCGTGCCTGCTCGGGAGACATATAAGCGGCCGTACCCAGAATGACTCCCGGCATCGACGCGGACATCATCGTGGGCGAGTTCGCTAAATGCAAGCGAGACAGCGCGTGAAGTGAGATTGAAAAAGAGAATTTTGAAAGTGAACGAAGTGAAATGCCAATCCGAAATCCGAAGTCCGAAATTGGACTTGCGCGTTTCGTCCAATTTCAAGTTTGTGTTTTCGGATTGGCATTTCACCTCGTCCATTTCAGGATTCCAGCGGCCGGATAGATTAAGTCGATGGGGCCCAATCCGGCGCGTCGGTTCGGTGTGGTGCGTGAGCTTCCTTCTCGGCAAACAAAAGGTAGACGGCGGGGAGGACGAACAAGGTGAGCAAGGTGGCGGTGACCAGGCCACCGATAATGACAACGGCCAATGGTTTTTGCGTTTCCGACCCGATGCCGTGCGACAGCGCCATCGGCAGCAATCCCAGCATGGCAAGCGTGCCGGTCATCAACACCGTTCGAAGCCTCACGAGCGCTCCGTTGAGAACCGCGTCGAATGTTCGCATCCCTTCATCCCGAAGTTGATTGAAGTAGCTGACCATGACGACTCCGTTCAGGACCGCCTGGCCGAACAGGGCAATAAAACCTATCGCCGCGGAGACGCTCAAATTGATGCCGGTCCAACGCAGAGCGAAGATGCCGCCGATCAATGCAAACGGAACGTTGAGGAGAATCAGCGCGGCGTTCCCGGCCGAACCGAACGCGTTGAATAGCAGCGCGAAGATCAGCAACACGCTTACGGGGACGATCACCGCCAGACGCCTCATCGCGCGTTGCTGGTTTTCGAACTCGCCGCCCCAGGTGATGTAGTAGCCAGGGGGCAGCTTGATCTCCTTGTTCACGTGGTCCTGCATATCGGCGACGAGACTCCCCATGTCGCGGCCCTCGATGAAGACACCGACAGCCATCACGCGCGTTCCGAATTCCCGGCTGATGTTCATGCTTCCTTCGCGTATCGACACCGTTGCCAGTTGATCCAGAGGTATTCGCTGACCGCCCGGCGCATCCACGAGGATGTTCCGGATGCCGTCCATTTGCCGCTGTTCTTCCTTCAGCCGGACGACGACGGCAAACTTCTTCTCACCTTCCCAAACCTCGGTCGCCTGTTTGCCGCCGAGCGCCGTCTCAATGACGTCCTGGATATCGGCGATGTTCAAGCCATAACGGGCGCACTTCGCCCGATCTACCTCGATCTGCAACTGCGGAACACGTCCGGCACGATCGATGTAAGCGCGGCCGACACCTCGTACAGATGAAATAGTTTGCAGCACCTTTTGAGTCGTGTCTTGAAGGACGTCTCCGTCCGGCCCGAACACTTTAATCACGATCTGACCGTCAATCTGCGAAATGCTCTCCAGAACGTTGTCGCGAATGGGTTGCGAAAAGGAGGGCTCGATGCCGGGCAGAGCGTCCAGCTTCTTTCCGAAATCATCGATGAGTTTGTCACGCGTCAGGTTTCGCGGCCACTCTTCGGGCGGTTTCATGTCCACAAAAAATTCCGCCATGTTGATCGGTTTCGGATCCGTGCCGTCTTCCGGCCGGCCCGCTTTGGAGGTGACACTCCGGACGACTTCGGAATCGTGAAGGATCTCGCGGACCTTCGCCGCCAGCCGCTTGGTCTCGTTCACGGATATGCCCGGGGGAAAGTAGATGTTGACCCACATCGTTCCTTCGTTGAGTTCGGGAAGGAACTCGCTGCCCAGATGGCTCAGAGTGAAAAGACTCGACGCCAGCAGAACAATTGCGGCCGCGATGACCATGCCGCGATGCATCATCGCCCACGTCAACGACGGCCGGTAGAATCGCTTGCAGGCCCGAATCACGACGTTTTCTTTCTCGGAGACGCTGTTTCGAAGCAGGAAGTAGCACAGCAGCGGCACGAGCGAGAGCGAGAAGACCAACGATCCGATCAGCGCCGATGTCACCGTCCACGCCATCGGCGCAAAGATTCGCCCTTCGTGCCGCTGAAGCGTGAAAATAGGAATGTGGGCGGTGATGATGATCAGCATCGAGAAAAAAGTCGGCCTGCCGACTTCGGCCGTCGCTTCCAGAATCACTCCCTTCAAGGCGCGCCGGTCTTTCTTGAATCCGCGCTGATGCGACGAGTGCTCCGCGAGCTTGCGAAAAATGTTTTCGACGACGATCACCGCACCATCAACGATGATTCCGAAATCCATGGCGCCGAGCGACAGCAGATTCGCCGGGATACCGCGAAAGGTCAGCCCTGTGAACGTCGCCAGTAGAGACAGCGGGATCATCAGCGCCACGATGAGGGCGGCTCTCATGCTTCCCAGAAAAACCAGAAGGACTGCGGTGACCAGCAGCGCGCCTTCGCTCAGGTTTCGGAAGACGGTATGCAGCGTTGTATCGATTAACCAGGTGCGGTCGTAGATCGGTACGATCTGCACTCCTGGTGGCAGGACGCTCGAGTTCAGCTGATCGATCCTGGCTTTCAGATCCTGGAGCACCGAGGACGGATTCTCGCCTTTGCGCATCAGAACAAGACCGGTCACGATGTCGTCTTCAAGGTCCTGACCGGCAAGGCCCTGCCGGGGCACGCCGCCTGTCTCGACCGTACTGATGTCTTTCACGAGCAGCGGCGTGCCGTTCCGCTGCGTGACGACGATGTTGCCGATATCGCCGGACGACTTCAGCAAACCGATGCCTCGGATCAGGTATTGCTGCTCGCCCTTCTCGACGTAACCTCCACCGGCGTTGCCGCTGCCGCGATCGAGCGCCGCCAAGAGTTGTTGAAGAGTGACGTCGTAGGCTTTCATCTTCGGCAAATCGGGCTCGACTTGATACTGCTTGATGAAGCCGCCGTAAGTGACAACGTCGGCCACGCCGGGCACGGTTTTCAGCTGTCGAGCGACGGTCCAGTCCTGAATGGTCCGCATGTCGGTTGGAGAGATGTCTCCCTTGATCCGATAGCGATAGATTTCTCCGATCGGCGTCGCCAGAGGACCGAGTTCGGGCTCGATTCCGGCGGGCAAGTCGACGTCGCGCAGCCTTTCCAATACCTGCTGCCTCGCAAAGTAAGGATCCACGGCATCGTCGAAGGTGACGGCGATAAACGACAGGCCGAACTGCGTGTGCGAGAAAAGCCGCAGTGAATGAGGAATGCCGCTCAAGCCGATTTCGATCGGAAGCGTTACCTGCTTTTCCACTTCTTCGGCCGCGCGCCCCGCGAAAAGCGTGATGACCTGCACCTGCGTGTCCGTCACGTCCGGAAAGGCCTCGACCGGCAGCGACCTGAACGCGGCAGCACCGCCGGCGATGAACAGAAGCATCAGCAGGATTAGAAAGAACGGCTGGTTCAACGCGAATGATGCCAGGCGCTTGATCATACGCGTTACTTCCCCAATCCGTTATTCAGCAACAGAACGCCGGCCGTCACCACGCGGCTGTTGCCGCGGAGACCATCCTCAACGACCGTGTAGCCTTCGATTTCGCGGCCCGTCTTCACCGGCTGCCGCTTGAAACGTCCCGCTGCCTCTTCCACCAGGACGAACGATTCGGCACCCTGCGTCAATATTGCGGTTGAGGGGACAGTGGACACCTTTCGCTTTCCGGCGCCGCCGATGCGTACGTTCGCGAACATTTCCGGTTTCAACAACCCTCCAGAGTTGGCGACGGAGCATCGTACGTGGATTGTCCTTGTCGCGGGATCGACAGTTGGATTGATCGCGGAGATTCGCGCCGCGAAAGTCCGGCCGGAATACGCCGGCACTCGAATCTCAACCGGCGCGCCGGTGCGAATCTCAGGCAAATACGTTTCGTAGACATCGGCGTTGACCCAGACACTGGAAAGGTCGGTGATCAGGTACAGCGGGTCCGGCGAGTCGGTTTTGATGTATTGTCCGGGACCTACCTTGCGATCGACGATGGTCCCCGCCAGGGGCGCACGGATGACGATCCGGCGATCGATCTGATCCGTGACGGATTCCTCGAGCAGCCGGATTTCATCCGGACTCTTTCCAAATAACGCAAGACGATTACGCACAACAGACACGGCTGCCTCGGCGCGCCGAAGATCTTCGCGCGAACGCGCGAGGTCCGACTCCGCGGCCTGCAATTCTTTTGTCGCGAGCGCCTCGAGCGAATTCAAGTTGCGCGCCCGCTGGGCGGCCTTGTCGGATGCATCGAGGGCGATCCTGGATTTGTCCACATTGGTTCGCGCCTCGGCCAGATCATTGACCGCAGCGACCAGATCCGGCGATTCGATGACGACCAGGGGCTGTCCGGCACCAACCAACTCGCCCTTGTTCGCGAGGAGTTCCACCACACGGCCCGCGTACGGCGCAAACACCGGCGTTAACCGGTCTTCGTTGAAGCCGACCTTTCCCGTCGTTTCCAAATCCAGACCGATGAGCTGTTCGCGCACAGGTTCGACGTGGATCTGCTTCAATTGGTCGGGCGTCGTTTGGATGATATCGCTTCGTTGTGCGGGTTTCGGAAGGGCCGAGTCGGACGGACGGGGATCTTCTCGCCGAGCGATCGCGACACCAATCATCACGATGACCACCAATGCCGCCACCACAACGAGTCGATAACGGCCTCTCGCCTGTTGTGGTTTCGAGTCCGCAGGCGCATGTTTGTCGGGTTTCAGTTCATCCATAATTTCTTCTCCTTACCGCAACGAGCGGCCAACTGCTTCTTCCACCCCCCACAACGCTGCCTGGTAATCCGCTCGTGCCTGGTTATAGGCAGTCATCGCAAGACCGAAGGCGCGCTGCGCATCCAGCAACTCGAACAGGCTCGAAGCCCCTTCGCGATAGCTGACATTGGCGATGGCCCGTAGTTTCTCGAGTTGCGAAAGATTCTCAGTGTTGTAGAGATCGAGGACTTGCCGCGCCGAAACGTACAACTGGTAAGCCTTTTCCACATCCGTCGCCGCCTGGATCTGGGCCTGCTTCAACTGCGCCTCCGCTGCGCGCTGCGCCGCTTCGGCCTGTGCGGCGAGCGCGCGCTGATTGTTGTTGAGGAAAAGCGGAGCGGAAACGACGATGCCTGCGGAGTGATCGCTGCCCACACGCTGGTATTCATATCCCACACTGACGTCGCGAACTTGTTGGGCTCGTGCCAGTGCTGTCGCGCTCTCGGCGGATGCCGCGAGGTGCCGCGCCACCGCCACGTCCGGACGTTCCGCCAAAGCCATCGAGCGCAGTTCGTCAAGCGATTGCAGCACCGGCCGGTCGTCGAAGCCGCCGATCAGTTCGAGCGGCGCGTTGCGCAGCGATTCGGGCATTTGCGGATCGGCGCCGGAAAGAGCGACGGGCTGAAGACTGGACGTCTGCGCAATCTCGAGCTGGATGTCCTGCTCGTGCGCCCCCAGTAGATTGAGCACATCGCGGGCAGCGCTGTCGTAAGCCGCGCGGGCTTGCAAGACCGCCTGCTGATATTGCAGCCGGCCCGCACCGGCCCGATAGACTTCAACCTTCGCAATGTCGCCCTGATCGACCTTGGCCAGCGTCAGCCGCTCCGTCTGCGCGTACTGCTGTTCGGTGATTTCCGACAGTTTGAGGTTTTCTCTCGCCAGAGTTGCAGCGGTGAAAGCGCGGCGCAGTTGAAATAGCTGTGTGCGAACGACGTCGAGCATTTGCGCTTCGGACGCCTGAAGTTGCGCCTCCGCCGCGGCGGTTCGCAATTCACGCTTCCCTCCACGTTCGAACGTCGTATCCAGACGAAACGTATAAACGGGATTCGCCCCGGCGTCGGAGTTTGTTTTGGCGAAGCGTGGGTAGCTGCCGGCGATCGGCGAATAGAATGGAATCTGCTCCGCTCCCACAGTCACGACCGGGTTCAATTTGTAAGCGGCGATCAATCGTGCCGCGCGCGTGGCATCCACCTGATACTTCGCCGCGAGAACCGTGAGGTTTCGCTCGATCAACAGATTCTCGGCCTGGGACAACATCAATCGCCTTGGCACGAAGCCGCCGCCGGCCTGCGAATTCGCCTCCGGAAGAGAAATGAAGAGGAGTAGCAGCACAATAACTCGTACGTCGTGAAAAGCCTTTCTGACCATGTCGACAACCTTGCACCGTCACACTTTCGAAAGAGCGGCGACACCGAACGGAGTGACCGCACTATCGATCGTTAACGGCGCGAATAAACTTGTTCGTAAGAAAGAGTGATCGTCAGAAGAGCTCGAAAGGAGGACCGCGCTGTTTCAGGATCGACAGACACGGAGCCGCTATACTACGGACATCGATGTTCGTAACGGACGCGCGCTTGGAAAGATGCAGGTAGTAGACGTGAGAGACAGGAACGATGAAGCTCGAGTCGAGGAGAACGGCAGCCGTTTCATCCGTGTCCGCACCACCGCCCAATCGCGGCGCTCCGTCTTCGAGCAGGGCAAGGATCCGGTCGAGATTGATTGGCGAGGCGGTGACGATCGAAAAATTACCGTGACCGTCTCCGAGGAACGTCACGAAATCGCGGGAACTCTGCGAAATCCAGACGAGGTCGATATCACCATCCGCGTCGATATCCCCGGAGATCAGCCGGCCGCCCGCGGCCTCGTTCGAATCGAAAGAAAGCGAACGCCAGTCGGATTTTCCAAACGCAACCTGAATGTTTTGGACGTGACCGCTCGATGACAATGTTGCCCGATCGACCTTGTGGTCACCGTCGAAGTCCGAAAATACGGGGGAATTATCGAGGAGAAGAACCCGTTGCGGAATGGACTGGCCGTCGCTGCGGGACAAAGCCAAACCGGGAATGCCTTGCAGCCACTGAAGCAGCAGCCAGGCGATCAGTAAGGGCCTTAGCACTGTAAATCGACGTCGCACGTTCATCGCAGCGATCCCAGCATAGCACGCGAAAAACCAGACCAGCAAAACGACACGCGGCCTGGTAATGGTGCATTGACGTAACGCACCATAACCGGTGCTTGTCGACATCCGGCTGACTCTGATAGATAACGCGCATATGAAGATCCCGGTGGCCGGCATGGGAAATGTCCTGCGTGGGGACGACGGGTTTGGCGTGCGCGTTCTCGAAGCGCTGGTTCGCTCCGGAAAGTTGCCGGAAAACGTACGCGCCTACGAAGCAGGTATTGGCGGCGTGCCGCTGGTTCAGGAGTTGATGAACGGATACGATGGTTTGATCGTCATCGACATCGTCAACCGCAACGTTCAACCGGGAACATTGTTTGTTCTAGAGCCTGAAATTCGGGATGTGTCTCCCGCACACATCGTGGACGCTCATTACGCCGAACCCTCCCAGGTCTTCACCATGGCGAAGGCTCTTGGCGTTTGCCCTCGTCAGATATACGTCGTCCCTGTCAGCCCGAGTCGTGTGAGGACGCCTCTGTGGGACTGCGGCCGGCGGTCGAACGAGCGCTATCCTCTGCAGTCGAAACCGTACTCCATTTGATAGCCGAGCTCAGTCGAGCAGCGTCTCTCGAATCGCGATGACGGAGCGGGATCGGTCGTTCTGGTTGTTCGCCGGCAGGCGCGTTCTTCATTCCGCGTGGCTGATTCTGTTTCTTGTTGTCATCAATTTCACATTGATTCA
This sequence comes from uncultured Solibacteraceae bacterium, assembly GCA_964584785.1. GTDB lineage: Bacteria > Acidobacteriota > Terriglobia > 20CM-2-55-15 > 20CM-2-55-15 > JAHFTY01. The sequence goes on from CAZPBY010000008.1 coordinate 131,021, forward strand.
CCTGGCGCCGGGGAATCCCGTTCATCTCTTGGCGGGCGATAGCGGGGACGAGGCTTACATGCGATTCGTCAGCTCGAAGTTCGGTCTCGACCAGCCGCTGCCGGTTCAGTTCCTCCGGTATCTCTCGTCGATGTCCGAACACCGGCATTCGCATTGATGAGAAGGCGATACAGGTTTCGAACGACGTCCAGGGCGCCTGCGAAGTTCTCGGGCTCGACCCGTTGTATGTCGCGAATGAGGGCAAGCTGCTTGCTTTCGTCAACGGAGATGACGCGGCGCGCGTTCTGGCTGCAATGCGCGCACATCCGCTCGGGAAAGAGTCGGCGATGATCGGTGAAGTTGTCGCGGAGCACGCCGGCGTGGTCGTCATGACGACCCGAATCGGCGGCAACCGCGTGGTGGGAATGCTTTCCGGCGAGCAGTTGCCGAGAATCTGTTGAAAATCAGAAATGCATTTTGAACACAAACTCGAAAACGCGCGGATCGAGCGCTCGGGTAATCGTGCCGAATGCCGCGTTTCCGAAGCTGGTGTTCGGAGCGGCAAGGGGCGGCGTGTTGGTCACATTGAACGCTTCGGCCCGGAATTCCGCGCGAACCTGTTCTTTGATGGGGAATGTCTTGCCGAACATCACATCCAGCGTTCGGTAATCCGGGCCGACAACGGGATTGCGTGAGCTGTTGCCGATCGTGAATTGTGGCGCTTGCGTAAACGCCGAAGTGTTGAACCATCGTGCAGTGGTGCGCTCATCCGCGGGCAATTCCGGATTCGCGACGCGGTTCGGCCGTTGAATGCCGAACCCCGCGAAGGCGTTGAGATTCGTCGCCTGCGTCACGGCCAACGGGCTTCCGGATTGCAGTCGAAGGATTCCAGCCAGCTGCCAGCCGCCGGCCAGCACGTTCTGCCAACCGCTCAGACTCCAGCGCCTGCCGGAACCGGCCGGGATTTCCCAAACGAATGAACCGGAGAATACGTGAGGAATGCTCCCGGTGGATTCGTCCTTCTCCAGGCGCCGGTTGAAACTGTCGGCCGCCTGGAACGATGCCGCGGGACCTGTGAGAATGGCCGAGTCAAAAACCGCCCCCGCATCATCGATGAGCTTGGAGAACGTGTATGCCGCGTTGAATGTCAGACCATTGGAGAATCGCCGCTCCATTCGGGTCTGCATCGAGTGGTAGGTCGCGTGGCCTACGTTATTTCGATAGAACGCCACAGTCGTGAATCGCGGATAGGGACGCAGGAGCTGTTGCCGGGCGATCGTCGCAGCGCCAAGGGAGGACGATTCCGGGATCTGACCGAAGTAAGGGTTCGGCACCAACTGGGTCAGCGTCGAACCAAGCGAGAGTTGTTCAACCGTCAACTGGTTCATGTTGACGTCCGGAACGCCGAGATTTGTCAGTTTCGATCCGAGATATCCGGCTTCCATGCTCCAATGATCGGCGAACGTTTTCTGAATCGACAGATTCCACTGTTGAGCGTATCCACTCTTCTGATGCCGCTCGACGGCAAATACACCCTGTCCCAATCCGCTGTCCGCATTCGGCGGCGTCACCTGAACCGAGGGTCCGCGCGAAAGCACAAATGCGGCATTGATATTGTCGAGCGATCGCTGGCCTGCAGTCTGAATGAACGGGAAAAACGGCGTCGTGAACGGAGTGGTGATGCCCGCCTGCTCAATCCATGTGAGTCCATAACCGGATCGGGCGGTAAGAGTGTTGGTCAGTTTGAATGCAAGTCCGATTCGTGGACCGAAGTTCAGTTTTTCGAGCTCGCGTGCCGATCGCGGATATCCGTTCCTGCCCAGGAAATCGAGTTTCTGTGTGCTCAGATTGAACACTGCCCCCTGGTCATCGACGATCGTCGACGGGAAATTCAACGTGTATCGGACGCCCGCGTTCAGGTTGAGCCGGTTCGTCAACTTCATGTCATCCTGAAAAAACAACTCGCCAACCTGCGCGCGCGGCCTCAGGCGCTGGCTTTGAACGTCGATCGTGAACGTCTGCACCTGACCCAGCAGGAAGGATGCGAAACTGTTGCCCGTGCCGGTCACGACGGATCCGGTGGCCGAGAGGTTGCTGGTAAGGATGTTCGTAAACTGAAAAGAACCGGTGGGGTTCGGCGGCTGCAGGATCCGGAGATGTTCGAAGCGCCAGTCGCCGCCCATCTTCATACTGTGACGGCCTCGCAACCATGAGAAGTTGTCGACCAGTTGAGTGACCGACGTCGTGAACTCCGCATTACCGTTCGATGTCGGCCCCAGTTGTTGAAACCCCACAATGTCGTAAATCGGAAGCGTGTCCGAAAAGGCGGAGACAGGAATGTTCGGGATGCCCGACACTCCTGACGCCGGACGCCCTGTTCGCAACGACGAGCGGTCAAAGCCACGCCGCGTGTATCCAAACCGCAGTTGATTCACGTGGATTCCGGAAATTGTCCAGCTGTGTTCCAGCGCCACGCTGTCGGCGCGCGTCAGAGTGTCGCCGATGATGGCGGTGGTGATGCTCCCGCTTCCGTCAGGAAGAGGCGGGATCGGGCTGGAGTCGTCGCGGAAATATTCATAACGGCCAAAGATCCGGTGAATCGCATTCAAACGGTGATCGATGCGCAGGCCGAATTGATCCTGATTCGTCGTCTCGTTGCCGATACGGACATAGTTGTTCGCCGCCGCCTCTTGTCCGTTTACGAACACGTTGGGTGAAGGATAACGGTCGAGAACCGCCTTTGCCGCGGCATCGAATCGATCGGACGGTATGGTGTCGTTGAGAAACCGGTCTCGAACAAAGCCAGTGCTCGTCTGGCGTGTCGTTAAAGGGTCGTAGATGGCGGTCGCGAAAATCCCACGGCGTTGAAGCGTTGTCGGTACGGTGCTCGTTCGCACCGTGCCTGTCTGCAGCCGCGTTCCCTGATAGTCCGTGAAGAAGAACGTCTTGTTCTTCTGAATCGGTCCACCCAGCACGAAGCCGTATTGGTTTCGGCGGAAGCGAGGTTTCGGTCCCGTGGTTGCGAACAGATTCCGCGCGTTCAGGGCTTCATTTCGGAGGAACTCGAACGCGGTACCGTGAAAATCGTTCGATCCCGACTTGTGATTCACCATAATCACGCCGCCATTGGATCGTCCGTATTCTGCCGAATAACTGTTGGTTTCGACGCGAAAGTCCTCGATGGCATCGACGACTGGAAAATAAGCGACCTGTCCCGGTTCCGGCTGCAGAACGCTGATGCCGTCGTATATGTATTCGCTCACTCGCGGGCGGCTGCCATTGATTCGCGGAAGCGTTGAAGCGGGGGGAAGCATCACGCCGGGGGCGAGGGCAATGAGTGGAACAAAGTTCCGTCCGTCCAGCGGCAGAGTCACGACTTTCTGCTGTGGAACCGTGAAACTGACGGTTCCGCGGCTTATCTGCAACAGTGGAGCTTCCGCGGTCACATTGACGGATTCTTCGACGCTTCCGATTCTCAAATCGAGGTCGAGTGAAACCTGATCGCCGACGCGCAACACGACACCGTCGCGTCGCAATGCGGCAAATCCGGTCTTCGTGACGGCAATGGCGTAGGTTCCCGGCTGAAGCGCAACGAAATGATATCGTCCGTCGGCGGCCGTGCTTGAAATCTGTTCCGACTCTGAGCCCGAACGGATCAGCCGGATTTCGGCTCCGGGAACAGCCAAACCGCCGGGATCGCGAACGAGCCCCGAAAGCTCCACCTTCGTCGACTGCGCGTGAAGCGCGATTCCGATCTGCATCACGATCAGAAAAAGAACGATCCTTTGCCCGACTGCCATTTGGAGTTACCCTGACGTTTTTTGTCGACGGGCTAGCGAGAGCTGGTATGAGTGAGCGAATTCCCCTCCTTGGCTAAGGAGGGGAGTCTGCGCACATTAATAAAAATGCTGCGATGCGCCCTTAGCTGTGCGCAGACGGCGTGGTTGGTTCAACATCCGACAATTGGTGGCTGAACCAACCACCCCGTCCGCTCCCTTTACAGGTGGCTTCGCAACGTTTTATTTATGATCGCGTCCACCCCTTCTTAGCCAAGGAGGGGAATTCGCTCCTCCTGGTTGTCGCTTAACCCGCAGTACCTGGAAGGGGAGTTGCTCAACAACTTCCCTGCTTCGTCGCCTATGATCCCCTCACCACGCTTCGTCGTGTTTCCACGACAGCGTCGTGCTACAGTAACATAGTTATATGGGCAGAGTTCAGACCAATCTCGCAACCATCCGAAAGGCTCGGGGCGTCGGCGCTTCGGAGCTTGCGAAAAAGGTAGGGGTCACGCGTCAGACGATCTATGCGATCGAAGCCGGAACCTACTTACCGAACACGGAGGTCACGCTGCAACTTGCCCGTCACCTTGAGGTGGCCGTCGAGGAACTGTTTTCCCTTCCGGGATCCCAACAGGAAGAGGCAGCCACGGTAACGGCGGAGTACCTGAGCCAGACAAAGCCCGAAAGCGGACAGGCGGTACGGGTGTGCCGCGTCGGAACAAAGTGGGTCGGCGTGCCGGCGGACGCCCGGCCCTATCATCTTCCGGAAGCCGACGCCGTCGTAGCCGGGTCCGCTTCGCGGTCCAGCAAAACCAAATTGTGTCTCTTCTCCGAGGAAGAGACGATGCGCAACAAAATCGTCCTTGCCGGCTGCGATCCCGCGACGAGTCTTCTCGCCCGGATGGTGGAAAGGCTGAGCGGGATCGAAATTGTTCACGCTCCCGCATCGAGTCAACTGGCGCTCGACTGGTTGAAGGAAGGCAAGGTGCATATCGCGGGTTCACACCTCCAGGACCCCGAGAGTGCCGAGTTCAATCTGCCGTTCATTCGGCGCCAGTTCGCGAACCGGGACATGGCTGTGGTGACATTCGCGCGGTGGGAAGAAGGCTTTGTCGTCGCGCGCGGAAATCCGAAAAGCATCAAGAAGGTTGAGGACTTGAACCGGAAGACGGTAAGCATCGTCAATCGTGAACGCGGATCCGGCAGCCGTTCACTTCTCGACAGCTTAATTCGTTCCGCCGGACTCCACGCGAAAACTCTGCGCGGATATGATCGCGTCGCTTTCGGACATCTGGCCGCCGCCCACGTGGTCCTCGCGGAAGAAGCGGACTGTTGCGTCGCCACACGGTCTGCTGCCCAGACTTTCGGGCTCGACTTCGTTCCGCTGCGCAGCGAGCAATATGATTTCGTCCTGCATCGGGACACGCTGCACCTCGCGGCCGTCGAAGCTCTGTTCGACGCCCTCCAGCGCGCGACGCTCCGCAGAAAACTGGAGACGCTCGCCGGTTACGACACATCGCAGACCGGAGTCATTCGAGCGTAAGCAAAAAAAATTCCCCCGCGACTGTCACTGGAACGCGGTCTCGATCGTCTATCAAGCGGAGGAGAAATGAGTCGAGCAAACGTTTACAGGGAGAGCCCAGGTGACCGAATCCACTTCAAGCTCTGGCAACCCGCTGATTTGCCAACCGTTCTAACCCACGCTCTTGCAGACGAACCCGAATTTCTTTACATGATCCCCGACGCGGCGTCGCGGGAACATTTTCTGCACGCCTTCTTTCAGGCCGCCGTTGTATCTTCCCGAATCCACGGTGAAATCTATACGGCCGATACCGGCAGTGGCGGCGGCCTCTGGATTGGTCCCGGGAGCCGATATACGCGGGCACAAACGACACGATCCGCCTTCGCGAGGACAGCGCGACATTGGGATTGGGCACTCCTTCGTCGCTGCATGAACCTGGAGTACCACCTGGATAAGGTTCGCCGCCAGTTGATTGAAGTCCCGCACTGGTATCTTCTGGCACTCGGAGTGGAACGGTCCGAGCGAGATGACAAGATTGCCGAGGCACTTATCGCTCCGCTGCTCGCGCGGGCGGACTCTTATGGTCTGCCCTGCTACCTGGAAACGTTCAACGAGAAGCATCTCGCTTTCTACAAGACTTGTGGTTTTCGTATTGCGGGCAGCGGCAGCGCTCCGAAAGGTGGACCGGACTTCTGGGCGATGATCCGCCCTAATTCGGGACGGAGGAAAGTCTAGAGCTGCTACCGGCCGGCGAGTTTCTCAACCCGATCGATGACGATCACGTCGACGGGGCTCTTGACGGATTCGAGTTTCAAGCCAAGTTGTTCCTGAAGCGCAGTAAAGATGGAGCCGCCCGCGGGTTCGGGAGCAGCTCCTGACGCCGTGGCAACCGGCACGCTTTTCTCGATCGCGACGGCACTCGCTTCCTCCGCCCATTCCAGCGTGAATTCGTATTTCGCCGCGAGGCCCGTTCGATCGAGAACTTCGTTCGAAGCAGCGACGTGAGGACATTTGCCAGGACAGACAAGCTCGCCCCATGCCCCGTCAGCCGGCCGATAGATTCGCGCGAGATGCCCTTGTCGTCCATCGATTCCTTCATCTTCGAACCATTCTTCGTGACGGTCAGATTCAATACCGGAAGCTCCTTCGATTCGCGATGAATGGCGAGATGAAACCGCTCGGCGAGCAGATTTCGGAGTTTTTCACGCGTCTGACTCTCCGGCTCGACGGGACTCTTGGCGAGGATTTCGAATCGCTCCGACTCGATCCACCCCGGACCGGTCACCTGCAGCCGATCGACGTCATACGCAACCTCGATGATCGACTTCAACGTCGCGCCAACGATAGTGACGCCTCCGCCAGGCATAAAACGAATCATCTGTCCACGAACATTCGGATCCGCGGGTTTGACGGAAGCGACCTCAAATTCCAGTTTCGATCGGGCAACCGTCTCGTTCGGCATCGACAAGCTGAAGAGGACGAGGCTGAGCACAACGATTTTCATGCCAGCTTAGACAATCATTACTGCGTCTCAGTTGGCAAGAGCGAAGCTGAGTTACTTCGCTGACAGAACGAATTTGTTGCCGTCGAGATCCTCGAATACGGCGAAGAATCCCCATGGCTCCTGTTTCGGCAGCGAGACGAACTTCACACCGCGTTCCTTGAGCTCGTGATACGTCTTCTCCACGTTGTCGCATGCCAGGGTGCTGCCTGCGAACGACGCGATGCGGCTCTCGTCCGCGGCCATCAGCACCACTCTTGTGTCGGAACTTCCGATTCTTAATTCAAGCCATCGATGCTTCTCGTTGAGGGGTTGATCCGTCACAAGCCGAAAACCCATTTTCTCTGTGTAGAACGCGAGCGCAAGGTCCTGATCGCGTGTTGGAATCGTGATGAATTTGACGTGTGTGATCATCGGGCTGCCGGGCTCCGTTTCTGCGCAACCAGTCCGCCGAAATAGCCGCCGGCGATACGGACCAAATACGACACGATGTACATTGCTCGATCTTGCGGCCTGGCTCCAAAGATGAAACCCAGCGTCAACAATGTTGCGATCGCGCCAACCAGGACGCCGTTTGCGATGAAAGCCGACCGCAGCCGGTGCGCAGCCCAGAAAGCGAACGCGAACGTCGCGAACGCGGCCGCCGGCGCTGCGACGTAATAGCCGGCGGTCAGGCCAAACTCCTGGTATTGATCGGCGGTCAGGCCGGGATAGACGACGCGATGGACGCCTATTACCGCCAGCAGGACCACGATCACGGCTACTTCGGATAAGACCGCCGCAACGACAACGCGCCCCCATCGGATGCCTGATTTTTCAATGAGAGGCAGAGTCGCGGGATTCTGTAGTGTTCGCACAAGTGTTCTCCTGTTTTGTGCGCTCACTCTAGGAAAGTCGGTCTCGGACGGTCAACAGGAATGTTTATTGCTATAGTGATAATCGCTATAGCCATGAAACTACTGAGAATCGACCTTTACGTCATCGACAACCTGATGCCTGACCTCGTGGGCCACGACAAGAAACCGTCGGCCTTCGTCGTCTATCTGTATCTCTGGAGCCGCGCGGCCACAACGCGGTCGAAAAGGATCCCGGCAAGCCATCAAAGCATCGCCGACGAAACGGGACTCTCGAAGAGCGCCGTCCAGATGTCGATCCGCCATCTCCTGCGCCGCCGCCTCCTCAAATCCGAGTTATCGTCCAGAACCGCGACGCCGGTGTACTCTCTGCTGCGTCCCTGGCGTCGTTGAGTGTGAACCACTATGCTTAACGGATGCCGGTCATCGCGCGAGGAACCTGTCACGCTCTGTTCGCCTACGACATCGCATTCTCCGTTGATCTGAATGAAGCCGAACGGCAGATCAAGGAGGTCAAACAGCGGGAGATCATCAAACACAAGCGTCGTGCGCCGAAGTATTTTCAGTACCAGCCGGCGCCGTTGCGAGTGACGCACGGAGTGGAAAGCTTATCGATGGGAAAGTTTCACACGAATTCCGCCGTGGACGTGGTCTTGTACGATTTCGGCGCGGCATCCGTCGTGTACAGCATTCCGTTCAGCGGCGAGATGAGCGATCTGCTTGCTCTAAGCGAGGAACTCTACGACAACCTCCTGCTCCTCAACGATTCGCGGCGCCGTGTCGAGCAGATCATGAAAGCCATTGCCGGCGCGGTGACGCGGCCCAATGTGTCGCTGCTCGTCGAGGACTACGTGATCTTCCGAATCGAGATGCTCAGTTCGCCCGAAACCATCGCTGAGTTTGTGAGCGCCCACCGGCAGAGCCTGGCGCAGATTCTGCGCGCAGAAGCCAGGCCGCTATCTGAAGACGAGGCGGCAGACGCGATGTCGCGCCGGATTTCATTCAGCCCGGAGGACGTCACGATCATCGACTGGAACTCCGCGATCGTGATCGATCCCGAAGCCGAAGACACTCTTGCCGTCCTCGAATTTGCAAACGTCGAGTTGATGGAGATGCGCCACCTCGATAATCGCATCGACGAATCGCTCGCACTGGCTTACGAAACGCTGTCGAAACGGCCGTGGCGCCGCTTCCCTTTTGGTTCGAATCCCGCCGAACTCCAGAGAGTCGCCCAATGGCAGGTCGACTCGGCCATCCTGTTTGAAGGAGTGAACAACTCGCTGAAGCTGCTCGGCGACCAGTATCTCGCGCGACTATATCGGGCGGCCGCGGACCGCTTCCACCTTGCAGAATGGGACACGACGATCATCCGCAAGCTGGAAACTCTGGACGGAATCTACAGCAAGATCTCGGATCTGGTGACGTCGAGACGCATGGAGCTGTTGGAGTGGATCATCATTCTGTTGTTCGTCATCTCTATCGCGCTGCCGTTCTTCGTCAGTTTCACCCACTGATGAGTCTTTAACTGATGGGTGCCAGTCGTTACCGCTCTGGGTAACGCTGCAAACGCGCCGCCTTATTTCAGTACTCGGGCGGTAGCGATGGGCACCCATCAGTTAAAGCTACTTTTGTGCAAAGCCCGTCCGGAGCGATTCTGATGACTATGCTGCTTTGAATACGTGCGCCAGTTCGGCAGCAAAGTCCTCGAACCGCGTTGGTGTCGTGTTCTCCGGTCTCCGGCCTTCCAGCGATTTCACTTTGCGGTTGTTCAGAGCGCCGGCCATCTCGGTGTAAAGGCCGGCGACGTTCTGCGACACGCCCATCTGAACGAGTGCCGCGGTGAAATCGGCGTACGGAAACTGGACATAACGCAGACCCGGTTTGCCGATCTGCTCGCCGAGAATCCGCGTCGCTTCCAATTGGGTGAGGTCGCGCTGGCCCAGCAGCTCGCGAACGACCACGCCATTCCAATTGCGAGCTTTCAGTGCCTTCGCCGCCGCGTCCGCGATGTCGCGCGTCGCAATCATGGGAACCGGAACATCCGGTGCAACGGCTCCGCCGTTAATGCCCTGCTGTTTGATCAAGCCAAGCATCTCGTAAAAATTCTCGAAGAAGAAACCCGCTCGCAGTATCAGCACATGGACGTCCTTCAGCTTCCGCAACCGTTCCTCCTGGGCGTGCAGACCTGCGATTGGCCCGGTGCCTGCTTCGAGGTCCGCACCGATGCTGCTTAGAAAAACAGCGTAGCGAACCCCGCTGTCGCGGATCGCTTTAACGATCGCCTCGCCTGCTGTGTCCTGTTTCGCACGGTAGTTGTCGGAGTGAGCGTCCGGCGGGATGAGCGTGTAAACCGCATCCGAACTTCGAAACGCCTCTGTAAGAAACTTAGGGTCTGCTGCGTCGCCGGCGCGGATTTCGGCTCCGGCGTTCCGAGCATCAGCGAGCTTGTTTTCGGACCGGCCAAGCGCCCGAACCTTCTCGCCCTCTTTGAGCAGAGTTCGAACAATTCTATTACCCGTGTGCCCGGTGGCTCCCATTACAGTAACCATGGTGTCCCCCTTTCCGAAACGTCCGTAATCTGTCTCTTTAATTATTACTCCTGCTTTACCAAATAATAAAAGGCCGCTGTTTTTCCGACCATTATGAGCACTCCAAATCTTTTGGAGACGGCGTCACATTTTTGAAAGGAACGAGCGCTACGCTCTCCCGATGCGACACAAACTACTTGCTGCCGTTTTTGTTCTTGTTTGCGGACTGAACACGCTCGCCGGCGCTTCGAGTGATCCGATTCGTCTTCCGAACGGATTGACGATCACTCCGGATGCCGCGCCACATTCGGTGCTGATGCCCCTCAATCCGGGGATGCCGGGCCGACGTGACGTGACGCTGGGTCAAGCTGTAACGACATCGCTCAGCCCCGACGGCCACACCCTTCTGGTGCTCACCAGCGGCTACAATCGCGAAGGCACTCAGCGGTTCGCGGAATACGTTTTTGTTTACGACGCCGTTTCGTATCCGCCGCGTCAGCTACAAGCCCTTTCGATTCCGAACTCCTTCTGCGGTCTCGTCTGGAATCCGAGCGGCCAGGAGTTCTACGCCACGGGAGGCGTGGACGACAACGTTTACGTCTTCAGCAGGAACTCATCGGGACAGTTCGCGCGAGCAGCAGCCATTTCGCTTGGACACGCTCGCGGCAACGGGATGTTCTCGAACATGCCGTCGCCTCTCAATGCCGGCGCGCCGAAACCGATGGCGGCGGGGATTGCGGTCAATCAGTCCGGATCGGCGGCGGTTGTCGCGAACTTCTACAACGATTCGGTGAGCATCATCGACCTGAAGAGTCGCAAAAAGATCGGCGAACTCGATTTGAGGCCCGGAGTTCAGGATAAGTCGAAGATCGGAGTCGCAGGCGGCGAGTATCCTTACTGGGTTGCGATTCAGCGTGACGCGAAGGCCTATGTCTCCAGTCCTCGGGATCGTGAGATCATTTCCGTAACGCTCGGTGCATCTCCAGCGATTTCGGCGCGCATCCGAATGCCGGGACAACCGAACCGGATTCTTTTGAATCATGCCCACGACCGGTTGTTCGCCGCATTGGACAATTCGGATGCCGTGGCCGTCGTCGATACCGACAGCGACCGCATCATCGGCAACTTCAACATCACCGGACCGGCGACGCTATTGCCTGCAAACAACCTGCCTCGGGGAGCCAATCCGAACAGTCTGGCGCTTTCACCCGACGAGCGAACACTGTATGTGACGAACGGTGGAATCAATGCCGTGGCGGTGATTTCGCTGCAACCGGCTGGAGCCGGCGCCGTCACTGGATTGATTCCGACCGGATGGTATCCCAACAGCGTGACGGTCAGCGCCGACGGCAAACATCTGTTCATCGTGAATGGCAAAAGTGTTCCCGGTCCGAACATCGGGAACTGCCGCGGCGATGTGAATGCTCCCGCGATCCCCGATTGCGAAAGATCGATCAATCAGTACGTATATTCCCTGGAGAAAGCGAGCCTGCTCTCGATGCCTGTGCCGCCGCCTGCGGAATTGGAAGCGCTGACGAACCGCGTTGCGCAGAACAATCGTTTCGACCTCCTGCGCAATGGGTCGCCGGATCCCATAGTTGCCGAACTTCGAAATCGCGTGCAGCACATCATCTATGTGATCAAGGAAAACCGGACGTACGATCAGGTGTTGGGCGACCTCGACGTTGGAAATGGAGATCCATCGCTTGCCGAATTCCCCGAACCGATTTCACCCAATCACCATTCGCTCGCTCGAAAGTTCGTGGCGCTGGACAATTTTCTCGACTCCGGTGAGGTGAGCGGAGTCGGCTGGAACTGGACGACTGCTGCACGAACGACGGATTACACCGAAAAAACCGTCCCGCCCAATTATGCGGGACGTGGATTCGAGTACGACTGGGAGGGCATGAACCGGAGCGTGAACGTCGGTATCGGTTCTTTGCCGGAACGCGTAAAAGCTCAACCCCTGCTTGGAGACGCGGAGCATCCGGCCGATCCCAATCTGCTCCCCGGCACCGCCGACGTGGCCGCACCGGACTCGAGTTCCGGAGAATCCGGAGCGGGCTATCTTTGGGACGAGGCATTGGGAGCGGGAAAAACGCTCCGCAATTATGGCGTATTCTGCGATCTCTCCCGCTACAACAACGCGCGGAGGCCCGGGTATATGCCGATTTCGAAAAACCCGTTTGCCGAAAAGATTCCGCAGGCCGTGCCCACCAAGAAGTCGCTGTGGAACAACACAGATCTGTATTTCCGGAGCTTCGACCAAAACAATGCGGACTTTTATCTGTTTCGCGAGTGGGAACGCGAATTCGATCAGTACGTCGCCAGCAATAGTCTTCCGAACCTGTCGCTCGTGAGGTTCGCTCACGATCATTTCGGAAGTTTCGGTACAGCTCTCTACGGCATCAACACGCCGGGCCTGCAAATGGCGGACAATGATTACGCTGTTGGCCTTCTTGTGGAGAAGATCGCAAACAGCTCGTACCGCGACAACACGCTCATCTTTGTCATCGAAGATGACGCGCAGGACGGACCGGATCATGTCGACGCGCATCGGAGCGTTGCCTACGTGGTGGGCCCGTACGTGAAGCATGGCACCGTCATTTCGGAACGATATACAACGGTCAGCATGGTACGAACGATCGAGGCGCTGCTGGCAATAACGCCGTCGAGCTTGTACAGCGCGGTTGCGGCGCCCATGACCGAAGTTTTCGATTTGAATCAAACCAGCTGGGATTACAACGCGATCGTCCCTGATCTTCTTCGCACTTCACAGCTTCCATTGCCGGCGGCGAACGCGTCGAACTCGCTGCCGCGCACTCCACAAGTTCTGGCGTATGCACGCGACCGGCATCCGTCGTCATATTGGCAGAGGAAGCTGGGAGACATGAACTATGAAGAAGAGGACAAGCTGGACACGCCCCGGTTCAATCGCGAACTGTGGAAGGGCATGATGGGCAACCTGCCGTATCCGCAGAGCCGTTCGGGTAAGAACTTTAGAGATAATCGTCCCGCGCTCCTGGCGCCGCACGGCATCCGCTAATGTCGACGCTTACTTGATCAATTGCGCCAGAACTGTGTCGCTGTCTGCGTAGTGCCGCAGGACAGAATGATTCAGCCGGAGCTTCTGTATGTCTTCACTGAAGCCATAGTAGACATCGGTATTGATGTCAGGAAGGGCATCACGAGGCGCGACATTGAGCCATTCGTAGTGCAACAACATCTGGTAGTACCGGATGGACGGCTCAAACTGCCAGTTATTGGTTAGATTGACGGTGCGCCCGTTCCAGAGGCTTGCGCGCTGTCCCAATTCCACCATCGCCGATTTCGTGTTCGCGTCATAAGCCCAGTCCAAAGTGTGATGAAGATTTGCCGTAGTCAAGAAATGAATGAACATGTAGCCACTAAGCAGCATCGCAACCAGGCGTGGAACAACAGCCCGATTCCGCCGGGTTAAGGACACTACTTCATCCACAACAAACGAGACAAGCAAAGCCGCGACGGGTATGTAATACAGAGCGATTCTTCGAACGGGGTATTCCGTTCCAAGGACCGTATGTTCGACAACAGGCGCCGCACCGGCAGTGGCGAGCACGAGCAGAAGTATTGCGGGGAAGGAGAGAGTGCGTTCCTTGACGACGCGTCTGCCGATCAAAATAGCCGCCGCCATAAATCCACCAATAACGCATGCAACCAGGACGGACCTGAGAAGGGCGGAACTCAGCTGGTCGTAGAAGTACGTGTCGACAAGCGAGCCCAAAGTGTCGACTGCAAAACCACGTACTCCGCGTCCATACAGCTGGTCATGCTCCTTCAGGAGCAATACCCGCCGCGCTACATTCCTCACGAAAAGGGCATTTGCCCCGGTCAGGATAGCGGCATAAAACCACCGTTGCACTCGATAAGGCTTGTCCTCGGCCGCAACGCCACTGCCGAAAAGAACGATCAGGCTTGGAACAAGTAATGACACGTGAAAGTTCAACCACGTGTAATTCCCCAGGTCGGCCAGCGCGGCACAGCTTGATGACAGCAGCAACAACATCGCGCGCCGGGAGAGAGAAGGTTGCCGATACGCCTTCATCAGGAAAAACAACGCGGCCGTCGACAGCGCCAGCGCAAGGCCATACCCTCGAGCAAGGCCGAAAAAATCCAACACGAACGGATTGAGATTGAACACCGCGAAACCCAACAGGATCGATGCCGCATCGGCAACGCGACTCAGCAGAAGCAGAACAAACGACAGGTAGGCAGCGTGTGCGACCACATTCGGCAGTCGAAGCTGCCACTCATTGGAACCCAGCCACTGACGCGCCCAACCCATCATTCTGGTGTTGAGCGGATGGTGATTCGCAGTGTCCTTCCAGGACACTTCACCGAGAAGGATTCTATAGGTCAAACACTCATCATGGATGAAAGAAAGCCGGTAAGCACGAGTGGCCGAGTATGCCAGAAGTACGCAACTGAAGACAGAAAGACCCAGCAGAAGGCGCCGTGACAAGATCATCGCGGGTAGTATAAGCCGTCACGCGTCGATTCCAATCCGGCTCTTGATGCCGATGAAGCGGAAGTATGTCCACACTCCAGCGAAAACCGGCGCCTTGACAAAAAGGATCGGTTCAAACATCGACGTGAGGACGTTCTCAAGTGGGCGCGCGATTTCGACATGATTGAATCGCAGCCAATCCGCAAAGGCATGCGCGATGGAATCGCCGTTGTCGATACAGAAGTCCACAACCCCAATTCGACCGCCCGGCTTCAACTCTGCTTTCGCGCAGCGGAGAACCTGCTGCCAGTTCGGCATCATGGAAAGTGAATACGAGAAAACAACAACGTCGGCTTCGCCTCGCTGGATGGGTTCGCTGCCGTACTCACAACTGACCAACCGGACATTCGACCATCTGGCCCGCGCCACACGGGCTTTGGCCCTGGATAACATCGGCTCCGAACAATCGACGCCAATGAGTCTGCCGCGACCCTGGAGCCTTGTCTGAATCGGATTGAAGTTCCGGCCCGTGCCGCATCCAATCTCCAGAACTGTGAATCCGGGCTGGATGAGACTTTCACGGATCAATAGGGTGCGTCCGAATAGAAACGTCCAGCGGGTAATGTCATAAATGATGGACTGGAACCTGTAGTACCGCGACATTGTCTCGCGATGCGTCCGAATAGAGTGTGTACGGCTCACGGCGTTACTCGCGCCACATAGAATGAGCCGTACGTCCCGACGCGATCGCATCGTTGCAGCTCTTCAGTCGTGAGGTGCGATTCAAACGACAAACGCTGTCTGGCGAGTTCTGGAAGGTGGTTAAATGTCGTTCCGCCGGAACGGTAGATCACACGCGCGCCGGGAGCGGCGCATCGCAGGATGCAGTTCCACTCTTCGACGAGTTCTTTCGGTGTCGACGTCAGCCAATCCATGTGATCCAGCAGAACGAATACGGTGAACGATTGCGCCGTGTCGCGCAGAAAACGCGTCATGGTGTTGGTATGGAGATGCACCCGCTCGTTCAATTTTCGCAGCAGCTCGAAATTTGTCCGCTTCAGGTAATTGGGACAGCAATCCGTCGAATAGCACCCGTTGAAATACACGCGCCAGAAGTAATTCTGGTTCAACGGAACCATCGTAAACATTCGCTCGAGCCTGCCTTCAATGATGGTGCTCAAGTCGGATGCGCCGGTCATTTGCGTCGCACGCATCTGCTCGATCGGAACACCAAGCAGCGACAGGACGCTGGGCCTCCGCATCAAAAACCGAACGAGCGGGCTCCAAAGGCGCGGTGCAATGCGCGTTCGATAGAACCGTGCCTGCTCTTCAATGGATTCAGTTCGCTGAAAATCCTCGAGGTCGGTTCGGAAATTCTTTTGTGAATCGAGATACCGGTTCATCAACCGCGCGAACAAGCCGCTTGTGCCGTGAAAATAAAGGCCCGGTCCTTTCGGATCGAAATAATCCATCCGGCGGTCCCAGATCGCCTGACTCGGCCTGGACAGGTACTCACGCAAATCCTGTCTGTAGACGGTGCGATGATTGGGCAATCGTCCGTAGCCAAACATTTTGAAGAAATCCGCGTGCTCCAGCCGCCGAAGTGCAACCAGCTTGAGTTCGAGGAGCGCCGTCTGATGCGGGTTCACGTCCACGGCATCGATTCTTTCGGGACCGCGAAGCAGATAATCGAGCGTGTTGCAGCCGGCGCTTGTGATTGTCGCAATGCGATCGCTGCCGCCGATGTTCAAGGCCTGCTGATCGATGGAAGGGTCTTCCCAACATTGGTTGTAGATCAAATTCCGCTTATGGACCTGATCGAACAGCCATCTTTTCATCCATCGACAGGATCAATCCGGCATCTTGCAGTTTTATGAGCTTCGCGTGAATTTCATGTGACCCGCCGCCGCTCCGTTGTTAAGTAGCCTCGGGGAATCGCACCCCGAGGCTCTCCCAGAACGTACGTGAGAGTCTCCCCTCATACGGCTCCTATGGTGAAAACCCCGCGCTGTCGGGCCCGCAACACGAGCAGGGTGGGCTCGCGGTCAATAACACGCAGCAGCCATTCCCAAGCTCGAGTGCGGTGACGGCGCAGCTTCTTGTATTTGCGAGTAGCCCAGCGAACCAACGATTGGCCGACATACCGCTCGATGGGCCGGAGCGCCGAAGGCATGAAGCGTCCATAGTAGTTGAACCAGCCCCGAAGTTTCGGGTTGATCAGCCGCGCCAGATCCTCAATGGATTCCGCTTTTCCTTCGCGTGCTTCTGCACCGCGCGCATCATCAGATCGTGGTCGAGATTGTCGAAGAAGCCTTTGATGTCCAGGTCGCAAACCCAGTCATAGTCCCAGCACATCTGCCGGGCCTGTGCCACCGCATCCAATGCCGACCTCTTCGGACGATACCCATACGACGCCGACACGAACAGCGGTTCCACCACCGCTTCCAATCGATTCTTCACGACCATCTGTGCAATACGATCCGAGACCGTCGGTATGCCCAATGTTCTTTCGCCGCCCTTCGCTTTCGGAATTTTCACCGTCAGCACCGGCGGCGGAAAGTAGCTGCCGGACGACATCC
>CAZPBY010000009.1:0-140858 GCA_964584785.1 uncultured Solibacteraceae bacterium
CGACGCACCAGCAAAATCAGCAGCTCCATGGGCTTCTTTTCAAGCTTGATTCGCCTTCCCGAACGGCGAAGCTCATAGCGCCCAATGTCTAATTCAATTTCGTCCGCATCCGCTCTTTTAGGCCCCATAAAGCAGTAGTTTGCGACGATATAGAAAAGATATACAAACTGTATCCGCTCTTCATGGCGTTCTTCGCCGACTCACCCGATGATCCACGTGTTCTTGATTCAAATTCAAAAACACCAAAGGAGAACAAAAATGGCAGTGAACATGGAAAAGCTGAACGTATTCGTCGGGCAATTCGTTGGCGATTTAGGAGCTGCGGTCCACTCCGGCATGGTCGTAATTGGCGAAAAGCTGGGGTTATACAAGGCTCTTGCCGAAGGCCCGCTGGACTCCGGCGAGCTGGCCGCTAAGACAAGAACAGATGAGCGTTATGTGCGCGAATGGCTGGGTTCGCAAGCTGCCGGCGGCTACGTCACTTACAACGAAAAGACACGCAAGTTCAGTCTAAGCGAGGAGCAGGCGTTTATGCTCGCGAACGAAGACAGTCCTGCTTACATTCCCGGGGCCTTCCAGTTGGCTGTCGGCTCTCTTGCTGCTGTTCCAAGGATTGCCGAGTCCTTCCGTTCGGGCGCAGGCATGGGCTGGCATGAGCACGACGATGCTGTGTTCCATGGTTGCGAGAAGTTCTTCCGACCAAACTATGCAGCCAACCTTGTAAGTTCGTGGATTCCTTCTCTGCAAGGTGTTCAGTCCAAGCTCGAAGCCGGCGCGCGCGTCGCCGATGTGGGATGCGGCAAGGGGGCTTCTACCGTACTGATGGCCAAAGCCTTTCCGAAATCGCAATTCTTCGGATTCGACTCTCACGACAAATCCATCGAAGGAGCCCGCGCAGCTGCCGCCAAAGAGGGTCTCGATGTTCGCCTCAACTTTGGCGTGGCAACAGCCAAAGAGTTTCCGGGCAGGGACTACGACTTCATAACTGTATTCGATTGTCTTCACGACATGGGCGATCCGGTAGGCGCCGCAACTCACGTGCGCAATGCGTTGAGCAAGGATGGTACCTGGATGATCGTCGAACCCTTTGCCAACGATGAGCTAAAAGACAACCTGAATCCAGTCGGCCGCGTGTACTATTCCCTTTCAACTTTATTATGCACGCCTTGTTCGCGTTCGCAGGAAGTTGCACTTTGCCTGGGTGCGCAGTCAGGCGAACAACGCATTCGCGAGGTCGTTACTGCGGCCGGCTTCAGCCGTTTTCGGAGAGCTGCGGAAACACCGTTCAACATTATTTACGAAGCTCGCCCATAAGGTGTTCCGTGAACTACTTCAAGCGGTAATTAACCATTGAGGTATGGGACAGACACTGCAACCTCAGTCGAAAGTTCGACTCTAAGCTCTCGTTGAGCCTACAGGAGGGGAGTTCGCGGCGCTTGCCAACCAACGGTTCGGATAAACTCGCTACGAAACCCGCGTCCTCGCATAGTTGAGTTCCTGCATCAAGGTTCGGAACTCGGGCACTCGAGTTCCGAACTCGGCGGCCCCAGTCTCGAACCTGGCGGCCCCAGTCTCGAACTCGGCGGCACTAGTCTCGAACTCGGCCGCCCGAGTCTGGAACTCGGAGCGCCAGGTTCGGAACTCGATCGTCGGAGCTGGGGAACTCCGGTTCTTGAGTTCGAGCGAGTGCTTCAGAGATCGGAACTCGGCGGGCCGAGTTCGGAACTCGGACGGTCGAGCTTAGAAAGCGGTGGGCCGAGTTCAGGACTCGGAAGCCCGAGTTCGGAACGAATCGGCGGTGTTCGGAAGGAGAAGGACGGAGAGGAACAGGAGAAACTTATCAGTGCAAATCAAGGGGCCGGGCAGATCCTCGGGCAGGATGTATCTTAGGGATTTTGAAAGCAAAAAGCGCGTTGCCCTTTCGGGCAACGCGCGTGGTGGGTTGGGTCCGCTTACATTCCAGCCAGAGGTCCGGTGCTGTCTCCGACTGAATCGACATTGACTCCGCTCTTCTGAAGCATCGACACGAGCAGGTTCGCCATCGGTGTATCGTCTGGATATTTGATGTAACGTCCGCCCTTCATGTTACCGGCAGCGCCACCGATGACCGCCACAGGCAGTCTCATGTGGTTATGCAGGTTCGGATCGCCGAGACCGCCGCCAACCAGGAAGAGCGAATGATCGAGGATATTGCCATCACCTTCCGGGATCGAACGCAGTCTCTCGAACAAATAGGCGGGCTGCTTCATCAGATACGCGGTGATCTTCGTCAGCTTCGCCTGTTTTTCAGGATCGTTCTGGTGGTGTGACGTGCCATGGTGGCCGTCGGTGACGCCGCTCTTCGTGTACGAGCGCGATCCCTGTTCACGCCCGATCAGCGTCGTCGTCACGCGCGTGATGTCTCCCTGATACGCCAGAACCTGCAGGTCCAGGATCATCTTCGCGTGTTCTTCAAACGTATCCGGCAGTTCATCCGGCAGTGCCGGCGGGACGATGGTGGTTTCGGCATTCTCGCTGACCTGAATTCGGCGTTCGACGTCGCGAATCGCTTCCATGTATTCGTCCATCGTCGCTTTGTCTTTGTTACCGAGTTCTTTGTTCAAACGGGTCATTTCGGCCGTGACGGAGTCGAGGATGCTTCGCTCCTTCTTCATTCGCAGTTTTTGCGCAGCGGGACTGCTGCCGTCGCCGAACAGACGCTCGAAGATCAGTCGTGGATTCGGTTCATGATGGAGAGGCGTGGTCGGCGTTTTCCAGCTAAACCAAATCTGATAACCGCAGGCATAGCCGTCGGTGCATGCTCCGGCTGTGCCGATGGATTCGAGCGACGTCTCCAGGGACGCCAGCCGTGTGTATTTGCCCCATTCTTTTGCGGCCATCTGATCGATTGAAATCAGGCCGGGACTGGTAACGGGAAACTTGCCGCCTTTCATCACCAAGCCGACGTCCGGGCCGGGTGTTCTCTTTCCATGCGCACCCGTCAGCCATGCGGCACAGCCACGGGCATGATCGCCGGGACCATCACCCCAGGAATCGCCCTGGTTGTGGCGAAGGCCGTAAGGAACGAAAAGCTGATTGCGGAACGGCTCAAACGGAGCCAACTGCGGGGTCATTTCCCAATCCGGTCCTTCCTTGAGCGGAGTCCACTGGCCGGCGACGGGGTTCTGCCCGTTAGGCAGATAAACGAAACCCAGACGGCGCACGGGACTCGCGGCTGTTTTCGCCAATACAGTGCTTGCAGGAACCATAGCGTCTAAGAAAGGTAGTGCCAGCGCCGTTCCCATACCACGCAGCATCGCGCGTCGCGAAATCGCCTTTTTAGAAATGAACATGATCTCTTTCTCCTTTTGTTAGCGTCGGGCCCGCCCCCACGCCTAATTGGATTCGGACTTTGGCACTCTTCTCATCTGGAATGGGGTGCTTTTGACCACACCCAAAACCAAGGACGAGAAACTATATTTGCTCGGAGCCGTGTCCCGAACAATCTTTCTTACTGTCGGCATGTCGTAATAATCCAGGCCTCGACCTAAACCGTACGTCAGAAGTCTGTTTGTTGCAGTTAAAACGAACTGATCGGATCTAGAAACCAGTGTGCTCCTAAGGCTCGCCGCCCCGTCCAGTTTGGTTCCGTCGGTCATTTCGCCGGTAGCATCCACGTTTTCGCCGTTTTCATAGAGCGTGCGGAAACGTCCAGTTGCGTCGAAGTTTTCCATCGAAAGGCCGATGGGATCCATTCGAGCGTGGCAACCAGCGCACATCGCATTCGACCGGTGCTGCACCATCTGCTCACGGATGGTGAGAATGCGGCCATCCGCGCCCACAGGCTTCAAATCCGGCACCACCGGCGGCGGGGGTGGCGGAGGTGTCCCGAGAATGTTATCGAGTACCCATTTGCCGCGAAGCACTGGTGAGGTGATGTTGGAATGTGAGGTCAGCATCAAAATGCTGCCATGACCCAGAATCCCGACGCGCGGACTGTCCGCGGGCAGTTCGATGCGGCGCATCCGCGGACCATAAATGTTCGGTACGCCGTAAAGCTTGGCAACCGGTTCGTTGACAAACGTGTAGTTCGCGGTCAACAGATCCAGAATGCTGCGATTCTCACTTCGAATCGAATCGAAGAGCATCTCGGTTTCTTCACGCAGCGATTGGCGCAAGGTCTTGTCCGCTTCGGGATACATGATCGGATCGTGATTGACGTTTTCAATGTCGCGAAGCTGCAACCACTGATCGGCGAAGTTCTGTGTGAGCGAGTTGGCGCGAGGATCGGCCAGCATGCGCTTCACCTGCTGTTCCAGCACGAGAGGCTCTCTCAATCGGCCTGCAGTCGCGAGGCTCAACAACGGATCATCGGGAATACTGCTCCAGAGAAAGAAGGAGAGACGTGAAGCGAGTTCAAGCTGCGAAATGCGATAGTTGCCGCTGGCAGAAACGGTCGCTGGTACAGCTTCGATGCGATACAGGAACTGAGGACTGACCAGAATGCGTTCCAGAGCGCCCTGAATTCCCGTTTCGAAAGAACCTTCTGCGCGGCCGCTGTTATAGAACGCCATCAGCGTGTCGAGGTCGACGTCCTTGACGTGACCGCGATAAGCGCGGCGCGCAAGCGTCGTCACGATCTGGCGAGCGCAAGTCGCTTCTTCGGCCTTTGTCGCTGGACGGCAGGTGAAGATTCGAGCCCGGCTCGGGCTGTTGCCGGTGCCGCTCACTCGGTTGGGTCCGAGAACTGTAATGCTGCTGATGTAAGGCAGTCCGTGGGTTCGGCCGGCCTCGTAAGCGGGACGATCGAGAATCACTCGGGTACCGTCCGCCTGCAGGCTCGGCTTCTTAAAGAATGTCGCGGAGATCGTATGCGAACCAGCCCTCAAAGGCAGCCGATATTGCAAATCCGCCTTGGCGCCTGCAACGTCGGGATCGGTTGCACCGCTTCCGGCACCGGTTCCGCCGTTCGCGGTATTCATGCCTTTGCGGCCGATTGTCGTCAAATCGACTCGTTCGCCGTCGACGCGGAAATCAATCTGATGCTCGTCGTTCAAGCCGGCAATCGCCGCGGTACCCAGACGGACGAGACGAACGGTAATCATATATTCGCCATCGACCGGAAAGTAGTGCTTCGCTTCCGTACCGCCGCGGGTTCCGAAAGGAAGATCGCTATTGCGATCATCCTGAGCCTGATCATCCTCCAGCTTGTACGTCGTCTGCTGCGGACTCGCCGTAGTGCCGATCGCATCGCGACTGATTTTCATCGCGGCTTTCATGTAGGTCTCAAGCAAATCCGTCGACATCTTGATCGCGCCGCCCATGTTGTCGAAACCAAAACTGGCGGGATCTTCCGGCAGGAACGAAGTGGCATCGATGTCCACGGCCAGAAGATCTCTAATCGCGTTCTGATACTCGGCACGATTCAAACGATGATAGGTCACAGTGCTGCCCGGATTCGGGTTGGCCGTGCCGTACTTATCGAGTTCGTTTTCAAGCCAGATGCGGAAACCGTCGTAGGTTGCCTTATCCGGCCTCGGCATATTCGCGGGCGGCATGGAACGCGCACGCAGCTGCTGCACCGCCTTTTCCCAGATTTCGGCATTCGCTCCGGGGTGCTGGACATCCAGCTTCTCGAGCACGATATCCGCGGTCTTTGCTCTATCGTTATGGCAGGTCACGCAATACTGATTGACGAGAGCCTGCTGCGGCCCAACGGCAGCGGCAGTAGGAGAGGCTTGTGCAGGCGGTGGCGCTTGCGGGGCGGAACCGGCGATTGCCCAAAACAAAGCGAGAACGAGCGATACGATACTGGGCATTAACTATTCCTCAACGCTTTCCTAAAATGACTTCTCACTACTGTTGTCTGGCTGCTGTTGGAAAATGCTCGGTCTCGAGACCGCGATCCTTCATCAATTTTTCCACGAATGCCGCGACGTCCGGCTGAGGCGCGATGTTCCTCATCACCCGCCGGCCGACACCCAGATAATTACGATACCCCCTCGCGAAATCCAATGGAGTCCAGCCGAAGCTTGTGTTTACATCGAGCCTGGCTCCCTTGTCGACGAGGAACTGGATAGTCTCCTTCGAGCCTCTTTGCGCGGCCGCATGCAACGCGGTGGAACCCATGTCGTCAACCGCATTCACATCGGTGTCGCCAAGTTCGTACATCAGCTTAACGAGCTCAAAAGTTTCGTTGGTGGTACCGGGACTTACTCCTCGATCGATATTGAGGCCCGCGGCTATCATCAGATTCGTCTTGCCACTTCCGGTTTTTCCAAGCGGCTTCGCTCCATGAGCCAACAACAATTTCGCCATATCGACGTCGGCGTTCTGCAGCGCGATCTGAAACGGCGTCAGCTCATTCCCGCTGGCCTGAGGCGCAGGCGCATCGTCATCCACGATGCCGACTTTATTGGCGGCCGCGATAGCTGCCTGCGTCGAAGCGGCAAGGCTGGAAAGGTTGTAGTTACCCTGGAAGTTTCCGTTGCCGCCGTCTCCGCCGTTTTGGCTGAATAGCCCGGCATACTTATAAAAGTCGCCACTGACTGTCGGATCCGCCTTGATCGCCTGTTCCGCTTTCAGAGCACCGTTGTGCGCGGTGATATCCGCACCCTTGCTTTCAAAACCGGCACCGCGGCCGGCAATCGGGGCCGCATTCGCGTTGGCTCCGCTGTCGAGAAGGAGCTTCGCCAAATCCAGAGAACTCAGCGTGCCGGTTCCCTTGGGGCAGGGGTTCTGACACAAACCGGGGCGGCGAACTCTCATGAGGTTCACAATGGGTGTGCCTTGCTGCGCGTCCATAGCATTCACGTCTGCGCCGCGATTGATGAGAGTCGCTGCTGTTTCGTAGTTGGCATTGAAAATCGCCAAATTCAGCAACGTCGTGCCTTCGGGTGTTTTCGAATTCGGATCCGCTCCGGCATCCAGCAGGGCCTTGACAACATCGGTACGCCCCTCTCGAACGGCATACATCACGGCGTTGTAACCACCCTTCACCGTAACGCGAATGTCCGCCTCGTGCTCCACCAGCGCTTTGATCGCGCCGGCATGACCTTCGAACGCCGCCCACATCATGGCCGTCTGACCGCGGTTCGGTTCCCGAGCATCCGGATTGGCGCCGGCGTTGAGAAGCAGCTTCACGACCTCAACGTTGCCTGTGCGGGAGGCCGTCATCAGCGCGGTTTCGCCCTCGGAGAACACGGTGTTTGGATTCGCGCCGGCTTTCAATAGCGCGTCAACCATCGCAGAGCTGCCGTTAATACAGGCGAGAGTCAAAGGAGCAATTCCATAGTCGTTTGTCGTCTTGACGTTCGCTCCAGCGGCAATCAGAAGCTTTGCGATCGTCAGATCGTCATGGTCCACGGCCCAGTGGAGAGCTGTTGTACCGTCGGGTGCCTGAGCATTCACATTGACGCGCTGCTTCAGAAGCGCATTCACACTTTGAACGTCCGCCTTCTTAACGGCATCGATCAATTTCGTGTCCCTTGGGGCGGCGGCATACAGCGCGGCTGTTGGGACGAGAAGCACAAGCAGTAACGACAAATACTTTCGGCTCATTCCGAGAGCTCCCTTCGACTTCATTGCGATGTTTTTAAACGCATTACGAGCCATTAAAAGATCGGACAAGGCTATTGCCTTCAGGTCCGAGTGTCAAGAATTTTCGCTTGTTGTATTGATGATCATACAATTGACGCTGTCAAGGCTCCAAGTGCCATGTATTCCGTCGATTACGAACCGGATGAAATCTGGAGTCAGCGGGGACGGGATCGTTCGAGGATCGCCAGGTTCTGACCCGCCGCTTCGTTCGTGGGATCGATCGCCAGCGCACGCCGCAAATGTTCCGCCGCTTCGCGAGTGCGGCCAGCCTGGGCCAGCGCGCCGCCGAGATCGCTGTGCGCCGGCGCCGAGTCGGGAGAGAGTTCGACCGCTTTGAAGAAATGCGGCAGCGCTTCGGCCAGCCGATTCTGGGCAAAGAGCACCGCCCCGAGTTCCTGATGCGCCTCGGCAAAAGCCGGCCTCAACGCGAGCGTGCGTTCCAGCACGCGCTGCGCCTCGGCGTACTGGCCGGCCGCGTTCAGCATGCGGCCGAGATTGAACTGCAGATGTTCGTCCTTCGGAGCGAGGACCGTCGCTTCGCGCATCCGAACGACGGCGTCGGCTACCACTCTCTTCGCGAACAATGCGGCGGCAAGGAAATTCAGCGTCTGCGCCGATTTCGGATCGAGCCGCAACGAAACTTCCAATCGCGCGATGGCCTCGTCCACGCGACCGGCGTCCAGGTACGCCCGGCCCAGCGACATTTGTCGATAGGCGTTGTTCGGATCGTACTTTGCCATCACCTCTTCGCCGTCGACGTCCTGCAATCTCTCTTTCCGCGTAAAGTCACGTACCACAATTGCGCCGTCGGAAGGCACGCGCGGTACCAGTTGCAGCCCGAGATTGCCCATCTCGTCGCTGGACTGCCCGCCGAACGCAACGTGCACCGGCGGGTGATGCGGGTTCTGCGGGTTCCCGTCCGAGTTGTCGTAAGTGAACCGCATCGAGATCGTCGTCCCGCGCGGCAGGAACACGGGCGACACGTATCGATAATCCTGCTGCCAGTGGAAGTTCCACCCCGCGATGTGAAGCAGCGTCCGCGATGTGCCGTCGGTCAGCCTGGCTTCGACGCGCATGTCCTTGCCGAGATAATGGGCGTGCGGATAGACGCTGAGCAGGTCCATGTCACCCGGCAACGTATAGCTGTCGGCGATCGCATACTCCTTGTCGCCGGCGGGAATGTCGATGGCGCGCGAGCCCATGATCGCCATGACCGGTGTTTGAGCCGGCGGCTCATCGGCCAGAAAGAGTCCGACCTGGGGCGCGACGGGGATGGATTCGTTGCCGGGCAGGAGGTGCAGCTCGATGACCAGATCGGTACCGGGATCCAGGCGCCACGGCATGCCCTGCGGCGACACGATCGGGCCGCGGCCAGGAGCCCAGCCGATGAAATGACCGTCGGGATTCTGCACGTCGACCGACGCCATGCCGTCGAATCCCGGCTTGCCGTCCTTCCCATCCTGCCGACGCGACTCACCGGTGCGATCGATTCGAATCACGGCGTGGTGGATGGGCGCAATGCCCGGAAGGAACTCGACTGTCCTGACGTACTTCGCCGCTTCGAGCGGAACACGCATGATGACGTTGCGAAACACGTCGTGACGCATGTCTCCGCGCGCTTCGAGCATGTAGGGAGGCTCCATCGTGACGATGACGTCGGGCCGCCCGCTCTCCCAGCCACCAGTAAACTGAGGAGGCTCCGGACGAACTGCCGGATCGCCTTCCGGCGCGCCGCCTTTGACCCAGCGCTGGATGATGTCGATTTGCTCGGCGGTCAGACCACGCTCCCCAACGAAACCCGGTGTCACGCGATCCGGAGGCCACGGCGGCATCCGCCGCGCCAGCGTTACCTGGGCGATCATGCCCGCCCGCTTCTTCGCGTCGTCGTAGCTCAACAGAGTAAAAGGTATGGCCTGTTGCCCGATCCGATGGCAGGTCGAGCAGTTCTTGTACAGGATTGGCGCGATGTCCGTGTTGAAGGTCGGTGTAGCCTTCCGGCACGCCGTCCATGCAACTACCCCGACGACGATGGCGGCCAGACGCGACCGCTTCATCTAGCGCGGCCGCCGCTGCGGCGCCGGAGGAGCAGGAGTCGCCGGAGGATCGGGAGTGCGGTAGTACTCCGGAGGCCGCGTGCCATTGAGCGCGGTGCGATTGGCGGCAATTCTGGCGCGTCCACATTCGAGTTCCACATCCATGTATCGCGCGGCCTTTTCCGGCGGCCACAGAAGCGGGTGCGGACCCGGCGGAGGATACGTGTGAAGATCCTCCATGATTGCGGTCTTGTTCATCAGGATCTCCGGATGAACCTGGACCACGGCCACCGCTTTCGCGCGCTTCGCTTCATCGAAAATCCGTTCGAAGGGCGCGAGGCTTGCGTAAGTCGAGAACCGGGAGGCCGTGAGGTTCAACATGTTGTACGTGCGGCCCTGATACTTCACTGGAATGATGCTCGATACCGAACCCGGTGTATGGCCGGGCAGAAGGAACAGGGTCAGCGTGGTGTCGCCGAGAGTCAGCTTTTGTCCATCGATGACGTCGACGCCACGACGCATGTGCGGCGGCGGGCTGACCATCACCGTGTCCCAGTCCAGCCGGCCCATGAGGATTGTCGGGTTGTACATCCGCTGCAGATACTCGGCGCCGCCGGTGTGATCGTTATGCGCATGCCCGATCACAAGGTATTTGATCTGGGAGGGATCCATCCCGAATTTTTTCATTCCTGGTTCGAGGATTGTTTTGACCTCCTCTTCGCTGTCCAACGCGTCCCAGAGAATGATGCCCTCGCTCGTCTTGATGATCCACGCGCCGACGCTCCCGGTGCCGGCGTAATAGAGGTTGTCGAAAACCTGGACCGTGCCGAAAGACGGGTTCCGCGGAGGCACATCCGCGGCCGCGTTCCAGGTACAAAATTGACTCGCTTCCCGGGCGAGATCCGTGCCTGCTATTTTTTTAGCATTCGCGATGATCGCCTGAGCTTCGGGAGACGCCGCCAATTGCTCGGGCGTAGGATCATCGGCGGCGCTGCCGGCGCCGGCCTCGGGAATCGTCGTCAGTGTGTTCGTTGTGCCAAAGCCCGTCGCCGTTCGGTTCGCTGCCGGTGCGCCCGCACCGCCTGCACCGGCCGGAGCGCCACGCTGGCCTCTGCCCTGGCCGGACAACACAGCGGCCGTTATCACCATCAACAGTGCGACCAATCCCGATTTGAACATGACAACCTCCTCAGGAACGCGGGACTTTCTTGCCGAAGACCTTCCAGGAATTGACGCGCGAAGTGGAAGGAATCCACCCGCCGGGCATCAGATCGGAGAAACCGACTTCGTCCACTTTCGACAGATCGGGATGCCCGACTCCCATCGGAATGATCGGCACCAGTTTGGGATCGGGTTTGCGGCGGTTGCTGGCGTTGCTGGGCGTGTCGGTCATCAACAGGATGCGCCAGTGCAGGTCGGCCAATGCGTATTCACGTTCAATCCAGGAAGTGGATTCCGGCGACCCTTCCTCGCTGGCGTACCATTTCCCATCCATTGTTTTGATCACGACGTGCGTAAAGCGATAACCGGAGTTACGTGTGCGCAGCATGACTTTGCCGGCGCCGGACAGGTCGTAATAGAACTTCGGATCGCTGAGCGTCAGCGCCCAATTCGTCACGGTTTCGCCGGTATAGGTGTACGCCTCGGTCGGGTGCTGCGTGGCGCGAATATGATCGGAATCGCCATAGATATGCAGCAGGAGGTTCTGATTCGACAGATGCTCCGGCGTGATCGGTTCGGACATCGGAATGTCGCGCCAGTGTTCTTCGAAAATCATCGGCGCGATCTCGGCGCTGCCGATGCCCGCGCCACCCGTATCAAACCCCGGGTTGACGCCGTTGTTCCCACCTCTGTTCCCACCACGATTGGTTTGTGCGGGCGAAGGAACCGGGGTTTGTGCGATGGCCACAGCGGCAAGAACAACCGCTACAGTAGCCCCGAAAAGTATCGTTCTACTCATAGAAGCTTTCCTCCGTGTAATTGGTGTAATCCGCGGCCACGGATTACGCGGATTACGCTGATTTACGGCAAGGCGTAAGCAACCACATCGTCCTTGACCGGCGCGCCAAAGAAGCCGCCGCCATTGGCTCCGACGACGACATACTGTTTTCCATCGCGGCCCATGTAGGTGGTCGGCGTGCCCTGCGATGGAGCCGGGAGCGTGTCCGACCACAGCTCGTCACCGTTGCGGGCATCGAAGGCGCGGAACTTTCCGTCGATCGTTGCGCCGATGAAAATGAGATTGCCGGCGGTGGTGATGGCGCCGCCCGAGTTGGGCGTGCCGCTCTTGATGCCTTTGGCTTCCAGTTCCGGAAACGCGCCGAGCGTGACGTGCCACGCGATGTCGCCCGTGTTGGCGTTCACCGCCACCAGTTCGCCCCACGGCGGCTCCGTACAGCTCCATCGCTTCGAGGTGTCCCAGAAGCGATTGAACGGCCCGGGAACTTTCGAGTATGACGGCGGCGCTCCAGGCGCCGCACCACGCCCGCCGCCGGCGGACGGCTCCAGATGACCCCACTGGCCGGCGTTGTGAACGTTCGCGATGATGAGACCGAGCGGCGGATTAAATGCCGCGCCCCACCAGTTGCTTCCGCCCTGCGCTCCCGGAAACTCAAGGATGTTCAGTCCGGCTTTCCACGGCGTGAAAGGTACGGTGTCGGTCAGTTCGTTCGTATCCCAAAGGTTCTGGCAAAACTCTTTGTGTTCCGCCGTGACCGTGCTGAGGTCCGCCTTCTTGAAGGAATTCCTCGACAACGGCGGCGGCTTGACCGGGAAGGGTTGCGTGGGCGACGTCCATTCGCCCGGAACGGTTGTCTGCGGAACCGGACGCTCTTCGATGCCGAAGATCGGCTCGCCCGTCTCCCGATTCAAAATGTACATCAACGCAAACTTCGTGGTCTGCGCCAGAGCCGGAATCACCTGGCCATTGCGGCGCACGTCAATAAGGACCGGCGCGGCCGCGAGGTCGTAGTCCCAGATGTCGTGGTGCAGAAGCTGGCGGTACCACTTCATTTTTCCGTTCGTCGCCTCGAGCGCAACGACCGAATCACTGTACAAGTTATCGCCGGGCGCGCCGCCGCCCCAGTAATCGTTAACGCCGTTGCCGTCGGTTTTTTCAACCGGGATGTAGACGATCCCACGCTCCTCGTCGACGGTGAACATGCCCCAAATGTTCGGGCTCGCGTCGGTATCCGCGCTCCCTTTGAGCCATGTCTTCTCGCGGTTCGGGTCGCCCGGCTGCGCCTTGACGTGGAAAGTCCAGCGAGGCTCGCCGGTGACGACATCAAAAGCCTTGACGGTTACGCCCTGGATCGGCTCGCGCGGTCCTTTGGTGATGAGAAAATCCTTGTAGATCACGGGGGGCGAGTTCGGCCGGATGCCCGGCAGGGCGCCGTTCTCGCCAAATGTGGTGACAAGCTTGCCGGTCTTTGCGTCAATCGCCGCCAGACCGAGGTTGGTGGACGAGTAGATCCGCGGCCCCACGCCGTTGGCGCCGGGCCAATAGGCCGGCCCGCGAGCGGCCGTACCCACGGCCTCATCGGCGGAGTCGTTTACCGCAGGAGGAGTGACGTCATTCGCGCCGCCACCCCCACGAGCGCCTCGTCCACCTCGTCCGCCTCGTCCGGCGGCGGAAGCGGTGCCCGACGGCGGAGCGTACTTCCAAATCTGTTTGCCGGTAACCCCGTCGATCGCGTACACGCCGTTCGGCGCGCTGAAGTAAATCACGCTGTCGATCACCATGGGAGCGCTGGCGAAGCGACCCGAACCGGTGTGGAATGTCCATACATGTTTGAGGTTCTTCACATTCGAAGTGTTGATCTGCGTCAGCGTCGAAAACCGCGTGCCGCCCGCGTCGGCCTGATGATAAGGCCAGTCGCGGCCCGCCTGTTTGGTGTTCTGGGCCGCCGCCACAACGGCCAGCCCCGAAATGATTCCAAACGCGATCAGTTTTTTCTTCATACGATCCCTTTCGCAGTTTTTTAGAACTGCAAGCGGACCTGGACCTGCATCGTGCGTGGATTCTGGAAAGCGTTGGCCACGCCGAAGCCCGCCCCTCGCGGTTTCGAGAACGAGGAGACAACGTTCCCGCTGCTGTCGAATGGGAGATTGGTGATCACCGTATTCGCGGCGGGACTGGCAAACTGCATCTGGTTGTTCCTTCCCGTGACTGCCGCCTGATTGAATGCGTTGTACGTATCCAGTCGCAGCTGGACTGCGCGGCCTTTCTCGCCGACCCGGATGGAGCGGGAGATCGATAAGTCCATCTTCGACTGGAAGCAGTATTTGAGGTAGCCGTTCCCGGATTCGAGACCCACACTGCCGGCCGCGGGTCCCTTGAAGGCAGCCGCGTTGTATCCCTTCAGCGGGTCGCCGCTGCAACCGGTTCCCGGATCGCCGACGACGACAGCGCGGCCGCCAAAATCGGGCGAACCTGTGATATCGATGTTGGCGCCATTCGACGTGTAGCTGTAAGTAACGTTGTAAGCGGCGCCCGACGAGCCGCTCCAGATACTGGCCAGGCTCCAATCGTTCAGCAGGTAGCCCAGCGTCTTCATGCCCCCGGAGGTGTTCAGCTTCGGCAGTTGCCAGATCGCGTTGGCGCGCATGACGTGCGTTTGCGGATGATTGGCGCCCAGCAGTTCCTGCGCCTGCGCCTGGTCGGAGCGAATCGCAAGACTCCCGTCGGGGTTGTGTTGCAGACGCAGCGCCACACTCGACACGTCGTAGAGACTGATCGTGTCGTTGAAGCCGAACGAGATGCCGCTCTGCAGCCGGCGGTTGAACGCCAACTGGATCGAATGATACGTGTGCCATCCGGTCGGCTGATTCTGACTGATGCTGCCGTAGCCCAGGAACGATCGGATGGAGTTGGGGTTCGTATTGACGATCGAAGTCGTGACTCCACTGGCTGTCTGCGACCGATCCTGAAGCGAGGCGAGGTAAGCCGCCCCGTAGTCGATTGTGTTGATGTTCAGCGATTGTTGTTCGTTGTAGCTGTGCTGTCCGGTGTACGTCAGATCGAGTGTGCTGGAAAAGGGCAGCTTCGTTTGCACGCCGCCGTTCCACTGAACTGACTTCGGCAGCTTGTTGTCGTACGTGAAAACGCTGAGTGTCGGCGGCGACTGCGTCGACAGGCCCGAGGTGCTGATGTCTTGCAGCAGGCCATATCGCACCGTGATGTTTGACGAGAACGGCGGATTGTTGACGACGGAATAGGTGCTGCCCCCGGACGGACGGTCGATAAAGAGACCGGCCGCGCCGCGGACCACGAAGCGGTCGTTGACGGTGTAGGCCACGCCGAAACGCGGCGCGAGACCGACGTCGGGATAGACATACCCCGTCTTCGGAAGTCCGTTGGTGCCGGCGGGGATCAACCCGTTCGTCGGGGCGCCATTCGTGGTGATGCCCGTTCCCGGCACGAGCGTGCCGACGATGAGGCTGGCCTGCGCCGAAGTTCCAACGAACGCACCCGTCACCGGATCCATCGCTCGCCGAGCCGAACCCGTACATGGATAGACACCCGTGTCACAGCCATACGTGTACAACCGCGGCGCGCCCGCCCTCGTAAACTTTTCGGGGAAGAAGTTGGAGAAACTGACATACGCATCGTATGTCGGAACTTCGTGCACGAAGCGCATGCCGTAGTCGAGAGTCAGGCTCTGGTTCACCTTCCAGTTGTCCTGAAGGAAGAACTCATGATTGATACCGGTGTGCGCGCCTTCGCCCCAGCGCGAGACCTGCGAATACGACGAGAACACTCCGAGCAGCGCGTTCGCGTACCCGAAAGTCGTATCGAGCGGATTGGCGGTGTCGTTACCGAAATTGATGCTGCCCGTGATGGCGCCGGTGCCGCGCGTCTGCACCAGGTGCGCGTATTGATAGCCGCCCTTGATGGTGTGTGAGCCCTTGACTTTCGTCAGCGAGAAGTTGCCGGTCCGGTTGCGGTCTTCCAGAATAAAGCTGCTCCACGGCAGGCTCCAGTTCAGCGGCTGGTTCGTGATGCGGCTGCCCCACGAGAACGACGGGGCGGCCTGCACGCGCGAGCCGTCCCACACCGTTGTTTTCGATCCCAGATTCTGCATGATTTTGTATGCCAGAGTGCTCTTGTCGAGCAGCGTCGCGTCCGGGAAAAGATATGGAATGCCGCCAAAACCGGCGGTGTTGCGATTCGCGCTCGGGTTCACGGCGTCGCCGGTGATGCACCAGTTCGGGTCGCCTCCGGTGATCGAACATCCCTCCTGGTGATGGGCTTGCCAACCCCAGCTGCCTTCCATAAAGGTTGTGCTGTTCAACGTGTAGTTGACGACACTCGACCATGTATAGACGGCGAAATTATCCTGCGTCGAGTCGCTGAACCCAGGGATGCGGCCCGGAATCACTTTGTTGGGCTGCAGGTATTCGGTGGTCTTGAAGTTGATGCGCAGTTTCTGCGTCGGCGCGTAATCAATGCGGATGACCGGCTCCCAGCCGAGCAGGTGCACGGAGGGATAGGTCGTCTCGTAATTGTATGCCGCGTTGGGCAGGTAACTGCTGCACGCCGACGGACAGTTTGGCGCCGGCCACCACTTCAGGATGTTCACGCCCGTGGACCAGATGCGGTTTGCCGGAATCTTTCCGAGCACGCCATTATCTTTAAAACACGCGGCTTGATTCGTCGCGTTGCAGGTGCCCGACAGAAGAGGGTCCTTGATGTAAGGATAGGGATTCCCCAGGTTGTCCGTGGACTGCGAGAAGTCACCCTGCCGCTCGAGCACGGTAGGCATGCGGTAACGGGTTACCGAATTCGCCGTTATGCGCGGGTTGTACTCCTGATTCCAGAAGAAGAATAGTTTATTGTTGCCGCCCGGCTTGCCGATGGGCCCGCCGATCGTCCAGCCGAGGTCCCGTTGATCGCCCGCCGCCTTCGGGTCGCCGTTCAGGACGTTCGTCATGCTGTTGGCGTAGCCGAATCGTGAGTGTCGTTCCAGGTCGTAGAACGAGCCATGAAACTGGTTGGTTCCGCTCTTGGTGACGGCGTTGATCTGATTGCCGCTGGACCGGCCGTACTCGGCGCCGTAACCGAACGTGGCAACCTTCACTTCCGAGATGGACTCGCTGCTGATGCGCGCTGTCGGACGGTTGATGCCCGAGCTCATCGTCGTCAGGCCGTCCACCATGTAATTGTCGAAGCCGCCTCCGCCGATACGCGATGTCGGTCGGGTGGCGCCTCCCGTTCCTGTGTCGAGATTGCTCGTCAGCGAGGACTCATCGAGCGCGACGCCCGGCACAAGGTTGAGGAGGGAAACGTAGCTCCGATTGCCGACCGGCAACGCCGCCGTCTGTTCCGGCGTGATGGAGTAAGACTTTTCGCCGGTGGTCGTCTGGAGAAGAACCGGGGAACTCTCGGCGCTGACTTCGATCACTTCCGACGTGCCGCCGACTTCGAGCGTGAGCGCCTCAAGACGGATGTTCGAACCCGGGCTAACCGCTACACCGGAGCGCTTGGCGATCTTGAATCCCGGCATTTCAACCTGCACGGTGTAGGTGTTTGCCGCGAGATTCGGGAAAACGTAATCACCCCTTTCGTTCGTGATGACGGGAGTCGAAACGATCCCTTGCGATTCGCTCAACAGCGTGACCGACGCGCCCGGGATGACCGCACCCGTGCTGTCCTTGACGCTACCGCTAAGTGTTCCGGTAACTCCCTGGCCATAAGCGATCGGTATCAAGACGAGCAGTGCACCGACGGCAAAAGCGAAACAAAACGCCCTAAGATTTCCTCTCATTCTCCCTCCACCTCATCGTGCTTTAAAGAGATGACGACGTTGTCACCTCAAGGTATTCGCAGCGGTTACGCTGCGGCGCGGCACAAAATTTCCCTGAAAACTTAGCCGCATTGTATTCAGGTAGTATCATCCATACAACGTAATTTTGTGATGAGATCCGGCTTGCGTTTCCGTGCCCCACTCGCTTCGCTCGAGTACTGTGGGTCGCTTGAGACCAATTGCGCGATATGCGACTCCCGGAGTACCCGAGCGAAGCGAGTAGGGCACCGTGGATAAGCTGTAGAGATTTAGCTGGGACGGTACACTAGGGCACAGGAAGGACAACACAGCGCGTTGGGTTATGCTTGGGCCGGCGCGTTTAACTGCGGTAATTGGCGCGAAACCACTCCAGCATTCGGTCCGCGTTGGGAGTTACCCCGGTAAATAATCGGAAGGATTCTGCGGCTTGAAAGACGGCCATGGCGCCGCCGTCCATCGTGCGGCAGCCAAGGGCGCGAGCGGCTTTTAACAGCGCAGTTTCCAGTGGAAAGTAGACGACTTCAGCGACCCACAAGGATGGACGCAACAGATCGGCAGGCAGCGGCAATCCCGGATACCTGGCCATTCCCATCGGTGTCGTGTTGATCAGGCCATCGGCGCGCGGCAGTTCATCGGCGACACTCTCGATCACTTGAATGCGGCCTTTGCCGAACTTCTCACCGAGAGCCTCCACAAGATGCGACGCTTTGTTCCGTTCGGTATCCAGTATGGCCAGTTTTCCCACGCCCATCCGCAGCATCGCGTAGGCCACGGCGGAGCCCGCACCCCCGGCGCCCAGCTGCGTCACGCGAGCGGTGGAAACGCCGGACATGCCGCGGCGAAAACCCTCCGCAAATCCAAACCAATCGGTGTTGTGGCCGACGCGTCGACCTTTATGGAACACGACGGTATTCACAGCACCCAGGGTTTGCGCGTGTTCGGAAAGTTCATGGAGATGCTGCATAACGGTTTGTTTACAAGGATGCGTCACGTTGACGCCGGCAAATCCGGCGCTTTCGGCTTCCCGCAGCAACCGTTCGAGCGCGGCAGCGCCTTCCGGAACGAGGTCGAGGTCCAGAAGTTCATAGGTCAGTTGCAGCCCATTCTGACGGGCCTCCTGCATATGCATACCCGGACTGCCTGATGATTGAATCCCGGAACCAATCAGACCAACCCGAATCGGATGAACGTTGCTCATAGTGTTTATTGTTAACACGACAAACAATACCGGTTTGAATTTGGCGTCGCAACTGGTACGGTAGTGTCAAAAAAGGGGCATTGAACTTTGCTGCAACAAGCCGAACGATCCGTCACGAGAGCTTCGGCGACGACAAGGAGTTCCCGAGTTCGATTTGGAATTCTGGCTCTGATCAGCGTCGGAACCCTCATCAATTATCTCGACCGGGCCGTCCTTGGTGTTGCGGCACCCGCTTTGACGAAAGAGTTAGGACTGAGCGCGGCGGTTATGGGTGTCGTGTTCTCGGCTTTCTCCTGGACCTATGCCGGCGCGCAGATTCCCGGCGGCGTTCTTCTCGATCGGTTCGGCACACGCATCATCTATTTCCTCTCGGTTTCATTGTGGTCCCTGTTCACGTTGTTGCAGGGTTTCGTGACCGGCTTGACCACCTTGATGGGTTGCCGGTTGGGCCTAGGTGTAGCGGAGGCGCCGTGTTTTCCGGCGAACAGCCGCGTACTCGGTGCGTGGTTTCCGCAGCACGAACGGGCGCGAGCCAACAGCGTGTATGCCGTCGGCCAGTATTTCGGTCTGGCGTTCATGAGTCCGTTGCTGTTCTGGATCGTCAGCCGGTTCGGCTGGCGAAGTCTGTTCATCCTGGCGGGTGCCGCCGGTCTGGGGTTTTCGTTCATCTGGCTTAAGGCCTACGTTGAGCCTCACGAGAGCCGGCGCGTCAATCAAGCCGAACTCGACTACATTCAGGCCGGCGGCGGACTCGGCAGGCAGGAGAAGAAATCGACGTTTTCGTGGCGCAATATGGGTCGATTGATCCGCAAGCGCCAGATTCTCGGTGCAGCGATTGGACAGTTTGCAGGCAACTCCACGATGGTTTTCTTTCTGACGTGGTTTCCGAGTTATCTCGCCAATGAGCGTCACATGGAATGGTTGAAAGTCGGCATCTATGCGGTGATGCCGTACATGGCCGCGTCCGTGGGCGTGCTGCTGGGCGGATGGTTGTCGGATCAATTGCTCAAGCGGTCGGGCAGCGCCAACGTTGGACGCAAGCTGCCGATCATCGCCGGTTTGTTGCTTGCGTCAACGATCGTCGGCGCCAACTACGTGAACAGTAATGTTGCGGTCGTCGCGATTATGTCCGTCGCTTTCTTCGGACAAGGTCTGGTGAACCTCGGCTGGACGCTCATCACGGACGTTGCGCCGAAGCAACTGATCGGCCTGACCGGTGGTCTCTTCAATCTGTGTGCAAATCTCGCCGGCATCGTGACCCCGATCGTGATCGGTGTCATCGTCAGCCGAACCGGTTCGTTTGTTGGAGCTTTGGCGTTCGTCTCATTCCTCGCCTTAATCGGCGTCGTCTCGTACATCTTCATCGTGGGCGATGTTCGTCGCGTGGAGATGGACTGAGCATCTTTTATGCGGCATCAATTCTCGCTGGCTCACCTGACCTGTTTGCATTGCAGTCCTCCCGACTTGATCGAGATCGCCGCGCGCGCCGGCTACGACTTCGTCAGTCTCCGGCCGATCGCCGTCACGCCAAACGAACCCAGGCATCCTTTAGGCGAAGACAAGAACCTGTTGAAAAAGACGAAGACGGCTTTGGCCGAGACCGGCTTGAAACTGCTGGATATCGAGCTGGTCCGAATCCTGCCGGATCTGAATCCACGCATCTTCCTCCCTGCATTTGAAGCGGCTGCCGAGCTTGGCGCCAGGCACGTGTTGAGCAGCGGCTGGACACCCGATGTGAAGTACGTCACAGATCGATTTGCGGAAATCTGCGATTTGGCAAAACCTTTCGGGCTGACGGTGAATTTCGAGTTCGTGACGTTCGCCAGTATCGGAACGCTGGCCGATACCGCAGCCATCGTCCGGGCGGCGAATCGCGACAGTGGCGGCATTTGCATCGACACGCTTCACTTTTATCGCTCGAAGACTCAACTGTCCGAGCTCGACGTCCTGCCGAGATCGTGGTTCCGCTTCATGCAGCTTTGCGATGCAACGAAAGAAGCCCCGGAGACCACTGAAGGTTTGATCTTCCAGGCACGCGCTGATCGACGATTCCTCGGAGAAGGCGGACTGGATGTCGCCGCCGTTGTGAGCCGGCTGCCGGAGATGCCGTACTCTCTGGAAATCCCCAATTCGAAACTGGCATTGACGATGTCTCCTGCAGACATCGCACAGAAGGCGATCGATACGGCCAGAGCCTATCTCGATCGAACGATTCAAAACCGAATTGCCGAAAAATAATTCGAATTTGATGACGGAACCGAAGATCGACTGCCACGTGCACATCTTCGATCCCGAACGGTTCCCATACGCCCCCGATATTTTCTATCGGCCGCCGGGGCCGGAGATCGGCACCGCTTCTCTGCTTGCCCACGTCCACGATTCGCATGGTGTGAAGCACGCGTTACTGATCCAGCCGAATTCCGGCTATGGCCTGGACAACCGGTGCATGCTCGACGCGCTGGCGAACGGAGCGGGCAGGTACAAAGGAATCGCGGCGGTCCACAATGATGCAGGCCGGGACGAACTGCAGGAACTCCAGGCTTCAGGTGTGATTGGAGTCGCCTTCAACGCCGCCTTGCTCGGAGTCGATTTCTATCGTGACATCGGTCCATTGCTCCAACGGCTGCGCGATTTGGAAATGTGGGCCCAACTGCAGGTCGAAGGCGACCAGCTGGTCGCATTGAGATCCCTGCTGGTCGATAGCGGCGTGCGATTGCTGTTCGACCATTGCGGCCGCCCGTTTCCGAATGCGATTCTCGGTCAAGCGGGGTTTGTGGAGCTCCTGAAGCTCAGCGAAACGGGCCGCGCGGTCGTGAAGATTTCGAGTTTGACGAAGAGCTCGGCGCGGCCGTATCCCCACGAAGATGCCTGGCCTTTCGTACAGGCATTGCTCGATGCGTTTACACCGCACGCCCTGGTTTGGGCGTCGGACTGGCCGTTCATTCGCGCGCCGCAGCGAATCGATTACGGTCCGCTGTTGACGCTCTTCAGCAAACTCATTCCGGATGAAGAATCACGCCGAGCCATCTGGTGGCACACGCCGGCGCGGCTTTTCGGTTTTGAGCAATGAATGTCAGCGTTATTTGAGGATGCTCGCTCCAGCTTGCGCGGCGGTGCCGTCCTGAGCGCTGGTTCCGCCGGAAACGCCGATGGCGCCGACAATCTTGCCTTCGCTGACGATCGGGATGCCGCCTTCGACGGGAACCGCGCCGGGAAGACCCAGTATCCGCAGTCCTTCACCCCCTCCTGCAACCGTGTCCTGGAACGTTTTGGTCGGACGCTTGAACAAAGCGGCCGTCCGCGCTTTTTCCATCGAGACATTGACGCTGCCCACCTGTGTCCCATCCATCTTTTCAAAGTAGACGAGGTTGCCGGCCGTATCGACGATCGATACGGCCATCGTCCAGTTGTTCTTCTTCGCTTCAGCGACCGCGGCCGCCGCCACTTTCTTCGCGTTGTCGACACCGATCGAAAGACCGTAGGGGTTGGGCATTTGAGCCAGAGCACCCGACGCCATCGGCAGCAGAAGCACCAGGATCAGCACTACTCGGACAGACATTTTCGTCATGCGGTCTCCTTGATTTCATTGGGTAATTGGGCTAATTGTTTGATCGTTAGAATCTTAATACAAGCTGCTTGACACGCCTTTCACCAACCTCATATGATTCGCACAAATTACAAGCACCGCCCAAGCCTGGTCACCCCCTGACTCTAATGGCTTCGGTGCGGAATGCAAAAGGGCTTGAAGGAACCGCTGCATTAAAAAAGGATCGCTGCGACGATTCCATTCCTAACAATGATCAAGGTTTGTGATGGAGATCAAAGTGAAAAAATTCCTATGTTTCATCTTATGTTGTCTGGCTGTTTCCGGAACGGTTTGGGCGCAGGCAGTATCCGTAGCTCAAATCACCGGAACGGTGAAAGATCCTTCGGGAGCTATGCTGCCCGGCGTTGAACTAAAAGTAACTCAAACGGAGACGAGCTACACACGAAGCGTGATCACAGACGAAACCGGCGCCTACATTATTCCGAACCTTCCGGTGGGTCCCTATCGGCTCGAAGCCTCCCTTCCCGGATTTACGACTCACGCACAGACCGGCATCGTGCTGCAGGTGAACAGCAATCCAACCATTCCCATCGTTCTTCAAGTCGGACAGGTGAGCGAAACAGTTGAAGTCCAGGCGGACGCGGCGCAGGTGGAAACGCACAGCACGGGTATCGGCCAGGTCATCGATCAAACGCGACTCGTCGAGCTTCCCTTGAACGGGCGCCAGCTGACCCAGTTGATCACGTTGTCCGGCGCGGCGAACGATTTTGTTCCGACGTCCGCGGGCCAGTCGCTGACTTCGAACAAGAATTATCCGACCGCTTCGGCGGTTTCAATTGCGGGCGGCCAGGGCGGTCAGACGTTGTATCTCGTCGATGGCGGATACAACATGGATCCGGTTTCGAATGTCGGCCTTCCGTTACCCTTCCCCGACGCCATGCGTGAGTTCAAGGTCGAAACCAGTTCCTTGCCTGCGAACTACGGAACGCAGCCCGGTGGCGTCGTGAACGCTGTTACAAAATCCGGCGGCAACGAGTTTCACGGATCGGGCTTTGAATTCCTGCGCAATTACAAATTCAATGCGCGGAACTTTTTTGCGCCGGTGCGCGACTCCCTCAAACGAAATCAGTTTGGAGGAGCGGTGGGTGGTCCGATCCTGAAGAACAAACTGTTCTTCTTCGGCGGTTATCAGGGAACGCTGGAATCCGTGGCGCCGGCCGCGAACGTTGCTTTCATTCCGACCGCCGCGACGCTCAAGGGCGATTTCACTCAAATCGCTTCGGCGGCCTGCAATAACGGCGTTGCAAAGAATCTGTCGTCACCGTTTACCGGCAATCAGGTTCCCGAATCTTCGCTGAATTCTGTCGCGCTCAAATATCTCCAGCTGATCCCGGTGTCGAGCGATCCATGCGGCCGGTATATTTACGGCATTCCCAATTCAAATCACGAACACCAGGTCGTTGGACGAGTCGACTGGCAGGTGAACGACAAGCATTCTTTCTACGCCCGGTACTTCCTGACGGACTACCAACATCCGCAAGTGGTGAACGACAGTCTGCTGACCACGACGACTGATGCAAGCGTTGGACTGGACGATACGGTTCAGACCGGCGTGATCGGCCACACCTTCGTCATCAATGCGCGAACCGTCAATACCATTCGCGCCTCCGCTTCGCGATCGGCGATCGTACGCTGGGATTCGGACAAGGTGCCGACGCCCACTCAGCTGGGCGCGAAGGTGACGCAGGCCGTACCGAACTATCTGTTCTTCAACATCAGCGGCTACTTCACCGCAGCCTGCCAGAACTGTTCTCCCGGACCGTGGGTGACCAACAGCTTCCAGTTCTCCGAGGATCTCAACCTGATCCGCGGGAATCATCAGATCTCGGCCGGCGGAGTGTGGGTGCATTCACAACTGAACTCGCTGGGTAATTTCTCGCGAAACGGGAATTTCACCTTCGCCGGCACGGTGACGGGAAATGCGCTGGCGGATTTCCTGATCGGAAGACCGTCATCGTTCAGTCAGAACAACGGCCAGATCGGTGCGGATCGCCTCAACATTCCATCGGCATACGTCCAGGATAATATCCGGCTCAACTCCCGGCTGACCATGAACGTCGGACTGCGCTGGGATCCATATCTGTTGCCGTATCAGGCGGAGCACCACGTCAGCATTTTCGATATGGACTTGTACAACCAGAACGTGCGCAGCACGGTGTTCCCGAATGCGCCGATCGGAACGTTGTTCGATGGCGATTCCGGCATGCCGGGACATTCGTATGGTTTCCCGAGATGGAACAAATTCTATCCGCGATTCGGTCTCGTTTACGATCCGCGCGGAAAGGGTCAGGAAACGATCCGTGTCGGCTATGGACTCTTTCAGGGAATCACACCGTTATTCTTACAAGGTGGGACGCACGCGCCGTGGAGCGCACCGGTCAGCATTCCCACTCCAGCCGGCGGCCTCTCCGATCCTTACCAGGGATTCCCAGGCGGCAACCCGTATCCACTGGCGGCAGACTTGCCGAAGACCACGACGTTTCCTCAGTTCGGCGGCGGTCTGGGGAATTTCAAGCTCCATCCGAAGCCGACGTATATGGAACAGTGGAGTCTCGCGCTTCAGAAACAGCTGCCCGGCGATTGGTTAGCTTCCGCGAGCTACCTGGGAAACCGGACGGCGCATCTGGAAATCGGCGAACCCCTGAATCCCACAATCTTCATTCCCGGCAATTGCACCGCCGGCCAGTACGGATTGACGTCGGCGGGCCCGTGTTCAAACACATCGAACACCAACTTCCGGCGAATTCTTTATCTTGCCGACCCCACCAAAGCCCAGTACTACGCCGGCGTGGGTGGATTCGGAGACGGCGGCAACGCGAACTACAACGCCATGCTGCTGTCGATTCAGCATCGTTTCACCAAGAGCTACACCATCAACAGCAACTACACGTTGTCGCATTGTCTGACGGAGAACGAAGTAGCGTTGAACGGTGGAGGTTCGCCGCGTATTTACAACAACAGGCATAACGAATACGGAAGTTGTTTGTCCGATCGAAAGCACGCGTTCAACACGTCGCTTGTGGCCAGAACGCCGGCGTTCTCGAAATCATGGATGCAAACGGTGCTCGGCAACTGGCAGGAATCGACCATCTTCACGGCGTCGTCGGGCAGTCCCTTCACGGTATCTCAGGGTACCGACAACACGCGGACCGGAGGCGGCGATTTACCGAACGTGATTGCCGACGCCAGGCTCGACAATCCAACAATTCAACAATGGTTTAATGTCAAGGCTTTCGAGGTTCCGGCACTCGGCGTCTTCGGCAATGAAGGCAGGAATACGCTCCGCGGTCCCGGGGCATGGAATGTCGACATCGCCTTGACCCGATCCTTCCGGGTTGGTGAAGGCCGATCCATCGATTTCCGTTCGGAAATATTCAACCTGATGAACCACGCGAGGTTTGGGAACCCGAGCGCGACGATGAACAGCCCCACCTATGGTCAGATCACGTCCGCGCGCGATCCCCGAATCATGCAGTTTGCGCTGAAGTATCTCTTCTAGCCCGGCAGTATCACTGATTGGGTGAGCGCAAGTTTACACGTGACTGATCGGACAACGAAATTTGACGTTGGAGATGGGACATCCCGACGTTTGACATATCTGGACGCAGCTTCTGAATATTGTCAAGTGTCGGGATGTCCATCTCCAACGTCAAATTTCGTTGTCTAATGATTCTTACCCTATCGATGGTGCGTCACAATGAACGCCAAGCCGGCTACATTCCCACCTGAGACCGGACGTCTGCAATCGGCTGCAGCAAATATTCCGGAACTTCGCCGCGGGATTTTGCCTCGTCCAGCGAGCGGATCAGCTGATCGAACTGATCACGTGAACGGTTGATGATGGGACCGAGGCGGCCATCCTTTCGCAGACGGTCGAGCCGCCGGTCCAGCTTCAGCCAGTCGTAAGGAATAACCACGTTGGTTTGAACCGCGCGCTGCAGGACCTGGAAGGAGTCCTCGATCTGGCCGCTGTTCGCCAGAGTGGGCACGGCTTCCAGCGCAACCATCACTTCGAGCGGTGTGGCTTTCGGATTGTTGACCATCTCGACGACGCGAGCGACGTCCAATCCACGGATTCCGAATTCGCGCTGCGTGATCGCGAACCTCTGACGCATTTCCGGCGACATCGGCGTCATCGCTCCCGGCTCGGACGCGTGTTCATCGAGCGCTTTGAAAATGGGTTCGGCCCGATCGAGCCAACCCAGTTCGATCATCAGCGATGCTTCGATCAGGCGGCCATAGCTCATCCGTGGATCGATGCTGAGAACGTGACGGTCGAGCATCGCAAATGCCTCGCTGGTCCGGCCGAGTTGATGCAGATAGCCTGCTTCCGCAACGGGCGCATAAAGGAACAACGGCTCGGTCTGACGCGCCTGCCGGCTCGCCGCCAAACCCAGCGTGCTCGATCCGCGTAAAGTTGCGGCCAGCATGAGGTGCGCCGGAGCGTAGTCCGGAGCATAAGTCGCGCCGCGAAGCGCGTTCGTCAGACGTCCTGCGGAATCGCCTGCGGAAGAATCAATCGATGCCAGCACGAAGTATGCCCGGCCGCAGTGTGGATCCACGTCCAGTGCCCGCTTTGTCCATTTCTGGACTTCCGAGATCATCGAAGAATCCTGCCCCTGCTCTTCCACTCGAATGGCATACAGCCGCGCAATGTCCGCTGCGGCGTTGGCAAGATTCGGATTCAGTTCCAGAGAGCGCCCGAGCGCTTTGAACGAGGCGTCGAAATCCGAAAGATTTCGGTGGCTGTTGAATTGATCGAGATAAAACTCACCTTCACGAAATGCCAGTTCGGCTTCCGGCCCGCCTGTCACTTCGAGCGCCGCGAGCGCCGGTGACGACGATCGAACCACACGCCGTAGTCCTTCTGCGGCCCGCTGAATCGTTTCCAGATATTGGGAACGCGATCCTTCATAAGCATCACGCCACAGAACGTTTTCCGTCGCCGGATCGAGAAGCTGGACTTCAAGCCGAAGCCGGTCTCCATCCGACGTGATCCCCGACGCAACCATCAGATTGGCCTCATAAGCCAACGATGCGCGTTTTGCATTTGCCGCGATCTGCTCGAATTCCGTGCTCGTGGGCGGCGCTTTGAC
Source organism: uncultured Solibacteraceae bacterium (assembly GCA_964584785.1). Taxonomy (GTDB): domain Bacteria; phylum Acidobacteriota; class Terriglobia; order 20CM-2-55-15; family 20CM-2-55-15; genus JAHFTY01. Next base: position 27,297 of record CAZPBY010000009.1, read on the forward strand.
ATCGATTGTGGAAATTCCTTCCAACTGGGTCGAGAGAGTGTTGGACACCGCGTCTGCAAGAAACGCGGCATCCGCGTTTCCGGAAACCTTCGCGGGGAGCACCACCATGATGGGAGAGGCGGGAATCGAAATCCGATGCTGATACCAGTACCAGACACCGGCACTAATTAAAACAGCAGCAACGACGGCAAACGTACCGGTCTTCTTCATTGCGCGAATTTTAGTTCGATCAAATCCGGATTGGAACTGTGCGGATTTTTCGGCATATGCATTGACTACCGGACATATGTACGGTATATCCGTTATCTCGGTTCATAAACCGATTGCACAACGTATGCAATCGTCGATGCTTCGCGCTCAGTTGGAAACCGTTCTGGGTGGACGGGTAGCGACGCCCTTCACCGATCTCGATAAACGTGTATCCGAGAGAGTTCCCACCGGCATTCGCGCATTCGACAACCAGACCGGCGGATTGCCGCGCGGCGCCGTCACGGAAATTTTCGGGCCGGCCTTCTCTGGAAAAACGAGCTTCCTGTTGTCCATTTTGGCGGCAGCGACCAGTCGCGGAGAAGTCTGCGCGATCGTCGATGGATCCGACGCGTTTTCACCGGCCAGCGCCGCCGGCTCCGGCATCAACCTGCGGCAGTTGCTCTGGGTCCGCTGCCGCGACATCGATCAGACGATTAAAGTAACGGACCTGTTGCTGCAGGGCGGCGGCTTCGGCATCGTCGCCGTGGATGTCAGCGATATTCCTGGCCAGTCGTTGTTCGGAGTTCCACTCGCCACCTGGTTTCGATTTCAACGCACGATCGAAAAAACGCCAACGATTCTGGCCGTCATCAGCCGGGATGGTGTCGCCAAAACCTGCGCGGCATTGGCCGTTCAATGCGCCGCCTCGTGCAGAATGACCGGCACGCCGCAAACCCGCTTGTATGAAACAACCACAGTGAATGCCGAGGTTGTCCGCAGCCGCCGGCATCACGTCACGGAATCCCATGTTTGCTTCAATCTACATTCCGCATTTTACCGTCCAGGCGCTCGTCCGTAGCGAACCGGAATTGCTTGGGAAGCCGCTCGCCGTCGTCGACGGCACGCCTCCTTTGCTGAAGGTTGTCGAGGCGAATCCGCCGGCGCGTGAGGCCGGCATTGAAATCGGAATGGCGAAGCTCAAAGTGGAACACTTCTTCGACATCACGATCCGGCAGCGGTCCGAGGCGCAGGAAACGTCGACTCATGCGGCTTTGCTCGATTGCGCGAACGCGTTTTCACCGCGCGTGGAAGACACGTCGGACGATACGGTGGTCGTCGATCTCGACGGTCTGGAACGCCTCTTCGGCTCGCTTCACGAAATCGCGGCCCAGATTTACGACCAGACCATTCTGGTGGGATTGCAGCCGAACATCGCCGTCGCAGCGAATCCGGATGCGGCCATCCACGCGGCGCGCGGCTTTGAAGGACTCTTAATCATTCCATCCGGAACTGAACGAAACCGTTTGGCCGGCCTTCCATTGAGCGTGCTTTGCGGCGGCCCGGAATTTATCGAAACCCTGCACCGATGGGGAATCCGCACGTTCGGCGCTTTCGCTGCATTACCCGCCACCAAAATCTCCGAGCGGCTTGGACAGGAAGGCGTTCGGCTTCACAAACTGGCGAGCGGCATGGCATCGCGTCCGTTGAAGCCATATCAGGAGTCGTTGCGATTTGCTGAAGTGATGGAGTTGGATCACGCCATCGCATTGCTCGAACCGCTGACGTTCGTCATGTCGCGGCTGCTGGATCAAATCTGCCGCAGGTTGCGTGTTCGCAATCGAGCGACACATGAACTGCGTGTCACATTGGAGTTGGACGAACGTGATGCCGCGCACCATGAACGCGTGTTGAATCTCCCGATCCCGGTTTGCGACGCGAAACTTCTGGTGAAGTTGTTGATGCTCGACCTCGAATCGCATCCGCCGAAAGCGGCCGTGGTGAAAGTGCGCGTCGAGGCGATTTCCACGCGTCCGCGGACCGTTCAAAACGGCCTGTTCACGCCGCTGGCGCCCGAACCGGAAAAGCTCGAGCTCACGCTGGCCCGCATTGCGCACATTGTGGGGGAAGACAACGTCGGATCGCCCGAGTTGTTGGATACCTATCGCCCCGACGCATTTCGAGTCCACCGATTAGAGGGGCAGCACGAAGCCCGTCGCTGCGCTCCGGGTTCTGATCGGTTGCGCAATGTGCAGAACCCGGAGCGCAGCGACGGGCTATGTGCGGCTACTCTTGGTTTCCGGCAATTCCGGCCGGCGCTGGAAGCGACCGTTCAATTGCGCGACGGAGAACCTGTCTGGATCGCGTTCCACGGCACATTCGGCCCCATCACCACTTCCAGCGGACCGTGGAACTCTTCCGGCGAATGGTGGCGCGAAAACCGATGGTCGCGCGAGGAATGGGACGTCGGCGTCGAATCGCGAGCGAAAGGATTCGGAATGTATCGCATCTATCGCGACACGCCGACCGGCCGATGGTTTGCCGAAGGAGTCTACGATTGACGCACTACGTCGAACTGCACGCCGCGTCCGCATTCTCATTCCTCGACGGCGCTTCTCTTCCCGAGGAACTTGCCGGACTTTGTGCGCACCTCGGCATACCCGCCATGGCCCTCCTCGACCGCAACGGTGTTTACGGCGCCCCTCGATTCCACATGGCCGCACAGAAGGCGGGCGTAATGGCCCACATCGGCATGGAACTAAACTCCCCTCCTAAGTTAGGAGGGGTGGCCGAAGGCCGGGGTGGTTCCGTCTGCTACCCGCTGCTTGCCGAAACCCAACACGGCTACCAAAATCTTTGCCGGCTCGCCACGCGCATGCATATGCGCGCGCCGAAAGGCGAGGGTTCGATTGAAGAACACGAACTCGAGGAATTCGCCGAAGGAGTGATCTGCCTCACCGGCGGCAGCCATGGACCGCTGACCACCGCGATACACAACGGCGGCATCGATGAAGGGCGCGCTCAACTTCAACGTCTGATCCATATCTTTGGCGTACATCACGTTTACGTCGAACTTCAGCGCCACTTCGATCGACACGAAGAAGCAATCAATCATCGCGCCGTACAGCTTGCGCGCGAATTCAGGCTTCCCATACTCGCCACGAATGGCGTTCGTTACGGCACCCGCGACGCTCGCGAAATCCTGGATGTGTTTACCTGCATTCGCCATCACCGGACGCTTGAAACCGCGGGCCGTCTTCTGACGAAAAACGCGGAGCGGCACGTGAAATCGCCTCGTGAAATGGCGCAGCTCTTCCAGGATCTTCCGGAAGCGATCGCCAACACCGTCGAGTTGTCGTCGCGTCTGCAATTCACGATGAAGAACCTCGGCTATGAGTTTCCACGTTATCCCGTACCCGGCGGCGAAACGATGGCGTCGTTCCTTCGCAAGCGGACGGACGACGGCGCGCTCAAGCGATTCGAAGATTTCGGGCCCCGCCACCGTAAACAACTCGATCGCGAACTCGCGCTGATTGAAAAGCTGCATCTCGAGGGCTATTTCCTCATCGTCTGGGACATCGTCGAATTCTGCCGCGCGCAGAACATTCTGGTGCAGGGCCGCGGCTCCGCTGCAAACAGCGCGGTGTGCTACGCGCTCGGCATCACCGCGGTCGATTCGGTGAAGATGGAACTCCTGTTCGAACGATTTCTTTCCGAGGAGCGCGGCGAGTGGCCCGATATCGATCTCGATCTTCCCAGCGGCGATCAGCGCGAACGCGCGATTCAGTACGTTTACGAACGTTACGGAAAACTGGGCGCCGCGATGACGGCCAACGTGATCACCTATCGCGGGAAATCCGCGTCACGAGAGGTCGGAAAGGTTCTGGGGTTCGATCTCGACATGCTGGACCGGCTTGCGAAACTCGTCAGCGCGTGGGAATACCAGGACTCGCACGACTCGCTGGACGCACACTTCAAGACGGCCGGCTTCGACACACGGCATCCACGCATCGCCAAATTTCTCTCGCTGTGTCTGGGTCTTCAGGAATTGCCGCGTCATCTCGGACAACATTCCGGCGGGATGGTGGTGTGCCAGGACCAGCTGGATTCGGTCGTGCCGCTGGAACCCGCGTCGATGCCGAATCGCACCGTTGTGCAGTGGGACAAGGACGACTGCGCGGACATGGGCATCATCAAGGTCGACCTGCTCGGCCTCGGCATGATGGCCGTGCTTGAAGAATCGATCCAGCTTATCCGCACCCACTACAACGAAGAAGTCGACTTGTCGCGGCTTCCGCAGGATGACCCCGCGGTTTATGCGGCGCTGCAGCAGGCCGACACCGTCGGCATGTTTCAAGTCGAAAGCCGCGCGCAGATGTCCTGTTTGCCGCGGATGCGGCCCGATCATTTTTACGACATCGTGGTGGAGGTGGCGATCATCCGGCCTGGACCGATCGTCGGCAAGATGGTGCATCCCTATCTGAAACGGCGTCAGAAGCGCGAAGCTGTGACTTATCCGCACCCATCGCTCGAACCGGTTTTGAGACGGACGCTGGGTGTGCCTTTGTTTCAGGAACAGCTGCTGAGCATTGCCATGACGGTCGCCGGATTCACCGGCGGCCAGGCCGAGGAATTGCGGCGCGCGTTCGGTTTTAAACGATCGGAAAAGCGTATGAAAGAAGTTGAGGTGCAGTTGCGCGGCGGTATGGAACGCAATGGAATCGCCGGCGACGTGCAGAATCAGATTGTCCAGGCGATTGTTTCATTCGCGTTGTACGGATTTCCCGAATCACACGCCATCAGCTTTGCGCTGATCGCCTATGCCAGCGCCTACCTGAAGTGTCACTATCTCACCGCGTTTACTGCCGCAATCCTGAACAATCAGCCGATGGGATTCTACAGCCCTGCGACTTTGGTGAAGGATGCCCAACGGCACGGCCTGCGTATCAAACCGATCGACGTCAGTTGCTCGGACTGGCTCTGCACCGTTGAGTCACGTCACGACGAGAGAGTTCTGCGTTTGGGCCTGCGATATGTCCGCGGATTGAGGCAGCCCGCCGGAGAAGCGATCGTGCGCGAGCGCCATCGCGCCCCCTTCACCTCGATCGACGATCTTGCCTGTCGCGTGCCGGAGTTACAAAAAAGCGAGCTTGTGATGCTCGCAGAAATCGGCGCGCTGAATTTTCTGGATCCAGCGCAACGACTGCATCGGCGCGACGCGCTGTGGCAGGTGGAACGCGCGGCACGACGAACGGGCCCGCTGATCGAAGGCATGCATGAAGTCGAAGCCGCTGCCCCTTCTCCGCTCGATATCATGACCGCGGAAGAACGCATCGTCGCCGACTTCTACGGCACGGGCATGACGATTGGCCCGCACCCCATGACGTACTGCAGGGAAGAATTGAATTCGATCGGAGTGAAGCGCGCGATCGATCTGCAGTATGTGAGGAATGGAACATTCGTCCGCGTGGCGGGTTGTGTCATCGCGCGTCAGCGGCCGGGCACGGCGAACGGTTTCGTTTTCCTCAGCCTCGAAGATGAAACCGGTATATCGAACGCCATCATCACACCCGATGTGTTTCAGCAAAACCGTTACACGATTGTGGAGGGAAAATTCCTGCGGATCGAAGGCCGCCTGCAAAACGTCGACAACGTTATTTCCGTAAAAGTTTCAACCGTCCGGAAAATTTCCGTCACCGATGCTGCCACCGCCTCCCGCGATTTCCACTAACGTAAAGATGGCAGCACGCAGCCCGTCGCTCCGCTCCGGGTTCTGAACACTGTGCCTTACGACGCAAGGTGCAGAACCCGAAGCGCAGCGACGGGCTTCGCGGCGCCAACATACGAATCAGGGTCTCTTCTTCGCCGGCGTTGTTGCTGTGGGTTTGCCGGTAACCGGATCGATCTTGCGTTTGATGACGCCGAGGATTTCCTCGTCATCGACCTGGATCGGCGCCGGCGCGCCCAGCTGTACCAGGATCGCGATCGTATCCGGATGCTTCACGGGAAAACTGCTCCGCAGATATGGGCCGTTGGCCATGTCGGTCGCAGACCATCCGAGTTCCGTTCTGAAATCCAGACGCCCGCCCTTCTGGACCAGATAGCGGACCACTTCGTTGTCGCCGCGCCAGGCTGCGCCCATGATGGCGGTATAGCCCGTGGTGTTTTGTACATTCACGTCCACGCCGATGTCCTCGACAAGATATTTCGCCGCCGCGAGGAACGAGTCAGGAGCATTGACCGAGAAGTTGCCGGTCCAGCCGACTCCCGACGCCGCCATCAGTGTGGTTGTGTTTTCGTCCGAAGCGAGTTTCCCGTCGGCGCCATACGTTGCGAGAAGCTTCATGGCTTCCATGTCGGTCGCAATCGCGGCTCGCCAGAACGGAGTGGTTCCCGCCCATTGAACCCATCGCTGCGCGTGATGCGGCGGGTTGTACCACGGGGTTTGAAGAACTTTGGCATTCGGGTTCGCGCCGCGATCGAGCAGCGCTTTCATCAACTGGAGATAAGAAGTTTTCTGTTGGACGATGCCCGAATCGGCCGTCGATGCGGTCGGCGTCCAGGCGACGGGCGCCCATTTTGTATCGAGTACCGCATACAGCGGCGTCATTCCATCGATGGCCGTCGCGCCAGGATTCGCGCCTTTCTCGAGAAGAAAACTCGCGACATCATACTGCCCGTTAATTGTGGCCATCAGCATCGGAGTCGTTTTATCCATCGGATTGACACGATCCACGTTCGCGCCGGCTTCGACCAGCGCGCGGACCGTATTCATGAAGCCTTCGCGCGCGGCGTAGTGCAACGCGCTTAGTCCGCCCATGCCGGTGACGTTTCCTTCACCTCGCGGCCGTCTTCCCGTTTGGCCGGTTCGTGACGGCGCCGGGATCGGGTTCCCATCCTCATCGACAAGATCGTTACTGATCGGAACGATTTTGCTCACCGCATTCAAATCCGCGCCCCGTGCCGCAAGGAGGCGCACCACGGGCGCCCGATCGAACGCGGCGGCGAACATCAGCGGCGTCTGCTGCCGGGCCTTCTCTTTGGCGTTCACATTGGCATGATGGTCCAGCAGCATCTGGACCGTTTCAATATTGCCCGAAGCTGCCGCAATCATCAGAGGCGTCGTTCCAAGATCATTGCTCTGGTTCGGATCGGCGCCGGCTTTCAACAGAAGATCGACGATCGACGTATTTCCGTTCTCACACGCCATGAACAAGGGAGTGATCGATTCGATGCGTGTACCACGCTTGACGTCCGCGCCCGCGCGCAGAAGCATGCGGACCATCTCCGCGTCATTTTTATGCGCGGCCCAGTGCAGGGCCGTCATGCCGTCGGGCTGAGCCAGGTTGACGTCCGTCTTTTGTTCAAGCATGGACTTGACAGCGGCGACATCCCCTTTCATCGCGGCGTCGGCCAATCGGTAATCCGCAGCTGCAATCGCGATGGTGGTCCATGCGCCGAGGAGACAAAGCCCCACAACAAAACTTTTCCTGGACATGAAGGTTCCCTCACAAAAGAATTTGGTTTGCCTGAACATCAGATTGGAATTTCTTCTCCGGTACTGTCGCCGATCAGCGGCACGTCATTCACTCCCAGCCTGTGCAGGAGGGTCAGGAGAAGATTCGCCATCGGCGTTCCCTCCGCGCACTTCACGTGAAGATTACCCTTGATTGGACCGCCGGCGTGACCCGCCAGAAATATCGGAAGCCGCCGATGTTCGTGGACGTGGGAGTCTCCCATCGGACTGCCGTACAAAACCAGCGAGTGATCCAGAAGGTTGCCATCACCATCCGGCGTGTTCTTCAACTTTTCCAGAAACGGCACAACTCGATCGACGTGATATTTGTTGATCTTCGCAAATTCGGCAATGGCCTGCGGATTCTCTCCGTGGTGCGAAGCGGCGTGGAACGGCGTGGTAACGCCGCTGCCGGGATAAACCGCCGAACTGACATCGAATGCCAGCTTGAACGTCGAAACGCGCGTCGCTTCGGTCATGAACGCGAGAGCCTGAAGATCGAACATCAGGCCGACGTGTTCCTCGAACGAATCCGGAACTCCCACCGGTGCGTTCGGCAGCTGGCGCTCTCCCGCCCGTTCACTGTTGTATTGCTCGATCTTCTGAATGCGTCTCTCGATCTCACGCACGTCATCCAGGTACTGGTTCAGACGGTTCAGGTCGCTGGGTCCAAGGTCTTTTTTCAGGCGAGCGACGGACTGTGTGATCCGGTCGAGAATACTTCGCTCCTCACGTCTCCATGCCTGACGCTCCTCGGCAGTCCCGCCGGCGCCAAACAGCCTTTCGAAAATCACTCGCGGATTTCTTTCCATCGGCAGAGGCGTCTTCGCATCGGCCCACGAAATCGTGTACGAGTAAACGCAGGAGTAGCCGAACCCGCAAGCTCCTTTTAGAGCGCCGCCGTCCTCGATGCACAGCTGCAGCGACGGCAACGGCGTGTCCTGGCCATGTTTCTGCGCGTAGAGCTGGTCCACGGATGGACCACAGTAGAAGTCCGCGCCTTCCGTCATCTTGGGCTTTGCCGCCGTGAGGAATGCTGCGGACGCTCGCGTGTGGTCCGCTCCTTCTTCTTTCGGAGCATGGGCGCGCGCGTTCTCGAGGTCGGTGTCGGTGACGATCGTGATGTAATCGCGGAACGGTTCCAGCGACGCCAGCGTTTGTGTGAATACGAAGTCGGCGCCCTCTTTCTCGGGCGACCAGTAGTGCAGTTTCTGTCCCGTCCGCGTACTTCCCGACGCGCCGTGAACAATTTCAATCGCACACAAGCGCGACTTCGAAGACGCCGCCGACTTTCGCAACGGCGTCTGCGCCGGAACCATCGCTTCAAGAAACGGCAGCGCCGCCGCTGCACCCATGCCCCGCAGCACCGTGCGTCGTGAAATGTGTTTCCTGGTGATGAACATAAACTGCTCCTTTACTCTCTGCCAGCCGGTGCGGCGTCGGTCGATTCCGCCGCCTTCCTTTGGAATGGCGGACTCTTCACGATAGCCATCACAATGGACCGGAACCGGTAATCGTCCTTTGCCGACTCGCGTTCGATCTGCCGAATGACCGGCATATCGATGTAAGTGATTCCCCGGCCCAGGGCGTACGTCGTCAGCTTCACGATGAAATTTCGTTCGATCGAACCCTCGTATTTCAACAACGCCTGACGCAGATTGACCGGGTTGTTGACCTTCGCACCATCAACCAATTCGCCCGCGGTATCGAGCGGAAAACCGCTGTCCTGCGAGCGCCACGCTCCGATGGCGTCGAAGTTTTCCAGCGCGAGACCGATCGGATCCATGATCTTGTGACACGACCGGCACGGCTCGACGGTGCGATGTTTCTCCAAACGCTCGCGGACGGATTTCAGCCGTACCGTGTCACCGCCGACGACGTTGTTTTCCTCCAGCTTCGGTACGTTTGGCGGCGGAATCGGAACCGGCACGCCGAGAATCTGTTCCAGAATCCATTTACCGCGCACGACAGGAGACGTTCGGTTCGAAAAAGAAGTTACCGTCAAAATGCTTCCGTGCCCCAGAAGACCGAACCGATTCTCATCCGTGATCGTGACTCGACGGAATTGGTCACCAAGCACGTTGGGAATCCGGTAGTGTTTGGCGAGCCGTTCGTTCACAAACGTGTAGTTTGCGGTCAGCAGATCGCGGATCGACCGGTCGTCGCGAACGATGCTGTCGAAGAACAATTCCGTTTCGCGCTTCATCGCGTCGAAGAGATTCTCGTCGGAGTCCGGGTACAGATAGACGTCGGGCAGGGCTTCCTTCAGATTCCGCAAATGCAGCCACTGCGCTGCGAAATTCGTGGCAAGCGACTCGGAGCGCGGATCCTGAAGCAGGCGCAGAACCTGACGTTCGAGAACGGCCGGCTGCTGCAGCTTGCCGTCGGCGGCCGCGGCGATCAGTTCATCGTCCGGCGCCGAACTCCAGAGGAAATGCGATAAGCGCGATGCAAGTTCGAGTCCACCGACCGGATAATCCTGGCCCGCTGCGACGCCGGCCGGCCTGCGCTCAAAACGGAAGACGAATTCCGGATTTGCCAGAATGAACTGCAACGCCAGCCGGATCCCGGTCTCGAAGGTTCCCTGGCTGCGGCCGTCGTGATACGCAGCCATCAACTCTTCGACATGATCGCCCGTCAGCGGCTTGCGAAACGCCTGGCGCGCGACCCCGGTGACGATCCGTTTCGCGCACGCCTCTTCGTCGCGCGAAGTCTTCGGACGGCAAACAAAAATTTTCGCACGCGACGGCGTGTCGCTGATACCGGTCGCGTTGAATGGGCCTTCGACGACGAACTCCTGCAAATGCATCAGAGTCGTCACGCCGACAGCCTGGCCGAGGAAATCATCTCGCAGGCTGCGCTCCGGTTGACGGACTAGATCATCGATAGGACCATCGGATTTCTTGATGAAAGAGGCGGTCACTCGCTGCGGCCCCGCCTTCACCCGCACCGGTTTCGTTCGAAAATCATTCTCGCCGGCTATCAGGAGCGGATTGACATCAAACAACCCGACCCTTTCACCGTTCACCGTTACTTCAATCTGCTCGCCGTCACCCGTGCTCCCGAACAGGAAAGTATTTCGAGTGAAGAACAGCGACATCCTGAACGTGTACTCGGCATCAGCGGGAAAGTTGTGCGTGATCGCGATGCCGCCACGTGTTCCGAATGGTGTGCCTTCCACGTGACGAAGCTGCGAAAACGCTGTCGGAATTCTGTAAGGCTCCACCGTTGGCGACATTCTGGCATCGCCGACGGCAAATCGGCTGATCTTGCCGGCCGCCCGGATGTATGCCTCCATGAGCGTCGGATTGGACGTCAGAACGTCGGCAACATTGTCGAAGCCGTAGCTCATGTTGTCCGGCGGGAGGAGCGACTCTACATTAATGTCGAGAGCCAGAAGGTCCCGGACTGAGTTGCGATATTCGGTCCGATTCAGGCGATACAAGGAAGGGCGTCCCGCATTCGGCTTCGTCAGCGCCGCACGATCGATGGCGGTCTCCATGGAAGAAACGAACGCTCGCGTCGTATTCCAATCCGGCCGCGGCATGCCTGCCGGGGGCATCATTCCCCCTCGCAGTTTCAAAATCACTTTCTCTGCCCGCTCCGCCGAACGGCCAGGATTCTCCAAATCGACGGCCGAGAAAGAAAAATCGCCGGACTTTACATTGTCGTTATGGCACCCCGCACAGTACTGCTTCACGAACGCCTGCTGGGAGTCGACGGACATCACAGCCGGAGTTTGCGCAATCGTACGTGACGTGCCCGAGCAAAGCAGCGCCAGGGGGAGCAGAAAAGCCCCAAAAACTATCACTCTCTTCATCTTATTTATCGCTAAGCCCAACATATTTGCCTGCCGACGCGTTGTCAATAAATCTCAGGTCGAAAACCCGAAGCTTGGCGCCACGAAGCCCGTCGCTACGCTGCGGGTTCTGACAACTGCGCCGCGAGTATGATTGGCAACAAAACGTGCAGAACCCGGAGCGCAGCGACGGGCTTCGTGACGTCACGTTCATTCGAATCAATATATGACTTTCAGCCCGAATTGGATCTGCCGCGAGAACTCGGCGGCAAAGATCTTTCCGGCCGTCTGCGAATCGATCTGCCGTTCCGGCAGATGCAGATTCGGATGATTCAAAAGGTTGAACACTTCCGCCCGGAATTGGACCTTCGTGCTCTCGCGGATCTGATTGTTTTTGATCAGCGAAAGATCGGAGTTGCTGAATGACGGTCCCGTCAGACTGTTGCGCCCGACGTTACCGAACGTGCCGCGCGCGGGAATGCCAAACGCCGCAGTATTGAACCAGTGATCAGCGGAACGTTGATCCGAAGGAAGATTGGGATCGCCAATCTGCAAAGGACGCTGATTTCCGGTTGTACCGATATTCGCCGTGTCCGTGCTGAGGACAACCGTAAACGGCCGCCCGGACTGCATGGTCGTCAATCCGGAAATCTGCCAGCCGCCGGCAAGCCAGCCGGCCACGCCGCTCGCGTTCTTCAGGAACCGCTTTCCATTGCCGAACGGCAATTCATAAACGTAACTGGTTACGAAACGGTGGCGCAGGTCGGACGTCGAGGCGCCTCGCATGGTTCCGCGAATGTTGTAATTGTCCGGCGGACCGCTATCGCCATCGCCGTCGTTGAACGTGTCGATCGATTTCGACCACGTGTGAGCTGCGGCCAGCGTGAAGCCGTTCGAATAGCGTTTCTCCACTCGCATCTGGAGCGAGTTGAAGTTTGCCGACGCCGTGGAATCCAGGTAGCTGATATTTCCGAACGCCTTGTAAGGCCGCCGCGAGGCGACGGTTCCGGTGGCGGACGCGATCAGCGGCTGATTGATGTTTGTCGTCGCAGACAACTTGGATGACGCGCTGCCGGCGTAAGTCGTCTCGACCAGGATGTCGTTCCACGGCTGGAACTGGAATCCAAGGTTATAGTGCTGAACGTAGCCCGTGCGGTAGTGACGCGTCACACTTGCCGGGCTGATGCTGGATGCCGCGAGGCTTCCCGGAAACGGATCCTCAATCGAAATATTCGGCGCCGGCAGACTGGCATTAAAAGTCTGCGAAATGAAGAACGGAAAACTGTTCCATCCGACCTGCGCTGTGGTTCCTCCGAGCTGGTTGTAAAAAATCCCAAAACCGGATCGTACGACCAGCCGATCGTTATTCATCAAGCGATAGGCAAGGCCGACGCGCGGCGCGAAATCGTTGCGATCAAAATCGTAAGTCGTACGTCTTCCGATATCGACGATTTGAATCTGTGCAGCGAGTTTGGCGAGTTCCGCGTTGTAGTACGGACTGATCGGATTGTCGACTCGTCCGATATCGCGGCGCACGCTGGCTTTTCCCGCAATTTCCATTTGGCCGGTATCCGGATCGAACCGCGTCAGCCGGTCATGCGCGCTTCGATAAGGCGTCTGCAGATCGTAGCGGACGCCAAGATTCAACGTCAGTCGTGGCGTGACCTTCCAATCATCCTGCAGGAACATGGCCAGCGACTCGCTCCACAGCGGATTTCGCGTATCGCCGAGGCTGCGGCTTGTCTGCCTCGGATATCCAAGCAGCAAATCGGCAAGGCCATTACCGCTGTACTCGCCGGTGAACCGGAAATCGCCTCGGCCGCCGCCATTGTTCAGGCGCATCGATCCGAAACGGGAGACGTCTCCACCGAGTTTCAAGCTGTGATTCCCTTTGGTGTACGTGATGTTTCCGATGATCTGGTAGATCGGGTCGACGCGATCGGAGGGAAGGTTGGTTTTTACCGATCGAATCGTATCCGGTCACCCGAACGGCCGGATAACCCAGATCGCGAGGGTTCGTGCTTTTGGTCGTCCCGGCGATACCCCATCTTGCAGGAATGTCGTCGAGCACAATCTGCGTTCGAATCTGTTTGTAACGGTTGTACCCCAGTCGAAGCTCTCCTATTAAGGATGGACTGAAAACGTACGTGTCCACGATCGCGGCGCTCATCGCCCGCTGATCGTCGATTCGTCCGTAGCCCGGAAGATTCGTGATGCCGCTGAAAATATCGAAAGGATCGATCTCGTAATCGTTGTTGAACGAATATCGCCCGAACACGCTGTTCTTATCGGAAAGCCGGTGGTCGATGCGGACGGTGAACTGATGAATGTCATGCAGGTCCTTCGGAGTCGATACAAAATTGCGCGCATCCTGGCCCGGCAGATTGGGTTTGGGATAAGTGCGCGCAATCGTCTGGCCGACCGAATTGATGCGGCTGCGTGGAATGATATTGCCCAAGAAAGCCTGCCCCGTGAGCGGATCGCGAATCACGGTTCCAAGCTTTGAAAAGTCTCCCTCGATCATCTCCGGCGTCGGTACAGCGGCGGTTCGCGTGATTGCCTGACGCACGAGAGTGCCCTCGTAGTTTCCAAAGAAAAACGTTTGGTTCTTCACGATGGGTCCGCCGGCCGTGCCGCCGAAGTTGTTCCGAATGAATCCGGGAATCGGATCGTTGGCGGGATCGAAGAAGTTCTTCGCATCCAATGCGCTGTTGCGCAGGAAATGAAAGAGCGTGCCGTGCAGCTGATTCGTACCTTGTTTAGTGCTTACCGTCACCTGGCCGCCGGCGGTGCGGCCGTATTCGGCGGAATAGGTACTGGTCTGAACCTTGAATTCCTGAATCGTGTCGATCGATGGCTTGAACGAAACCATCTTCATCAACCCGTTTACGATATCGACGCCGTCGAGAGTGAACGACGTCATATTCTCGCGAGCTCCTGCGACCGAAATGCCGCCGCGAAAACCCAGCGTCGAGCCTTGCGCCGGATTTGCGGTTCCGGGAATCAGTAGCGTCAGATTCTGGAACTCGCGGCCGTTCAACGGAAGCTCCACGATTCTCTTGTTCTCGACAACCGCGCCCACCGACGATGTTTCGGACTGCACGAGCGGAGCGGACTCGGTGACCAGCAACTTTTCGGTCAATTCGCCGACCTGCAGTTGGAAGTTGACCGAGATGCGCGCGTCGACCTGCAAGACGATGTTCTGCCGCACCTCCGCGCGGAATCCGGGAAGCTCCGCGGCAACGTCGTACTCCCCGATCGGCAACAGCGGAAGAACATATTCGCCCCGCTCATTGGTCGCAACCGATCGCTTCAATGCCGTGCTCTTATTGGTGGCCGATACTTCCACTCCGGGAAGCACGGCGCCGGTTTGATCCTTAACGGTTCCGGTGACGGTTGCAGTAATCGATTGGGCGAATGCCACGGAGGCGAGAAACATTACGGTCACGCAGCACGCCAGAAGTAAACGCTTCATAGATCCTCCACTTCTCCGCTGAGGCGCCTGTTCACGTTTTAATTTTTTCGAGCAGGTTTCAGTACGCTCGTTATACCGAAACGTATCGATTCAAGCAAGATTCGGGTTGGGGTCACTGTCGGGAATCCGGCCGTAAAAGCCGAACAGATTCAGGCGATCTGCAAAAGGCGGAGGATCTGTACGCACGCCACGGAAAGGATATACCCGAGGCCGGTGTAGAATGCGAGCTGCGCGGCGGCGATTTTCGACGAACCGGTTTCCTTGCGAACAACCGCTACGGTCGAGAAACATTGCAGTGAGAAGAAGAAGAAAACGATCAGGCCGAGAATGCTGGACGGCGTGAAGATGCGCTGCGGCGAACCCGGGAACGTCGCGGTTCGCATCTGTTCGAGCAAACCTTCCTGCCGGGTGGATTCGTCGCCATTGACGTGAAACACGATCGCCATGGAACTCACGAAGACTTCTCGAGCGGCAAATGCCGAAATCAAACCGACGCCGACTCGCCAGTCGACGCCCATCGGATGCAGCGCAGGTTCGATCTTGTGCCCCAACTGAGCGGCGAATGACTGGTCCATCGGCGCCGGCGTGACCAGCGACTGCGGCGTCGTGCCGAAGTTCGACAGCAACCACAGAATCGCCGACACCATGACGATCGGCATGCCGGCGCGTTTCAAATATGCCGAACCGCGCGCCCAGGTGATCCGCATGATCGGCCTCCACCGCGGAGTCCGGTACACCGGCAGTTCCATCGCCAGCAACGACGGCGGCTTGTACTTGTAAACAAACCGGCTTGCTAGTCCGGCGACGATCGAGCCGATCAACAGGCTCGATATGTAAATCGCCGCGAGACTCAATCCCGCCTTCCACGCAGCCGAATGCAACAGCGCCGCCAGAAGCAGAGCATAGACAGGCAATCGCGCGCTGCAACTCATCAGCGGAATGATCCAGATGGTGAGAAGACGTTCGCGTCTTGCCGGAATTGCGCGCGCCGCGAACACCGCAGGAATCGCGCAGGCAAACCCGGAGAGCATCGGTACAAATGACCGCCCGTGCAGGCCGAGAGCGGACAGAGGACGATCGACAAGCGTGGCTCCACGGGCGAGATAACCGGAGTCTTCCAGGAGAGACATCAGGAAAAACAGAATCAGGATCTGCGGAAAGAACACCGCAACGGAACCAACGCCTCCGATAAGCCCCTCCGCGACGAACCGTGCAAGCATGGAGTTTCCTGCCACGCGAATCAAAAGTCCGCCGGCGCCGGCAAACGCGGCGTCGATGGCATCCATGAAGGGCTGTGCCGCCCAGAAGATCGCCGCGAACAGAGAAATCAGAGTCAGAAAGAAAATGGGAAAGCCCCACACTCGATGCAGGGCATACCGATCGATGCTCGTCGTGAGTGGATCGGTGTCCCACGTGCGACGCGTCACCCGAACGGCATCACTGGACTTCAACAGCTGCCGCACGGCATTAAAAGCGGCGACCGGATCCGCGGGCAGGGACGCCAGAGCATTCACGCGGTCCGAAAACCCATCGAGCGCACCGATCAGTTCGCGGATCCCCACGCCGGTTCTGCCATCGACCGGCACTACCGGCACGCCAAGCGCGGTCTGAAGTTTCTGAACATCGACTGTCTGGTGGACGCGCGGAAGCAGGTCGACCATCGTCAGAGCAATCACGATGGGTTTGTGTTGATGCGCAACAAAACCCGCGAACTTCAAGTGACGCTCGAGTTGGGTGGCATCGACGACAAGAATGAAACCGTCCGGGCGCACCCGCGTGGTTTTCCCTTCGATCACATTGCAGGCCAGTTCCTCTTCAGGAGACGGCGAAATCGGACTATGCACGCCGGGAAGATCGACCAGGTTCAGAACCGGCCCAAATTCCGGTTTCGTCCGTCCCCGCAGCAGGGAAACGGTGACCCCGGGATAATTCGCGGTGGTGAACGTCCCGCCCGTGAGGGCATTCATCAATGTGGTCTTCCCCGCATTGGGCATGCCGACGAGGCAGACGGTGAGTTCTGTCGATGCAGATTTCGGCGGGGCGGTTTGCAGCGGCGGGGACATAAAAAACTTTCTACCGGACCCAGATCCATGCGGCTTCGCGTTTCCGCAAAGCGAGGAGCGCTCCGCGAACGCGAATCACGAGCGGATCGCCAAGCGGCGCCGCGTGCGTGACGGCAACTTCTTCGCCGGGCGTGAACCCAAGGTCCATCAAACGATGGCACTCCTCGGAGGGCCCTTCGAGACGCTCGATATGAAACCGGGAGTTGAGGGCAACATTGGAAAGACGCCGCGAACCGGCATGACGCCGGATATTGGATCGATCTTCGACCGCTAACGAATGAAAACGATTATCATTTTCAACTTGCACGCCTCCAATATGCCTGATCCGGGAGGGTACTTCAAGCAAAGAATGCTTCCTCCTCGAGGTTGTGCCCGAAACCCTACTTCAGCATTTCGGGGGGGATATCCAGGAATTCGCCGCCTTTCATGACCCGGCTGATCTTGCGGGTGTTCTTGATATCGAACAGAGGATCGGCGTCGAGGATCACCAGATCCGCAAGCTTCCCTTTCTCGAGCGTACCCAGTTCGCCCTGACGTCCCATTACGGCCGCCGCATTTTTCGTTGCGGAGATGAGGACCTCCGCCGGGCGAAGCCCCGCCTCGACCATCAGTTCCAATTCACGATGTAACGCCGGCCCGTGCAAGGTCCCGATATTGCCCGCGTCCGTAGCACCGACAATCCGGACTCCTGCAGCATCCAGCACGGCGAGATTCTGAAATGAAATCGGCCGCGCATCGCGAGGAGGCCGCCGGCGCAAACCGCCGGGGATTTCATCCGGCGGAATTTTGGCGAGTTCGGCCCAGGTTTCGATGACCCTCGGATCGCCGAGACGCTTCTCGATATCGGAGAGGTTCACTTCGTTGTTCAAGACTTCGCGATATCCCTCCTCGACGATGAGCGTCGTCATATACAAAACGTCACGCTTCTTCGCCAGATCGAGAAACTCATTATCGACGGTGTGATCGGTGACGCTGTGTACAAGGATGTCGGCGCCGGCGTCGAGCGCGGCCTTCGCAGTGGCCAGCTGTGTGGCATGAACCGCGACACGAAGGTTCCTCGCATGAGACTCATCGGTGGCAGCCTTCACCATCGCCGACTGCTCGGCCAGATCGTCGCCGTCTCTGTGAATGAACCAGATTTTGATCAGGTCGGGCTTGCGCTCCGCAAGCTTCCGCACCATCTCGCGGGCCTCGGCCGGCGTGCTGCATTTGATGATCGGAGGGTCGGACACTTCCAGCGCCGGCGGAACGTACGTCGAGATCAGAGGTCCGGCGACAGCCACTCTTGGAGCGTTTTTGGTTTTTTCCGCCAGATCCCGAACCTCGAAGTTCCACATCGGGCCGCCGACGTCGACCACGCTGGTAATGCCGCTCGCGATGTACCGGGCAAACGTGACCGGAAGACGCTCGCGTATCCAGTCGCGTTCGGTTTCGTAAGGACGGAGTTTCCGCAGATCGACAACGTCAGGTCGCGTGTAGATGTCGGCCGACTGGAAGAAATGGACATGCGAGTCGATCAAACCCGGGATCATGAATTTGTCTCTGGCGTCGATGGTCCGCACATTGGAGGGAATGCGCACATTGCCGCGCGGTCCGATGTCGCGGATTTTCCCGTTCTCGATCACGATCGCCGCGTTCTTTATCGGTAGCCTCCCGGTTCCGTCGATCACCGTGGGGCCGAGGATCACAACTATGGAACTCCCCTGGAACGCAAACAGCGGAAGGGCCAGCAGCACGATAACAAACGAAATTCTTTTCATGGCGTTTCGGGCGAGTATATCTGATCGAGGTCCGCATCACACCGGCGTTTAGGCACGCGAGCCGTTTGAAGCTCAGTCTTCGATGTACTCGTTTTTCCCTTCATCAATAAGGATCTGTATTCCCTTTTGCATCATGAAAGGAAACATGACCAACGCGCCGAGCGGATCTCCCCAGCCCAGATTCATTCCGATGCCGACGAGCTGCGATATCAGCAGGACCATCGAGAGGTACGAGTTGCCAAATGTGAACACGGCGGCGCTGCGCGCAGCCTGACTGCGTAGTTCAACTGCGAGGACTTTCATGTACGAACCGATAATGGGTATAACAAGCATGGACACGGCCGCGAGCGCGATGCTGAGCAGACTCCATCCGGCGCGCTGATGCGTCCAAAGCTTTGAGGCTCCCATCACGAGCCCCACAAGGCTTGCGACGATGTAGCCGCCCGCGACAACCCGAAATCGCCAGCGCTCCTCGATGCCGGCAATATCGAGCCGATTATGCCGGGCGATCCGAAACGCCAGAATCAGGGCGGCCGGCACGCTGACGACGGCATCGAGCGCATAAGTCATCAGCGCCGGTGAGGCGGTCTTCTTAAACAGAGCGATTCCTGCCGAAAACTGCAGCGTGTGGTAGAAGGCGGTCAGCAGCGCCAGGTAGAAGGAATGCCGGATCCAGGTTTGCCGGTCCTCGGATGAAACCGCCGCCTCCGCGAACGACTTAGTATGCTCTGGCAAAAATCACCCGGCCCTCGGAAGGCTTGCCGCAAACAACGCATTGCCCCGTTTCCGACGGCCGCTGCAATGGAATGCAGCGAATCGTCGCCTTCGTCTCGTTCTTCACGCGCTCTTCGCAATCGCCCGAGCCGCACCAATGCGACCACAGGAACCCGCCCGGCCCATCGAGAATCTCGGGGAATCTCGAATAATCGTCGACTCGTCGCGAGTTCCCTTCGCGAAAAGCCTTTGCCTTTTCGAACAAGTCCGACTGAATCGTGTCGAGCGTGGTTCGGATGGTGCCGGTCAGTCCGTCCTGCGACGCGGGTGTCTTCTGTCCATTATCGCGACGCACCAGCATCACCTGATTCTTGTCGAGATCGCGCGGCCCGACTTCAATACGCAGGGGAATGCCGCGTTTCTCCCACTCGTTGTATTTCCAGCCCGGGCTGTATTGTTCGCGATCATCCACTCTTACTCCGATGCCGGCGGCTTTCAACGCTCCCGTGAAGTTCGTGACGAACGGCATGACCCGCTCGCGTTCTTCCGGTTTACGAAAGATCGGGATGACAACGACCTGAATCGTTGCAAGTCTGGGCGGGATGACGATGCCGTTGTCGTCGCCGTGAGCCATGACCAGCGCGCCGATCATCCGTGTGGTCATTCCCCAGCTTGTTGCATAAACATAATCCCGGGTTCCCTGATCCGTCTGGAACGTGACATCGAATGCCTTGGCGAAATTCTGCGCCAGATTGTGGGAGGTGCCCGCCTGAAGCGCCTTGCCGTCCCCCATCATGGCTTCAATCGAATACGTGTGGTGGGCGCCCGCAAACTTTTCACGTTCGGTTTTCCTTCCTTCGATGACGGGCAGCGACATGAACTCTTCGGCAAACCGGCGGTAGACCCCGAGCATCCGGATCGTCTCCTGCTCGGCGTCCTCGTACGTGGCGTGGGCAGTATGCCCTTCCTGCCAGAGAAACTCGGTGGTGCGAAGAAACAAACGCGTTCGCATTTCCCAGCGCACAACGTTACACCATTGATTGATCAGGAGAGGAAGATCGCGATACGACTGAATCCAATTTCGATAGGTGTTCCAAATGATGGTTTCCGACGTCGGCCGGACCACCAGCGGTTCTTCGAGTTTTTCACCGCCGCCATGCGTGACGACTGCGACTTCGGGAGCGAAGCCCTCAACGTGCTCGGCTTCCTTGTGGAGAAAGTGTTCCGGGATGAACAAGGGAAAGTACGCATTCTGGTGTCCGGTCTCTTTGAACATTCCGTCGAGCGCCGCCTGCATCTTCTCCCAGATCGCATAGCCGTTCGGGCGGATGATCATGCAACCCCGGACTGGCGCGTAATCCGCAAGCTCCGCTGCCGCAATGACGTCGGTGTACCACTTGGAAAAGTCCTCACTGCGCTTGGTGATCTTCACTTCTGCCATAAGATTTGGATGATAGCATTGCTGTGATGGAACCGAAGATTCGAGTTCTGGTGGCGAAACCCGGTCTCGACGGTCACGACCGCGGCGCGAAGATCATCGCTCGCGCGTTTCGCGACGCCGGTTTTGAAGTGATTTATACGGGGCTTCGTCAAACGCCCGAGCAGATCGTGTATGCCGCGCTTCAGGAGGATGTCGACGTCATCGGCCTTTCCATACTCTCCGGCGCGCACATGACTCTTTGTCCGCGCATTTTGGACTTGATGAAGAAAGAGCGTCTCAATGACGTCCTGTTGATCGCAGGCGGAATCATTCCGGATCCCGATGTCGTTCGACTGAAGGCCATCGGCGTTTCTGAAGTCTTTCAGCCAGGCGCCTCAACCGACGACATCATCAGCTACGTCGCCAACAACGTCCGCAAACTGTAGCGCCTGCTTCAGAATGTGTGAACGATATTGAAAGATTCATTCACACACGTTCCGCCTCCGGCGTGCGGAAAATCTACACGATCAACCCATGACGGAATGGATCGTCCGGATGCAAAACCCATTGCGCCGTTCCCATGAGAAATGATCGAGCGGTCACGGCAGGGATGACGGTCATGATTCCGTCCGGCCCTGGAATGTTCACACGCACCGGATGAGCGATGAAGCGCAATCCGAGCAAACTCTCGTGCACGAAGCTCTCGCCTTCACGCAGCCGGCCGGCAGCAACCTCGATCGCGACGCGGGCCGACAATCCTGTGCCGGAAGGAGTGCGGCCTGTCGTATTCGGAGCATAAAAGTTAGCCACTCTGGCGCCCCGCTCGCTTTCAAGGGATTCCCATATCGTAATCAAGTCGACTGGACTGGAAAGCCTTAGCTGCTGCCGGGCCGCGAGCCAGACCCGCGTACCGACATCGAGAAGCAGATCGCGCTCAACATTTTTCAAGGATGAAATACCTAACGCGGGCGCTTCGACAAAAGCGTAAGTTAAACCGCCGTAGGCCAGCTGCGCTTGCACTACACCGATGCCATTCACTTCGACGCTCTGGGTCCCCAACGCGTAAGAGGCGACATTCCGGAAAGTGATCGCAACAGGATCTCCTTCTTTCAAACGCACCTGCACATCGACACGGCCGGCAACCGTATCGAGCCGGATTTGCTTTTCACCGTTCGGATCGCCGCAGCGAATCGTCCCAGAGTCGATAAGAGCCGCAACGCTGCTGAAGGTGCTGTCGCCGCACATCTCAAAGAACCCCCGCGGGTGCAGAAACAGCACGCCGGCATCGGCGTCGGGAGTTACGGGATCGGTGATCACAGCGCCCAGCATGTTCGCGTGGCCGCGCGGTTCCTGCATCATGCTGGTGCGGATGTGATCGCAGTGCTCGGCGAAGTACGCCTGCTTCTCCGGCATCGTGGCTCCGCGAAGCGGCGGCAGTCCGGCAACGATGACACGTGTCGCCTGGCCGTGGTGATAATCCCAGGTGTAGATAATCTGTTGCCCTCGCATGTGATTGCCGAGAATAAGCTCTTGATCGAGGTCTTGCAAATTGACGGATGAGTCGTTCGAATACATCGTCACTTCGAAAGAGCGTGATGCGATCGGACAAATCCGTTCGGACTTGACCACCCTCCGACCCCGTGTGACATTCAAAAGTTATTATTCTTGTTGGCGAAATTACAGTATCGATGTCACCCGTAACCGAAAACTCTAATCCCCCCATTACCTTCAAGTAATTCGAGATATGACTGCACCCGGCTTCGCTCGCCACTGGACAGTTCGTAAGAGTGTCCTTGTCGGATTCGGCGCTCTACTGCTTGTCGTGATCGCCGTGAATCTTTTCATCCTGGAACGTGTTCGATCGATCTATGACGAGACCCACACGATCGACGCTGATGCGCTGGCAGGAATCAATGGTCTCGAGGACATCGTTATTCTTGATATCGACGCTGAAAGGCTGAGCGGCGAGTTTCTGGTCACCCGAGATTCTGGTGAGTGGTCGGAGTTGCAACGGACCTGGCGAACCCACAAAGAAAAGCTGAACTCGGCGACTGTTGCTTATGCATCCACGGTGTTTGAACAGGAGGATCGTGATCTTTACGGTGAACTGAAGGCGAAACAATACGACTACATCAGAGTCATTGATCTGCTGGCCGACTCGACGCCGACCGCATCACGAGATCCAAACACCGTCACTCAGATCAACACTTCGCGCGAGGCGTATCGTAACGCCATCCAGAGTGAGGTGAAGTGGAACCGGCGAAATGCGAACGACTCCGTCGCCGAAATCAACAAAACGGTATCCAGCATCCAGGGAAGCCTCATCATCGGTCTCCTGTTTTGCGTCGGGATCGCGGCGTTGACTGCGTACGTCGTGACAAGCGCCGTCGATCAGCCGCTTAGTCGACTGTTGGGAGTCATCGGCACGATGCGAGGCGGCGATCTTTCGGTGCGGACGGCGTTCAACACGACCAATGAATTCGGTCAGATCGGGCAGGGTGTCGACAAAATGGCCGGTGATCTCGCGACACTGATTGCGCAGGTGGGGACCGCGACCGTTCAGGTGGGAACTTCGGCTTCGGAAATCGCGGCAACAAACCGGGCGCAGGAAGCGACCACCAACGAAATTGCGGCAACGACCGTCGAGGTCGGTGCGACGGCGAAAGAAATCTCAGCGACAAGCCGAGAACTCGCCAAGAGCATGACCGAAGCCGGCGGTGTCGTCGAAAGGACCGTGAATGTGGCCGGTGCGGGCCACGCCAATCTGTCCAGGATGGAATCGAGCATGGCCCAGATCATCGAGGCGTCGAATCAGATCAATTCCAAACTCTCGGTCCTTAATGAGAAGGCATCGAATATCAACACGTTCGTGACGACGATCACCAAAGTTGCCGATCAAACCAATCTGCTTTCGCTGAACGCCGCCATCGAAGCGGAAAAGGCGGGCGAGTACGGCCGCGGCTTTTCCGTCGTCGCCACTGAGATCCGTCGGCTAGCCGATCAAACCGCGGTGGCCACGTACGACATCGACCAGATGGTGAAAGAAATTCAATCGGCTCTGGCTGCGGGTTTGATGGGAATGGAAAAGTTTTCCGAGGAAGTGCGGCGCGCTGCGGATGTCATCGGCCAATCGGGCCAGCAGTTTGCTCAAATCATCGACGCCGTGCAGGCATTGGGTCCGATCTTCGGAACGCTTAATGAAGGAATGCAATCGCAGTCGACGGGAGCGCAGCAGATCAGCGAGACGCTCACGCAACTCAGCGCCGCGATGCAGCAGGCCGTTCATTCACTCCAACAGTCCAACGAAGCGATAACGCATCTCGATGACGCGCTCCGTGGACTCAATACAGGAATCGATAAGTTCACCGTTCACGCGTAGGGTTTATGCTGTATCTCCTCATCCAGATCGACGACGAACTGTATGGTGTCGAAGCTCGACCGGTCGTCGAAATCCTGCCGATCATTCGCTGGCGGCGGCTGCCTCAAGCACCGGCCGGTATTCTCGGCGTGATCAATTTCCATGGAGAAGCAGTTCCGGTATTGGATCTCAATCAAATCCTGACCGGGCAGCCATCCCGACGCCATGTCAGCACGAAGATCATCGTCTTCGACTATCAAAAGGATTTCGAAAACACGTTTCATCTCGCGGTTGTTGTCGAACGGATTCTCGAAACGATCACAATTCCCGAAGACGGCTTCGTGGAATCCGGCGTGGCGACGCCCGGAGCACCTTATGCCGGTCCGATTGCGATGACTCCGAGAGGAGTAGTTCAACGCCTGGACCTGGACCGCGTTCTTGCCGCGGAAAATCGCGACCAACTGTTTTCGTCCGTAAGAGAGCATGAAGTTGAAGTCCGTTGAAGAGATTCTCGCGAAACGTATCGGCCTCGATCCTGAATCGCTTGGGCGGTCCACTGTGAACCGTGCAGTCGAGAAGCGCATGTCCCTGCGTGGAGATCGGAATGTCGAGGAGTATTCGGAGGAGTTGTCGTTTTCAGAAAATGAACTTCGGCTGTTGATCGACAACATCGTCATCGCGGAGACATGGTTTTTCCGGGATCCCGAAACGTTTGGAGTGTTGCGGGAATGGGCGACGAACTGGTGTCGCGTTGCCGCGCCGAATCAGGAACTGACCGCGCTCAGTATGGGCTGCTGTACCGGAGAGGAACCCTACTCGATTGCAATGGCGCTTCTCGATGCAGGGCTCCCTTCAAACCGCCTGAGAATCGACTCGCTCGACATCAGTGACCGCGTCCTCCAGCGGGCCAAAGGCGCGATTTACGGAGAGAATTCGTTCCGGACAAACGACCTCGCATTTCGTGACCGGTATTTTCGACTCGTGAATGCGACATACCACCTTGCCGAATCCATCAAGAGCCTCGTGCGGTTCGCCGAAGGAAACATTCTCGACGATGAACTCCTTCCGGGAAGACAGTATGACGCCGTCTTCTGCCGGAATGTTCTTATCTACTTCGACCAGGATGCGCAGGACAAAGCCGTTTGCAACCTGCGGCGGCTGATGGCTCCGCGCGGCATGCTGTTTGCGGGGCCCGCGGAATCGTTTCTGATACTTCAAAAGGGGTTGACGCTGGGCGACAGAATGCGCGGCTTTTCTGTGGACGACTCGGTCTCACTACAGCAACGGCGCTCCGTGCCCACCGTGCCCTTGGACTGGAAGGCTCCACTCATCCGAAGAACGAAAATCTCCGCGGACAAGCCACAACAATCGACTGCCGCGAAATCCGCTGGAGTTATCGAGGCGAGAGTTGCGCTCAACGAGATCGAGAGCCTGGCCAACTCCGGACGACTCATCGAAGCCGGAAGGATGTGCAAGACCTATCTTGCCGAAACAGGGCCGTCCGCCGAAGCCTATTACCTACACGGGTTGATCCTCGACGCCTCCGATCAAAAGGCGGAAGCCGCAGCAAGCTACAGAAAGGCGCTTTACCTCGAACCGTCACACGTGGAAGCCCTCAATCATCTCGCCCTTCTGACCGAGAACATGGGCGATGCGGCTTCCGCGGCTCGATTACGCGAACGGATTGATCGCGCTCAAGGCCGGAACGAAAAATGACACACGCATCTCCGGATCATCAACCCCTGTTTCGGCTCCTCGACCGGCCGGTGTCCGAAGATGATCTGAACGAGTGGACCCGGCAGGCCGCCGCTCCGCGTGTTCAAGGCCGGACGGACGTTCAGTCGGCGCTCATATTTCGAGTCGCAACGGAATGGGTGGCGCTGCCGGCAACACTGGTGCTCGAGATTGTCGGACGTCGACTGATCCATCGGCTGCCCCATCGATCGAACGACGTCGTTGTCGGCCTGGTCAATGTTCGCGGCAGACTCCTGCCGCTGGTGACGCCGGCCCGTTTTCTGAATGCCCTGTCGAACGATCAAAAAACAGTCGCAAACCCATCGGGAAAGGATCGGATCATCGTCATCAACGAAGATCAAACGCGGCTGGCGATTGTGGCCGATGAAGTCCACGGGATCTATCGCTTTTCCACCTCGGAGGTCATGCAACCTCCGCTCACGCTCACGACGACAGGACGGATCACGGGAATCCTCAGTTGGAAGGGGAAAACAGTCGGGCAGATCCATCCGAAACTCCTGCTGGATTTCTTCAGGCGGTACCTCGCATGAAAGGTCACTCCAAAGACCTCAGCCAGATGTCCATGCTCGAACTGTTCCGGATGGAGGTGGAGGGACAAGCTGCAGAACTGACTCGCGGTCTTCTGAACCTCGAACGGGATCCGGCCGCCTCATCCGAAATACCATCTTTGATGCGAGCCGCTCATTCGCTCAAGGGCGCTGCGCGGATTGTAGGCCGCGACGCTGCGGTGCGAGTGTCGCATGCGATGGAGGACTGCCTGACGTCGCTCCAGCGGGAAAGCCGCACCGCATCACGCGCTCAGATCGACGGCCTGCTCGCCGCGGTCGACGTCCTGAACGAAATCGCGCTGCTGAACGACTCCGCGATCGACCCATGGCTCGCGAGCGAGTCGAAGCGTATAGAAACCATATTCGCGAAGTTGCAGGATCGCAGCGAAGCGGCCGCGCCGGAGATCGAAATGCTCACCGCAGCCGAGCCATCGCGTGTATCGGAAACAGCCGCTCTTCGCGTTTCTTCCGAAACTCTCGGCCGCCTTTTGTCGATGGCCGGTGAAACGGTCGTCGCATCGCGGCTTTTGGATGAGCACAGCCGCGACCTCCTGCGTCTGAAGCGAATGCATGACCACGCGAACACGGCGTTTGGCGGCTTGCGGCGAAAGCTTCTTTCGGAGCCGCACGACGAATCGCTTGTCGAGCACGTGATGGAAGTCGCAAACCGGCTCGCGGCATCGGCTCAGCAAATCGCGAAGGAAATCAGCAAAGTCGACACCTTCAGCAGGCAGTTCTTCAACCTGTCGAACCGCCTTCATCAGGAGGTTCTCGACGCGCGCATGCGTCCTTTTTCGGAAGCGGCAGCGGGGTTTCCGCGGATGGTGCGCGATGTGGCGAACGAGTTGGGTAAAGAGGTTCGGCTCGAGATTGAAGGCGGCTCGACGGAAGTCGACAGGGATGTCATCGAGCAACTGAAGGTGCCGCTGATGCATCTGTTGCGAAACGCCATCGATCACGGGATCGAGTCAGCCGATGTTCGGAGGGCTCGCGCTAAGCCGGCATTCGGCACCGTTCGCGTCCACGCGCGTCACGGCGGTGGAATGCTGCTGGTCTCCGTCATCGACGACGGAAACGGCATCGACAAAAAGGCCCTGCGCGAAAGCGTCGTCGCGAAGCATCTGACAACCGCTGAGCTCGCCGAAAGGATGTCCGAAACGGAGCTCTTCCAGTTTCTGTTTCTTCCCGGCTTCTCGATGAAACAGGCGGTCACCGACATCTCCGGCCGGGGCGTCGGACTGGACGTGGTGCAGACCGCAATGCGACAGGTCGGCGGGGCCATTCGCGTTTCGTCACAACATGGCAAAGGTACGCGCTTTGAGCTGGAACTGCCTCTCACGCTCGCTATGGTTCGAGCGCTTCTTGTGGACATTTCGGGCGAGGCGTATGCGTTTCCGCTTTCGCGAGTGACGGCCGTTGCCAAATTGCAGAAGAGCGACGTCGAGTCGACGGAGGGACGGCAGCATTTTAAATTCAGGAACACCAACGTCGGCTTGCTCGCCTCTCATCAACTGCTCGATCTCGACCCACCGCCCCCCGCCAATGACGTCTGCGCGGTCGTTATCAGCGACGAAAACGGCGGCCTTTATGGGATTGCAGTCGATCGATTCATCGGCGAACGCGAGCTCGTCGTGCTGGCATTGGATACAGCACTCGGAAAGGTGCGCAACGTCAGCGCCGGCGCTCTGATGCCCGACGACTCTCCCGTGCTTATCCTCGACGTCGACGATCTGTTGCGCTCCGTGGAAAACCTCGTTGCGGGTTCCCGTCTGGCACACGTTATCGGCGACGCACAAAGGCCGCAGGAGAAGCGTCGAAAGCGGATTCTCGCGGTCGACGATTCACTCACAGTTCGGGAACTCGAGCGAAAGCTTCTCCAGAGTCAAGGCTACATCGTCGAGACAGCCGTGGACGGCATGGATGCCTGGAACACCATTCGTCACGGACACTATGACCTCCTCGTCACCGACGTCGACATGCCTCGTATGGATGGAATCGAATTGGTCACCCTGATCCGTAAAGATCCAAAACTTCGAACGCTGCCGGTGATGATCGTGTCCTACAAAGACCGCGACATCGACCGGCGTCGTGGTCTGGACGCGGGTGCCGATTATTACCTGACCAAGGGAAGTTTTCAGGACCAGACCCTCATGCAGGCCGTTAAAGATTTGATCGGAGATCCGGAATCGTGAGTTCTTCACACAAGTCGGCGGGGATCCAGGATCTTCTCCTGATCGGCGCATCCGCGGGCGGTCCTGCGGCGCTTGCCTCCATCGTCGGAAGCCTTGCCGCGGGTTTTCGCGCTGCAGTTGTTGTGGCGCAGCATGTCGATTCCGTATTCGTTCCGACCTTTGTGAAATGGCTGGCAGGTCACACCACGCTGCACGTTCGGGCGGCGGAGGAAAACGAAGAGTTGCGTCCGGGATCCGTCCTGATCGCGGACACGAAACAACAGATCGTGTTCAAGGATCGCGAACGCATCGGGTATCGACCGTTTCCGCCCGCATCCACCTATCAGCCGTGCATCGATGTGTTTTTCGAAAGCGCGGCCACCTTCCGTTACGACCGTCTCGTCGGCCTGGTGTTAACGGGAATGGGAAGAGACGGCGCTCGTGGACTAAAGGCCTTGCGGGCCGCGGGTGCCACAACGATTGCGCAGGACGCTGCCAGCTCTGCGGTGTACGGCATGCCTAAAGCTGCTGTCGAGGGCGGAGGCGCTCAAGAGATTCTGACTTTGCAGGAAATGCCCTCGAGGCTGAATGCAATTTTTTCAAAAGAAATGAGAAGACAATGACCGAAGTCCTCACAAAAATGAGAGTCCTTCTGATCGACGATCAGGTCATGATCGGCGAGGCGGTGCACCGGGCCCTGGCCGATGCGGCCGATCTGGAACTCCACTACTGTCAGAATCCTTTGGAAGGAATGGCGCGGGTCAAAGACGTCGTCCCTCTGGTCATCCTCCTGGACCTCGTCATGCCCGAACTCGATGGATTCGACCTCTTGCAATTGATCCGCAAGGATCCGGAAACCGCCGGAATCCCCGTGATCGTGCTGTCCGTCGAGGAAGACGCGAATAAGAAGAGCCGCGCGTTCGCCTTGGGAGCGAATGACTATCTCGTCAAAATCCCCGACAAGGTCGAGCTTATTGCCCGCTTGCAATATCACTGCCGCGCGTTTTTGAACGGCCAGCAGTTGCGCCGGACCAATGAACAACTGGAAGCCGCGACCCGCGCGAAATCACAGTTCCTGGCGCACATGAGTCACGAAATCCGGACGCCGATGAACGGAGTGATCGCGATGGCGGAACTGCTGATGGAAACGCCTCTCAACGCCGAACAGCGTTCTTATGTCGACGTCCTGCAGCGTTCGAGCGAAAGCCTGTTGGAAATCATCAACGATGTGCTGGATTTCTCGAAGATCGAATCCGGCAAGATGGAATTGGACGTCGCCGACTTCGAGCTGCGTCGTGTTCTCGATGATGTCCGTCACATGCTCGAGTTACGCGCAACGGCACGCGGCCTGGAATTAACCTTCCTTGTGGACGAAGCGGTGCCGCACTCGCTTGCCGGCGACGCCGGCCGCCTCCGTCAAATACTGGTGAACCTCGTCGGCAACGCGCTGAAGTTCACGGAAAAAGGGCACGTTGTGGCTCGCGTGAAACCCGACACGCCGGGTACTGCCGGAGTCCGCCTGCGCTTTGAAGTCAGCGACACCGGCATCGGTCTCACCGCCGATCAGAAGGCTGGATTGTTTCAGGCCTTCAAGCAAGCCGATGCATCCACGACTAAAAAGTACGGCGGAACGGGTCTTGGTCTCGCGATCAGCAAGCATTTCGTCGAATTGATGAAGGGCGAAATCGGAGTGGAAAGCGAGTTCGGCAAAGGAAGCACGTTTTGGTTCACCGCCGAGTTTGACCGCAGCGCGTCTCAGGACGCGGCGAAGGTCTCGCGCGACGACCTCAGGGGTGTACGCGCCCTGGTCGTTCAGGATGCCGAAGACGCGGGGTCCGGACTGTTGTTGGCGGAAATGCTCTCGTGGGGTATGGACTGCGATTTCCGAAACACTGCGACAGCTGTTGCGGAAATCGGAGCAGCATCACGTGCTGGAAGACCTTTCGAACTCTTGTTGCTCGACATGGAAGTCACGGATGCGATCGGCCTCGCTCAAAAAGTTTCCGGCGCGGTTTCGGCTCTCCCGAAAATCGTGCTTCTCACACTCGGCGGATCGGCGGGCTTTGGTAAAGAGTGCCGCGACGCCGGTATCGCCGCAATGTTGTCGAAGCCTGTCCAGCAGGACACGCTCTATGCCTGTTTAACAAAAGTGCTTGGATCCGCTTCCGCGCCGGCTCGAACCGCTCAGGAACACAAGGTGTGTCGAAGCCCGCGCATTCTTGTCGCCGACGACAATGAGGTCAATCAAATCAGCGCGGTTCGAATGCTGCGGAAACTTGGCATCGACGCGGACGTCGCAACCGACGGGCTGCACGCAGTCGAAGCCTGCAGGACACCTCTCTACGACCTGGTGCTGATGGATTGCTCGATGCCGCGTCTGGACGGTTTCTCGGCGACCGCTCAGATCCGTTCTGAGGAAAAGGAATCCAATCGCCGCCACGTGCCGATCATCGCGGTGACTGCAAACGCCGTCCGCGGTGAGCGCGAGAATTGCATCGCTGCCGGAATGGACGATTACATGTCGAAGCCGATTCGCTTCTCGCAACTTCGCGACATGATCGCTCGATGGACGGATCCAAATGCCTTCGAGTCCGAAACGCTGCAGCAGCTGGCAGGAAACACCGACACCGGAATCGATTTCAATACGCTCGACAAGATTCGCGAGGTCGATCCAGAACTCCTCGGCGAACTATGCAGCGCCTTCATGAACAAAGGGGAACAAGACCTCATGGAGTTGAAGCGCGCCTGCGACGCCGGTGACGCGGCATCGGTCGCGCGTCTCGCCCATCGTCTCCGTGGAAGCAGCCTGACACTGGGTATGAATGCTCTCGCTGAAATCTTCAGCGAACTCGAAACCGCCGCCGGCTTCGAGGATTTCAACCGTTGTGGCGCGCTTCTACCTCGCGCAGAAGTTGAGTTCCAGCGCGCCGGCGAGGCGCTTCGCCTTCAACCGGAAATCAGACTCAGAGGGTAAAGACATGGCGATAGATGATGTGCTGCTTCAGTCCCGAATCGTCGATGCTTCTGCTCTGTTGCTTGCGCACGAAATTCAGAAGCGCGAAGGAATATCGCTGGCAAAGGCGATCGGCATGACGGGCGTCTCCACCGAAGAACAAGCCGCTGCCGCAATCGCCAAAGCGACCGGAGTGGAATATATTCCACCCGAACAGCTGGTCATTTCCGAGGATACTTTTGAGCTGCTGACACCGGAGTTTTGCCGCAAGACACTGGTCCTTCCTCAAGGCTACGGGCGAAGAGGACTGCGTCTCGCCATGGTGAATCCGCTCGACTACTCAACGATTCAGGTCGTCGAGTTCCGCGCCAGCAAGTCGGTGGTCGCTCTCGCCGCGAGTGAGTCGGCGATTCTCGCGGCGCTCCAGGTGCGAGAAGAATCGTTTTCCGGCGACAGCATGTACAGCCGGATTCAGGCAGTCAATCCCACCGGAGAAGTAGAATCCGTTTCGCTCACGGAGTACGAACTGGCAACTCCTTCCGAAATCGCGAAGGACACCAAGACTCCGCCCGTTGTTCGCCTCGTGAATCTTGTTCTCAGCGAGGCTGTCGCCGCGAACGCCAGCGACATCCATATCGAGCCTCACGAGACTAATCTTCAAGTGCGCTATCGCGTCGATGGATTGCTGCGCGACGTCATGAAAATTCCACGCCAGATGCAGGACGCGACAGTGTCGCGCGTCAAGATCATTTCGGGGGCCGACATCGGCGAACGCCGCAAACCACAGGATGGACGCACGCGGCTGCGTTATGAGGGCCGGCGGATCGACATGCGTGTCTCGACGCTTCCCACGCAGTTTGGAGAAAAGATCGTCATCCGGCTGCTGGACAGCGGCCGAGGTCCTCGAAAACTTGATGGTGTGGACCTGTCCGAAGAAAACCTCCAAACATTTCAAACCCTGATGAAGCTGCCTCAAGGCATGATCCTTGTGACGGGCCCCACGGGCAGTGGCAAGACATCTACTCTTTACGCTGCTGTGAACCACATCAAGTCTCCGACAACGAACATCATTACCGTTGAAGACCCGATCGAAATACAGGTCCCCGGCGTGAACCAGGTTCAAGTGAACTCCCGCATCGGCGTGACTTTTGCACGGGGACTTCGCGCCATCCTTCGACAGGATCCCAACGTGATTCTCGTCGGAGAGATCCGGGATCACGAAACGGCTTCGATCGCCTGCGAAGCCGCACAGACGGGCCACCTTTTACTCAGCACGCTTCACACAAACGACGCTCCGTCCACGATCACCCGGCTCGTGGATCTCGAGATTGAGGCGTTTCTGATAGCGTCTTCACTCGCCGCCATATTGGCTCAGCGTCTGGTACGAAGACTGTGTCCATCCTGCAAAACCCCCGGCGAACCCAGCGCCGATACCCTGGAGAAGTCGGGCGCCCTCGCGATTGCTCCAAACGAACAGGTTT
This sequence comes from uncultured Solibacteraceae bacterium, assembly GCA_964584785.1. Classification (GTDB taxonomy): domain Bacteria; phylum Acidobacteriota; class Terriglobia; order 20CM-2-55-15; family 20CM-2-55-15; genus JAHFTY01. The sequence goes on from CAZPBY010000009.1 coordinate 60,277, forward strand.
GGTTCCAGGCTAAAGGTTGCAGGGAATGTAATGGCAGCGGATACAAGGGCCGGCTCGGCATCCACGAGCTTCTCGTGGTCAATGACGAGATACGGGAAATGATCGCGACCGGCTCGCCTGAACACTTGCTTCGCAAGGCGGCCAGACGCAACGGCATGGTCAACTTAATGGAGGACGGTGTGGGCAAGGCCTGTGCGGGTTTGACGACGCTGGATGAAATCGTGCGAGTCGTCGCGAATCCCAAGCCGGGCGCAGTCGATGCGGCGCTGATGACGGAAGACCCGGCACAGCTCTCGCCCGAAGAGATTCTGGGTCACAAGCCGCGAATCCTCGTCGTCGAGGACAGTTCCACGGTCAGCACGGTCGTGAAGTATTTCCTGGAACTCGACGGCTTCGACGTCACCGTCGCCGAAGACGGCGACTCCGGTTTCGCGATCGCCTCGCGTGAAGCGCCGGACCTTATCATCAGCGACGTCCAGATGCCCGGCCTCGATGGTATCGGCCTCGTTCGCGCTTTACGCGCCGAGCCAGCGACGCAGCAGATTCCGATACTGATGCTGACGTCGGAAAAGAGCGTGGAGTCCGAAACCAAAGGCCTCGAAAGCGGCGCCGACGACTATATCGTCAAACCTGTCGAACCGCGCCGCCTTGCCGCTCGCATTCGTACACTGCTGAGCCGAAACCGCCGAGCGTAAGCAAACGATTTTGTGCACGCCGGAGGCATGTCTGAAGTTTGATTTCGAGCGTGGACCAAGAGTAAATTCCGTGCCGTCGTTAAGCAGAAAGGTTCGGAATGTCCATGAGAGTCGCTTCGAGATCGTTCGCCGCTGCTGCAACAGCGCTTCTTGTCCTTGGGGCCGGCGCGGTTCGTGTCGGCGCAGACACCTATCCACGCCAACCGGGGATCAGGATTCTTGCGTATTCGTTTGACATCACGCTGAGCGACACGTCGGACGAAGTGATCGTAAAGGACACCATCGACGTCCAGTTTCTGGCCGATGGTGTTCGCGCCATCGACCTCGATTTGTGCAAACTCATCACACAACCCCAGGCGTTCGATCGCCTCAACCCTTGCCTGCAGCCTCCTCCGCGTGGCGCGCGTGGTGCAGCGCCCTTGCCGCCTCCCTCGAGCGTGGGCCGCGGCATGACTGTGACGGGCATCACTTCAACCGACAACCGCATGCTGGCGTTTACGCATGAAAACGATCGGCTGCACGTTAATTTTCCGGCAGCGTCGCGTGCCAGTGAGAAGACCCGTTTCACAATCAACTATCACGGTGTACCGGCAACGGGCCTTTACATCGGAAACAACCGCTACAACGATCGAGGCTTTTTCACGGACAACTGGCCCAACAAGGCGCGGAATTGGCTGGCGACGATCGATCACATCTCGGTGAAAGCGCCGAAAACCATCAGTGTCACAGCGCCGATCAAGTATCACGTCATTTCAAATGGAGTGATGAGCGAAGACACCGACGCCGGAAACGGTCTGCGCCGCACCGTCTGGACGGAAACGCAGCCACTCCCAAGCTGGCAGTTTTCATTGGGCGTCGCTCAAATGGCCGTGGAGCACTTCGGCGAATCCCACGGTGTACCTTTCTCCGCATGGGTGTTCCCTCAAAATCGCGAAGCGGGTTTTAAGGCCCTGGATCAGAACACGAAGTCCATTTTCGATTTCTACTGGGAGCACATCGGACCTTATCCATATGAGAAGCTCGCCCACGTTGAGGCGGCGGGCGGAGGCGGTGCGACAGAACCGGCCTCCACCATTTTCTATTACGGTGGATTCGGAGCTGTGTCCCACGAAATGGCACATCACTGGTTTGGCGATTCCGTCACCGAAGGCGATTGGGACGACGTTTGGCTGAGCGAGGGCTTCGCAACCTACTTCGCACTCTTATATACGGAGTTTGAAAACGGCCGTGATGCCTTCATCGCCGGCGTCAAGCGGACTCGCGATACGGCGATGACGTATGTGTTGGCTCATCCGGAGGACACGATCGTCCACAACAACCTCGCCAACATCAGCGACGTCTTCACGAACTCTCCACAGATCTACCAGGGCGGCGCCATGGTGCTGCACATGCTTCGCGGCGTCCTGGGTACGGAGAATTTCTGGGCGGGCATCCGGCTCTATTCGCAACGCTTTTACAATGGCAGCGCCTCGAGCGACGATCTGCGTCGTGCCTTCGAGGATGCGTGCTATGCATCCGCGAACTGCCCTAAGGAAAATCAAGATCTCTCATGGTTCTTCCGTGAATGGCTCAACCGCGGCGGCATCATGAAGCTGCAGGGAGGCTGGCACTATGATGCGGGATCGAAGCAGCTGGAAATCACGCTGGACCAAACGCAGAGGCAAGGCCTCTACCGCATGCCTGTCGAGATCGGTATCACTGTTGCATCGAGCGGTACGGCAAACCCGGCCGTGCGCACGGCAAAGATCGTTGTGGAGCAACCGCACAACGTGCTTCGAGTCCCGCTGGACAGCGCGCCGGCCGACGTGCAGTTCGATCCCAACACGTGGTTACCGATGACGCAGGTCACGTTCGTCCGCCAGTGACTCGATCACGGCTTCGATTTTTCCGCAGCCGGGACAGCCGTGAATGACCGCCACAGCCTCGGCTTCTTCAAGACCGGCCGCTTTGACGGGCTTTTCCGCGTGGCGGTTCATCAACTCGCCACAGTCTGGACAACGCATCGCTGAGCCTCCTATTCGAGCGCGACGTTAGCTCTTCCGTAGCGCAGCACCTTGGCCATCCAGATCAGCTCCCCAAGGAACTTGTCGGTGCGGCGGATGTACGCATGGTCGAGTAACTGCCCGTGCTCATCGAACACTTTGCCCACCGAGCCAAAGTTGATGTCCCAGAAAATGGACACCAGTCCCAGCTCGCGCAACACCGGCTGAAAGTGTTCGATCACACGCGCCCCGCCGAACACGCCTGCGGAAACCCCGACGATTCCGGCGGCCTTGTGAATGTATTCCTTGAGGCAGCTGTCGAGAACGTGCTTCAGCAGTCCTGGAAAACTGTGGTTATACTCCGGGGTGACGATCACAATCGCGTCGGCCCGCTCCATGGCAGATGAAAATGCCGGATCCTTCACGCCTTCGCCTGCATCGTCGATCGGCAGCTTCAACTCTCCGATATCGATGAGTTGCGTGACGACTCCGGCGTGCTTTTGAAGCTGACCGTGGACGAATCGCGCAGCATGGACGCTCATTCGGCCCTTGCGTGTCGTGCCCAAAATCACCGGTATGGACAGCGGAGGAGTTGTACTCATCGTTTAAAAATTCTTTTTGAGGTCCATTCCTGCGTACATCGACGCCACCTGATCCGCGTATCCGTTGAAGGGTAGCGTCTTTCGTTTGAGGAATTCACCAAGACGCCGCTCGCTGGCCTGACTCCATCGCGGATGGTCCACGGCTGGATTGACGTTCGCATAAAAACCGTATTCGTTCGGCGCCTGCTTCATCCACGCCGTCATCGGCTGTTTGTCCACGAAGCGAATCTTCGCGATCGACTTGATGCCCTTGAAACCGTATTTCCACGGTGTGACCAATCGCAACGGCGCTCCGTTCTGATTCGGAAGCGGCTGTTTGCCGTAGAGTCCAACGGCAAGAATTGCCAGAGGGTTCATGGCTTCATCCAAACGCAAGCCCTCAACGTACGGCCAGTCCAGTAGCCTGTGCCGCTGTTCCGGGAATTGATCGGGCGCATAAAGAGTCTGGAACTCAACATACTTCGCCTGGGATGCCGGTTCCAGACGTTTGATGAGAGAACTCAACTGAAAGCCTTGCCAGGGAATCACCATCGACCAGCCTTCGACGCAGCGCATACGATAGACCCGATCCTCGATAGTCAAACCTTTGATGAGGTCGTCGAACGCGTACGTCTGAGGCTTCTTTACAAAACCTTCTACGGAGACGGTCCACGGCTGCGTTCGAAAGTTCTTCGCATTGCGGGCCGGATCGGCTTTGTCGACTCCGAACTCATAGAAGTTGTTGTAGCTCGTTACATCTTTATAAGGCGTCTGCTTTTCGTCCGTGTCGTAAGGTCCCCTGGATGTTTCTGCCCAGGCCATCGCGGACGAGGCGGCGATAGCCAGTCCGGTTGCCTCCGTGATGAACCGCCGTCGATTCATGTAGGTGCCTTGGGGAGTGATCTCTGAGGACGCAATGTTCGGTATTCTGTCGGTCATAATCCACCTATTCCCTAAAAGACACCTGCGGCCTCGTTTATTCCCGTCCCTAACTACGCGCCGACTTTGGCGAATCGGGGACGAAAAAGATTCAGTAGCCGTGACCTCCTGCCCATTCTCTTTTTAACGAATCCGCTGGCCTCATAACGTATCATGACCCGTTGGTGCGAATGACGAACCGTGAGGCGATGATGCAGCTTGTCCGTGAGCTGCGCGGAAAACTCGACGTTGTGAAGCGCGGCGGAGGCGAGACCGCCGTCAAACGCCACAAGGATCGCGGCAAGATGTTCGTGCGGGAGCGCATTGAATCGCTGGTCGATCCGGATACGCCGTTCCTCGAAACCAGCGCTCTTGCCGCCAATGGCATGTACAGCGACGAGGCGCCGAGCGCGGGAATCGTGACGGGCATCGGCGTGATTCACGGTCATCAAACAATGATCATCGCCAACGACGCGACCGTCAAAGGCGGCACGTACTTCCCGATGACCGTGAAAAAGCATCTTCGCGCCCAGGAAATTGCGCTGCAGAACAATCTGCCCTGCGTTTATCTGGTCGATAGCGGCGGAGCGTTCCTTCCGCTTCAGGCCGATGTTTTTCCCGATCGAGAGCATTTCGGGCGCATTTTCTACAACCAGGCAACCATGTCCGCTGCGGGCATCTACCAGGTTGCCGCGGTTCTTGGATCGTGCACTGCCGGCGGAGCGTACGTTCCGGCGATGAGCGATGAAGCCATCATCGTCCGCAACCAGGGCACGATTTTCCTCGGCGGACCTCCGCTTGTGAAAGCCGCCACCGGCGAAGAAGTCACAGCGGAAGAACTTGGCGGCGCCGACGTTCATTGCCGAATATCCGGTGTCGCCGATCATTACGCGCAAAACGACGCGGACGCGATTCGCATCGTTCGCGACGTCTTTCGATCGATACCGGCTCCGCGGCGTCAGTCCGGGCAAGTGGCCGAACCTGAAGATCCGCACGACGATCCCGAAACGATCTACGACATCGTGCCGACGGATCCGAAAAAGGGTTATGACGTCCGCGACATTATTCATCGAATCGTCGATGCCGGGTGGTTTCACGAATTCAAGGCGCTCTACGGTCAGACGCTGGTATGCGGCTTCGCACGCATCTGGGGATATCCCGTCGGAATACTCGGTAACAACGGCGTGCTTTTTTCGGAAAGCGCGCTCAAAGCCACGCACTTCATCGAATTGTGCTGCCAGCGCAATATCCCGCTCGTGTTTTTTCAGAACATCACAGGCTATATCGTGGGCAAAGCGTTCGAGCGAGGGGGAATCGCGAAAGACGGAGCAAAGATGGTGAGCGCCGTCGCAAATGCCGCGGTGCCGAAGTTCACCGTGATCATCGGCGGATCCTACGGCGCCGGCAATTACGGAATGTGCGGACGAGCCTACGGTCCACGTCAGCTGTGGGTGTGGCCGAATGCTCGAATCTCCGTGATGGGCGGCGAACAAGCGGCTCGCGTGCTGCTCCAGGTGAAGATGGAACAAAAACCGATGACTCCGACCGAACAAGACGAATTTATGCGTCCGACACTGGAGAAATACGAACGCGAAGGAAACGCCTACTACAGCACCGCGCGCATCTGGGATGATGGCGTCATCGATCCCGCGGATACGCGCATGGTGCTCGGACTTGGGATATCCGCCGCTATGAATAAGCCCGCGGCCGAGACGAAGTTTGGTGTTTTTAGGATGTGAACGAGGGGAATTTTAAATCTTTCTAACAAAGAACGATGCTTAGGATCGATCTCAATCAACCGATCGCGCGGGTGACTTTCGATCGGCCGGATCTGCACAACGCATTCAACGACGCGATGATTGCGCTCGTCACGAAAACGTTCACAGACCTGGGGACGAACGACCGTGTCCGAGTCATTGTTCTTGGCGGCAACGGCAAATCGTTCTGCGCGGGTGCAGACCTGAACTGGATGAAACGGATGGCGACGTACACACGCGAGCAAAACATCGAAGACGCGAAAAATGCGTCGCGGATGTTTTTCTCGATCGCGAATTGTCCGAAGCCCGTGATTGCTCGAGTGCAGGGTGCAGCGCTCGGCGGAGGCGCGGGAGTCGTGGCCGCTAGCGACATCAGCGTTGCGGTGGCGAGCGCGCAGTTCGGCTTTACGGAAGTCCGGATGGGAATCATTCCGGGCGTGATCTCACCGTTCGTGATCGCGCGAATCGGTTCCGGCCGGGCGCGCGAGTACTTCCTTACGGGCGAGCGCTTTTCCGCCAAAGTCGCGCACGACATCGGTCTGGTACAACACGTCGAGGACGATGAAGCTGCGATGGACGCGCTCATCGATTCCAAGATCCAGCAGATTCTCCTGTCATCGCCGAGTGCCGTGGCCGCCGCGAAGTCGCTGATCTTCGGCGTCGCCGCACGAACACTAGACGCTTCGTCGGACTTCACGTCCGAAGCCATCGCGCACGCGCGAGCCAGCGAGGAAGGGCAAGCAGGAATGAAGGCCTTTCTGTCGCGTGAAAAACCGCCATGGGTCCCTCAATGATCCGGAAGGTTCTTGTCGCCAATCGAGGCGAGATCGCGATCCGCATCTTTCACACGCTCCGTGAAATGGAAATCCAACGCGCAGCCGTATTCACGGGCGCGGATACCGCGGCTTTGCACATTCGATCCGCCGATCAGGCCGTCCGTATTGAGAGCTATCTCGATCCGAACGAGATTGTTCGTGCCGCACAGCAAACCGGCGCCGATGCCATTCATCCGGGCTACGGCTTTTTATCCGAAAACCCCAGTCTTTCCGCAGTCTGTGAAGCGGCGGGCCTGGTGTTCATCGGTCCGCGAACGGACACCATCCGTCACATGGGCGACAAGCTGGAGTCGAAGCGTATCATGGGTCAGGCCGGCGTTCCGGTCGTTCCAAGCTGGGACAGCACGCCTCCGGAATCCGAATTTCCTGTCCTCGTCAAAGCTGTTGGCGGCGGAGGCGGAAAGGGCATGCGGCTGGTTGAACATTCGTCGGATCTGGCGGAGTCGATGGCCTCCGCGTCAAGCGAAGCGGGCAAGGCATTCGGCAACGATCGGGTGTTCGTGGAAAAGTACGTCCGGAATCCGCGTCACATCGAGTTTCAGGTTCTGGGCGACACACACGGCAACGTGATTCACGTCTTTGAGCGCGAATGCTCGATTCAACGGCGGCATCAGAAGATCATTGAAGAAACGCCTTCACCGGTTCTTACGCCGCAGGTGCGATCTCGAATGGGCGACGCCGCTGTCGCGGCCGCTAGGGCGGCGAATTATGTCAATGCCGGAACTGTGGAGTTCATCGTAGACCCCGACGGCAATTTCTACTTTCTCGAAATGAACACTCGGCTGCAGGTGGAACATCCCGTTACGGAGATGACCGCCGGTCTCGACCTCGTTCGCGAGCAGGTGCGCATCGCGAGCGGCGAGCGGCTGTCTGTGAAGCAGTCGGACTTGCGGCAGACCGGTCATTCCATCGAATGCCGGATCTATGCCGAAGTACCCGAGGAAGACTTCAGGCCGGATACCGGAACCGTTGCCGTCTATCGGCCTCCCGAAGGGCCCGGCGTTCGGCTGGACAGCGGCATTCAAGAAGGCTCGGAAGTGGGATTTCATTACGATCCAATGCTCGCGAAGCTGGTGGTGTGGGCCCCATCGCGCGATGCTGCGGTCCAGCGAATGCGTCGCGCGCTTTCCGAATTTGTGTTGCTGGGCGTCCGCAACAACATCGAATTTCTACATCGCGTGATTTCGCATGAGGAGTTTCGTGCGGGCAAAATCGATACAGGGTTCCTCGCCCGTCACGCGGATTTGGTGAAAGCGCCCTCGACCGGCATCCCGGCCGCAGCGCTGGTTGCAGCATCGCTGTCTCCGTCAAAGACGTCCGCAACAGGTAATCCTGCGTTCACGGACGTTTGGTCATCCGGCGCCTGGCGGATCTCGTGACAGGACGGGAGTTGCTCTGGAGGTCGGCGAGCGGCGAGATTCTGGTCCACATCACGGAGTCAGGTGGGCAGGGGGTCTTGCGGGTTGGAGGCGACCAGACGGTTACATTCGTGGTCCGCGACCGCGACGCATCCGGCGGTTGGATCGAAATCGATGGACGGAGTCAGCGGTTCTATGCGCACCAGAATCGGCACGGTGTCACGGTGTGGCTTGCGGGCCGAACGTATCATCTCGTTCGCGTTCAGAAGGGCCACGCATCCGATCAAGCCCGCGACACCGCATCCGGCGAGGTCCGTGCGTTAATGCCCGGTAAGATTCTTCGCATTCCGGTTACTGCGGGAGAAGAGGTCACCGAAAGACAGCCGCTGGTCATCATGGAATCCATGAAGATGGAAACGACTCTCGCCTCGCCACGTGCGGGTAAGGTGAGTGCGGTAAAATGTGAAGCGGGCCAGCTTGTCGAGATGGGCGAGTTGCTGGTCCTTGTGGAGTGATCCAACGAACAAGCCATGATTCAGACTGCCGCCGCGAATACACCGATCGTTTACAAACCTAAAAATCGCGTCCGCTTCGTAACCGCTGCAGCGTTGTTTGACGGCCACGACGCATCGATCAACATCATGCGCCGGATACTGCAAGCCAGCGGCGTCGAGGTGATTCATCTCGGTCACAATCGCTCGGTAAGCGAAGTGGTCAACGCGGCGCTGCAGGAAGATGTCCAGGGCATCGCGATTACGTCCTACCAGGGCGGACACGTCGAATACTTCCAATACATGCTCGATTTGCTGCGGCAGAACGGAGGCGAGAATATCCGCGTGTTCGGCGGCGGCGGTGGCGTGATCGTTCCCTCGGAAATCGAAACGCTGCGCAACTACGGCGTGACGCGAATCTATTCCCCGGAAGACGGCGCTCGCATGGGTTTGCAGGGGATGATCAACGAAGTCGTTGCGAAGAGCGACTTCCCTCTTGGAACGCTGGCGCCTCAAAACGACTCGGAACTCTTCTCGGGTTTGAAATCGGGAAATCGCCGTCAGTTGACCCGAATCATTACGGCGCTCCAGGACGGCGTGTACGCGCAACCGACGCGTCAGAAGCTGATCGACACGGCTCAATCCATCCGCACGCCCGCACTCGGGATCACCGGAACCGGTGGCGCCGGCAAGAGTTCGTTGACGGACGAGATCGTGCGGCGCTTCAGGCTCGATCAGGAAGACCGCCTGAGGATCGCCATCATCTCTATCGATCCCTCGCGGAAGCGCACGGGGGGCGCGCTTCTCGGCGACCGCATCCGGATGAATGCTATCGAGCATCCGCATATTTTCATGCGCTCGCTGGCCACACGGGACACCGGAACGGAGATCGCCGCCGCTTTGCCGGAAGTTATCGCGGCGTGCCGCCTCTCCGGATTCGATCTGGTGATCGTCGAAACTTCGGGAATCGGCCAGGGAGATACCGGGGTGGTTCCGCTCGTGAACGTGTCGATGTACGTGATGACGCCCGAATTCGGCGCGGCGACACAGCTCGAAAAAATCGACATGCTGGACTTCGCGGATTTCGTCGTGATCAACAAGTTCGATCGGCGCGGCGCGGAAGACGCGCTTCGCGATGTGCGAAAACAGGTTCAACGCAATCGCGGGTTGTTTCATGTCGCAGCCGAAGAGATGCCCGTCTTCGGCACCATCGCATCGCGCTTCAATGATGACGGGGTGACTGCGCTGTACCAGTCGCTCATTCCTTCACTCCAGGAGAAGGGACTGAAGCTGCAAGCCGGCAAACTTCCCATCGTGAACGTCAAACAACCTACGGGAGCCACCGTGATCGTGCCTCCGGCGCGTGTGCGTTATTTGGCGGAGATCGCAGAGACCGTCCGCGGCTATCACGAGGAAACCACGCAGCTGGTCAAGATTGCCCGCGAACGGCAGGCGTTGCGCACAACGAAAGCTATTTTCCAGCAGGCCGGCAAGGCCGCCGACCACTTCGATGAACTGATCGCCTCTAAGGACGCGCAAATCAGCACATCCAGCAAAGAGCTGCTGGACAGCTGGCCGGAGATGCTGGCCACCTATTCCGGTGAAGAGCATGTGGTCAAAATTCGAGACCGCGAGATTCGCACCTCGCTTGTTAGCGAATCGCTTTCCGGAACAAAGATCCGGAAGATCTCGCTCCCGCGGTATGAAGATGACGGCGAGATTCTTCGCTACCTTCGTGAAGAAAACGTCCCCGGAAATTTCCCCTTTACTGCGGGAGTGTTTCCGTTCAAGCGCGAAAACGAAGATCCCACACGAATGTTCGCCGGCGAAGGCGATCCGTTCCGGACAAATCGCCGATTCAAGAAAGTGTCGGAAGGCATGCCGGCCGTGCGTCTCAGTACGGCTTTCGATTCCGTCACGCTGTACGGGTGCGATCCGGATCTGCGACCGGATATTTACGGCAAGGTCGGCAATTCCGGTGTCTCGATCGCGACGCTGGATGACATGAAGGCTTTGTACGACGGGTTTGATCTGTGCTCGCCCAACACGTCCGTCTCGATGACGATCAACGGACCTGCGCCGATCATCCTCGCGTTCTTTTTCAACACGGCCGTCGACCAGCAGGTGTCGAAATTCAGGATCCAGCACGGACGCGAGCCTGACGAAGCCGACTACCGGCGTTTGCGGCAGTTCGCCCTGTCGACGGTCCGCGGCACCGTTCAGGCGGACATTCTTAAAGAGGATCAGGGACAGAATACGTGCATCTTCTCGACCGAGTTCGCGCTGAAAATGATGGGCGACATCCAGCAGTATTTCGTGTGGCACGGCGTCCGCAACTTCTACTCGGTTTCAATTTCGGGTTATCACATTGCGGAAGCCGGCGCCAATCCGATCAGCCAGCTGGCGTTCACTCTGTCGAACGGATTCACGTACGTCGAGGCCTATCTGGCGCGAGGCATGAACATCGACGATTTCGCGCCAAACCTGTCGTTCTTTTTCAGCAACGGCATGGACCCCGAATACAGCGTGATCGGCCGCGTCGCCCGCCGCATCTGGGCGATCGCGATGAATAACAAATACGGCGGCAATGAGCGGTCGCAAAAGTTGAAGTATCACGTCCAGACGTCCGGCCGCAGTCTTCACGCTCAGGAGATGTCGTTCAACGACATACGCACGACGCTTCAGGCGCTGATCGCGGTTTACGATAACTGCAACAGCCTTCACACCAACGCCTACGACGAAGCAATAACGACTCCGACTGAGGAGTCGGTGCGGCGGGCTATGGCGATCCAACTCATCATCAATCGTGAATGGGGACTGGCCAGGAATGAAAACCCGCAACAGGGCGCGTACATCATCGATGAATTGACCGACCTTGTTGAAGAAGCCGTCCTGAAGGAGTTTGAGGCTATCGCAAGCCGCGGAGGTGTGCTCGGCGCGATGGAGACCGGCTATCAGCGGTCGAAGATTCAAGAAGAGTCCCTTTATTACGAAGCCAAAAAACACGACGGCTCTCTGCCCATCATCGGAGTGAACACATTCCGCAATCCACACGGCGATCCGATACCTCAAGTCATCGAACTGGCGCGTTCGACCGAGGAAGAGAAGCAGAGCCAGTTGAAACGGCTGCACGAGTTTCAGGAACGCAACAAGGATCAGGCGGCAAAATGGCTCCATAAACTGAAGCAGACCGTCATTGAAAACGGCAACGTATTTGAAGTCCTGATGGACGCCGTCCGGCACTGCTCGCTCGGCCAGATCTCATCGGCTTTGTACGAGGTTGGCGGCCAGTACCGTCGGAATATGTAACAATCCGTCACACACACCCGTCCCAAAACATCCGTCCCAGTTGACCTTCCGATCTCGCCTTAGTAGCATGCGCAACCGTGGCGAAGAAGATTTCGAATAGCCTGGTGACTTTGAGTTCCGCGGCGATCCTGGCCGTTTACGCTGCGGGTTATGAACGAACGACTCCGGCTGCAAATCGTTTTGCAACGGAGCTGGCGCAGAGGCATGCGCCGACACCGAACGAGGCACCCCTGCCAAATCGGTTGCCAGCCGCAGTTCAAACGCCCGAACCGGCTGTGGTTTCCGCAGCGAAGCCGACCGACAGGCGGGCGGAAAAGCCGGCGCCGGTCAGCCAGGCGACCATTCCTGAGACTCAAAGTCCGTCAACGCCGGTTCCCACCGAGACGACTCGGGCAGCAACTGCAAGCGTTGAGCCTTCATCAGAACCTGCATCACCAGCCGCGCCGGCCGTCGACGTTTCACAGATTGAAAGTGTCTCGCCCTACAGGGACGGCGTTTTCCTCGGCTGGGGGTATTCCCGGCACGGCAATATCCAGGCGTTTGTCAGGATCGAAGGCGGCCGCATCGTGAATGCGGGCGTTCAACGATGTGAGACGCGCTGGCCATGCGATCTTGTCGCACACCTGCCCGGCCAGGTCATCGCGCGGCAGAGCGCAGAAGTGGATTACGTGACCGGCGCCACGCAAAGCGGCGACGCATTTTACGGCGCGATCGCTGCAGCTCTCAAACAAGCGAAGTGAGTCCGGTCGAGGTGAGCGAGGACACGTACCGCCGGTCCGTCGTGATGATGGGGACGATCGTCACCATCGACGTGGCGGCTCGGGTGACCGATGTGGAGCCGGTGGATCGCGCCTTCGAATGGTTTCAGCGGATCGAGGAATGCTGCAGCCGTTTTCTTCCCGAGAGTGAGTTGATGCAACTCACGTCGCACATCGGCGACGCTGTGCCCGCCAGCGCCATTCTCTACGAAGCCGTCCGTTTCTCACTTCAGGTAGCTGAAGTGAGCGGCGGTGCGTTCGATCCGACGGTTGGGTCAGCGATGGAATCGAGAGGCTACAATCGAGAGCACCGAAGCGGACAGATTGTCGAGACGGATCTCCAATCTCACGGCCCGGTCAGTTTTCGCGATGTCCGTCTGAACGAGAATCGCAGGGCCATCACTTTGATGCGGCCGATGATTCTCGATCTCGGCGGCGTGGCCAAGGGTCTTGCCATCGACATGGCCGCGCGTGAGCTCGCACCGTTCGAGAACTTCGCCATCGACGCCGGAGGCGACCTTTATTTGGGCGGATGCCGCGCAAGCGGCGAAGCGTGGTCCGTGGGAATCCGTCACCCGGAGCTTGACGACGCTTTGATCGAAACGATCCGCGTCTCAAATCGTGCGGTATGCACTTCGGGTCAATACGAGCGTCCCGGCCATATTCTCGATCCGCGGGCGGAAAACGCCGCCATCGGCGCCGCTTCCGTAACCGTCGTTGCGCCGACGGCGATGATGGCGGACGCGCTTGCCACCGCCGCATTTGTTCTTGGCCCCGGTAAAGGCATTCAATTGTTGAATCGCTTAGGTGTTGAGGGCGTAATTTACTCGAAGACACTCGAACGGCACGCCACAACCGGGATGTGTGTGTGAGTATAAGTTATTCGGCGCGGCGATTCTTCAGTACACCTAAGGGACTCCTGATCATCATCCTCACGTTTCTGACCCTGCTTGCAACAACGGCTTCCGGTATTCGCCTCGTTCTGCCGGTTCTCAGCGGCTCCGTCGTCGCGGCGGGAATAATTGACGCCGTCATTCTTCGAAAGAAAACCGGCTCATGGGCATTCCCCGACGGAGCCGTGCTGACAGGACTGATCGTGGCGATGATTCTGAGTCCGCTCGAACCCTGGCATGTCGCGGCGCTGACGTCGGTCATCGGAGTTCTCAGCAAATACATCGTCCGCACGCGTTTCGCGAACGTCTTCAATCCCGCTGCGCTTGCGCTGGTCATCACGTTCTACATTTTCGGAACCGCTCATAATTGGTGGGGCGCACTCGGCGACCTTCCTCCGGTCGCTTTGATCGCTCTCGGAGCGAGTGGCATTTTCATAGCGGATCGCGTGAACAAGATGCCCATGGTGCTGGTGTTTCTCGGTGTCTATTTCGCGCTCTTCACGATCACCGCTTTCGTCGGCGACCCGTCGACGGTTTCCGAGATTTTTCGAGCGCCGGACCTGCATGCCGCGCTGTATTTCGCATTCTTCATCCTGACGGACCCGCCGACGTCGCCGGTGAAGTATTCACACCAGCTTTTGTGCGGCGTGATGGTTGCGATAATAAGTTTTGTCGTTTTTGAGACACTGGGAGCGGCACACTTTCTTCTGGCCGGTGTGCTCGTCGGTAACGTGTGGGAAGCGTGGAGGCGATGGCGTTCATCGCCGGCGCGTCGAACCGGACAGGTATCCGAAGGAGTGGCCGGATGAGGGTTTGAGATGGTTGGAACTCCACAGGTTGTGAACATCAGCGATTTACGATCGCTTGCCAAACGTCGCCTGCCGCGCGCCGTGTTCGATTACATCGACGGAGGAGCGGAGGATGAAGTCACACTTCGCGAGAATTGCCGCGTGTTCGATCACGTGACCTTCCGTCCGCACAACGCGGTGTCGACGCCGTCCTGCGATCTCCGCACGACCGTGCTCGGAACAACTCTCGAATTGCCGTTCCTGCTTGCGCCGGTCGGAAGCAGCCGTCTGTTTTTTCCGCAGGGAGAAGTCGTCGCCGCGCGTGAGGCGGGCGCTGCCGGGACAGCGTATATCCTGTCGACATTCTCGGGCTGCAGGCTGGAAGACGTGAAAGCGGCGACGACGGGTGCGGCCTGGTATCAGCTTTACCTTGCCGGCGGCCGGGAGGTTGCCACCCAAGCGATCCGGCGCGCGCAGGCCGCGGGCTACTCCGCCCTCGTCGTTACGATTGACACGCCGGTCGCGGGTCTGCGGGAGAGGGACGTTCGGAACGGCATAAAGGAATTGGCGACTCGAAACCTTTTCACAATGCTGCCGTTCGTCGGCCAGATCCTGATGCGGCCGAACTGGCTGGCAGGCTTTCTTGGCGACGGCGGATTGATGAGCTTTCCGAACGTCGTTCTGCCGGGGAAGGGTCCGATGCCGTATGCGGATGTCGGGGCTGCACTCGAGCAAGCCGTCGTGTCCTGGAGAGACTTGGCCTGGATACGGCGCGAATGGAGCGGCAGGATCATCGTCAAGGGCGTGCTGACGAACACCGACGCTCGCATCGCGATCGACGAAGGTGCGGACGGCGTTGTTGTGTCGAATCATGGCGGGCGCCAATTGGATGGCGTTTCGTCGACGTTGCGTGCGCTGCCGGAAGTTGTTGAGGCCGTGAATGGACGAATCGAGGTGCTGTTCGATGGCGGCATCCGTCGCGGGAGCGACATCATCAAGGCAATTTGTCTCGGGGCGCGCGCCGTCCTGATCGGTCGGGCCTATGCGTACGGCCTGGCGGCCGCCGGAGGCCCCGGCGTCGCCCGCGCGATCGAAATCCTCCGCACCGACCTGGTCCGCACCCTGAAACTCCTCGGCTGCCCCTCCATCTCCTCCCTCGCCCCCTCGTTCATCGAGAATTCAAGGTCTGCCCGGCTGTTTCCGAATTAATCGGGTTAATTAAATGGATAACAACCGGGCAGACCTCGAATTAAACCCATTCGTCGGCAATTTCACGGGATTCGTCGGGATGTCCGAGATACGGCGACTGATGAGTTGTAAAGTTGGCTCATGAAGGAGGGTTCGATGAAACCGAGAATAGTGTTCGGAACATCCATCCTGCTGGCGATCGCTGCGATGACCGCACTCGCGCAGCAGCGGTTTGATATGGTCGTTCGCGAGGACTTCTTTGCCGGATTCGGCGGCAACATGGAACGATTCGACCGGGCTATGAAAGTCACCGAGGACGCGTTGGCCAAAGATCCGAGGAATGCGGAGGCGAAGGTCTGGCACGGATCCGGCGTGTTCTTTCAATCCACACAGTCTTTCCAAAAAGGCGATTTCCAGAGCGGGATGCAGTTGTGGCAGCGCGGACTCGACGAGATGGATCAGGCAGTGAAGCTTGCTCCCGAGAACATTGCTGTCTTGATTCCGCGCGGAGCTTCGCTGATCTCCGCTTCACGTTTTACGCCCCCGGAAGTTGGCAAGCCCATTCTGCAGACGGGTGTCGGCGACTTCGAGAAGGTTTTGAAGATCCAGGAGCCGACGATGGCTCAGCTGTCGACACACTCGAAAGGCGAGTTGCTGACCGGACTTGCTGACGGTTGGAGCCGCCTCGGCAATTCCGATAAGGCCCGACAATACTTCGAACGGATTGCCGCTGATCTGAAAGGATCGGTATATGAGCAGAAGGCGAGAGCCTGGCTCGACAACAAGCCGGAATCGAAGTCGCCGGGCTTCTTCAACTGTTCCGGATGCCACGTCCAGTAGTGCGATGATCGCCGCTCACCCGATGGATTCGAGCCCCGTTTTCCGCCATGAACGGCCGAGATCGCATTACTTCCTGGGGTTTGCGATCACCCAAGTGGCGACGACCTTCGCGGTTGTTCTGCTGCTGTTTCAATTACCGCTGCGGCTCAACAATTTCACGTACGGTCTCGTTTACTCGAATTCGATCGGATGGATTGCGTTCCTGGTAATGCCGCGCCTCGGTCCGTACCTCGGCCGGCTCCGAGCCGTTCAAAGGTGGGTGGGCCTGCTCGCGTCTCTAACGGCGATGGGTGTCGTTGGATCGTTGCTCGCGGTGACGATTCTGGCCACCGCCGGAGTCTTCCCGTGGTCTGCGTTCTGGCACCGATTCTCCGGCGATCTCATTCCAGTCGTCATCATTTCGCTGATAACCGGTGTCTTCTGGTTCCTCTATGAAAGCTTGAATTATCGCGCACGTTTCGCCCGCACCCAGGCCCGGCTGGCGATGATCGAATCGAGAATTCAGCCGCACTTTCTTTTCAACACTCTGAATTCGATCGCGGCATTGATCCCGGAAAACCCGGCCGCAGCCGAGCGAATGACGGAGCAATTGGCGGCGTTGCTTCGATCCTCGCTCGATTCGACGCATACCGGAACGGTTCGCCTCGACCGCGAGTTGAAACTCGTGACCGACTATCTCGAAATTCAGAAGACGCGTTTCGGCGATCGCATCAACTTCGCGACCAACGTGCCCGACAGTCTTCTTCACTATCTGGTTCCGCCGTTCAGTCTTCAAACGCTCGCCGAGAATTGCGTCAAGCATGGCGGCAAGGAGATCCGCATTACCGCGCGCAACGCGGACCAGAAGCTGCAATTGGAAGTGTGGGATTCCGGTCCCGGATTCACGGAAGAACAAATCATTCCGGGGCACGGTTTGCACAACCTGGGATTCCGGCTTTCTCTTCTCTGGGGAACCGGCGCCTCCCTCGACGTGCTTCGCGACAACGGCGAGGGCAGTCGAGTTCGGATCACCATGCCTCTTGTGAAGTCCGCTTGAGTCCGAAGCCAACTCGTATGTTGAACGTCTACCTGGTCGACGATGAAGCGCTGGCATTGAAGCGGCTGTCGCGTCTTCTCCTGGCAACGGGGCGCGTGGCAATAGCAGGTTCGACTACCGACCCCGAACAAGCGCTGGAGTTTTTTTCGCACCATGCCGTCGACGTCCTGTTTCTCGACATCCAAATGCCCGGTATGAACGGATTCGAACTCTTATCGCGCCTCGAAACCCAACCCGTTGTGATCTTCACGACCGCCTTCGACAAGTACGCACTGCACGCATTTGAAGTGAATTCCATCGACTACCTCCTGAAGCCGGTCGACGCGGGTCAACTCGAACGGTCACTGACCAAGCTGGAACGTCTCCGCCGCGGTTCCGGCGACAGTCATGACGTCGAGATCATTCGATCCATGGCCCGAGAGCTCGCCCGGAAATTTCCTCAGAGGATCGCGTCCAGACTCGGCGAGCGCGTGGTGTTCGTCGACGTCGGGTCGGTGACTCACTTCTACGCGAAAGATAAACTGACGTTCGCGGCCACAGCTTCGAAGGATTATGTGATCGACGGCAGCATTGTCGAACTCGAGCAGAAGCTCGATCCCAATCAGTTTCTCCGCATTCATCGATCGACGCTTCTGAACCTCGCATTCGTCGACGAGGTGACCTCCTGGTTCGGCGCAAGCCTTGTCGTCCGGCTGAAAGACGGGAAACGCACTGAACTTCCCGTTGCACGCGATCGGGTTCGAGCGCTGAAATCACGCCTCGACTTTTGAAGCGGCCTAACGAAGTTTTTCGAGAAACTCGACGTAGCGGGCGCCCAGCAGTTCGCGACTGAACTCGTTGCGAAACCGGTCTCGCAGTCGTTCGCCGAGGCTGGCTCGGCCTTCCGCGTTGCGGATCAGCCGGTCGGCGATTTGAACATAGCCGGCTTGCGTGCGCGGTGTGAGCTCAGTCTCTCCGACCAGCTCTGCAGCCGTATTGAATTCCGAATCGGCAGAAAACCGCATCGCGACGACGGGTTTTCCAGCGCCCATCATGTCAAGAATCGAAGTCCGGCCGGCGTCGGGAAATGCCGCGAGATACACATCCACCGCGCGAAGCATCGGTGTTGTATTTCCAGTCGGACCGAGAAATCGAACTCGAGGCAGAACGCCTTCCGAATGAAACACGCCGCGAAACACGCGCACATCCGACGGTCCGGCAAAGAAATGAAAGTGCCGTGGGAAGCGCTTGAGAATTTCAACGATGATGTTCACGAACGCGCTCTGACCACGCGTCGGACCGGAAAAGCTGGCAGAGACGGTACTCAACGGATCGATCGCCAGACTCTCACGCGACTCGAATCCCGCAGTCTGCATTCGCGTTTCGACGTCGGAACTCGGCGGAATCCATTGGCCCGGATGAGATCCAAACCGCGACCGCTCCAAATTGTTTTGCGAAAGATAAACGAACCCGTCAAAAAGATTCGCATCGATCGAAGCATCGTGCGCGACATTCACCTGGACCGGAGCGACGCGTAATGCGGCAACACGTGCGGCGATCTGGTCCGAAAAATCGGAATGAAAGAAGACCAACGGAATGCCCGACTGCCGAATCGCATCGGCGATCCGGTCGGATCGCTGAACAAAATCGCCTTCGGTCGCCGCGACGATGACTTCGCTTTCGCTTCGATCCGTGATTGCGGCGTTGGAGGTATTGGAAAACCAACCCACCGTCGATTCCGTCGTGAAAAAAGTCGAGCGCACACCCTGCAGTTTCAAGCTGCCGGCCAGCATTCGCATGTACGAACTCTGCTCCTGCCCCGAATTCAACGACGTCACAACATGCCCCACACGATCGATTCGGCCTTGTAGTTTCGCGAGGGCTCGCTCGCCGGCCCATTTTTCGAAGACCTGGCCGATTTGTCGCAGACGCTCCGAATCGAGTCCGGCTTGAACCGCACGCTGGAAGTAGTCCATGGCCGAGGCAGCATCGTCGTCGACCTGATTCCAGGCGATGCGGAACGCGACGTCGGCCAGGCGAGTCTTCTCGTTGGCACGAAACAGCGCGAGCGTGTAAGCGTGATTGACGATATCGGAGGTAAGTCCGGCTTCAGCGGCAGCGCGTTCCAGCAGTTCGACCGCCCGGCGGTACTCGCCGCTGTTCAGCGCGTTGAAACCTTCTTCATATTCCCCATGCCATGATGGGCTCATGGGTTCTGTGTTATTTCGGTTCGCCTTTTCTGGCCTGGAAGTGTTCCTTGGCGCGGCGCTTGAGGCGCAGCTTTTTCTTGGCTCGATTGACGCGTCGCTTCTTGAGGATTTCGTATTTGGTAGCCACGTTACTTCCTAATGGTCGTTATAATCGGATCGGAAGTGAGTAGGGTCCGGTGACTCTCCTGGCCTTCAAAGCCTGTGGGACGTCGGGGAACCGTCGTTCGGTGGGTTCGACTCCCACGCACTTCCGCCATCTGCATCTTTTACTTCTTCAGTGCTGCGAGGGCCTTGTTTTCGTCGTCGTAGACGTCAAAAACGGTGAGCAGCTTCGTCATCTGCAGCAGGTCCTTTGCTTTGGCAGTCAGATTCAGCAACTTAACGTCGCCCTGTTTGTTGCGGACTGTTGTGAACAGCGAGACGAGTTCTCCCAAACCCGAACTGTCGATGTAGGTGACCTCGCCCAGGTTCAACACGAAGTTCCGGATGCCGTCGCTGACCAGGACGCGAATCGTCTCCCGCAGTAACAACACAGGTTCCCCGATAGTCAGCCGCCCGGACATGTCAACGACGACGGCGGTATCGAGTTTGCGAGTCTTGACATTCAAACTCATAGAGTCTCGTGCCTCCCATAGAATTGAGCGCGTAGGTTACCGCTTATCCAATTGGAAGTTCAAGCGGAATCCAGTATGTTGACGCAGTGGTGGGCCCCGGAAAGCACCGTGAAATATTGATCAGCACCGTTTGGCGGTTCGCCGTCGTCCTGGTCTTGATCGCTCTGTCTATCGGCGTAGGAGTGGTGGTGACGCAAGAGGGCGGCCGAATCCCACTGCACCCGGAACAGCTCGCCGCCGCTGCCGGAATCTACGATTTCACCTGGTCGCCGGACGGCAAGAGCATCGCCTTCATCTCGATGCAGTCTGGAAACTCCGAAATCTGGATCGTCCCGTCGGCCGGCGGAGCTCCCCACCGGCTCACCTCGACCGTCCTCCTCAAGAAACAACCTCGATGGTCGCCGGACGGCCGAACCATTGCATTTGTTGAAGTCCAGCCCGGCGGAACCAACGGCAAGATCACGGCCCTGAACATCGAGGATGGAAACACTACGAGCCTCACCGAAAACGCCAATGATTCGAAGGACCCGGTGTGGTCTCCGGACAGTAAGCAGATCGCGTACGTCGCGCGCGCAGGAGGACGAACGCATATCGCAGTGATTGATCTCGAAGCTCACGAGACCCGAACGATCATCGAAGCCGATGCGTCGGAACTCACGTGGTCGCCGGACGGCACCACCCTGGCGTACGTTGCGGATCCTCTGCTCACCAACGACGACCGGCGCGAAAACCTGGACATCTTTATAATTCCCGCCGCAGGCGGCCCCCCAAGACTGCTGACGCCGGGAACGCCCCGGTTCCGCGACTTCAACCCGTCATGGTCGCCGGATTCCCGACAGCTTGCTTACATCTCGGACTCATCCGGCTACACAAACGTCTTCATGCTCGATATCGCCGCCGGTAATCGAAAGAGTTTCGCGGCCGGTTCTTTCGACCACGCACAGCCGAAATGGTCGCCGGACGGAGCCAACATTGCCTTCGTGCGCGACGAAGGCGGCCGCACCACTGTCTGGGTGGGAACGGTTCAGGGCGGACGCGTCGTGAAGATTTCCGATCGCGACGGTGTGAACGGCGGGTACGACGCCCCGGATTCGACTCCGGCCGGAAAGCTTCAATGGTCGCCCGATGGGAAAAAGCTTGCGTTCACGCACAGCGACTCCGCACGAACATCCGATCTGTGGATCGGAACTCCGGAAGCCGCGCGATCCATTCAACTGACGAACTCGATGCCACTGGAGCTGCGCCGCGAAGGACGCTTCGTTACGCCCGAAGTCATGACCTATCGCAGCTTTGACGGCGTCGATGTGTCCGCGCTCGTCTATAAACCGCGCTCCGTCAAACCGAAATCCGGTCATCCGGCCGCCCTCATGTTTCGCGAAACAATCGACGGCGAGCACGCAATGTCGTGGGATCCGTTCGCTCAGCTTCTCGTCAGCGACGGGTATCTTGTGTTCGCGCCGAATGTTCGAGGGTCGGGTGGTCGAGGGCGCAGCTATCGAGACCTCATTTACTCGCACGGCGGCGATCACGACGTCCGCGACGCATTCATCGGGCTGGATCGACTGTCCTCCGAAGGACTCGTCGACACGCAACAAGTCGGTGTCTTTGGAGCCGGCACCGGCGGTTTTCTGACCACCGCTTCGCTCATCAAAGACGAAACTCGATTCAAAGCCGCGGTCTCTCTCTACGGAATCGTCGACGCCGTAACCGCCGCCACGTATCCGGGCATGGACTCGTGGACACGATACCTCATCGGCGAATCTCCCATGACACGGCCTCTGCCGTTCTACGAACGCTCGCTTCTGAATTTCGTCGATAAACTGCGGACGCCGATCATCTTCATGTACACCGGCGACGATCCGCGAGCGCCCTTCCAGCAGCTGCAGCAGTTCGCGGTGCAGGCAGAAGTGAAAGGCAAATGGTTCGACTACCGCATCTTTGATAATGAGTCGGAGAGCTGGCAAACGTGGCATCCGGCAAATCTCAAGCTCACGCTCGAAGCCGTCGAAGCTCTTTTTGAAAAGTACGTCCTTGGCCGCGAGCGCGACTTCCATTTGACTCGGAACCGATGAGCTCTAGCTGGACTCCCTGTTCGCGCGAGTCACCATCCGGAAGAAGAGATTTACGATACTCAGAACAATCGCTCCCCAGAATGCAGGCAGGAATCCGCGAACCTCGAACCCGGTAACAACAATCGACGCGATCCGCAACATCAGTGCGTTGATCACAAACCAGAACACACCGAACGTGACGATCGTCAACGGGAAAGTGAGGATCTTCAGAATCAGGCCCAGCGTGGCATTGACTAATCCGACGACAAGGGCGGCAATCAGGGCTGCCCCAAAGCTTCTCACCTCGAATCCCGGTACAACGTGAGCCACGATCATCAAGCTGAGCGCGCTGAGAATCCAGTTGAGTATGAGTTTCATCGCGCGAATGTGGGGCTCCCCGAAGCACGTTGCTGCGCTCCGGGTTCTGTCAGTTTCGCGTGATGTTCAGAACCCGGAGCGCAGCGACGGGCTTCGGGGACGATTTTCACATCGAGCCTTTGAGCTCGGCGTACAACTGCCCGATGAACCGCTCGCCAGTGGTGCCCACGCCGGGAACTTTGGCGTCGTAATCGGCCGTCGGCTTCGATGCGACGACCTCTTCGAGCGTTTTCCCCTGCCTTACCAGCGCCGATACCCGATCGCGAATCGCGATGATCATGTCTCGATGCGCAATGAGTGCAGCCTTATCCACGGTGGCGCCGTGGCCTGGAATGACCTTCGTATTCGGACCGCACAGGTTGATCGCGACGTTCAAGCCATCCAGCATTCCTGGAAGGCTGCCACCGTTCGCGCGATCGATATTCGGATAACCCAGCGAGCGAAAATAGTCGCCCGTCATCACCACGTCCTGTTTCGGAAAGTGAACCAGCGTGTCGCCGTCCGTGTGCGCTTTTGGAATCGCGATCAACTCCACGTCATCGCCGTTCATGTGAATGATCGACTTACCCGTATACGTGAGCGCCGGCAACGCGATCGCCGGCGCCGGCGTCCCCGGAGTACCGTTCGCGTTCGGATTCGGATGCGCCAGCCGGTTCCGGAGCTCTTCCCTCGCAATGATCGTCACGCCCATCTTCCCGAAATTTTCATTGCCGCCGGTGTGATCACCGTGAACGTGAGTGTTGATGAGAAATCGGATGTTCCCGTTCGAGACGCTTTTGATTGCCGCGGCAATCTTTTCCGAAAGCGGGGCGAACTGCGCGTCGACCATCAGCACACCGTCCGGTCCGGCGAGGACTCCAATCGTGCCGCCCGATCCTTCGAGCGTGTAGAAGTTATTCGTGATCTTCGTGGTCTTGATGACAACGCTGTCGAGGTTCGCACCCTGACCGCTCGCGAAGACCGTGAATAACGCCAACGCGGCCACAACCATTACAAATCGACCGATTATGTTCTTCATTGGTTTTGCTCCTTAATCAATTCCCCCCGGTTCGCTTGCGAAGTGCCGTCGACGACGGCATTCCATTCCGGAGGTTCGACACCTTGAAGATGGTGAACAAAGAAGTCATAGAGCATCCGCGTACCGAATGCCCCGCCCGCGCCGTGGCCGCCGCCCGGGACGAACAGCAGATCGAATTTCTTGTTGGCCTTGATCAACGCATTCACGACCTGCAGTGTCGACGCGGGATCCACGTTCGTGTCCAGTTCGCCCAGCACCAGCAGGACATTCCCCTGAAGCTTCGCCGCGTTATCGACGTTCGACGACGCGGCATAGTGCGGGCCAAGCGGCCATCCCATCCATTGTTCGTTCCACCACATCTTATCCATGCGATTGTCGTGACATCCGCTGTTGGAAACCGCCGCCTTGTAAAACTCCGGATGAAATAGCATCCCTCCCATCGAGTTTTGACCGCCCGCCGACGTGCCATAAATTCCAACGCGCGTGATGTCGTAATACGGATACTTCGCGGCCACCGCCTTGTGCCAGAGGATGCGGTCCGGGAAACCCGCGTCGCCGAGGTTCTGCCATGCAACATCGTGGAACGCCTTGGATCGATTCGCCGTGCCCATGCCGTCAATCTGAACCACGATGAAGCCCAGTTCGGACAGCGCTTGCGGTGCGAAATAAACGTTGAACGCCTTCGGCACAAATGACCCCTGAGGCCCCGCGTAGATGCTTTCGATCACGGGATACTTTCGCAACGGATCAAAATTCGACGGCCGGTGAATGATTCCCCAGATCTCGGTCTTCCCGTCGCGCCCCACACTCTTGAACACTTCAGGCGGATGCCATCCCGAAGCCATCAACCCGGAGATGTCGGCGCGCTCCAGATCCATCACCACCTTTTGGTCGGAAGATCGCCGCAGCTCGGACACCGGTGGTTGATCGACCCGCGAATAGGTGTCGACGTAGTAGCTCATGTCCGGCGAGTAGGTCACATTGTGGGTCGCGTCCGCCTCCGTCAACGTGGTGAGGCCGGTGCCGTCAAAATTGACGCGATAGTAGTGCGTGAAATACGGATCCTTGCCCGGATACATGCCACTGGCCTGGAACCAGATCTGACGCCGTTCCTCGTCGATTTTGTCGACGTAACGAACAATCCAGTTTCCCTTCGTGATCTGATTCTTCACCTTGCCTGTCGCACCGTCGTAAAGGTAAAGATGACGCCAGCCGTCGCGCTCGGACGACCAGATGATTTCCTTTCCATCATTCAAATCGCGTCTGAAACGCGTTCCCGTTTCGGTCAGTGCCGGAAGCAGCGGCCGGTAAGAGAAAAAGGTTTTCGCTTCTTCGTTGATCAGCGCGCGCGCCTTGCCGGTCGCGCCATCGACTTCAATCACGCGATAGACCTGATGTCCACGCTCGTTGTATTCGAACGTGAAAGCGCGACTGTCCTTCCACCACAACGGATTCGACAGGCTGTACGGATTGGGGAACAGCGTGTCCGCGACTTCGACTTGAGTTTTTCGGGCCACATCGAACAGGACAGGCCGCGCAACATCGAGAGTGTCGCCGGGTTTGGCATAATCGCGTACCCAGTGCAGCGGTTGCAGTTGATCGGCGGGCGACGATTCCACATAGTGCACCTGCCGCCGGTACCCGGGCCGCACACGATACGCCACAAGGTGCTTCGAGTCCGGCGACCACACGATCGACGCCAGCGTGTAGTAGTTCCCTTCGGATCCGTCAAAACTCAATGCAACGGCATCGCCCTTCGGCATCGGCTTGATGTAAACGTTGTAGTTCTGGATCAACGCTTCCCATTGGCCATCCGGTGACGCTTTCGGCTCCGGATTACGCGCCGGAGGGGCCTGATTTGCAAACTGCAAACCCTGTCGCGCCTGAACACCCTGAGGCGAGAGGTCGACCATCCCGTCGTAAACGTCGTTTTCGAATTCCCGCGGCGGATCATCCTCTGTGTCTTCAGGCGGACGACCCGCCTGCGGACCTCGATTTCCGCCGGACTGTTTTCTGCATGTGTACGACGTCAAATCGCACTTCCACGAGGCCCCGGCTGCCGAGAATTCCATCGCATCCTCTTTATCGGTGAAACTGAAAGTCGTGAATGGAAGAGTCAGCGACTGGTACTTCTCGCCGGACGCTGTGGAGAGCGCGGCCGCCAGTTTCTCCTGATCGAACGCCGGACGTCTGGTGAGGGTGTCGGCATCAACCACAACGAATTCGCTGCCACCCTTCACGCTCTTCCGATACCAAAACCGGTTCGAGTTCGCGATCGCATTGGCGGGATCCGGAAGGTTGATGACAAGACCCTGCAGTTGCGATCGGCGGCCCGTGGCCCGGTCATAGTCGGCTTTTGTGACCTGTGCCTCGGCGTATGACGTGAATAGCAGGAACGTACACAGCAACATCGATCTCATTGTCGGCTCCTCGTCTCGAATTAGTCATGAGTGTATGCGACCGCATCTTAATCCGTGACGAAGCGGTTTGTTAAGATTTGTCGAGTGGGGAAACAAGAGGCGGTTGAGGTTCTTTCGGTCGATGGACGCGCCGTGCGAGTGACGAATCCCGAAAAGCCGTACTTCTCGAAGGAAGCGAAACTCACAAAGCTCGACATCGTTCGCTATTACCTGTCGGTCGCACCGGGAGCGCTCGGCGGCATTCGCGATCGGCCGGTTGTGCTCAAACGATTCGTCGATGGAGCGGACGGTGAAGCGTTCTATCAAAAGCGCGCACCCGCTCAGCGGCCGGACTGGCTGCGCACCGTGACGTTGTCGTTTCCGTCGGGCCGCGTCGCCGATGAAGTCGTGGTCGATGACGCTGCGGGACTTGTTTGGATCGTCAATCTCGGATGCATTGAACTCCACCCTCATCCTGTGCGGTCGGGCGATTTGAGTCATCCGGACGAATTGCGTGTGGATCTCGACCCGGGACCAGGCGTGAAGTGGGAAGACGTTCGACGGGTCGCCCTTGAAGTGAACGCGCTGCTCGACGAGATGGGACTTCGCGGCTGGCCCAAAACCAGCGGCTCGCGCGGACTGCACGTCAACGCGCGAATTCAGCAGCGATGGACCTTTACGGAAGTCCGCCGCGCCGCGATCGCGCTGTCACGCGAGATCGAGCGACGCGTGCCGCAGCTGGCCACATCGAAATGGTGGAAAGAGGAACGCCACGGCGTGTTCCTCGATTACAACCAGAATGCGAAGGATCGCACGACGTGTTCGGCCTTTTCGATACGTCCGCTGCCGGATGCGCGCGTCTCGACTCCCCTCCAATGGAATGAAGTGCCGGACTGCGATCCGGCGGAGTTCACGGTTTTCACCGTTCCTAAACGTTTCGCGGAGATCGGAGATCCACACGCGGGCATGGACGACGAACCAGGGTCGCTCGAACGATTGCTCGATCTTGCCGCGCAGGATGAAGCCAGAGGCTTGGGCGATGCTCCATGGCCGCCCCACTTTCGAAAGATGGAAGGTGAAGCCCCTCGCGTTGCCCCTTCCCGAGCGAAGAAGCTCAGCGTAAAGAAGGCGGCGCGAACCAGGATGCCTCTCGTGATCGTGGCGAATTCCGTGAAGAAGGCCGACGCCCTTGCCGGCCTCGAACGGTGGAAAGTCAAATATCCCGAAGCCGCGAGCCATCTCGCCGTTGATGATGTGCTGGTCGATACGATGCGCGGCCGCTCGTCGACGTGGACGCGTATTCGCGTAAATCTTCGAGACGTGCCCGAGGAATTGCGTCCGCCGCAGGAAACGCCAGACCCGGATTACGATCCCTGGAGCGCCTGGCGCGGCAAACCGCGTCCTGATTGAGACGTGGCTTCACGAGGTACTACCCAAAGATTTCCTTTAGCTCCTGCGGCGGCACGACTTCCAGTTGAGCGTAAGTGCAATCGGTTGGCTTCTTATCGGCGCGCCATCGCCGGAATTGCGCGATGTGCCGGAAGCGCGATCCCTGCATGTGATCGTACGCCACTTCGACCACCAGTTCCGGACGCAGCGGCTCCCACGAAAGATCCTTCCCCTGGCTCCAACGGCTTTGACCTCCCGGCATCCGGCTGAAAACGTCGCCCGCCCACTGTCTCCAGGGATGACCATCCAGCGCGTTTTCGCGATAAGGCGAAAGGAATTCCACCAACTCGCGCCTCCCGGCATCCGTGAAGCTCGAGCACACCCCAACGTGTTGCAGCGCGCTTTCATCGAACAAACCAAGCAGCAGAGAGCCGACAGCGTCGCGGTCCCGTCGATGCCAGCGAAATCCCGCGACGACGCAGTCGCATTCCCGATCGTGTTTTACCTTCAACATCACACGTTTGTTCGGCTCGTATGTCCCCGCAACCGCCTTAGCGATCACGCCATCCAGACCGGCTCCTTCAAAACGCCGGAACCAGTCCGCGGCGACTTTCAGATCTCGTGTTGCAGGTGTCATGTAAACGGGCGGCAAGGCAGCGGCGAGCAAGGATTCGAGTTCCTTTCGACGCTGATGAAACGGCGTTTGGCAAAGATTTCGATCCGCCACGGAGAGCACATCGAAAAACACAATCGATGCAGGAATCTGCCGGGACAGCAGCCGGACGCGCGATTCCGCGGGATGAAGCCGAAGTTGAAGCGAATCGAAATCGAGTGCGCCGGCCTGCGCGATGACGAGCTCACCGTCGAGCACACAGCGATCGGGCAATTGGGATTTTAATGCCTCGAGCAATTCCGGAAAGTATCGGCCTAACGGCTTCTCATCGCGGGATTGAATCAGGATCTCGTTGCCGTCGCGGAATACCACTGCTCGAAAACCATCCCATTTCGGTTCGAAGATCCAGGCGCCCTCGACAGGCAGTTCGCTGACTCGTTTGGCAAGCATGGGAAGGAGTGGCGGACATACCGGAAGATTCATGCGGATGGTGGGTAAAATGAAAGTGGTCGTTGCAGCTCCGATTGTTTGACCCGACCCTTTCGGAAAACCTCAAAACGTTGCGCGTTTTGAAGCAGCAGCTGAAAGGCGCTACCAGCTGCCGGATCTTTCTTCCGGCAACACCGATCGTCGATTTTGATTTCTTCGATCGGCTTCAGCTTCCTAACCGACGAACAAAGCTATTAACCCCATCCGTCGCGTCTGCCGGTGTTCAAACTCTCGTGAACCACAACGACCGAGTCCAGAGTACGACGCGTGATTTTTGATGTCAACGCACTATTGGGGGTTTTCCACAAGAACTTTTCAGCCTGTGAATGTCATGTGGAAATTGACGTCTGACGCGCGGCGCTCCAACATGGAGCGTGCGAATTCGAGCATCCAACGCCGGCGTTGTCGCGCTCATCCTTGTTCCGCTGCTTCTAACAGCGGTCGTGAAATATGCACCTATGTTTACGGCACGGCCAAAGATCTCCTCGGTGTCCATAGTGCCGCCGCACTTGATCGGCTCAAAGGAATTCGAATACATGCGCGAGGATATTGCGCAACGGATGCGTGACGGTCTTGGCGGCATTCCGGGTATCGAAGTTCGACCTTCTCCTTCGGCGGAAGAATCCGCCGACGGCGAAGACGTCGCGCGGATCGCCGCTAAGGTCGGGGCGGATGCACTCGTCATCACGACCGTGACGGTCGATTCGGGAGTGATTCAGTTGAACGTGGAACTCGTCGATCCGGCGACTCGCCGGACTCTCTATTCCACTCCGTTCCAAAGCTCGAAAGACAACTACCCCGACATGATGCGCGCGGCCGCTGCCGCCGTGAAGCGCGAGCTTGAACGGTAGGAAGCTCCGCGTTTTAATTCGCAAGCCGCGTCTATCCGTGCGCGGCTTTGGCCTCGATCTTTCGGATCGTATGTTTGAGTTCGTGAATCTGGCGCCGCAGGTCGTGCAGGTGATGATGATCGTGCGAGTCGATCAGCTTTTCCCGCTCCTTTTTCAGTTCATGAATCTGATGCTTCAGCTCGGACTTCGTGTGAACAACGTTGTCACTGAAGTGCGCGTGCGGCTTTTCGATGTCCATCAACGGCGCGAGCTCATTCATCAGTTGTTCTTTGTTCTTACCATGAACGCCTTCGATCTGCGGGAATTTGAGCGCTTCTTCCCGTAGCTTCACGACGGTCATCTTTTCGAGATCTTTCCATTGCATAAAGAGACCTCCGCGTCTGATTGTCGGAAATTTGGGGAAGATTATAGTCCAGTTGTCTAGCGGAAGCGCACGCTGTCGATGATCTCTTGAAATGCGCGGTCGTAATCGCCGTACTCGGACTGCGGCGCAACGCCGACGAAGTAGTAGAACGAGCCGTCCGGAGCCGCGACGGTGACGAGCATATCCGTCTCGCGCCCTCCGGCCGGCGACTGGTTGGACAACTCGGTGACAAGCGCCGGCTGGCCTCCGACGCGAATGCGCTCGTGGCTTCGCGCGATGCGCATCTGCGGATTGGATTGCCGCATTTCGGCCACCAACTCGTCGGTAGCCTGCGTCAAAGTAACTTTGCCGTCGCGATCGTCGTCATGCGGTTCGTACGTTGCGATCATCATTCCGTACGCGAGCGAGTTGGAGACGATGCCGCCGTCCGGCGCGAGTGTAACCGCACTGCCCTGACCGTAAGCTCGCCAGTTGTCCGGATGTCGCAAGCGAATATCGCCCGTTTGATAATCCACAAGCCGCGTCGATGGCCGCGATGGCTTGCCGGTTTTCGAGGATCCGCCACGGCTGCTGTTGTTCGTCGTGCCGGGCTTCGTGCCTCTGGGCGCAGGATAGCTCGACACAATGCGCTTCACGTCCTGAAACAGACTTGAATCATTTTTCGGATTCGGCGGTGTTCCACCGAGCTTGATGATTTCGTTGTTCACACCACCGATACGGTTTTCCGGGTTGGGGTGAGAACTGAAAAAATCCGACGCGCGCCCGCCTCGTCCCGATTCCGCTTCGAGCTTTTCGAAGAAATTCGCCATCGCTTTCGGATCGTAACCGGAGTCGTATAGAATCTGCGTACCGACAAGGTCGGCCTGGCTCTCGGCGTCACGCGAGTATTTCAGGAGAATCGAATTCAAGCTGAAGGCGCCGACCACCTGCGCCATGATGCCGCCGATCGAATTGCTGCCGAGTAGTCCGCCGAGCACTCCGAGTGGAGCTTGCGCGATGTAGGCCTTCGACACCTGATTCGTCCCATGACGCAACACCACATGCCCGATCTCGTGACCCATAACTCCCGCAAGCTGCGCTTCATTGTCGGCGGCTTCGATTGTGCCGCGGTTGACATAGATGTAACCGCCGGGAAGGGCGAACGCGTTGATCGCCTTTTCATTGACGATCTTGAATTGAAAAGGATATTGACTGGGATTCTGCGGAGCCCTCGAAGCGATACGCTTGCCGAGATCATTCACGTAAGCGGTGGCCTGTCGATCGTTCAGGATCTCGAGCCCTTGCTCCGCTTCTCTCGAAGCCTGCTGGCCCATCTCCACATCCTGCTTGGGCGAAAACAAATTGAACCCCGGCTTCAGCATGGTCCGTTCGGCAAGGACAGGGACCGACAAAAACAGGCATATCCATATCGCCAGGGCTTTTCGAAATTTGGACATGTGTTCTCCTATTGTTCGCTAAAGCAATAGACGCTCCGGTTAAGAGAACATGAGAAGCTGTTCCTTTTGACGATACCACACCGTTCATGGCGTAATGACCGCGCGGCCGAAGATCTCGCCGGCGGCGAGACGGTCCATGACCGGGTTGATCTCGTCGAGAGAGTAGGCACGAATTTCGGAGTGAATCGATCCAGCCGCAGCAAGGCTGACCAGTTCGCGAAGCTCCGACCGGCTCGCGACGCGTGACGGCACGACGCGGACACCGGATCGAATGAGATCGCCCGCCATCCACGATAACGGTTTCGCTGGAATTCCAACGACCAGCATCACGCCGTTTCGTTTCAGGCTATGAGATGCGGCCTGGTACGCTTCAACCGATGTCGCACAAACCAGCGCGACGTCGACCTTGTTGGATGGATGCTTGAACCATTCCCCCGCGCCTTCCGCCGACACTGCTGAGTCGGCTCCAAGTTTCTTCGCGTCATCCAACTTCTCGGCGCGAATATCCACAGCGGTAACGCGAGACTCCGCAAGTTTGCCGAGCTGAATGCCATAGTGACCGAGTCCGCCGGCTCCCCACACACCGAGGTGAATTGAATTGTCGAGACGAACTTTGGAGAGCGCGCTGAAAACCGTTCCGCCGGCGCAAAACAATGGAGCTGCTTCGGGAAGCGGTAGACCTTTCGGAAGAGGGATCGCGTGCGTTTCCCAGGCGACGGCATATTCGGCAAACCCACCGTGTACGGTAACTCCGGTGATTTGTGGAATGTCGCAAAACACCTCGAGATCTTTCCGGCAGTATTCACACTGGCCGCACGTGTAGAAGAACCAGGGAATCCCCACGGCGTCGCCTTCGCGCAAGCGCCGTACACCTGCACCCGTACGGACGACCGTGCCGGCAACCTCATGCCCCATGATGAGCGGCATCGGCATGCGTGGCTTGAATCCCTCCCATTCACCATGTGCCAGGTGCACGTCGCTGTGACAGGCGCCGCAGGCGTCGACGCGAACAAGAACCTGGCCGGCGGCGGGCTCGGGAGCCGGGACGTCGTCGATCGTGAAGGGTTTTCCAAATTCGCGAAGCAACGCTGCTTTCATAGGTTTCTTTCAACAGGAATCTACGGCCAGACGATAACCGCAGGCGGGTTCGCTTTCGTCTTGGCGGCCTGGGCTGGAGGGGTAGCATTCATCAGTGTGATGGTCAGATTCGTCGAATCGGTGGGCGCCGTGTCTGTCGCTTCGATGTAGAAACCGGTAGTGGGTATGGTGTTGAACACGAGGTTGTTGAGTGTGAACGTTCCTCCCGGATGCGAAATCGTCAGCGGCGTGGCGGTCGGCAGGTAGTTCAGGAACTGAACGCGGTCAAACTTCGAGATAGTGCCCCCATTAATCACGAAGAGAACGTTGTCGAGATCTAAACTGTCCACGTCAACGACGCCGGCGACGGTTAGCGTGTGACCTCCGCCGACAATGCCTTTCACGAAGTTGTTCGCAGGAGCAAGGAATGCGCCCGTCGTTACAACGTCGCTCAGAAGAGTAATCTTATCGGTCGTGCTGTTGATCAACAGAGTATTGAAATGAGAATTCGTCGTGTTGGCAAACGAGATGTTGTGTGTCGTGGACTGGCCGAGGAATATGTCAAACTGCGTCTCAGTACCGGAAGGCGCGAACGTATCCGAAATGTTGCCGTTGTTCAGCTGAGTAAAGGACCCGCCAAACACAAGAAAGCCCGCCTGCAACAGACCTGCCGTCGAAGCGCCGCCGAAACTCACGTCACCCCTGACGCTAAGATTTGTATTGGCGTCCATCCTTAAGGCGCCCGTGCCCACAGTGCTGAAATTTCCGGAGACAGAGAACAGCTGACCATTCATGTCCAGCTTGCCGGCATTCAGGTTGACGTCACCATTAGCGACGATGCTTGAATTGAGGACCACGCCGCTGCTGTTCGAAATTGTCAGATTCTGAAAGGAGTTATTCGCGGAGTCGACGAATCGGACGGTTTGTGGATTCGTGCCATTCAACACGACGGTATGTGTGCCGGTTGCGACAAAGCGAAATAGAGAGGCGCCGGTCTGCAAGAAGTTTCCTTTGATGTTGAGCATCCCGGCCGTCAGTAAGTTTTGCTCGTCTCCTCCCTGGAAAGTCGCATCGCCATCCACGTTTAAAATGCCGCTCGTGCTGGCCATAACCACCACTCCAGTACCGCTTGTGAAAAACGGTCCCTTCACATTGACGACAGCCGAACCTATATCGAAAAGACCGATCGCGGTCGCGCTTCCTGCAACGATCAAAGAGTTTTCCGCGAGCGTTTGACCCTGCACCTGGAGATTGGGCACGGTGCCCGAAATCCTGTTGAGCCCACTCATCGTCACCGTGCCCGAGCCGGTCAAAGAGCCTTTTAGATTTCCGAAGACAAATAATTGAGAACCTGAGCCAATGTTCAATGTGGCTCCGCTCGCCACCTTCACATTCTGAACAGCGGCCGCCGCGGCGCTCAGAGCAGGCGGATTGTTGGTGGCCGGCACATAAATGTTTTCAAATCCCGTCGGAACTCCGGCAGGCGACCAGTTGGCGGGATTGCCCCAATCACTGGGATTTGTTGCGCCTCCTCCGGCCCAGGTGCGATCGGGAAGTTTCAACACCAGTGAGATGGCGTCTGCATACGCGTCGTTGTAGGGAGCAGCAACCTTTTGGGCCGGTTGTTCAACCTTTAGCGCTCCTGGGTCGGGACCCGCGCTAACGCTGACAACGATCGAACGGGTTCCGACCGGAACATCCAGGAAGGAAACAGCGGAGCCAAGCTGCCCATTGGGCAGTCCAGCGGACGGCCCTACGGTCAGGATTCCCAGTTGCGTTGATCCCGAGAAGAACTGGACGGACACCGTTGCATGATTACCCGAACCACCGTCGCCCAGGAGCGCGCCCAGTCTGGCGACGACCAACCCTGTGTCGATACTCGCCGCCAGACTGGAGACATCCAGAGTCTGCGACGCGGTCGAAATCCCTGAACCGGGGCCTCCCGCAAACAGATTCATGCCGTCACCGGAGATGGGAAAGCCCGTCGTCCCGTACTGAACCGCCGTCATCGAACCCGTCGTTTGCCAGCACGACGGCACAACGATCGTCGCGAAGTCCGTCGTGCCAAAGTCCGCGTCCGCGCTTCCATTCATGACCATGTTTTGGCCTAACGCGATGGATGGCACACAACCTGGAGTCACCGTGAATGTCGTCGGGTTGCTGGTTCCAGCCGATGTTGAAACCGTGACGGCACGGTCACCCAGCAGGGCTGTTCCCGTAACGAAGAAGGTTGCCGCCAGAGACGACGGATCCGAAACCGCGACGTTCGAAACAACAACCGCGGTTCCGCTCACGGAAACCGACGTTGCGCCCGGCGCAAAGTTCGTGCCGGATAATGTGACGGACACGGTCGAGCCTTGTGCCGCCGAAGGCGGATTCAACGGCAATAACGTCGGCGCTCCCAAAATCGTGACGATGGTGTTCCCCGGCGTCAGATTATTCGCTACTGCAGTGATCTGGTATGTCCCGGGCGTGGCGCTGCTGAACAGCGCTGTGGCGACGCCCTTGGTGAATGTACTGACTGGGCTCACCACGACCGTTGTGGTCGGAGTTGCCGCCAGTGTCACTACCGGAGCTGCGGCGGTGACGGTATTGCCGAGATCGTCTATGACGGTGACGCTCAGCATTGTGATGGTGTTCGGAGTCACTGCTGCCGCACTCGAAGTCAGCACCAACGCCGACGGCGCATGGCCCAAAACCAATGGACGGCTCGTCGCGAAGATCCCATCCGGATTTGTGACGCGCAGCGTTAGCGATCCTGCAACCAGCGGCATCAGGCGCAGTGTGATCTTTTTGTCGTCGACAACAACCACGTTGCTTACCGTCGCTAAACCCAAATTGTTACTGATGACGGATGCGCCGTTCTGGAAGCCCGCTCCTGTCAGCGTCACATCGACGGGACCGAGCGCCACATCCGCGAAGGTCGGACTCATGTCGGTGACCGCGGGCACGGATGTCGCCGCACGGCCGTAGATCGTCAGGTTGTCCAACAAACCCTTGTAAGCTCGGGCTGTGCTGTAATCTTCAAGCGTCACCAATTTATCCTGAACGTTGGCGGTAACGACGTCCTGCTGGAAGCCCACCGGCAGAGCCTGATCCAAAACCAGAACACCATCGAGGAAGAGTCGCAGCGCGCGGGCATTCGCGTCGAGGCTGAAAGCAACGTTGTACCAACGGCCGGGCTGGAGGAACCAGCCCGTTCCGAACGTCAGATTGTGATTGTTCAGCGAGACAATCAGTTCGTGGTCCGCACCCACATCGACAATGAACCAACGATAAGAAGATCCGCCGACCAGTATCGGACGATGTGCGAAATCCGCATCGGCATTGAAATCGGCGCTGACTGTAAGGTCACCATAATTCAGTGGAGGTATGTTCGGAGTTTGCGCCTTGTAACCGGTCACCGGAAAATCGAAATCGTACAGCCCGTTCACCAGCAGAGCGCCGTTTTGATAACTGACGTTCCGCGAAACGAACGTGAAACCTCCGCCGGAAGCATCGTCCGGCGTGCCCTCGAATGGATAGTAGATCGGATCGATCACGTTCAAACCAACATTCAGATTTCTTGACGATGTGCCTTGAGGCGACGTGACCGTGAACAGCGAGTTCACCGACGACGTTCCGACCGTGACGTGGACCGGCAGCGCCGTGGCCGTCCCCCCGGCGTCAATTGCGGCCGTGATGCCTGTGGCGAAGAAATCCACGGCTGTGGCCCCCGACAGATTGGAACCGCTGATCGTCGCCGCGATCGTGGTGCCTTTGAATGCGGACGTTGGAGTGATTCCTCCGATGACGGGAATCGTCGAACTGACGGTGAACCCGCTGTACGGCTGCGACGTTAGCCCGCCCGCCGTTACCGTAATCGTGCGTAAACCCGCCGGCGCACCCGGATCGATATCGATTCGAATCGGCAGTGATGTCGCGGTACCGCCGGCTGCGATCGTTCCGGTAACGCCTGTGCCGCTGAACGTGACCGCCGTCGCGCCGAGCAGATTGGTTCCGGTCAGCGTTTCGAAGAGCGTTCCCGGACCACCAATCGACTTGGAAATCGCCGTTATTGAAACGAGCGGTTGCACCGTAAACAGGACGGGACCCGTCGTACCGCCGGTTGTCGTAACGCTCACTGATCGAAGCGTCGCCGCTGCATTTGGCGCAACCATAAACGTGGCGGTCAGAGTCGTATCGTTCGATACCTGAAGGTTGCTTACTGTGATTCCACCGCCGGAAACCGTCACTCCCGTGACGCTCCCCACAAGCCCGTCAGTCCCCGAGAAGCCCTTGCCCACCAGTGTGACGATTACTCCGCTTCCCTGAACCAGGGTTGTAGGGAGAATGGACACCAATGACGGCGGGCTCCTGAGAACCACAAAATCCACGGCATTGACACTGATGCCCCAGTTCGGCGTGGTGACCGTAACGTTTCTTGTTCCTGTCGATGCGGCGGCATCGATGGTGAAGGTGGCTGCGATCTCGGTCGAGCTGTTGACGGTCACATTCGTCGCCGTCACGCCATCACCACTAATTGAAACCGTCGCACCACTGGCGAAAGCCGTACCTGTAATCACAACGTCGACGGACTGTCCCTGCACGCCGCTGGTGGGCGATATATTGGTGATCACGGCTCGCGCCCCAACCGTGAACTGCAGAGCGTTCGACGCGACGGTACCGGGATTGACGACGGTGACATTCACGATACCGGCGACCCCCGGTAAAACAATAGTGGCGGACAAAGATGTCGGTGAAGACACGGTTGCCGCGACTTGTGTGTCGCCGAACTTGACCATGGCGCCGTTAACGAAATTCGAACCGTTTACGTTCAGAGTGACTGTCGAACCCGTCGTCCCTGACGCGGGATCCAGCGATGTGATCGCCGGCACAGGATTGACCACAGTCAGCGACGCTGGCTTCGAGGGGCCTCCGCCAGGTCCCGGATTGTTCACCACAACGGATGCCGAGCCGGCGACAAGCGTCAGCGGCACAACGAACGTCAGAGTCGATGGACTGACAAACGTGGACGTGACCGCGTTGCCATTTATAGTAACTTGGGACGTCATGAGGAATCCCGCGCCGGTGACGGTGATGCGATCGCCCGGCAAAGCCGTCGACGGATCAAGCGTCGAGATGGAAGGAACCGGATTGACAATTGCGATCGAAAACGCCGGCGAATCCAGCGTGGGATTGGTCGACGTCGCCGGATTGCGAACGATCAGATCAACAGGGCCGAGCGGAGTCTGGAGAGGAACGGTGAACGACAATTCCGTCGTGGACGTCACGGTCGCCGGAATCGGGGCACCGCCGAACAGGAGCGCCGAACCCACGCCAAAATTCGTTCCAACAATTCGCAGGACCTGTCCGCCGCTGGCGGGATTCGGCGTCACCGACGTAATGACAGGCGGCAATGGCGCGATCTCGATTTCAACGGCATTCGAAACATAACCTGAAGCCGGGTTCTTTACCGTCACGTTGACGCGGCCAAGCGGCGGTTGCGGCAGGACGACCGATAGCTGGGTCGGCGAAGCAAACATCGCCGTGAGTGCGATCGGTCCGATGTTGACGACAGAATTGTTGGCGAAGCTTCGGCCGGTGATCTGGAAGAGTACATTCTGCTGATCCGCGCGAATCTTGTCCGGACTGACCGTTTCAAGGACAGGCACTCCGATGTCGACGACAAGCCTTAACGTCTGGGTTAAACCGCCGCCCGGCGCAGGATTCGTGACCTGCACGTCATAAGCCGCGGGAACCTGAAGCATTGCCGCCGGTATCGTGGCGATCAGTTTTGTGTTGGAATCGAATCTCACATCCACGGCGGTGCCATTCAAAGTCACTTTCGAATTGCCCGAGAATCCCGTTCCAATCACATTCAGCGTCGACGAAATGTTCTGAACCGGAAGCGCTGACGGCGACAGCTCGCTCAACGTGGGTACCGGATTATTGATCGTGAAGACACCGCCTTCAACGAAACCGCCGCCCGGCGCTTGATTCAGCACACCGATATGCCACGACGCCGAACGGTTCAGAAAGACTTCGGTCATCGCGGCTCTCAATTGATTTTGGGAAACAACCGTCGTGGCCAGCGGCGTCCCTTCCACGGTGACCTGAGTACCGGTTCGAAAATTACTACCCGTGACATCGAGAGTCACGCCCGGCGTTCCGGCAAGAGCAGTCGTTGGCGTGAAACCGGTGATGGTGGGCGCGGGATTAAGTACGTTGACGGAGAAAGAGGCTGAGCCGCCGCCGGGTTCGCCATTGGTAATGACACCGTACAGTGTGCCCGCACTCGAGAACTGCGAAGACGGCAATGTGAACGTGATCGAATTTCCATTCACAACACCCGTCACGCCATTCAACGTCGCGGTCGTACCGGCGAAGAATCCGCTTCCCAGGACAATCACCGATGTTGGAGCTGCACCAACCGCAACCGCCGTCGTATCGACGCTGGAGACAACCGGCATTGGATTGACCTGCGGATTGACCTGGAACGGCAACGGGCCGGCCGTGCCACCTCCCGGCGCCTGATTGGTCACCGAGACCTGAACCTTTCCCGACGGGAGATCGGCCCGCGGAATGATCACCGTCATCACGACGCCGGAAACGGTTGCCGGTGAGTAAGCGTTCGATCCAAAGTTGATGATGGATGCGAGACTGAAATTGTTGCCGTTCAACGTCAACGTCAAGTCTGTCGTGTTCGCTTGAATGCTGGTGGGCGAAATGCTCGTCAGTACGGGCGCTTCGTTCTGCAACACGAGCTCGCTCGAGGCGTCGTTTGGGGATTCGCCTCCTCCCGGACTGGGATTGCCGACATGGACCGTGAACTGAGGAGTGGCGGTCGCCGCAAAACGAAGGCCTTTTATGGAATTGTTGTCGATGGCGCGCCTGAGGAATTGATCGAGGAGCGCTGCCGTGACGTCAGCCTTTAGTTCGGTCCTTGAAACGTAAGTCGTCGGAAGCGGCTGACCGTTCAGCGTGGCCACGGACATCGGCACGAAACCCGAGCCCTGAATCGTGATCGTGAACGGACCACCGCCCGCCGGAAACGCCTTGGGAAGGATGTCGGTGATTCGCGGTTTCGGGTTTGGAATGCGGACGATGGTGATGTCGTCGGAACCGAAATCCGCGATGACCGCGCGCTGATTGTCCGGATCCACGGCAATGCCGAATGGAGTCGCACCGACCGGGATCTCGGTCACCTCGCCGGTAGCGAGATCGATAGCCGAGACGGAACCTAACTGGCCGGCTTCTCTCTGCACAGGCGTCAGCGTGCTGTTGGTGACGATTGCCGTATTCGTCAAAAGATGGATGTCAATGTCCGTAGGACCCGCGCCCACAGGGACTTTCCGAACCACACTGCCCGTGGTGAGATTCACGATCCACACGTCGTTCGAGTTCGCATTCGCCACCACGGCCTGGTTCGTGTCCGGGTTGATCGCAACCCCGCGGGGACGCGCGCCGACCGCAATCGATCCAAGGACCGCGTTGGTCGACGCGTTAAAAACCGTTACGGTCCCCGACTGCAGGTTGCTGACGATCCCGACATGGGTCTTCGTGTTGACGGCGATGTTGGACGGGAATTCACCAGCCTGAAATTTTCCAGTCTCCGTCAGCGTGTCCAGATCAATGACGCTGATGCTTCCCGAGATTTGATTGGCGACGAATGCCCGCTTGATGCCGTCGTCGATCGCCAGGCCGACCGGAAAGGCGCCGACGGTGATTCGCTTCAGTTCCGTATTCGCCGTCAGATCGATGACGCTGACATTATTGCTTCCCGGGTTCGCCACCAGGGCAACATCGCGTACTGAAGAGATCGCAATCCCATCCGCCGGGCTGCGTCCGACCTTGATCGTGGCGAGAGTCGACAGTGTCTTCAGATCGACCACGCTGACCGAGTCGCCGGACTGATTCGAAACCAGCGCATGATTTCGTCTCGTATCCATCGCAATGCCCGACGGCACCGAACCGGCACCAGCTCGACCTTCAATCAACGGATCCGAAGGAAACGAATTGATCGCGAAGTTCACAACACCGGATTGACCGCCACCCGGCGGAGGCGTTTCCACAACCACTCGCACCGAACGCGCGACCGCCAAATCCGGCTGCGAAATCACGGCCTGAATTTCGGCTGAGCTGATGTAGGCCGTCTGCAAAGGCTGATCGTTCAACCGGACAATCGACGCAGACGTGAAGTTGCTTCCGAAGACGCGTATGTTCACGGCGCGAATTCCGGCAAAGGCCGAAGCCGGTGAAATGAAGCTCACCACCGGCGTGCCGGCCGGCGTGACACCGCTCGCTTCAAAATCGATGTTCTCGACGTTGTCCTTGTCGACGGTGACACTTTGCTGGGAACGTACGAATGTGGATCCGGCTTTGGCGACGGTTACGGTGTACTGGCCTTTCGGCAGTTGCGTGAAAATATAGTGGCCATAAGCATCCGTCGTTTTTGTCGCGTTTACCGGACCGGCCAGCCTGACCTGAACAGCTTCGACACCGGCACCTCCCATTGCGACCAACCCTGTGATCGCCGCGGTCAGCGGAGCCGGCGGCAGGAAATCGCCCGCGGGCAGTTGCGGAGGGACGCTGGCTAGTGCCAGACCGCTCGTCGAACCGAACAGAGCAGCGCCGATCACCGGCTGCGACGACCGCAGGAAACCCCAGCCTCCGACTTGTTCCAGAGAGGCCGGAAGAAGTTCACGAAAGAGCTTCGCGACGCGCGCGTTCGGTTTCACGGTAAAACTCGATCGGCCTACGGTCGTGCCATCGGGTCGAAGCGTGAAGAATTCAACCACGGCATCCGTCTTTCCGGGATTGACCACCGTCAGTCCCGTGTAATAACCGGCGCCTTCCGCGACCTGCGACAACACCTGAAAACGGGACGCCGACGATGTTTCCGTAGCCGCCGCGAGAGCAAATGAAGGTGTCGTGGTGTTGCCGTAACCGATGTATCCCTGGAGGAAACCGACGGACGAAGTCACACCGATCCAGCCGGTGAAATAGCTGTTGCCCGCGAATCCAAAAAGGTCGCTCACGCTTTCCCGCAAGCCGGCATTGGCGTTCAGCGACAGGCGTCTCGGATTGTTGGGGGCCGGCCACACCGACCCGTCTTCCCGGTACGCGGTCAGCGTCACGTCCTGAACAATACCGCCGGCATTCACGAGGCCGACCAGCGAGATCCATCCATTCCCCGTTGCGAACTGAGGCAAGACGTAGGTCTGGCCTGCGACTGGACGCTGACCTGCGATGGCAACGCTCTCTCGCCTGACGCTGGAACCTTTCAAAAGAAAATTAACCACAACACCATGCGCGACGACGGGGCGGTCGGATCGAATACGGACGTGAGAACCTGTGGAGAAATCGGCTGACCCGATCAGAACCGGCAACGTCTGCCGGATCAACCCTCGGCCCGGGAGCGTCACGTCTTTTGATGCGATCGCTTGCCCATCCAGGCCATAAAGAGTGATCGTAGCGTGCGCCGGGTCTGCGCCGGAGTTCACGATCGAGATTTCGGACTGGACCGTTGCGTCCTGAACGGCGATCGGTATAACCAGGTCGGTTGCAGCTTGCGTCGAGGCAGCGCCATCCAGATCGTTAATGCCGTTGCCGTTGAGGAAAAAACCGGTAAGGCCTGTTGTGCCTGAGGTCGCCTGAACCCAACCGTTGAATCGGGTCAGCCCGAAAATTTCCGAAGCCAGTCGTGCGATCTGACCGCCTGCCGGAATGTTGATCGTCACGGGGTTTCGGACTCCCGTGCCGGACGCCGTGGACCCGTCGGCTTGAAAGGCTGTGA
Organism: uncultured Solibacteraceae bacterium; assembly: GCA_964584785.1. GTDB lineage: Bacteria > Acidobacteriota > Terriglobia > 20CM-2-55-15 > 20CM-2-55-15 > JAHFTY01. The sequence goes on from CAZPBY010000009.1 coordinate 102,353, forward strand.
AGGTAACGGAGACGTCGGTTGCCGTTGGATTTCCGACGGCTACTCCGGTAAACACGCCGGTGTCTGTAATTACTCGGGGAAAAGTCAAAACGGTCTGGGCGCTGGCAGTCCGAGGGCAAACGACCAGGAAAAGGACCAGGAATGCAAAAAACGGAAAAACCCGCTTCAAGGTCACAATTGGGCGATCCTCGCAAAATAAAGGGGTTACGTTAATCTGACGAACCCAATTAGTAAAGCGGAAACGGGACTCGAAAGTAGTCAGCGCTGTGGTCGTCTCTCAATTCGAGACTCCACCGAACTTCAACACGATCATGGTGGAGTCGTCGTTGACGGGGTGATCGCCGGTGTGTTCCGAAAGCGCCGAACGAATGCCGGCATGGATTTCCGCCGCGGAGCCTTCACGCTGGGACACGACCAGTTCGGCCAGCCGCTCCAATCCATAAGGCTCGCGTAGACAATTCTCGGCTTCATTCACTCCGTCGGTATACAGCAGCAGCACGGAACCGGGTTCCATTTCGACGATTTCGCGCGTGTAGGTCAGGTGATCGAACAGCCCGATCGGCGGTCCGCCGCCTTTTTCGATCAGAACGGCCTTTCCGGAACCATCCACATGCAGCGGAGGATTGTGGCCTGCACAGATGTAATGCACGCGGCCTTTCATGGGATCGACGAGCAGGATGATCAAGGTGACGAACGTTCCCTTGCCCGTCGTCTCGACAAGCGTTTCATTCAGGATGTACGTGATTTTCTCGAGCGAGTGAATATGTTTCGTCAGTGCGCGGCCGGCGGCGTGGAGTGAAGTCATCACCAGCGCTGCGCCGATTCCCTTGCCGGAAACGTCGCCGAGCATCGTGATGAAGCGGCCGTCACTCAGTGGAAAGAAATCGATGTAATCGCCACCCACGGCTTCGCACATGACGCATGACGCGGCGATCTGGACACCGCCGTGCTCCTTCGGAATGTTCGGATAGAAGTTCCGCTGGATTTCCCGCGCAAGGTCCAATTCCCTCTCGATCTTGCGCTTTTCAATGATCTGACGGTGCAGCCAGGCGTTTTCGAGCGCAAGCCCCACATGAACCGAAACGCCGGACAGGAATTGAACATCCTCGGCGCTGATGGCGCGGGCGCGATTCAACAACTCCAACACTCCGACAACGTCGTTGTCGCGGTTGATGATCGGCATGCAGTAAATGTCGTTGGTCCGATAACCGAGAATCGGATCGAAGCGCGCATCGAAACGAGGATCCGCATACGCGTCGGGAATGTCGATAACCTCGCCCGTCAGCGCAACCGAACCGGCGATGCCCTGGCCTACGCCGAGAATGATCTCGTCTTCAACATCCTGGGCAACGATCGACCGGATCTGCTTCCGCTCCTTGTCGACGACGAAGATGGTGCCGCGATCCACGCCGATCTCGTCGCGAACGATTCGCAGGATGATTCGTGCGAGTTCATTGATGTCGAGAGTGGAATTGAGAAGCTTTGCGGCTTCGAGAATCCGGTGGAGTCGCTCGACGCTGCGGACGCTGTCGTGATCGGCTGTTCGCGCCATTCTCCTCGTTCCTCGAACGCCGAATTAGGCCACACTTTGAGATCATTAGTCCATTTTCTATTTTCAATTGAGAATCAAGACGCTTGCCGCAACGCGGCGAGCCGGGACTGGACCTGGGGCAAATACTCCGACTTCATGTTTCCAAATTGTTCGAGATAGGTTTCCAGGACTTTTCGCGCCGCGGCAAAGTCGCCTTTAGCTTGATACGCCATGGAAAGGTTGAGGACGCCGGGGGCATAGGCGGGGTTTTGTGTCAGCGTCGTGCGGAATTCTTCGATCGCGAGAGCGAGGAGTTCGCGTTTCAAATAAATGACGCCCAGATCGTGATGCGCGTCGGGATAGTTGGACTTGAGCTGGATCGCTTTCTTGAGATAATCGACCGCTCGGTCCTGCTGATGGAGCGAGTCGTACATAGTAGCCAAACCGCGACAGGCCTCCGCCGCAACCGGCCCCGACGTCAGCTCCTGATAGGTTTTCTCCGCCATCTCGAAATCGCCGGCCCTCACATAAGCCGCGCCAAGGTTGAGCCGGAACGACACCAGGTCAGGTCGTAGATACATCGCCCGCTCGTAACTCTTGACTGCAGCTTCGTACGATCCCTTCAGCGTCAACGCTTCGCCCTTGTTGAAGTGTGCGGCGAATGCCTCGGGGTTCAGAGCGATCGCTCGATCGGACATTGCAATTGCCTTGTCGGCATTCCCTCTGCGGACGTACAGAACGGCGAGATTGATGAATCCTTCGGTGTAGTTCGGAGCGATCTCCGTCAACCGGACCAACGTTTTCTCCGCCTCGTCGAGCCGGCCGGTGTCGAGTTGAATCGCCGAGATATTCGAGTAGGCCGCATGAATGTCGGGCTTCAGCTTCAATGCGATTTCATACTCGCGGATCGCGTCATTCGTTCGCTGCGCGGTTTGATACGCGGCTCCCAGATCGAAATGCGCGCGGGCTTTGTCCGGGGATTTCTTCGTCGCGTCCTGCCATAACGCAACGTTATTCGCGAATACGGTGTTCCGTTGGATGGTCATGCCTGCAAGCACGATCACGGTGAGAACAGGCGCGACCAGGCGGACATTCCGAAATTGCGTGGGCAGCCATCGAAACAGCGCCGCCGCCAAAATCGCTATTCCCAGTCCTGGAATATAGGCGCGGTGCTCGAGAACAACATCGGCTAGATGGATGAATGCATATGCCGCAAAGGGCGACACCAGAATCCCTGCAATTCCCACTCGAACGAGCGGATTCGTGCTTCGGGGCCGAATGACGAGCCAGACCAGAACGCCGAGAATCAACATTGAAAAAAGAAATTCAGGGCTGTACCAATGAGAGACCGGAAGAATATGTGGGTCGGCGTTCAGGTTCGCCGGAAACAAAAATCGCGGGAAATAGTAGCCCACAAGCGCCGTGATGAACGTGCGGATATACGTTGCGGGCGGCAGCACCGCTTCGAAGCCGGCATTCATCAAAGTCTGGTTGGCGCTTAGCGATTTCAGCAGTTCCTCGATCTGCCTCCAGAAGATTGCGCCGACGATCAAAGGCAGTGCCGCCAGTGCGATCACATAACGCAGATCCTTCTTTTCGGACAACAGCCAGAACAGCCCGGCAAGGACCAGTGGAAGCGTGATCGAATCCTGTTTGACCTGCCATGCCATGACACCGGATAGCGCCGTCCCCACGAGATATATCACGCGAATGTAGCGTTTCTTCTCGCGGGCCAGAGCTTTGAGGAACAAGAACACACCAAGGAAATAAAACACCGCGCAGAGCACGGACGAACGTCCGGAAATGTAGCTGACCGCGCTCGATAACAACGTGTGCACAGCGAAAACCGCCGCGCCCGTTAAGGCGGCGAATCTCGACTCGTCACGAAGCGCAGGTGAGGCGGTCTTCCTGGCGATATCCAGGATGATGAAGTAAACGAGAATGACATTGATGACGTGCAACACAAGGTTGACGACGTGATAACTCGTTGGCCGGACACCGCTCCAGAAATAGTTCAAACCGTAAGAGGCGTACAACAACTGGCGCCAGCCCATTCCAAGTTTCGTGACGTCGCCCAGGCTGTGGATATTCAACATCACGGGACTCTGGAGGATGACCTGTTGATCGTCGAAAACGAATTCACCGGACAGGCTGTTCCAATAGGTGAAGACTGTCAGTAGGATCAGTCCGCCGAGAATGGCGAGGGTTGCCGCGGGTCCGGCCGTACGCAACTTCGGCGCCACCCTGGTCTGCTTGGCTCGCTTCACAACCGTTCACAATAGCATGAGAGATTGTATACTCGCCCGTTATCCACCATGATCTCGATCTCTCTACTCGGCATACCGAACGACGACAACTCATCGTTTCGGAAAGGCGCTGCGGACGCCCCACCGAACATACGACGTGAGTTGTGGTCGGATGCCAACAACATCTGGACCGAAACGGGTGTCGACCTCTCCGTGCCCGGCATGCTGCGCGATCAGGGTGATATTCAATTCCACGAAACGCGAGACGCCTGGGAAAACATCGAGACGCGGGTATTCGACCTACTCAGCGATGGAGCGCCGGCCATATTCCTGGGAGGCGATCACGCCATCACCCATCCGATTCTCCGTGCGGTGCGGAGTTATCATCCGTCGCTCACGGTCCTTCATTTCGACGCGCATCCGGACATCTATCATGACTTCCAGGGCAACCCGCGCTCTCACGCGTCGCCGTTTGCAAGAATCATGGAAGAGAAACTGGCGGATCGATTGATCCAGGTGGGTATTCGAACAGCGACCGGCCATCAGCGTGAGCAAGTCTCCCGGTTCGGGGTTGAGATGATCGAAGCACAGCACTGCCGCGACGACATCCGGATCGACATCATGACACCCGTTTACGTTTCGTTGGACATCGACGGCATCGATCCGGCATACGCACCAGGCGTGTCTCATCGCGAAACCGGAGGCCTGACCCCGCGGCAGGTCATCAACATCATTCATGCGATCCGGCAGCCTGTCGTCGGGGCCGATATCGTGGAGTACAACCCCCGCTGCGATATCTCGAACCTCACGGCCGTCGTGGCTGCAAAGATGGTCAAGGAGCTTGCGGGAATGATGGTGAAAACCGGCTGTGATCCCCGCCCGTGATAGTGTTGCGCTGAATTCGTCCCCGGCGGCGCGAGCGAAGCGGGGGCTGTTGCTCAACGCTCTTTGAATGAAAAGTCTCGTCACGAAGCCCGTCGCTGCGCTCCGGGTTCTGTACGTTACGGCGAAAACTGTCAGAACCCGGAGCGCAGCGACGGGCTTCGCGACGCTTACGCGGAGTTGGGCAACAGCCCGAAGCAGACCGGGTTTTTCAAACACGCATTTGTTTGCGTATGAACTCCGCCAGGGCATCGACATCGGCCATGCGCCCGAATCGGTTCCGGCAAACGAGGATGATGTTGCGACCGACGGAGCCATCGTCGAACGGCCGGTACCGGATCAGGCTTTTCAACTGTCCATCCCGCGGAACCGCGAGTTCCGGAATCAGCGTATATCCCATGCCCGTGGCCACCAGATGCTTGAGCGTCTCCAGGCTCGTCGCCAAAAACTGTCGTACGTTGCCGCGACGATTTGACGGACATAGATTCAGCGTCTGATCGCGCAAACAATGGCCGTCTTCCAGGAGAATCATCTGCTCCGCACTCAGGTCGCGACGGCTCACGCGTTGGCGTGATGCCAAAGGATGAGAGCGTGGAGCCGCAAGAATGAAATTCTCGAAAAACAGCGGTAATGTTCGAAGCGAAGTATCTTTGAAAGTGTCCGATGCGATGACCGCGTCCAACTGTCCGGCCTTCAGTTCGGCCACCAATTGATCGGTCAAGCCTTCGCGAAGGAACAGGTCGAGTTTGGGATACTTCTTTCGAAGCGGCCCCAGCAGGTGCGGCATCAGGTACGGACCAAGCGTCGCGATTGCGCCCAAACGCAATGGTCCGGAGAGGGGGGCCCGGACTGAGCCCGTCATTTCACCGATCTTGAATGCTTCCTCGAGAACGACGCGAGCCTGCTCGGCGATCGCTCGACCTTCGAGTGTGATCGCCACGCGGCGATTCGATCGCTCGAAGATCTGCACACCCAGTACGTCTTCAATCTTCCGAATCTGCGCGCTCAACGCCGGCTGGCTCACGTGACATGCCGCCGCGGCCTTGCCGAAGTGCTGATGGTCCGCTACGGAAACCATGTATTGCAAATCGCGCAGAGTCAGCCATGAAATGTTCATAGACGTAGCGTATCGCAGCCAATACACCGCGCTCTCAGAGGGTGGGGATCTGCTCCGATTCGGGCTTGTCGGCGGGAACGGTCGAACTCTTGCGTCTCTTCATAGCCATGCCTTCGCGCAGGAGGGACAGCAATGACGCCCGGTTGTCATAAAGAACTCCGATCCATTCCCGGACGCGCATTTGCGGGAAGTAGATGCCGCGAAACGCGAATCGAGTGAAGAACAGAACAGCGCGCTCCCCAAACGGGCGATGCGAGATCTTCTGGAGCGCAGCCGAAATGGCCGTCGCCGAATACGACTCCACCCATGCCTGATGGACTTCCTTCTCGGCATCTTCAATGCTGATCGCATTCGGTGTGTACGCCATCCGGAATGGCCGGAAGTCCAGCCAGTGCTTAGGACGTGTCAGACGGCCTTCGCCGAGTAGACGATCGTACAGCGGGGTTGCCGGATAAGGCGTCATCAAACCGAACACCGGAAGGCCGGGAGGCCAGGAGTCCATCGTTTTCAGCGTGCGCTCAGCGACGCCCCGGGTATCGCCGTCCATGCCGAAAATGAACGACGTGATCGCATACAACCCACGATCCGCAAGCTTCTGGAGGATGCCGGCATACTCGTCGGGCTTATTGAAGCCTTTGTGAACCGCATCGAGATTGGCTTTATCGATCGATTCCAGGCCGATAAAGATCCAACGGCCGCCGCTGGCGGCGATCAAATCGAGCAATTCCTCATCGCGCAAAAGATTGATGCTGATCTGCGCCACCCACGGCAGCGTCGCGTCGCGATCGATCATGTCGCGCAGGAGCGACTTCGTGCGTTTCACGTTGATCGCAAAGTTGTCGTCGATGAAAAAGACGCCGATCTTCCCTTTCTCGCGAATCGCGCGACTCTTCAGGCGGAGCAGTTCATCGATCACGCTTTCATTCGACCGGAAGCGGATGGAGTCGCCGAAAAACCCGGTGACGGTGCAGAAGTCGCAGCCGTACGGACAACCGCGTCCGGACTCAATCGGCACGACGTACAAACTTTGCCAGGTCAACCCCGCCTGTCGAAATGTCGCGCGAATGATCGAGGGCAAATGCCCGATCAGGTCGAATTGCTTGAGATCGATCGATTCCCACGGAATGCGCGGGTAGTCTGCGAGCGACGGTTTGATGTCCTTTCCTTTATCGTCGAGAGCCGGTATGTAAACTTCGCGCAGCTCGCCGCGCGCCGCATCCTCAACGATTCGGGGCCAGGTCTCATCGGCTTCACCTAGTGCGATGGCATCCGCATGCCGGGGTTCGCCATTGCGGCCGAGCGGCTCGTCCGGCACTTCCGTGACGTGTGGACCGCCCATCACTACTTTTGCGCCGGCAGCGCGTATCGCGTCAGCCATTCGATAGGCACGGGCGGCCATGCGCGTCATGGCGCCGATTCCGGCAAGCTCGATCTTATTGGCGCGGACGTATTCGGTCAGCTCGAGCTCCGTCATGGGCTGAGCGTTGCCGTCGATCAGAAAAACCCGATGGCCCGGGGGCGTCAGCGACTGGAGCAGGAACATCCACAGGTGTGGCATGAAGTTCCGCGTCACCCCGTTGTCGGGATTGTAAAGCAAAATGTTCATAAGTGATCGGAACGAGCGGGCGGCAAAGCATAACTCACGCCGAGCCCAAATTAGGAGAACAAACGGCAGACTCGGCGGCCGCTATTCGTTTTCTTCCTGTTCTTCGTCCTCTTCGGTCAAAACGTCTGTGGGAAGGGGACCCCACTCATCGGGAAGTGGCTGAGGACCCGGTCGAATGCCGGCAATATCGGGATCTTCGCCTTCGGCGCGTGGCTGAACGTTGGCACGCCTTTCTTTATTCTCGGCTCGGCGCGCTTCTTTCTCTTTCTGCCGCTCCATTCGAGCTTTTTCTCTGGCGCGTTTTTGAGCCGTGGGTCTGGAGGTTTTTGCCATGCAATCTCCTTGTGTTGTTGTCGTGCCCGTCGCTGCCGCTCCGGGTATTGTTGTTCCTGGACGGACCGGCTTCGACGACGTCGAACCAGAGTTCGTCGTGATCGTCAGGCGAACCATTGTAATTTACAAGGATCTCTTCACCCACTCCAATATCGCGAAGCGCGGACACTTCGATAATGGCATCGTCGAGACACTCGGTGAGCTCTGCGTTCGGCGCATAAGAATGGTTGTAGATCGATACGTACCCGAGCGCCACCGCGGCGTCCTCTTCATTCTCGCCCCAATCGAAAACATAGTTCGACAGGACCGTCTGCTCGATCGTCGTCCACTGCTGGCGCGGCACCACGATGACCGGGGATCGCTCGATAAGCTCTCCTTTTTGGATACGGCGGCGCGCAAAAACGCCGCGCCCTCGATCGGATGTTTCCTGGATAAAAACATTCACGCTGTTCGGATCTTCGACCATCGTTACGAGAATAACACGGTCCAAAACCCCTGGTGGCGCACTCCACCGGGGCCACGGACGGAGTTCTTTAGTTATCGTTCGGGGCAATAAAATCGGTGAGTTGCCTGTCATTTCGGCGATCAACGCTTGAACACCGCGAAAAGTTTGGGTGTTGGTACTGTTTTGGTTTAGGACACTACCCACTACCAAGTTTGCGTGTACAATCCGGCCTGCCACGGCGATAATTCAGCGCGAGATTGTTCATCTTCTAAAACGAGGTTGCCTATGAAATGGAACAAAACCGTAGCTCGACGGAGTTTCCTGACGCGTCTCAGCGTTGCGCTGGGTTTCGGCGGCGCGACAGCGATCGCGTCGGAGGCGGCTCAGACTCAGACCAACACCGAGGCGCGTTGGCAACCTGCGCGTCATCCCGAAGATGCCTGGTACGACAAGGTGCCCGGCGTTCATCGGTTTGTGTTTGACACGATTTCGCCCGAAGGTCTCGACCGATCGATGGGATTTGCCGGCACCTTTATGGAAACAAACAAGACCGGCTACGGCCTGAATGACAGCGATTGTGCCGTCATCATCATCGTCCGGAATCGGTCCACGAGATTCGGTTACAACGACGCGATCTGGGCGAAATACGGGAAGCAGTTTTCCGAACAATTGAATAATTTCGTCGACCCCAAGACGAAGGAAGTACCGACGGTCAACGTCCACGCCACTAAGGGCGGCAGCCTGGATCGCCTGATCCAGCGCGGCGTTCAGATCGCCGTATGCCAGGTTGCCACACGCGGCGTCGCCAGTTCCCTCGCAAGAGCCTTAGGCGGGGAAACCGACACGTTCTTCAAGGAACTGACCGAGAACCTCATACCGAACGCCCACCTGGTACCGTCCGGCATCCTCGCGCTGAATCGCTCTCAAGAACACGGCTACGCAGTCTACGGAGGCGGTTAGCCGGATCTCGGGCTATTCGCCCTTGGCCATTCGTATCATCTGAGCGGTGTCGGTAATGTGGTCGAACCTGGCGACTTTTCCGGCGGAATTGAACTGCCAGAGGTGACCGTTGTTGGGAAACGAGTAGGTCTTTCCCCGATGCGTGGCTTCAAAGGCGATAAGCACGAAGATTGTGACGCCGCCATCAAAGAAGGTGTGTGGTTCGAAGCGGATGATCTTTAGCGGGGCAAGCGATTCGAAGAAGCCGGTAACATTCGCTTTGCCGCATCGCGGCTGCAGCCAGGGCACGCCGTTGACCGGAGCCTGCGTCTCCCATTCGATAGCGTTGTCGAGTTTGTCGAGGATCGCCGCGACGTCGCCACGCCCAAACGCGTCGTAGATCTTCTTCACGGTGTCCGTGTTGTTCAATGGGTTCTCCTGGTCCCCGAGCTCGGTTTGAGCTTCGGTGAGATTCTATACTCAACAACGTCCGCATTAATAACGCATCGTCCTTCGTTCTATTGCTTTGGGGAAACAGTTTTCGACATGACGATCATGACTTTTTATGCCGTCCATCGTGTTTTTTTCGACCCTGCAAAAACGGCTTCCGTGACGGAGAAGATCATTTCGCTCACTGAAATGATCTTTTTCGGCCAGCCGCAACCTGCCTGGGTTCGGCCAGTTCCAGCAGCTGCCGGTCGAGAGGGTTTTTAGAGTGACGGCGACGATCTTTTGATCGACGGAAAAGATATTGAGAATGGCAACGGCAACGATCTCCGTTACCACAAAATCTTTTCTTTAGAGTGGGTGGATTTTTGCTGTGACGCCGTCAATCTTCCGTTTGACTGAGCAAGGTTTAGTTGTAGCGAAATTGATTTCCTGCGGCGTGATGAAAATCTTTTCGGTGACGCTGTAGATCTTCGCTCTTACCGAAAAAACCTTTTCCCTCACGAATCAGATAAATAATTCTTCGTCCTGGTGTGCCTGATCGACGGTGCTGCGGTTGCGGCGGAAGAGGAAGGTTTCAAAGCCGCGCGAGATGCCTTTCGCGAGGGCGCTGATTTCCCGAAAGGGTTTGACGACGGAATCCTGGACGATTTGTGCCGTCTCGTCGATTCGCGTCACCACGTCGCGGCTGGCCTGATCGAGACGGTTGATCTGCACATGCAGCGCGTCACCGGTTTCCGCAACCATCATTTCGACGCGCCGAAACTGTTCGCGCGCCGCCATACCGATCTCGACAACATTCGCGGACGCCACGCGGAGGTTTTCGGTAATGGTCCGTACCGGAGCCATCACTTCCTGAGCGTCTTTCATGAAGCGTTCAACCTGCTCGGCGAGACGTTTCGAGTTGATATAGATCGCGATGATAACGCCGGCCTGGACGATGACGGCAACTGCGGTCGCAGCAACGAGGACGGTCAGCAGCCCTTCCATTATTCCGATGCGCCCTTTTCTTCGCGGTATGCGGCTTTGCCGGCTTCGAAAGCGGCCGACAATTGTTCTTTTTGACGCTGGACGGCTTCCTTGCTCTTGTCGAGAAACGCGTTGAAATCCTCGGTCACTTTGCGGCCTGTCTCACCGACGTACTGTTTTCCCTCGCTGTATTTATTGGTCAGGAACTCTCGACTGTCCGTCGCGGTCTTGGAAAGATAGTCGCGCGTTTCCTTGCCGGACTTGGGAGCAAAGAGAAGCGCCAGTACAGCCCCGATTCCCGCGCCGGTCACGAAGTAGAGGAACTTATCGCCACCACTGTTTTCAGCCATGCTGCAATGCTCCTTTAGTTATCTCGCGAAATACTATCATGGAAATGCCTCCATACCGATGCAGCCTGCGGCCCTGTAAGCACTTCCCGCAGCTGCTCGATCGAAGCGTGTTTGATTTTCGTCAGCGAGCCGAAGTGAGTCAGCAGTTTCTGAGTTGTCCGCGATCCGATGCCGGAGATCTCGGTCAATTCGGAGCTGAGATGCCGCCGGCCACGGCGTTCACGATGAAAGTTGATCGCGAATCGATGACTTTCATCGCGGATCTGCTGGATCAAGCGGAGGACCGGTGAACGGCGTTCGAGCACGATGGGCTCGTCTTCGCGGCCCGCGATGTAAATGATCTCCTCGCGTTTGGCAATGCTCGCGAGCGGCTGATCGACAATGTTCAGGCCGTCGAGCGCGGAGAGCGCGGCATGAAGCTGTCCGATGCCGCCATCGATCAAGACGAGGTCGGGCATGTTCAAGCCCTCTTCCTGAACCCTTTTGTATCGGCGCGTCACCACTTCCCGCATGCTTTGAAAATCGTCGGGCGCGCCGGTGACGGATCGAATGATGAAACGCCGGTAGTCGGACTTTTTCATCCTTCCGTCTTCCCACACAACCATCGATGCAACGATGTCGCTGCCCTGCAGGTTCGAAATGTCGAAGCATTCGATTCGCCGTGGCGGCCGTTCGAGATCGAGTGTCTCTTCGAGTTCCTTCCCGATGATGGCGGGCGACAACGTGGGCGAGCGGAAACGCTGGAGGAACGACAGTCTCGCGTTGCGGTGAACGAGATCAATCAACTCCCGTTTGAAGCCGCGAAGCGGAGTTCGAATCTCGACCTTTCTCCCGCGCTTTCCCGACAGTCCTTCTTCAAGAAGCGCGCGATCTTCGAAATCAGCCGGCACATGAATCTCGACGGGGATAAATGGAGCATCAAGATAGTACTGTTTCAACAGGGAGCCGAAGAATTCGGCCGGCTCAAATTTTTCGATATCTTCCCAGAACAATTCCCGCTTGTCGACGACGCGGCCGCCGCGCATATGGAATATGGACACAGCGACCATCGATTCCTCGGCGTGGTATCCGAAGATGTCGATGTCGTCGTAACCCATCACGGCCATCTTCTGGCGCTCGGCGAGCTGTTCCATCGTTTGAATCGCATCCCGGTAGTGCGCCGCCAGTTCGAACTGTTCGGCCGCTGCGGACTCGCTCATCTTTTGCCGCAGGCGATCGACCAGATCGGTGTTTCGGCCGTCGAGAAAAAGCGTCACGTCCTTCACCGCCTCCTGATATTGCTCGTACGTCGTGAGACCGTCGACGCAGGGACCGAGGCAGCGGTGAATGTAGTGCTGAAGGCACGGCCGCGGCCGCGTGCCGTCGATGTCGATGCTGCAGTTCCGGATCAGGAAGTAGCGTTCGATCAGTTTGATCGTCTTCCGCGCCAGCCCTGCTGGGAAGAACGGGCCCGCATAGTACGCGCCGTCTTTTTTGACCCGACGGGTGATCATGGCGCGCGGGTAGGGCTCCTGCAGCGTGAGCTTGATGTAGGGATACGTCTTGTCGTCGCGAAGAAGGATGTTGTACTTCGGCTTGTTCTGCTTGATGACGTTGTTTTCGAGCGCGAGCGCTTCGCCTTCAGTATCGGTCATGATGAACTCGACATCGGCGATGTTCTCCATCATCTGGTCCTTCATCTCGTCGAGGTTTCGCGACTCCTGGAAGTACGTTCGAACACGATTGCGAAGCGACTTCGCCTTGCCGCAATAGATAATCTGGCCCGCTTCATCCTTATATAAATAGACACCTGGACCGGGGGGAATATTCTTGAGTTTTGCTTCGACGGTGGGGGACACCGTGCCAGTATAACAAGCTTGACCGGACTATGGCTTTCACGTACGCTCGCCTTGATTTCTGCGGAACTTTTAAATGACTAGAGGCAGTCCTGGAAAGTCTTTTACAAAGCGCAGGTCACCGATCATCGCAGGAGTCTTGACCGTTGCTTTCCTGTTGCTTGGTATCTTCCGGCTGGATCTCACCGACCCGAATTTCCTAACCCGCATCGATTTCCTTTGGATGGACGCGAAATTCCGGATGCGCGGCTACCAAAAACCCGGCAGTGAAGTGGTGCTGGTCGCGATGGACGAAAAGACTCTCCAGCGTCTCGGTTCCGCCCGAGTCTTTCAACGCCATAACTTTGCAACACTGATCGACAGATTGTCGGAAGCACATCCCAAAGTCATCGGTTTCGATATGACTTTCCCCGAACCCGATGTCAGCAGCACCGAGAATGACAGGAAGTTTGCGGACGCCATCTCACGAGCCGGCAACGTGGTGCTCGGCGTTTATCTGCAGCTGAAGTCGAATACCGCGGATCGGACCGAGCCGACGGCAATGACACCGGAACTCGAACAACTGGTCAGCGACAAGCGTGTCTTTCCGGCGGTGAATGCTGGCCCTGGCGCGTCGGGGAAACTCGAATCGATGGTTCAGGGGAAGTCGCTGGTTCTCGCGTTGCCGGAATATATGAGAGGCGCCGCCTCGTTCGGTTTCGTGAACTTTCATCGCGATTACGAGGGCGGGCTGCGGTTCCAGCCTCAATTCATCGAATACGAAGGCCGGTTTTATCCGTCGCTCGACGTTCAACTGACCAAGCTTTACCTCGACGCTCCATCAACGATACTCGACGTCGAGAGCGAACGCAGCGCCCGCATGCGAATCGGCAACTATGTTGTCGAAACGGATCCGTATGGCCGTTACATGCTCAACTTCGACGGCCCCGGAGGCTGGCATCACACGGTTTCGATGGTCGACGTCATGGACGGGAAAATCGCCGCGGATGACTTGAAGGGAAAGATCGTCATTATCGGCTCGCCGGCCGTGGGCCTGACGGACGTCGTGACATCGCCGTTCGATCCGACATTGCCGGCCATGGAACTGCATGCCAACGTCATCGACAATTTCCTGCACCGGAACTTCCTCCACCGGACTCAAGTCACCAAAGCCGCGGACCTCGGCCTGATCGTTCTTTTCGGAATCATCATCGGCGGCTATGTGCCGCGGCTGAACGCCAGGCGCAGCGTGATCTTCACGGCATTTCTGTTCGTGCTGTTCACAGCGTTCAACATCGTCGCATTCATTGATTTTCATTGGATCCTGAGCTTTGTGTATCCCGGCCTGATGCTGGTGGTGACGGGTTTCACGGTGATTTCGTACAAGTACTTCACGGAAGAGCTGGAGAAAAAGCGCACGAAAGAAACGTTCAAGTACTACCTGGACCAGCACGTCGTGGAACAGGTCATGAATCAGCCTGAACTGCTGCAGCTGGGCGGAGACAAGCGTGAGATCTCGGTGCTGTTTTCAGACATCCGGGGCTTCACGAGTTTTTCAGAGAAAATGGCGCCCACGGAAGTCGTCCATTTCCTGAACCAGTACTTCGAAAAAATGCAGGGGTTGATTTTCCAGTACCAGGGCACGCTCGATAAATTGATCGGCGATGCGGTGATGTGTTTCTGGGGCGCGCCGCTACCCGCGGAAGATCATGCGCTGCGGGCCGTCCTGACGGCGCTCGAAATGACGCACGCGGTGGAAGATCTGCGGTCCGTGCTTGTCCTGCCCGGCGGCGGCAAATTCGAAATCGGAATCGGTGTGAACAGCGGCCAGATGGTTGTGGGCAACATGGGGTCGCAGATGCGCAAGAGCTACACCGTCATGGGCGACAACGTCAATCTTGGAGCGCGACTCGAATCGCTGAACAAGTTTTACGGGACACGTATTCTCATATCCGAAGCAACCTACCAGGCGTGCAAGCACATGGTGTTCTGCCGCGAACTCGACACCATTCAGGTGAAAGGTAAATCGCAGGCGGTCACCATCTATGAACCGATGGGCACTCGACGCCAATCCAATGATCGACGCCAAGGCGATCGGCGCGGGCCGGACGACGTGGCGAAAAAAGTAAAGCGGACGTATATCATGATCCGTCACGGCGAACGGCGACGCGGGGATCGCCGCATCGGATCGGATCGACTGACCGTACATTCCGAGCAGGAAGAAGTCGCAATCATGTACGAACACGCCCTGAGCCTGTACCGCAAGGGAGAATTCGACGCAGCCGAAATGGCGTTCGATCACGTCCTCTCATTGAGTCCGAACGACGGGCCGACGAAACTGATGAAAAGCCGAATCGCCAAATACCGGATGGAGTATGCTGAAGCCGGCTCGCACTTCGATCCTGTATATAAGTTCGATGAAAAATGAGGCGACCCCACCACGCTTGTCGTTCCTGTTAGTCGTTGTTTGTGTCTTCGTATTCACACTTGGTTTAAATGCGGCCGCGCTCGTTCCGCCTCAAGGGCCTATCGGCGGAGCGCAGATCGCGACGCTTGCCGCAATCTCCGGCGACGTTCGTGTGTCGCGCGCGGCGGCGCCGGGCAATGTGGTCCCCATTTCCGATCGTGCCATCGGACTGGCTCTGGCGAATGGTGACACGGTTCAAACCCTGCGCGGTCGCGCCGAGATCCGATTCAACGATGCCAGCGTGGTGAAGCTCTTCGAGGGAACCGTTGTGGTGGTTCAGGAACAACCCACGGCCGGCGGGATTCAGCGCACGATTTCACAGATCATCGGTTCGTTGTGGTTCAACATTCAGAAACTCACTGGATCGACAACCACGCTCGAAACGCCAACCGCAGTCGCGGCAATTCGAGGGACCCAGGGCCAGCAGGACGTTCCGGGTCCGGATCAGAGCACTCACACGCTCAGTGAGGGCATCCAGCTGGTAACCGAGAAACTCACACGCCAGTCCGTGACGATCCGCGCCGGACAACAGGTGACCGCCATACGCGGTATCGGGTTCCTTCCGGTCGTTGCTCTTGTCGGTCTTCTCTCTGAGCCTGCGGTCGGCGGTCCCGGTGGCGGCGTTGGAGCCGGAGCCGGGGCCGGCGCCGCACCAGCAACCGGCACAACAATCGCCACGACGACGGTCGCGACCACATCGATTTCAAGTTTGACGGCATCGGTTGTGTCGATCGCCGTGCCGGCAGGAACGATCGCCGCGACGACGTCGATCCCGCTCGCCGCGCAAAGCAGCGAGACGAAATCCACGCCCACCGATCCGCTCGTACGTCCCGGAGGAGCGCTCACGCGTTTGGATGGAGGCGGTGGCGTTGCGGTTTCCGCGCCGACGGGCAGTTCGTTCGTATCCGGCCTGGGCGGAACGATTCCGATGACGGCCGCGTCCGGATCGATCTGGGCTCTGGGCGCCATAACTCACAACGCCAGAGTGATCGGAACCGGCCGCAAGACGACCGAGGCGGTGTTCGCTGCGGATGCGATCGCCGGTGTTATCCGGGCGGCACGGCGGAATCAGACGTTCGCCGCGGGCAACGCCCTGCGAACGTTTGCGTTCGCCAGTGTGATTGGCCGGCAGTATCGCGACAAGCCGCTCGTGGTGATCGGAGCATATGGCTTTGCCGCCGCGGCAAGTTATTCGCAATCGCCGAATCAAAAGCGTTTTCCGGCGGACGTTTTGATCAGCGCCGTCGCGGGTGAGATCATCGGCCGGCTTGTGACGCATCACCGGGAACGAAAGTAGGCATCGCGAGACATTAAGTTGTGCTCAAAGGTTCCTCCAACACCCTCAACACCGGTGATCCGGCTCCGGGTTTCTCGCTTCCCACTTTTGACCGCACGATCGTGAGTCTCTCCGCCTTCCGCGGACGCCCCACGGTCGTGGTTTTCATCCGCGGCACGTGGTGACCGAACTGCACACGCCAACTGGCTCAGTTCGAGTCAGCCTTCGACGAATTCAGGAAACGCAACGCGGCCGTGGTTTTCATTGCGGCGCAGAGAATCGACGGATGGTTCAAAGGCAAGGAATATGTCCGCAAACACCCCTACCCGTTCCCCATCCTGTTCGATGAAACGCGGGAGGTGTCGCGTGCCTACGGAGTGCATCAGGCTTTAGGTATCGATGCGTACAACATCGCCAGAAGATCCGTCTTTGTGATTGGGAGTGAGGGAAGAGTTTGCTGGATTGCCGTCAGCCCGCGCCAGCGGGAGGCACCGGATGTTCCGGGCGTGCTCGACGCTATCGAAGCCTGCGATAAATATTGAATCCGATACCGAACGTGTCGACGCCGGATGTTTGATCGCCACCGGTTCCCTGGGCGTAGCGCGAAACGGTCATTGGACGCATCGTCGAGAAGACCAGCGAAAAGGTATGCCGGAACGTCGACTTTTGGACACCGAATGCCAGTTCCGGACGGTCCGTACGTTCGCCCTCGAAGCCCCAAACGCGCGGCACCCACTCACCGACAAGCGACGTTGTTTTCAGGACGCGAATCCCGGTTCCGATTCCCATCGAGATCGTGCTGTTGTGTTCGGCCTCGAATTGAGGACGAGTGCTTTTCTCATTGCGGGTGTTGAAAGCGAACGTCGGAACGGCCTCGAACGAAATACGGTCCGCGAAAGTGCGGACCGCGGTGACTTGTAACGACGTTCCATAGCCCGGCCAGGGATTCGCGAAGAACCCAGTTCCTCGCCTGACAAAGTTGTTGCGTCCCTCGATGCTGCCTCGCAGTTGCAGAGTGACGGGCATCCCGTCGCCCTGACGGGATGCCTGGAAAGTGGAGTTCAGCTCGATCGTTCGTAGATAGCTGCTGCGGATAATCCCCACGCTGACACGATCAGTCACGCCGACGCGAACGCCGAACGCGACCGTTGCCACACTATCGAATCCGAAGAGATCGCCCGGCGATTCTTTCCGGAATGTTTTTTCCGGAAACCGGTGACCTATCCAGAAGTCCCAGCCGCCTTTCTTTTCGGGTTTGCCGTTCGGCAAATCGACAACGTTCTGGCCAAAGAACGCGCCCTCCCGCGCGAAGGCGTCCACAGGAACTTCCGAACGAACAACCGGTGAATTCAAATTTGCCGCGCCGGCCCTGGCGCTGCCGGTGTTCGGCTGCGACGGTGTCGAGGAGGCTGCGATACCACCCCCGCCTGGAGTAGCGGCTTTGCCGTCGACGCTGTGACCTGCGACGTCAACCGCGAATCGTTTTCCGCCGGTTTCGAGAACCACAACTTTATTGTCCGGATCCGAAAAATGGACCGTCAGATCGTCGTTCACTTTAAGCATGGGATAGGTGAACCGATCCGGGAATTGAGCCCGAAGCATCGGTGTGAAAACTTCGCCGCCTTTTTCAAACGTCTGGCCGAAAGGGTTGCGCTCGTCGCCGCCCGATGGACTCATGTGGCAGAAGTTGCAGATGACGTCTTTGTTGTTCGGGTTGGTGAATTTGTCGGCCTTGTACATCTCCAGGAATTGGGGATAAGCGAACGCGTTGACGCCCGCTATGACGAACATAGCCAGAAACAGGAGACAGTTTCTTAGTCGAATCATGGGGCCCCCAAGAAGGTTAGTTTATACGTCCGGTACGGTTTTGTTTGACCCGCGACACATGCGGGTTCCCAGCAATAAAAAATCTCCACAACTTATCGCGATATTCGCCTGCATAGTCCACGCCGACGCGAGGACTCGTGAGGATAGGTGCAGGCCGCATGTTGCGATCTTCGATCCAGATTATTTTGCCCTCCAAATCCTCACCATTCAACTGCTTATCTATAGCCATGGCCTGACTCAGCTTGCCGGGACCACTGCCGATGTCGATTTCACGGGCCGGATTCCCTCGAAAAGACCGCATCGCCTCGACGTTTTCCAGAGGCTCGATCGCCCGAATCAGCACGGCGGAAGCAAAGCCCTCATGGTCGGTGACGACGTTCAGACAATAATGGAATCCATAAATCATGTAAACGTAGGCGAATCCCGCCGGACCGAACATCACTTCGGTCCGTGCCGTTCGGCCTTTCGCCGAGTGACACGCGAGATCGTGCGGGCCGGCATAAGCTTCGGTCTCAACGATCATGCCAGCCAGCTTGCGGCCTCTTAGTCGTCGAACGAGAACCTTGCCTAACAAATCGGATGCGACGGTAATAGCGGGGCGGGAGTAAAAATCTCGAAGGAGTTTCAAAGGCGGGACCGAACCAATTTCGAGGCACTGCGAGCAAGCGTCAGTCTGGCGCTCGCTCGCATCACCGGACGTTTACGCGGCTTCTGTGTTTTTACCGCGGACCTGCTTCTTGATCTTCCAATGCGTAAACGGATACTTATGACCGCAACGGGGACAAAGCCATGCACCCTTCACCGGATCGGCTCCCCGCTGATGGAACATTTCGACGATAAGATGACAATGGAGGCACATTGTCGGATGGCTAAGAACCATCTCTTCTTTCACGGACTTAGTCATTACTGCCATTAACCCTCCTGTGCGTTGTATGGAGCCGTCCATCAATATCCATTTCTGGGGCTCCTTTTTTACATCTGTAAAGGCTTCGTCCCGATCCTCTCAAAAGCCGGCATTACACAGGGACAGAGTGTGAGTTCCACGGTTCCGAACCATGCAGCCCAAATATTACAGACGATTGAGATAATTAAAGGTCGGCCGGTATTTCCGAAAGCGCCGTATTCTACGCCAAGTGTCTGAGGACCAATCCAGAAAAAACCCGGCGGCATTATACACAAATAGGCGGTGAATGAGAATTGTCAATTTTTGCCCTGATTTTAAGCGGCGGGCTCGGACACAAAGTCGGATAGCCAGACCGGAAAGCAAATCGTAACCGGGAGGGTGGGTTATCCGGTCATCTGCATATCACGTTGGAGATGGGAGATCCCGACATTTGAGATATTGCGGATGCGTCTTTACAGCCCTCAGAACTCTCGTATAGTACCTTTACGACTTCATGCGATTGCCGATTGTCCCGTTTCTTATTGCAGCGACGATCCTTACGGCCATTGTTTACCTCTTCAACGCGACCGGAGGAGGCGACCGGCGGACGCTGGACGCTCCGTTGCTGACACGTCTGGCGGACATCCAAGGTGTTGAAACGGAAGCCGCTTTGTCGCCCGATGGGACGCTCTGCGCGATCATCTCGGATGGGGATTTATGGCTGCGTCACCTCGCCGACGGCGCGACCACACGCCTGACCCGGACGACAGAGAAGGAAAACTCTCCCTCCTGGAGTCCCGACGGACGACTGCTGACCTTTGGCCGGGGCCCCGACAGTTTCGTTATTCAAGTCCGCGAGCCCGCTCAAACCGCTCAACTGTTCAGATCTGGAACCACTTCTCTCTCGTGGTCACCGGCTGGGCGCCTGGTCTTCGTCAAAGACCGTGCCTTATGGCTGACCGATGTCGGAGGCACTAACGAACGGCAGATTGTCGCTGCTGACGACAACCCGAATGTGAACATCCATTCGCCGCGTTTCTCGCCGGACTCCCGGGAGGTCGCTTACATCAAATCGCTTTTGAACATCAGCGGACAAGTCTGGACGGTGGATGCGCTCAGCGGCACTGTGCGCGCGCTCGTTTCAGATCGACCGATGGAAAACCCGCTGGACGTTGGCTGGATACTGGATGGGCGCGAGCTGGTGTACCTGACCGACCGATCCGGCGCGTACAGTATCTGGCACATCAATTTCGCCACAAATATGCTTTTGCCGTTGACGCAGCCACTCTTCGACGTGCCGCTGGCGCCGGTCGGTATGTCGGTTTGGAAGGATCGCATCGTGTTGCCCCGGCACTCCATTGATTCGAATATTGTACTGTCCGACGGCACGACTGTTGTGCATTCGGAAAGCGTCGAGATGGAGCCCGCGGTATCGCGTGACGGAAAGTCGATTGTGTATACCGTGGTGAAGGGCAATAAATCCGAGGTCTGGACTGCCGGAATTGACGGCAGCAACCCGACGCCGCGTGCACTTGGACGCGAACCGCGTTTCGCGGCCGACGGTTTGCATGTGGTCTACATGAATGCGGATCTCGCCGGGAATGCCGACGTCTGGCGGCTCGATACCCGAAACGGCGAGACGGAACGCATAACCGATGCGGATGAGATCGACATCACACCGGATGCATCGCCAGACGGGCGTTGGCTCACGTTCGCCTCGACGCGCAGCGTGGCACCGTCTGTATGGATCATTCCGTCCTCTGGAGGCAAGCGCCTCCGAATCAACGACGGCGGTTACGGGCCAAGGTTCTCACCCGACAGCCACTCTATTCTTTTTTGGAACAAAGGCGCGATGTGGACGATGGGAACCGACGGCAGCCACATTCAGCAAGCGTTCACGCACGGGGCGTCGCTGCCGCTCGTCGGAGGCTGGTTTCACTCGATGCCGGCCTACGTGGACGGCAATGAAGTTCGAAGCGCCAACAGCACGTTACTCTTCAAGTCGGATCGACCGTTGTGGCCCCGATTCGACGTCATGCCCGACGGCCGCTTTCTTCTGGCGCCGATCGATATTCACGAAACGGCTCTGTGGGCCGTTGATCTGCAATTCAAAACACAGTGAGGCGGGTTTATGGAATTCAGTGGAAAAGTCGTCGTGGTGACCGGCGCCACCAGCGGCATCGGGATGAAAACAGCGCAGAAATTCGCGAATGAAGGCGCGCAGGTTGCCGCCGTTGGTCGTAATGCGGACGTCCTGCGATCCGTCGAATCGAGAAACATCAAGGTTTATCGCGCCGATCTTACGAACGAAAAAACCACGAATGATTTTGCAGACTCCCTGCTTCGCGATTTCGGCGGCGTCGATGTTCTGGTGAACGCGGCGGGCATCATTTCGATGGGTACGGTCGAAACGACCACGATGGCCGATTATGACCTGATGATGAACATCAACGTCCGGTCCGTTCTTCACCTCACGCAGCGCTTGTTGCCGTCGATCATCGAACGCAAAGGAAACATCGTGAACCTGTCGAGCGTCACGGGAA
Organism: uncultured Solibacteraceae bacterium; assembly: GCA_964584785.1. Classification (GTDB taxonomy): domain Bacteria; phylum Acidobacteriota; class Terriglobia; order 20CM-2-55-15; family 20CM-2-55-15; genus JAHFTY01. The sequence continues at coordinate 124,028 of CAZPBY010000009.1, forward strand.
CCCGCGCGTTTCCCGGCGTGCTGGCGTATTGCGTCAGCAAGGCCGCCGTCGATCAACTGACGCGCTGTGCCGCGTTGGAACTGGCGTCCAAAGGCGTGAGAGTGAATGCGGTGAATCCCGGCGTCGTCCGAACGAATTTGCATCTCAACTCGGGAATGGCTCCGGACGCGTACGAAGCGTTCGTCGAACGTTCGAAGACCACACATCCTCTCGGCCGCGTCGGCACGCCCGATGAGATCGCGGACCTGATTCTGTATCTGGCTTCGCCAAAGGCGGGTTGGATCACCGGCGCCACCTTCGCGATCGATGGAGGCCGTGCGCAGACTTGCGCACGGTAAGCAATCGGATCTTTGTCTGAACCGGACCCCGCCTTCTTATGACTTGCGCAGTCGTGATTGCGCTGACCGCCTAACCGCGTGTCGGGAGGACGATCACACGGCGCCATGGGACCTCGCCGCGGCTTTCCGAGCCGAGGCCGTGTTGTTCGACCAGTTGATGCTGAAGACGGCGGATGTGGGCGGATTGAGGGGACAACTCGACAGGTTTTCCGTAAGACATGACTCGATCGACCGCCTCTTCGGCCTCCTGCATCGCTTCGTCTTCGGCGCTCTTCTGATCTTCGAGACCGAATGCCTGTGACAGGTACAGTTTCATTTGGCTGACGGTGTTGCTGCGAATGATGGATACCTGCAAGCCCTGATCTTCAAGGTCCCTCAACGTTTTTGTCTGGCGTTTCTCGTGAGCCTTGAGCGTAAGAATCACGTCGGCGTCCTTGGGTGTTCGCGAGATCGTCGCGGGAACATGGAGATCGTTGATGGCCCGCGCCAATCGGTCGCGGCTGACTCCATAAGGATAAATACGGACGGTTTTCGACGCTCCACGCTCCGCGGCGGCAGGTGCTTCGCGTTCCTTGCCGCGCCGCCTGGAGGGAGTCGGTTCTAAGACACGCTCCTGTTTCTCAACCACTTCATAGCTTTCACCCTTGCGGATCCGCACTTCGGGCCTGACTGTTTTCCCGCGCAGAAACGCATCCACGACTGAAGCGGTGTCATGAAAAACGGAAAATTCATCCCGATTCCGGATCTCGACCAGCGTGTCGAACGTCGGCGGCGCTTTGCGCTCGAGCACGGTTTTCTGAGTACCGCGGCGGCGGGCCTCTTCATCACTGAGCGTGACGGCATGAATCCCGCCGAGGAGATCCGAAAGCGTGGGGTTCATTAAAAGGTTGTCGAGCGAGTTGCCATGAGCCGTGGCGATGAGCTGGACGCCGCGCTCGGCAATGGTGCGTGAAGCGAGAGCTTCCGCCTCGGTGCCGATCTCATCGATGACGATCACTTCCGGCATGTGGTTTTCGACAGCCTCGATCATGACGGCGTGCTGCAACTCCGGCCGTGGAACCTGCATTCGCCGGCCGGAACCGATTCCGGGATGAGGGATGTCGCCATCGCCCGCAATTTCATTGGAGGTATCGACGATGATCACGCGTTTGCCGAGTTCCGTCGAAATGATGCGGGCGCTTTCGCGCAGCAGCGTCGTCTTGCCCACTCCAGGTCTTCCGAGCAGCAGGAGGCTCTTGCCCGACTCGATGACGTCACGCAGGATGTCCACTGTCCCGAAAACGGCGCGGCCGACACGGCACGTCAGCCCAACGACGTTTTCTCGACGGTTTCGAATCGCCGAAATCCGGTGCAAGGTCCTCTCGATGCCCGCGCGATTGTCTTGTGTGAAGGCTCCGACGCGGTGAATGACATAGTCCAGATCCTCTCGCGTGATGTTGGATTCGCTCAGATAAACCGCGCGTGAAGGGAATCGGGCCTCGCACTGCCGTCCGAGGTCCATGACGACTTCGACAAGATTCTTCAAATCGGTTTGGCGGTTTAATGACTCCCGGATGTGGGGGGGCATCACGCGAAGTAAGAGTTCGAGATCATCCGTGATTTCCCTGCTCGGCAATTCGTGGCTCCTCGTTCACCATCCGTTCTGATAATCTGAACGGATGGTCGTTGAGTTACGTCACAACGAGGATCTTGAACAACTTCTCGAAAAATCGAAAGAAGATCCCATCCTCATTTTCAAGCATAGCACGCAGTGTCCGGTAAGCAGTGCCGCCTACGATGAGTTCATGGAATTCACGACTCACGCCGCTGACGTTGCCTGCGGTGTGGTGCTGGTGATCGAAAACCGGCCGGTCTCGAATACGATCGCGTCGAAGCTGGGCGTCCGCCATGAATCGCCCCAGGCGATCCTGGTCCAAAACGGCCGTCAGAAATGGAACGCCTCTCATTGGGCTATCACGGCGGACGCGCTTGCACAGGCTCTCGGGAGCTGACCTCCAACTTGTATGTCACACAAACCCAACAGGCTGATTCACGAAACGAGTCCGTATCTCTTGCAGCACGCTCACAATCCCGTCGACTGGTACGCGTGGGGTGAAGAAGCGCTGGATCGGGCCAGGCGGGAAGACAAACCCATCCTGCTGAGTATTGGATATTCGGCATGCCACTGGTGTCACGTGATGGAACGCGAATCGTTCGAAGATGTGCGCATCGCGCGCGCGATGAACGAAAACTTCGTCAACATCAAGGTCGACCGCGAGGAGCGTCCCGATCTCGATCAAATCTACATGGGCGCCGTCCAGGCGATGACCGGGAGCGGTGGATGGCCGCTGACTGTCTTCCTCCTGCCCACCGGCGAACCGTTTTTCGGCGGAACCTATTTTCCCAACGAGGACCGGTACGGACGGCCCGGGTTTCCGAAACTGCTCGCGATTATGCTCGACGCGTATCGCTCGAAGCGCCAGGAAATCAATCAGAACGCCCAATACCTCACGCAACATTTAGGGCAGGCGATGCCTGCAAAAGCGAGCGATGCACCGGACGCTTCACTGCTGGAGCAGGCATTCCGGACGCTGGCCTCACGCTTCGACTCTCGTGAAGGCGGTTTCGGCGGCGCTCCGAAGTTTCCTCCCAGCATGAACATCGACTTTCTGCTGCGGTATTGTTACCGGACTCGGGACGAACTGGCGCTGCACATGGCGATGTTTACTCTCGACAAGATGGCGTACGGCGGCATGTACGATCAGGTGGGCGGCGGATTTCATCGTTATTCCACGGACGAGTACTGGCTGGTACCTCACTTCGAAAAAATGCTGTACGACAACGCCCTGCTTTCGCGCGGCTATCTCGATGCGTTCCGGGCGACACACAAGCCGCTGTACCGGCGTGTTGCCGAGGAAACGCTGGATTACGTCGTCCGCGAAATGCGCGATTCGAATGGTGGCTTCTATTCCGCTCAGGATGCGGACAGTGAGGGCGTCGAAGGAAAATTCTATGTGTGGGAGCTCGATGAGTTTCGACGCATCGCCGGCGACGATTCGGAAATTCTCGAACGTTATTTCGACGTTACCGAGAAAGGCAACTGGGAACACCACAACATTCTCAATGTTACGCGCGCGCCGGACCTTTTCTGCAAGGTCGAGCAGATCGCACCTGAGGAGCTCGAGAAAAAAGTGCGGGCGATACGACCCAGGCTGTACGCTGCGCGTGACGTTCGAGTGAAACCGGGACGTGACGAGAAGATCCTCACCGATTGGAACGGGCTGATGCTTCGCGCGTTTGCCGAGGCCGCCTTTTATCTTGAACGCCAGGACTACGCTCGCGTTGCCGTTGATAATGCGGAATTCCTTCTTCGCGCCCTCTGGGATGGGCAGACGTTGCTCCACAACTTCAAGGACGGCCGGTCGCGGTTCAACGGTTATCTCGACGACTATGCCAACCTTGCGGATGGACTGCTCGCTGTTTATCAAATGACATTTGAGCCGCGTTGGCTGGAGCAAACCGTAGCGATTGTCGACCGCATGATCGATTTATTCTGGGACTCGGCGAACGGCGGTTTCTATTTCACGGCCTCGAATCATGAAGCGTTGATTTCCCGCACGAAGGACTATTTCGATAACGCAACACCATCCGGAAATTCGGTCGCTGCGGACGTTTTGATTCGATTGGCGGCTCTGCTCGATCGACAGGATTATCGGAAGAAAGCGGAAGAGGTGTTCCGGTCGACGCTGATCGCAATGAAACAATATCCTTCCGGATTCGGGCGCATGCTTGCACCCGTGGATTTCTTCATCGGCCCGTCGCGTGAAGTCGCGCTTATCGGTGCCCCCGAGGATTTCCTGCACGTTCTGCGACGGCAGTACTTGCCGCGAACCGTTGTTGCCGCGGGCTCCGGCGATCGTATTCCATTGCTCCGGGATCGTCCCGCAATCGATGGGCGCGCGACCGCGTATGTTTGCGAGAACTATTCGTGCAAACATCCGGTGACGGACGCATCCGAGTTTGAGCAGCAGCTGGCATGAATTGGAATGAGGTGATCGACCGGCTTCAGGCGGCGGATATCCAACCCATCGAAGAGATCTACATGGAGCACTATGGAAAGGTGCTCGCGACCGAAAGAACGGAATTCCGCGGCCGGCATTTCCGATGCACCTATGGCGTGATCCGCTGCGGCGGCCTGCGCATCGAAATTTTCCTGTTTCCGTCGGAGACCCACCTGAACGAATTCCTCGAAGTGATCGGCGACGATCCCTGGTACATCGCCGCAAACAATGCTGTCCTGCATTTTCCGGAATGTGATCCTTCGGTGATCGGCAACATTCTGGACGCCCTCGATTCCGGTAAGCGATAAAATACGCGGCCTGGGAGGAAAGGAATGAGAAGGATCATTGTGTTTATCGCAGTGTCGTTGTTGCTCACGCTCATGGCGGCGCACGCGCAGAATGACAAGCTCGTCCAGACGGGCGATCCGTTCAAACGCGGCCTGAAACAATCCGATTTCCCTCGCACGAAACAGCTCGCGCCGGGAGTTTACTCGTACGAAGCGCTTCGCGGCGGCGATCCGAACCTTTTCATGACGACGGTCAGTCTGTTCGTGGTAACCACTGACGGCGTCCTGGTGGCCGACGGCCAGGGCAGTGTCGCTCAGGCGAAGGAAATGGTCGACGCAATCGCGAAGATCACAGCGCAGCCGATCAAGTACGTCGTGATCTGCTCCGACCACGGCGATCACACGGGTGGAAATTCCGCTTTTCCGAAGAGCGCGGTATTCATCTCTTCGCCTGCATCGAAAAAGACTCTTGAAGATGCCGCTGCTGCTGCCGCTCAACGCGGCGCTCGTGGAGGTAATGCGGCCGCGCCTTCGCCGCTTCCCACGGAAACGGTCGCCGACAAGCGCACGATCAAAATGGGAAGCACCGAGATTCAGATCCTGAATCTCGGACGAGCACATACCGGCGGTGACCTCGAGGTTTATGTTCCCGGCAGCAAAGTTCTGTTCATGAGCGAAGCGTATCTGCATCGAATCTTTCCCGCTATGCGATCGGCATATCCCACGGAGTGGCTGGCCACGATCAAGAAGGCGCAAAAGATGAATGCGACGTGGTACGTCCCCGGACATGGATTTGTGGATGATCCGAAGTCGTTGAAGGCGGAGCTCGAAGAATATCGAAAGGCTCTCGAACTTGTGACAAAGGAATCCAAACGTTTGCACGACGCGAAGATTCCTTGCCCGGTTCCGGGAAACACCGGAGGCCGCGGCGCTCGCGGAGATGCGCAAACACCGCCGCCGAAATGTGAAGCGGCTCAAAAAGCGAATTGGGGTCCGTACGGCGATTGGACACTGCGCGGCGGTCAGGAGGAGACCGCAATTCGACGTGTTTACGACGAACTCTATGGAAGACTGAAATAGTCGCTATTGAAAGTGGCAGCCGGCTACACAAAGCCCTGCTCACGGCACGCTGTTTGCTACAAACCCAACGAAACTGGTAATGTACGAGAACTTGCTAACAGCAAGTAGTATGAGAGCGTTCCGCAACAGCCTTCTCCCCTGGTTGCTCGTCGCCCTGACTGCGGTCGTACGACTGCCGGCTGCTTATGGCGCCGGTAAAGCTGCGCCTGGGCGGTGGGACCTCGACGGCGACCACAGGTCCGACACGGCTGTCACCAAGCTTTCCGGATCGACTCTCAAGATCAAGATTCACCTGAGCGGAATCAACTCGCGGGTTGTGTTGTCCACGGTGGTTCGGTACGAGCCTGGACTGATGCTGGTCGCTTACGACGTCGACAACGACAAAAAGGTCGACCTCGTTTTGACGAGCATCTTCTCCGTTCGGCCGGTCGCTGTTTGGTTGAACGGTTCCAATGGGCGGTTCAAGAAGGCCTCCGGATGGATTGCCGCGTTTCCCATTCACGAAGACGGCCCTCAAATCCGGCACAAAATCTTCGCATTAAGCGAACATGACGCCCTCAGCTGGGCCGATCCGTTACCTGTCCTTTGGAACGCCGGCAGCGCCGAAGCCTGCCTGGAGGTATACGGGCGCGCGCCGCAGGACGGTCACCCGATTCTGCTGACGCGCGGCAACACCAGTTGCTCCGAAAGGGCTCCGCCGGCCACGTAATTCCCTGGATTCATTTACAGCGTGTTGATACGTGCAGGTAGCGTTCGGCCTGCGCGTACCTGTGTTGCTCGAAGACACCCAATGTGGAGGAGTTTGATGCGTGTAGTGATTGCTGATCTGACGAGCGGAAGGGGCTTTGTTAATAAGGACACGATTGTTGGCGGTTTCGGTCAACGGTTTCAAGGGTTCAGCCGGACAACGCGCTGGGTCGAGCGTTTTCGCAAGCTCTATCAAAATGTTCCCAGCGTTCATGCGGCCTACCTGGCCGCGATTTTCAATCAGAGTGGTCACGAAGTTCTCTTCACCCAGGGGCGGATGGTTGAAGCGGACGTTGCGCTGATCCTCACTTCCATCGTCGATTATCGCAACGAGATGCGATGGGCGGATCTGGCGCGCCTCAACGGAATCCAAGTGGGGCTTTTTGGCGCAATGGCCACCCATGCAAGCGATGTGGTTGCCGATCACGCGGATTTCGTCATCAAGGGAGAGCCTGAAGAAGCAGCGATGCGACTGGCAGCGGGGGAACGATTTTCCGGGATTGTTCCCAGCCGTGCCATCGCCGATCTGGACGCCCTGCCCTTCCCGGAATGGCATTTGCTGGTGCAACGCCGGCGGTATACCGCGATTGGTCGTTCGGCACTGCAGGTCACGCGATCGGCGTTTCCCATCCTGTCCAGCCGCAGCTGTCCCGAATTCTGTACGTATTGCCCGCATCGAATCACGGCACCTTATCGCGCGAGGTCACCCGAGAATGTTCTCGCCGAGATCGAGGAGCTGTGCGGCCGCTATCCAAAACCTTACCTGATCTTTCGGGATCCTCTTTTCTCGGAAGAGCGCGAGCGGAGTGTGGCCATTGCGGAAGGGATCATCCGCAAAAAGCTTCAGTTGACGTTTGAATGCGAAACGCGTTTGGACGATCTCGACACCGGTCTGTTGAACCTGCTTCATCGTGCCGGACTGCGGACGATCACGTTCGGCGTCGAGTCTCTTTCGCCGGCAACGTTGAAGCATGTGGGCAGGAGACCGATACCTCCGGCGCATCAAAAGGCGATCGTGAGTCATTGCCGCAGTCTCAACATCGGCACGGTCGGATTCTACGTGTTCGGATTTCTCGACGACACGGTGGAGAGCATCCGCGCCACGATCGATTATTCGATCGAACTCGAGAGCAGTTTCGCGCAATACAAGATCCTCACTCCGTACCCCGGCACTCCGCTTCGGAAGCAGATGGGACACTTGATTCATGAAGAGGACCTGGAAAAGTTCGACGGATATACTCTGACGTTCCAGCATCCGAATCTGACTTCGGAACAAATGCGCTATCTTCTGGGATACGCGTACGCGCGTTTTTACATCCGCCCGTCCTGGCCGATAAACTATTTCGGACTCGGCCAATACGACTGGATCGAGCGTGCAGACGAGTATGCGCGGAAGCAACACAGCGAGCCGGCATTCATGACCTCTCAGGGACCCAAGGTGACGCAATGAAAACCGCCATTCCGCGATATGGCGCCCGGCATATTCCGGGGTCGACGCAGGCCGCTTTTGAGGCGATCAAGAGCGGCCGCGGTGTCGAAGGTCCGGAAATCGTCGAATTTGAGAGGCGGTTCGCGCAATACCATGGCGTAAATCATGCCGTCTCGGCGTCGTATGGCCGAATGGCGTTCTACTACATCTTGAAGGCTCTCGATTTCCCTCCCGGAAGCGAAATCATTTTCCCGGCCCTCACCTTTTGGGTTGTGCCGGAAATGGCGCGCCTATGCGGTCTGCGGCCTGTGTTTGTAGATATTGATCCGCAGACGCTGAATCTCGATCCGGAACATGTAAAGTCCGCCATCACACCGCGAACGGTCGCGATCGTGCCGACGCATCTGTACGGTCTGCCGTGTGAGATGAATTCCTTGTTGTCTGTCGCGCGGCAGCATCGATTGAAGGTTATCGAAGACTGCGCGCACTCGCTTGGCGCGAGTTATCAGGGCCAGCTCACCGGCAGGTTCGGCGACGCCGCTTTTTTTAGTTTTCAATTGTTGAAGGGATTGAACGCGTACGGCGGCGGGATGGCGATAACGTCCAACGACGCGCTTGGCCGGCGCATCCGCGCGATCGCGGAAGCCGAACCGTGGCCCAGCGTTGACGAGGTTCGAAAACGAATCCAGTTCGGGGAGTTGATCCGCGCCATGATCAGTCCGAAGGGTTTCACATTCGGGCTTTTCATCGGTTTTTACGTTGGATCATTTGCCGGTGGCGGCGATCTCAGCCGGTTTTTATGGGAAAAAATCAGGCCGCTGAATCCGCTGCCGCAGTCCTATAAACGACGATTCAGCAACGCTCAGGCGGTTGTTGCGATGCAGGGCCTGGACAATCTCGAATCGCTGAACGCGCGCAGCCGTGCAAACGCCGCGCGATTGGCGATGGGGCTGTCGGGAATACCATCGATTGCAACGCCACAGCCGCTTCCAGGTTCGGTTCCCGTTTATTACCAGTTTTGCATTCGCGCCTCCGATCCGCAGAAGTTGAGCAAACATGCGATCCGCCGAGGCATCGATATGGAGATCATGCACGTCGACATCTGCAACACCTTGCCGATATTTTCGGAATTGTGGACGCGTTGCCCCGTGGCGGAATCCACCGACCAGACCCTGCAGTTGCCGGTCTACTCGAGACTACAGCCCGAAGATATCGACAGGATACTTCGCGTGGTGAGAGAGTCGGCCGTGGACCTGCCGGTGCTTAGTCACCAACACGACCCAGCCAGCGGAAGAACACAATCACAAGAACACCCGGTATGATCGGAGCCCACCACGCCTGAATGCCCAACTGATGCAATGACGTTGGACCCAGATACATCACCAGGGCCATGATCGCCGTCGCCCACGCAAGACCGCTGGTCAGGCTCAGGATGGTGAATCGCAAGGGCTCGATGCCGGCAAATGCGCAGGCCGCCGGTATCGCAATTCTCAGACCCGGAAGAAATCGCGACAGCAGGATGAGCGCGCTCGCATTATCCTGCACTCGCCGGCAGATACGGTCGCGGCGACGAACCAGGGACGGAAACCGATAAATCCAGTGCGCGAGCCTGGTTCGGAGAATGTAGAAATAGAATTGATCACCGGCGGATCCGCCGGCAGCGCCGGCAGCGAGAACGCCCAGCGGATTCAATTGCCCCATCACCACGAGAACCACAGAAGAAACGTACACGACTTCGCCTTCCACTGCGGCGGCCATAAAGATTCCGAAATAGCTGAGGTCTCGCAGCGACATCTATCTGAGCCTGGCAGCGTCGCGCAATGGGATCGCCAACCCGGTCGTGAATAAAAAATAACCAATTCCCTTGCGGCTCAAGGATGTCAGCGAAAGGACGTGTGTGGATGCTGCCGCAACCATGAACGAGCGCAGCCAATGCGACGCAGGCAGTAACAGAACGAGCGGGAACAACATTCCGATGTACCAGGAATAAAACTGAGAACTCGCCACGAACACCACTACAAATACAATAATCGCGCTCGACGCGATGAAGTCCGCAGCCGATGGCTTGTCCTTGCGGAGCAACGAAACGCCTTCCATGACGATCAGTGTACCGCTGACGATCCAGAGAGTGATCTTCAACATCAATCCGAACGTTGCAAGGGATCCGGGGGCAATCATCCGATACGAGTAGAAAATGAACGCGAACAACGATCCGGCGGTGACCTTGTTCAGTTGCGCCTCGATGAGATCCCATCGGAACTCCGCTATCCCGGAAACATACGATGCACTCACCGCGGCAGTGACCAGGACTGCAATCACAGCTGCCTGCAAAGCGTGTGGCCATCCCTTGCGACGTCCAATGAACCAGAGGGTCAAGGGAATCAAAGGCACCGTCGCATATTTGATCAAGCTTGCGAGAATCATCACGGACGGGGCAAAGACATCGCCGCGAGCGATAATCAGATACAGCGAAACAATGACAAGGCATCCCACCAGAAGGTCGTTGTGGGCGTTTGCGATGTGGTGCTGGAGAATGAGCGGGCTCCACGCAAACAGATAAACGGCGATGTCGGGCCTGACAACCTCAAGCGATCCAGATATGCGCCATATCAGCCGCGCAGTCGCAGCATACGCCCCGACATTGAGTAATTTCATCAGGCCAAGCGTGAACCACCAATTGCCGCGGCCCAGCCAACCGGCAATCCTGACGATCCATGCAAAGCTGAACCCATAGACGAATGGTAAGTCGAGCCACGGATTCTTGTCCGGTTCCATCCATTCCCGCTTGATGATGGGGTCGGTCTCGACCGACAGGACGTCGCGCAGTGAATGAGTGTACGGATTCAGTCCGTAATGGGCCTGCGCCCATCCTACGTTCATATAAAGAAAAACATCTGTTGAATCGTATGGGATCGTGGCAGCGCAAATAAGGACGGCCGGAAGCGCCAAAAGCATGATGGTGCGGAAAGGAATCGAAGTCGTTTTGCGGATGATGTCGTACCCGGTCCAATATAAAATTCCTAACGTGATTGCGGTTGTCCACGCGAGCACATCGTCGACGACGGTCCGGCTGGAAGGACTCCATCCGTAATGGATCGCATTGCCCAAATAGACGATCGCAAAGGCCAGACCTGCGGCAGATAGACGCGTTGGAAGCACGCCCGTATCTTTGCACACTCTGAATGAATCGGCAGAGTCTGGTAGAGACTCCGTTTATTTGGCGGCGACGAGAGATTCCAGCTGAGCTTGTCTACCGGCAATGTGTTCAAGAAATGCCGGCTTTAAGGCGGGTGATATCGGAACGGGCGGTTCGGCCTTGACGGATAGCGGATTAACCGGCTTTCCGCCGCGCGTCATCATGTAATGCAGGTGCGGGCCTGTGGCAAGGCCCGTCATGCCGACGTAGCCTATCACTTCCCCCTGCTTGACGCTGGCGCCGGCGTGAACACCGGCCGCAAATCTCGACAAATGCGCGTATCCGGTAGCCAGACCGTTGTTGTGTTGGATCTGCACGAGGTTTCCATAACCGTTGCTCCAGCCCGCCGTGATGACTCTACCGTTGGCGACGGCGACAACAGGAGCGCCGGTCGGTGCGCCAAAATCGACAGCGAGGTGCGCGCGAACGCCTCCGAGAATCGGATGCAATCGGGCTCTGCTGAAACCCGATGTGACGCGAGGATTGAATTGCAGCGGCGACGCCAGCATCGCGCGCTTCACCGCGTTGCCCTTGGCATCGTAATAGTCGTCTTTGAACAGGAACGCGCGATAGCTGTGTCCCGCGTTGACCAGTTCAGCCACCTGGATCTTTCCATACTTCACGAAGGTTCCGTTGTGATATTGCGAGTCCACAATCAACCGAATCTGATCGCCGCGCTGGATTTCGGTGTTGAAGTCCACTTCCCAGGCAAACATCTGCGCAACACTGTTGACCAGGTAGTCGCCGCGGGGCTGGTCGCCCAAAGCCGCCCACAACGACGTCGAGATCGTCGCGTCGATTACATTTTCGCGTACTTCCAGATCGAGCTTTTCGACGCGCGCTTCGTAAGCCGGCGCATCTTTTCCTTTTTCCACCTTCAAAATGCTTTCATCGTCGATTTTGTATTCGAACTTCCGAAGGGTGCCGTCGTGTTCTTTCTCAAGCCGGAAGGGATTGCCGAAGCGCAACCGCCGGACGTCGAACACGGGTTTGATCAGGTCGGCAACATCATTTGCGATCGCGATGGGAATATCGTAGTCCACGAGTGTGGCGACCAGCGTTCTGTTTTTTTGAATCGTATCTTCGACAACTTCAGTCGGCGGTGGAACATTCAAGGCGGGCGTTGATTCGGGAGTGGAGTCGGGCTTCAGGTCCCAGTTGCGGGGTATCACGGTCCAGACCAGCACAAGCAGCGCCGACCAGACCATACCGACTAATCTTCGCTTCCGACCCGTCATCCACCCTCCGCGTTTGAAGTGGGACAAATATAAGGCACGGCTATTGCCAAGTCCAAGCAATCATGTTCGATAGGCACTTACGCGACAACAATTGAATCAAGTTGGTAGGCGCGCCGACAGGTCGTTGAAGGGTCCGACCGCTACGTTTCCGGCTTCGCTCCGTCCAAAAGTGTTGGTCAGCCGGCGCTGCTTCGGGTTTACCGCGGGTCCCGGATCGGGACCAAGACACAAACTATTCGGAAAGAGCGGCGAGATTCTGCTTGATCGCGGGAAGTTTCGAAGTTATTCATATGATTCTCCCAAGGAGGTACTTCTACATGAAACGGAGGGCTTTGGCCCTGGTCCTTGTTCTTGTGGTTTTGACGGCGGCCGTGAGTGGGCTCGCGCAAGCCAGGAAGGCAGAGAAACCAGAGAAGGCAAAGGATCCGGTATGCGGCCTGATGGTCGACAAAGATCCCAAACTGTCGGCCATACATAAAGGCGAAACCTATTATTTCTGCTCAAGGACCGATCTGGACGAGTTCAAAAAGAATCCCGACAAATACGTCAAGAAGTAGATGGCCGCTCTGAACCAGATCGGACAGATTTCTCTAACCGTTGACGACGTCGACGCGGCTGAAAGCTTTTACAGCGAAACTCTTGGACTTCGTAAGCTATTCCGGTTTGGAACTCTCCTCTTCTACGACTGCGCTGGAGTCCGCGTCATGATCGACAAATCGCGGACGGAGCCGTTCGTGCCATCGAGTTCGGTTTTGTATTTTCGTGTTCCCGACATCAGCATCGCCGTGCGGACGCTGAAGGCGAAGGGCGTTTCGTTCGTCGATACGCCACATTTGGTCGCGCCTCTGGAAGATCACGATTTATGGATGACCTTCTTCAAAGACCCGGCCGGCAACCTTCATGCGCTGATGAACGAAGCCCCGAAAGGCCACCAGCCCGCGGTCTGAATTTCGTCACGAAGCCCGTCGCTGCCGCTCGGGGTTCTGCACGACACGTCGCGACCACAAGGTTCAGAACCCGGAGCGTAGCGACGGGCTTTGTGGTAACCGCCTCGAATTACATACCGAAACCCGGTTTGTTGTACCGGATCTGGCCTTCCACCATGGTCACCATGATTTTGTCGGGTATCTGGAAGCAGAGTTCGGGGTTCTGCTGCAGCGCGTCAATCGACGGGATATCCAGCACGACGAGGTCGGCGATCTTTCCGACTTCAAGCGTTCCCTTGAAATTCTCTTCGTACGTCAAATAGGCGCCGTTGATCGTGTAAGTACGCAACGCATCCTTGATATCGACTCTCTCATCCGGACCATACACCTTGCCGCTCGTTTGATCCTTTCGTGTGAGCAGCGCATACAGCCCCATCCACGGGTTGTGGGTGGTCACGCCGTAGTCCGAACCGGACGCCGTCATCACACCGGCTTTGATGTACGACCGGACGGGCTGCAATCGAGCCATTCTGGTTTCGCCGATGTTCGTGGCGAAACCGGTGCCTTGCTGCCAGTTGAACACGGGGTTCGGGACGGCGATCATGCCGTATTTCTGCATATCGGCCAGCATGTTCGTCTTCGGTTCCATCGGCATGTACGCATGGATCACGCTCCAGCGAGGCGAGAAGCTCGGCTGCGTCTTTCGTTTTTCGTCGATCAATTTCTTGTAAAGATCGACAACCTGGCGCATGGCCTGGTCGCCGGTGGCGTGCGTATGCAAATCCCATCCGAAGTCGACTGCCGCGCGATACTGCGCTTCGCGCGTGGCATAGTCGGCCATCACGGGCTCGCCGAAATTCGGGCTGCCTTCGATCTCCATCGAATGCTCGAACGGCTCGGATATCCACGAACTTCGCGAACCGACGCCGCCGTCGCCATAGAATTTCGTGCCGCGCCATCGCAGAAATGAATTGCCGAGGTTGTTGATTTTCACCGCGTCGAGTCGCTGACGGATGAAGTCGGGAGTTTGCGTGTTGAACGTACCTTCGTACACGGCCGAAATCCGAAGCGTGACGTAGCCGCGGTTATAAGCTTCCTGATAAACGCGCATGTTGTAGCCGAGGCGCGACGATGGATCGACGATGCTGGTTACGCCCAGACGCAGCATTTCGGCAGCACCGGTCTTGACGCTTTGCACATCTTCCTCGAACGTGTACTGCCTCGGGCGCTGCGTCAGCACCTGCGTTCCACGCGCACCGAGAAAGACTCCGGTCGGGACCGACACCGTCCGCGTCTGCCCGTCATCGGTAACGATGCGCCGCTGCTGCCGGAAGATCTTGTCTTCGTACGTGAAGTTTTCCGGGTCCTTCAACCACCATGCCGGCCATGTTTCGGGCTTTTCGTCATTGATGCCCATCAGGCGGAATGCCTCGCTGTTCACGGCCGTGCCACGATAGGTACGGCTCAACATCACCGGGTTGCGCGGCGATACTGCGTCCAGTTGCCATCGCGTCACCATACCGTCAGGGTATTTGTATTGATCCCACTTGGATCCCCGAATCCATTCGCCGGGCTGGATATTCCGGCGCTTGATGAGATCGGCAATGGAATTCACGATGTCCTGCGCGTTCTTCGAGTAGGTCTGATCGGCTTCGAACGTGACGTCCTCACCCAGCGACAGAAAATGGATATGCGAGTCCTGAAGGCCCGGAATGATCGTCTTGCCGGCAAGATCGAGCACCTTCGTGTTCGGCCCTCGATGCGCGAGCGCATCCGCGTTGGTTCCGACGGCGATCAGCTTACCGTCCTTGATGGCCAGCGCCTGAGCGATGGAGAAGTTCGTATCGACGGTGACGATCTTTCCATTCGTGAAGATAGTGTCTGCGTAAGGAGTCCAGCGCGCCGATTGCGGTAAAAGCAACAGTAATGCGAGAAGGATTTGTCTCATGTCGCGACATTATAGATAATCACGAAAAGTTATGAGAAGAATCCCGCCAGCGCGTGTGGCACTGACAGCGGCCTTCATCCTGTGTTTCGTCATCGCGGGTCTGGCGATCCGGACGCAGAAGACATTGAAGGTCGATGTCGATATGGTCCTGGTGTACGCGACGGTCACGGATGAATTGGGGCACTACGTTCTTGGCCTCGCTCCGGAACACTTTCAGGTATTCGAAGACAAAGTCGAGCAGAAGGTTCAGACGTTTTCGTCGGAAGACGTGCCGATGAGCGTCGGCATCATTCTGGATGCGAGCGGGAGCATGAAATCGAGCATCACCCTCGCGAAGGATGCCGCCGTCACGTTCCTCAAGATCGGGTCTCCGGAAGACGATTACTTCCTGGTCGAATTCAACGACAAAGCCGTCGTCACCGAGGATTTCACGACCGACATCTCTCGTCTTCAGAATCACCTGATGTTCATTCCAGCTAAAGGACGCACCGCTCTGTTCGACAGTCTGTATCTCGGTCTTGAAAAAGTGCGGGAAGGCACCAACCCGAGAAAGTTTCTGCTGATCATCACCGATGGCGGCGACAATCACAGCCGCTACAGTTTCGCTGCCGTGCGCGATTTCGCGCGCGAGCGGGATGCGCAGATCTATCTCATCGCGGTGACGGGAGGCGGCGGGCCGATCGGCAGCGGAACGGTTTCAGATATCGTCGAATTGACCGGAGGCCGCCGATTCTTTGCGCGATCGGCGGATGATCTGGACGACATTTGCACGAAGATCGCGATCGAAGTGAAGAGTCAGTACATCATCGGGTATCGGTCCACGAACGAGAACCACGACGGGAAATACAGACGCGTCGCGGTGAAGGTGAACCCACCAAAGGGATTATCGCGCATGTTTGTTCGCGCCAAAGAGGGATACTACGCGCCGGCACAATAGAGCAATACAGCACGAAGCCCGTCGCTGCGCTTCGGGTTCTGAACACTGAGGCTCAACTGCGACGTGCAGAACCCGGAGCGTAGCGACGGGCTTCGTGCTGCCCGCCGCGATTAGGCGATTACCAGGTTACTTTCAGAACTGCCTGAACGACGCGATAAGCCTCGCCATTCGAGACGATGGCGGTCGACGTCGCCGTCGGCCGGGACTGGCAGCAGGACTGGCCGAATTGGTTATTATTGAAGGTCGTGGATCCCTGCGTCGCGTCCGCCAGTGAACGGTAGTTCGTGTGGTTCATGGCATTGAACGCTTCCAGACGGAAGGTGGTCTTTAAACGTTCCGTGACGAAGAAATCCTTTCCGATCGACGCGTCGACGTCCCAATATCCGGGTCCGGTGAATATGTTGCGACCCATGCCGATCGAACCCGGAGGCGCGTACGTAAACGCCGTGCCTGCGAGGAAGAACACCGGCCCCGTCACGCCCGCCTTATCTTTCAGGCTCGTATCCGGCAGACTGGTGACGCCCGGCGCCAGCAAGGCTCTGCAATTGGTGCCGTTGTTTCCCGTCGGAACACCGCGGGGGAACCTGAACGCGGTGCCGGCCTTCATGGCGTTCAAGCCGTGGATGCACCACCCCCCCATCGTTCTGTTCCCTGATGCGCGTCCC
>CAZPBY010000010.1:0-131643 GCA_964584785.1 uncultured Solibacteraceae bacterium
ACGGCTGTTGACCCACAACCGCTCCGGTTGGTTTGTCGTTGATGTAGAAGTTGCCGGCCGCGTAACGCAGCTTGTTGGACGCCTGCACGATCGCCCGGCGATCGTCGGCGAAGATCGAACCGGTCAATCCGTACGGCGATGTCTGATCGACAATCTCGAGCGTCTTTTCGAACTCGGCTTCCGGAAAAACGTAAAGCGTCACAACCGGTCCGAACAGCTCTTCGCACATCGTGCGATACTCCGGACGCCTGGTTTGAATCAGCGTCGGACGAATGAAGTAGCCGACCGAGTCATCGTATTCGCCGCCGGCGATGATCTGCGCGTCCGGAGAATGCTTGACGTCGTCGATGTAGCCGCTGAGCTTCTTGAAGGATCGGGCGTCGATGACGGCACCCATGAAGTTCCGGAAATCCGCAACGTCGCCGACCGAGAGACTGTTGATCGTCGAAACCAGACGGTCCTTGATCTTCTTCCAAAGCGTATCCGGAACATAGACTCTCGACGCTGCACTGCATTTCTGGCCTTGATATTCGAATCCGCCGCGAACGATGGCGGTTATCAGTCCATCGGGATCCGCGCTGGCATGGGCGACAATGAAATCCTTGCCGCCGGTTTCACCAACCAGGCGAGGATACGTCTTGTATTTTGAGATGTTCTCGCCGACCGTTTTCCACATCGTCTGGAAAACCTCAGTCGAACCGGTAAAGTGGATTCCGCCCAAGTCCTGGTGATTCAGCACAACGTCGCTGATCGCGGCGGCGTTACCGGGCACGTAGTTGATCACTCCGGGAGGAAGGCCCGCCGCTTCAAATAACTTCGCCATGAAATAGCCGCTATACACCGTGGTGCTGGCGGGTTTCCAAATGACGGTGTTTCCCATGATTGCAGGCGACGATGACAGATTCGCGCCGATGGAAGTGAAATTGAAAGGCGTGACGGTATAAACGAAACCCTCGAGTGCGCGGTACTCCATTCGATTCCACATCCCGGCCGCCGATAAGGGTTGCTCGGAGATGAGCTTTTCACCGAAGTACGCATTGAAGCGCAGGAAGTCGACCGTCTCGCATGCGGCGTCGATCTCGGCCTGATGCACCGTCTTGCTTTGACACAACATCGTGGCGCCGTTGATTCGATCTCTCCAGGTTGCCGTCAACAAATCGGCAGCCCGAAGGAAAATGGCGGCGCGATCCTCGTATCTCCAGTTCGACCATTCGCGGTGGGCTTCTTTGGCGGCCTGCACCGCCATCTCGACTTCTTTACGTCCGGCCTTGTGCCAGGTCGCGAGGACGTGACCGTGGCGGTGCGGCATAACCTGCGTGTCCGTATCGCCTGTCCGTATTTCTTTGCCCCCGATCAACAGTGGGATCTCGATCTTTTCCGAGGACATCGCCGCCAGAGTCTTCTTGATGGACTGCCGTTCGGGGGTGCCCGGAAGATACGGACGGACAGGATCGTTTACAGGCTGAGGAACGCGAAAGTTGCCGCTCATGAAAGTCGTCCTCCTTAGTGGTTCGGAGTCCAGTATAAAACGAGGACGGTTACCTTTCGCGGCTGAAGTGACGGTCGTACCAGGCGATGCTTCGTTCGTACGCATCGATAATGTGGCGGTTCTCTCTCAATCCGTGCCCTTCCCGTGGGTAACGGACGAAAACGGTGTCGACGCCAACATCCTTCAGCGCGATGAAAAACTGTTCGGCTTCTGCGATTGGGACATCGTTGTCGTTCTCGCCGTGAATGAACATGGTCGGCGTCTTGACTTTCGCCACGTGCTTCAACGCCGATCGCTCCCACAGCAGATTCATCAAATCTTCCTGATGAGGGAATGCACCGAATTCCACAGCGAGATAGTCGTGATAGTAGGCCATGTAATTGAAGCTGATCAGATTGGAAATTCCCGCTGCGGGGATCGCCGCCTTGAACCGGTCGGTTTGAGTGATGAGCCAATTCGTCAGCTGGCCGCCGTAGCTGCCGCCTTCAACACCGAGGCGCTGAGGATCAATCCACGGATTGCGCCGAACAGCCGCATCGACTGCAGCCAGGACGTCCTTGGCTTCACCTCCGTCCTGATCCCGGAAAATCGCATCGGCGAATTTCTGGCCGTATCCGATCGATCCGCGATAGTTCACCATCAATGTGGCCCAACCATGTTCCGCATAGAGCTGCGCCTGCCGGTTGAACGCCGGGCCCTGCTGGCCGTGAGGACCTCCATGGATGAGGACGATCATGCCGTAAGTGGAGTTGCCGGACATGTGCAGCGGTTTCGTCAGAAATGCTTCGACTTCCTTTCCATCGAAGCTGAGGAACGTCATGCGCTCGACATCGGCGATCTTCCTGTTCTGCATCCATCCGCTGTTGAGATCCGTGAGACGTTTGGATGTGGAGCCTGCAGCTTGGACATAAAGCTCGGGCAGATCCTTCATCGCCGTGAGCGTGAACGCCATGGCGCCGGTGTTGGCCAGCGACCATGAACCCACAGAAGTCATGTCGTCGCCGAGAACGGTTTCGGGTTTGCCGCCTCCCGCCGGCAGCCGATACAAGCGAGTGGTTCCTCGCTCCTGCACAGTGAAATAGAGAAACGCCCCGTCTGCGGACCATTGTGGCGCGCCCTGCCGGTTATCGATCGCAAGTCCGACTTCTTTCCGATTCGAACCGTCTGCGTTCATGATCCAGATATGGGTGTCTTCCATCGTGGTTTCGGACGACGTTAAGCCACGCTTTGTACCCTGGTACGCGATGGTGCGTCCGTCCGGCGACCATACCGGCCTGTATTCGACGCTTTCGGTGTTCGTCAACCGGCGAATCGACTGATCTTTCACCCGAACTGCAAAGAGGTCGTAGTTGAAAAAGCGGTCCGGGTCGATCTCCCGGTTCGATACGAAGAGGATTTCGTCGCCTTTAGGCGACCAGTCGATGGAGTGTTCGTAGAATGTGCCGTCCGTGAGTTGCTGCACTTGCTTCGTCTCGACGTCGACGACGAACACGTGCGAGCGGCGGTTGTCATTAAACCTTGATGCACCATTCGAAGCCGTAGGTTTGTACAAGTACCGCGAAACAACGACGGGATCGCCGGAGGGATTGTCGGTCTCCGGTCCCGGCGTCGCCGAGACGAATGCAATCTTTTTCGAATCGGGCGACCAGGAAACGCGCTCGCCCGCCGATGGTGTCGGATGATTCGTCGGCAGGATCGCCGCAAGAACGACCGGAGACCGGCCCTCTCCGTTCGCGACGACGAGGCCTTCCTTTTCACCGACGCTCCCAACGTAGGCGATCCATTTGCCGTCAGGCGACCAACGCGCGCCGGAAGCCGAACCGTTCTCGTCGCCGAGCCGCGTCGATTTGCCGGATGCCACGTCCATCAGCCACGTCGTGGAATATGGCGTCCCCGGACGATCGTTGTTCACAACCGTATAAAGAATCCGGTTTCCTTCCGGCGAAATCTGCGCATCACCCACGGATTTGAGCTGGTACAAATCCTGTGGAACCAGCCCGGACTGCGACATGGCGACGTCAGCCCACACGAGAAGCGACACAACAACCAGATGGGTTCGTTTCATTCGGCGGAGAATATCACGGGTTTCATTTTCATCTTCAACTGGCGAATCCCGAATCCCGAAATCGCGAAATTCCTATTCCTGAGCTTTGAACAGCCGCCCTTTCGTCTCGGGTCCCATCCAAATCAGGGCGATGGAAAGCACGTTCGCAACTCCGATGAAGATACTCATGCCGGTGTTCAGACTGACGCCGTTGTCGCGGAGCCTCCCGATGACTGTCGGGGTCGCCGCGCCGATTGCGGCTCCGGCATGATAGGCGAGACCAGCGCCTGCGCTGCGGACCGCGGTGGGAAAGCGCTCTGAGAGGTAAGTCGGGATCACTCCCCACATTCCCGGACCGCCGATCCCGATAAGAAGAGATCCCGTCAGCAGCCAGAACGGATTGGTCGTCATCAGGAACATCGGGATCGTCACGGTGCCGAGTGCACCTCCGAGCGCAACCGCGCCGCGACGTCCAAGCCTCGTCTCAGCCGCGCGTCCCCAGATCACCGCACCCAGAACGCCTCCGGCATTGAGCGCAATCATGTACCAGAACGGATCGAAGCCGCTCTGTATCAAACGTGTTGGATTCCAGAACGAAGTGGAATGGTAGGAAACGATAAACGCGCCCATGAGGATTGAGGTCTGGATCGTGATGCCGATAAGATCGCGGCGAAACAGGCGCACAAACGAAACGGAGTCCGTTTCCTTGCGGCTCTTCAGATGCTGCTGACGCGCAAGCCACACCGGGCTTTCCGAAACTCCGGAACGAATCCACAAAACAAGCAAGGCAGGAATGATGCCCACCCAGAACATCACACGCCATCCCAGATCCGATTGACTCCGGAAGAATGGGTAGATGTATCGAAACGCGAGAGCCGACAGGATGTAGCCCCACGAGTAGCCGCTTTGAAGCATCCCGGAAGCCAGTCCCCGGAGGTGCGTCGGCCAATGTTCGAGCGCGAGCGGCATACCTGCCGCCCATTCACCACCCATGCCGATGCCAAAAAGCGCGCGAAAGATAAAGAGCATGGCATAAGAGGTCGAGAAGCCGCTGAGGAAGGCAAAAACCGAGAACCACAGAATGGAGATCATCAGCGGACCTTTTCGTCCCCAACGATCGGCCGCCGTTCCAGCGGCAACGCCGCCGACAAGCCGCGTCAGCATCATCACGGTAAACAGCAGGCCCGCGAGCGCATTGTCGATCGTGAAGCTCCGCTGGATATCGATGACGATGAACGTGAGGATCGTCGCGTCGAACCCGTCCAGCACCCATCCGAGGAACGTTGCGAGGAACGCCCGCCACTGCTCGCGCGTGACCTGACGGTACCAGGGAAGCGTTAAATCCAGCGTGCTCACGCGCGACATTCTCTCACAACCGGAGATTTGGGGACGCACACCGCAATTCAGGGGTGCGTCCCCAAATCTCTGGACATCCCCCAAAATGCCTTTCCTGATGTTATCTTCTGTGGAATGGACGCTCTGAAGAACCTGTTCGAACAACATTTCCGCGCGCCGGTGGAGCAAATAAAACCGTTACAGGGTCAGCTCGGCGGATCGGCTCGTTCGATTCTGAGAATTGCAGGGAAAGGATTCTCCGCGATCGGCATCATTCACAAGTCGCGGGAAGAGAACGTCGCGTTTATCGAGTTCTCCCGGCATTTCAGGAAGCACGGTCTGGCGGTGCCCGAGATCTACGCACACGATCTGGGCCGAAATGCCTACATCGAGGAAGACCTCGGCGACATGACCCTGTTCGATTTCATGTCGAAAAATCGGATCGGCGCGGACATTCCGTCGCAAGTTGTCCAGGCATATACGATGGTCGTCGACGAGCTACCCCGATTTCAGATCGAAGCGGGCCGCAGTTTGAATTACAAACTCTGCTATCCGCGCGGCAGTTTCGATCGCCAATCGATTTCGTGGGATCTGAACTACTTTAAGTATTATTACCTTCGGCTCGCCGGCGTCCCGTTCAGCGAGCAGGGTCTGGAAGACGACTTTGGACGCCTCACGCGGTTCCTCCTGAGCGCCGATCGCGACTACTTCCTTTATAGAGACTTCCAATCGCGCAACATCATGTGGAGATACGGCCACCCGTTTTTCATCGATTATCAGGGCGGCCGAAAGGGAGCGCTTCAGTACGACATCGCCTCGCTCTTGTATGACGCCAAGGCCGACTTGCCGCCCGATTTACGGCGTCAGTTGCTGGATCGATACCTCGATGCTCTTGGCGGTTTCATCACGCTCGATCGCGACGTCTTCATGCAGTACTTCTATCCGTACGTTTACATCAGAATCATGCAGGCGATGGGCGCATACGGTTTCCGCGGTTATTACGAGCGAAAGGTTCACTTTCTGCAAAGCGTCCCATTCGCACTCCGAAACCTGCGCTGGCTGCAGGAAAACGTCGAACTGCCGATCCAGCTGCCGACGTTGCTGGAAGCATTCCGCAATATGACCGAGGCGGAACCGGCTCCGGCGGCCGCCCCGGGAACCGAAAGTCTCACTGTCCGCATTTTCAGTTTCTCTTACCGTCAGGGCGCGCCAAGAGACGAAACCGGACACGGCGGAGGCTTTGTGTTCGATGCGCGCGCGCTGCCGAATCCCGGCCGCGAAGAGCGATTCAAGCCCATCACCGGGAAGGATGCGCCGGTCATCGAATATCTCAACCAGCAGGAAAGCGTGCACCATTTCCTTTCGAACGCCGTGAACCTCGTCGACGCGAGTATCACGAATTATCAGAGCCGCAACTTCAGGAACCTGATGGTGTCGTTCGGCTGCACCGGCGGTCAGCATCGTTCGGTGTTTCTTGCGGAGCAGCTCGCAGAGAGGCTGCGAGCAAAGCAGGGAGTGACGGTCGAAGTTCGTCATCTCGGACTGGAAAGCCTCGGCAAGTGACATGAAGGCGATGATTCTCGCAGCCGGTCTTGGCACGCGACTGCGGCCTCTCACGAACGATCGCCCCAAACCTCTCGTCGAATTTCAGGGCCAGACGCTGCTTCAGCGGACGGTGGCGCGCCTCAAGATCTTCGGAATTCGAGACGTGATCATCAACGTCCATCACTTCGCCGACATGGTGATCGAGTACCTCAAGGCAAACGAGAATTTCGGAATGCACATTGAGATCTCCCGTGAAAACGACCTTCTGGACACGGGAGGCGGCCTGAAAAAAGCAGCGTGGTTTTTCGAAGGCGACGAGCCTTTCGTCCTGCACAACGTGGACGTGCTGAGCACCATCGATCTCAAACGCATGCTCGATTTTCACAGCGTCAACAGTGCCCTCTCCACGCTGGCCGTGCACGATCGGCTCACCTCCAGGTATCTTCTCTTTGCCGATGGTTTACAACTCTGCGGCCGTTCACCAGCTCCGTCGGAAAAACCGAAATCGCTCGCTTTTTCGGGCATCCATATCATTTCCCCGAGGCTCTTGCAGCGGATCACCGAAGACGGCGCGTTCTCTATCATCGACACATACCTGCGCCTGGCGTCCGAAGGAGAACGTATCCTTGCGTTTCGCGCCGATGAATATGACTGGCGCGATATGGGCAAGCTGGAAAACCTGGGCTGAATTTCCTGCGAAACGCAAAACTTCTACAAACATCGGCTTCGCGGACGATTCACCGAATTAAGCCGGGCTGTCACCCAACGCCGGTCAATGAGGAGTCAACTGGGCGCGGGCTTCTCCTTTCGGAAAGCGGCGCGTCGCGAGATTGACGTAGAGCCCGCTCTCCATGAGGTTTTTTCGATCGGTATCGGAAAGTATGATCGAACCTGATGGAGAGAACGCGCCGCGGATCAGCGTCTCCGTCACCGGTCCATTCTTACCTTTGACGGCGCGGTGAAGCGTCAGATAAAGGAACTGGTCATCCGCGTTGTTATACGTCACGGTATATCGCAGTTCGTTCGTGGTGACGTTGAACGCGAAATGAATCGGCGCCTTCAATGGGGACGAAACCGGCGGAACCATTTCGGCTCCAGTCGCCATGCCTTCCCAAGTCAACATGCGATCGGCGGGCGAAGTCGTTAGCGGTGGCGTCAACGCCGGTGCCCGCCGATGATGAGTCGACTGCTCGAACGCGTAGGCCATGCCCACAAGCTTTCCGTCATCCAACGGCGCACCGAGCAACTCGATGCCGATGGGAAGACCATCCGGCGTGAAACCGGCAGGCAAAGAGATCGCCGGAAATCCTGTGGACGCACTCAGCTGACAGGTCGAGCCGTTTTGCGGCTCGCCGATGATTGCGGCTTTCCGGCGCATCGTCGGATAAACAAGCGCATCGAGGTTTTCATCCTTCATTACCTTCAGAATGGCCTGTTGCAGAGTGGTGCGCTTCGCCATTGCAGTCTTGTACTCATCCGACTCTCTGCCTTTGACGGCAAGCTTGCGACGCATGGTTCCCTCGATCGCCGTGTGAACCAAGCCTGCGTCCAACAGTTCCTGCAGCGTGCGAACCGGGGCGCCCGGAAATTTCTTCAGATAGCCTTCGAAGTCCTCACGAAACTCCAGATCGATGACCGAGCTATTCCGCAGCATTTCGGTGAGTTCGGGCATGGGAACTTCAACCGAAGCTGCGCCTTCCGTTTTCATCGCGTCGACGGCGGTGTTGACGATGCGAGCTGCCTCCTGATCCTCGGTCGCGTCGCCGAACAACGATTTGAGTGTGCCGAGTTTCATTCCGCGAAGACCATCGGCCTTGAGCATCGACGTGAACTTCGGTCGAGTTTGTCCCGGTGCGAGATGAGTTGCAGGATCCTCCGGGTCTTCGCCGATAGTCGCATCAAGCGTGATCGCAAGATCCGTTACCGACCGCGCAAGAGGTCCGGCGACGTCCTGGGTTGCGGAAAGCGGAACAATCCCATCGATGCTCGACAGCCCTTTGGTTGGACGAAGTCCGACGAGATTGTTGTGTGATGACGGAATTCGAATGGATCCGCATGTGTCGCTTCCCATGCCGATCGCCGCAAAGCTCGCAGTGATGGCCGCACCCGTGCCGCCACTGGAACCTCCGGCATTGCGAGCGGGATTGTACGGATTGCGAGTCTGACCACCGAGCGAACTGATCGTGGTGATGCCCGACGCCAGCTCGTGCATGTTCGACTTCGCGATGATCACGGCTCCGGCCTCGCGAAGCTTTCGAACCTGGAACGCATCGCGGTTCGGGATGAAACCCGCGAGCGCGATCGAACCCGCGGTGGTCGGGATGTCCGTTGTGTTGTAGTTGTCCTTGACGATGACCGGAATGCCGTGAAGCGGCCCGCGCGGCCCTTTCTGCGCCCGCTCGCGGTCGAGCGCTTCGGCGTCGCGGATCGCGTTTTTGTTCGTCCAGATGATGGCGTTCAGTTTCGGTCCCTGGGCGTCGTAAGCGTGAATACGGGCCATGTACGCTTCAACCAATGCCCGGGAAGTCACTCTGCCCGACTGCATCGCGTCCTGAAGCGCCGGGATCGACGCTTCGGCAACTTCAAATGGAACCGGCTTCGTTTGCGGCGTCTTTTGTTGTGCGCTCGAACTGAAGCACACCGCCACAAAGGCGCCGGCGGTGAAGATGGCCGCGGCGCGGCGGATCACGGCTGTCGTCCTTTTTTCAGGTCGGCCCTGGAAGCTTCTTCATCCTTCAGCGGAACGATCTTGTCGGGATCCAGCCGAACCATAAGGTAACGGATGTGATCGTCGATTTGAGTGAACTGATGACCGGTCCCTGCAGGGATGACGATGACATCGCCGGCCTTGAGATGATGCGTCACGCCGTTTCGGATCGAAACGCCATCGCCACCCGGTCCGTTCAACAGACGAACGTTTTCGTTTGTCGCCGGGCGGCGCTTCCAATCGACAATGTCGGGTCCGGTGACGAGCGTGCCCGAACCCTCGATGATGTGATAGACCTCGCTCACATGATCGTGTTCGGCAACTGTCGGCGATCCGCCCGACAGCTTGCCGCGATAGACGATTCCGATATCGACGTTAGTCTTTCCGACATTCAACGCGCGCACCTGCTGATCGGCCACTCCTGTTTCGGGTGGGACTCGCTTCAAATATTCCTGAAGTTCTTCGTTGGGAATGTATGTCGCAGAACACCGGTTACATGTCGGTTTCGGCTTGTCCTGTGCGCCTTGCGCGAAAAAGATCACAGCACCCATCAAGATGTTTTGTGTGACTCGTCGATGCATGGTTCCCTCCCCTGTCGCGGTGCCGGACAGCTTATCTCAGTCCGGCCTATTCCCGAATCGCCATGAGAATGTCTCGAATTTTTCGTTTGACCTGAACGTCACGTCGCGATATCAATCCCGTTCGAAAGCGGGAAGGAGTTCTTCATGAATCGTAAACAAGTGATCTCGTTAATTGTTTCGGTCGTAATCACATTGAGTGTGGCCGGCGTCGCGATGGGTCAGGCGAAGAAAGGTGGGAAGGCCGCGCCCAAAAAAGCTCCGGCTCAATCTGCTCCCGCGGCGAAGGCGGCGGCCACGCCAACCGGTGAGAACAGCGACGCGCTGGATCTCAATTCCGCGCCTCTGGAGAAACTCATGACGTTGAATGGTGTCGATATGATTGTTGCCAAGAAAATCGTCGCCGGCAGGCCGTTCAAGAACAAGAACGAGGTCGTCTCGAAGAAGATCATGGCTCAGGAAGACTTCAACAGAATTGCCCGCAGCGTCACGGTAAAAAGCGGGAAGTAGCGCCTCCCGAGCGTTGGGTCGGGTAGTGACTACCCGACCTTTTCCACTTTAATGAAATTCGTGCTTCCCGCCACGTGAACCGGTGTGCCTCCGGTGATCACGACCTGCGCACCCTTCTCGAGATAGCCCGCGGTTCGCGACGCATCCATGACGCGGCGAATCATCTCCTCGAAATCCTCGAATGCGGGAATAAGAAGAGGAATGACTCCCCACACCAGGGCAAGGAAGTCCAACGTCGACTCGTTGGGTGTGGGCGCAATGATCAACTGCTTTGGACGGAAGCGAGAAACGAGTGCCGGCGTTTTGCCTGACCAGGTCGGCGCAATGATGGCGGCCGCGTTGATTTCCTTGGCGACGAAATAGGTGGCGCGGGAGATCGCGTGTTCGGTAGCGGTGCCGGTGGGTGTCTTCTCGAACTGCAAAACGTCGAGTTCACATTCGGCGGCACGGGCAATGCGGTCCATCATCACGACGGCTTCCACCGGATACTTACCGACCGCAGTCTCATCCGACAGCATGACCGCATCGGTTCCGTCGAAAATGGCATTGGCCACATCGGTGGCCTCCGCGCGTGTCGGCCGGGGATTATCGACCATGCGTTGCAGCATCTGCGTCGCTGTTATGACCGGTTTGCCGAGAGCATTGCATTTGCGAATGATTTCCTTCTGCACGAGCGGCACGCGTTCGATATCGATCTCGACGCCAAGATCTCCGCGCGCAACCATGATGCCTTGCGCCACCTGAAGAATCGCGTCGATATTGTCGACGGCCTGCCTCTTCTCGATTTTGGCGATGATTGGAATGTCGCCGCCACTGTCCTGAATGGCGCGGCGAGCACCAACGACGTCCGCTGCGCCGCGGACGAAACTTAACGCGATGGCGTCGACGCCTTCTTCGAGGCCCACAGGAATATCGCGACGATCTTTCTCCGTGAGTGACGACACACGGATCTCTGCCGAGGGCAGGTTCATGCCCTTGTGGGAACTCAAGGGACCGCCAACGACGACGCGGCACCGGACCTCCGGGTCGTGAACGCTTTCGACGCGCAATTCGATGTTCCCGTCCGCCAGCAGAATGCAATGTCCGGGCTGCACTTCATGGGGAAGGTTCTTCAGGGAAACGGAAACGAGATGCTCGTTTCCCGGAACTTCCTCCGTCGTCAGAGTAAACATCTGGCCGGAAAGCAGCGTCACAAAACCGCTTCCGCCTCCGATCAAACCGACTCGAATCTTCGGTCCCTGAAGATCCTGAAGAATCGCTACCGGCCTATTCAGCCCGCGCCGAACCTGTTTGATGCGGCGGATGACCTCGCGATGGTTGTCATGAGTGCCGTGAGAAAAATTCACTCGTGCGACGTTCATGCCGGCGTTGATCAGCCGGACGAGCATTTCTTCCGAGTCCGTTGCCGGTCCGATGGTGCAAACGATTTTGGTGCGTCTCATAGAGAAGAGCGAAGGCGGTCGAGCAGTGCCTTCACTTCGGGATCGCTGGAGTGTATGCGTTGTGCCTCTTCGGCTGCGGCGATCGCTTCCTTGATGTGATTCGATTTCTCGTACGCCATTGCCAGCAGCATGTAAGCGTCGAAAGAGTGGGAGTCCACTTCGAGCGCCTGATTCAGGTCGTCGACGGCAGCCTCGCTGTCGCCGATCTCGACATGGATTCGCCCTTTTTCAACGGCGGCCATGGCGTAGCCGCCATTCAGTTCGAGCACGTGGTCGTATGTCTGCAATGCCTGCTTCCACTCGCGCTGCCGAACGTAGTGGTTGCCGAGATTGAAATAGCCCGCTTCGATTTCAGGCGCGACGCGGATCGCCCGCTTCAGTAAATCGGCGGCACGCTCGGACTGGCCGTTTTGCTCGTAGATCAACGCCAGATTGTTCATCGCTTCGAAACTCAGAGGACTGGCTTGAATCGCGCGCTCGTAAAGACTGATGGCTCGCGGGATGTCGCCCACCTGATCGAGCATCCAGCCAAGGTTGTAAAGGTTGCCAGGGTTTTTCGGCTCGAGTTGAACCGCCTTGACCATCAGTCGAAGCGTTTCATTCGGGTCGCGGCCCTCGATGGCAAGATTCGAAAGTCGCGACCATCCTTCGGCATTGTTCGGATAAAGCTGGGTGATCTGTTCGATGTACCTGCCGGCTTCTTTCATCTTATCGAGCCGATGATATGCGGTCGCCAGCGTCAACAGAGCGTCGAGATTTCGCGGATCGTCCTGGAGCACTTTCGACGCATGCTCCGCGGCCTTGTTGTAGAAATAGCTGTCATAGACGCCGGCATAGCGAAACGCGAATGCCCGATAAACCGGCGGATAAGACTGCAAAGGCGTCTCGAGCTTCGACAGAATGAAGTAGTCCTTGTCGATGTGTTCGGCGTTGTAAGCTTCGCGCCAATGCCTTATGTCGCTGGTGAGGATGGCCAACGCCACTTCGGCAGAAAGCTTGTGCACGCGGGAGGCGGAGGCACGCTCGAACGCCTGAATCGCCGCGTCGCGCCGGCCGAGCATCCAGTAAGCCTTGCCGGTTTCAAGGTCCATGGGGATGGGATCCGTGTTACCGGCCGTCCTGATGCCGGCATAACGCCGTGCGGCGTCGAGAGCCTCTTCGTATCGTTCGTCCTTAACAAGGTTGCGAATCAACGCTGGGTAAACGTCGGCGCGAGCCGGCTCGCGCTTCAGAGCGAGTTCGGTTTCGAGGATTGAACGCTGAACCGACGTCTTCTCAAACCTGTTCCGCGTCTCCAACGCCTTCAACCATTCACCTCGCCGAACGAAAAATCGAATCGCCAGATCCTGTGTTCCTTTGGAGGGGTTTTTGATGCGATGAAACGCGTTCTGGAATTTATCCGGCTGTTCCTGGTCGAAATAAATATGAAGCAGCAGTTCCTGCGTGACGGGAAGATCCGGTTCGAGCTCCTGAGCCTTCAAGGCGGCTTTTTCGGCTTCCACGAAATTCTGCATAAGCCACTGCGCTCGACCGAGCATGATCCACGCATCCACCGACTTCGCGTCGATTTTCGTGGCCCGCGACGCTTCATCCACCGCTTTCTGCCCGTCGCCCAATTCGATGTAAGTGGATGCCAGCCCGATCCATGGGTCGGCATGGCGAGATCCCTGTTTTTCTGCGCTCTCAAACTCCTTAATGGCAGCGAGATAAAGATGCAAGCGAAGGTAAGCCGTACCGATCAGTGTATGCGTGTCGGCTTTGCCGCGTTGCAGGTCGGGCAGCGATCGCAAAGCTTCCAGCGCTCCGAGATAGTTTTCGGAATTGAGGAGCGAGCGACCGCGGGCGATGGAGTAATCCTCGCGAGAAGGCGAGGACAACCACAAATAAAACCCGATGAGGGCCGTGATAACCAACAAGCCGGTCACGGCCCAGGAAAGAAGACGTTTCATTTCGGATACATTCTACCTCTCCGCCGGCAAAGTTCGCGGCGTCTGCGCAAAGTTCGAAACGCCAGCGCAAAGTTCGAAACGCCAGCGCAACGTTGTAAACGTCCGCACAAAGTTTGAAACGCGCGCGCAGAGTTCGAAACGTCCTCGCAACGTTCAAACACGCTCGCGCAAAATTCTCCTGGCGGCGGAAACGTTTTGCGCGCTCTGCGCGAACTTCTCCCGAACGAAACAAAGTTTGCGCAACCGCTGCGATTTTTAAAATTCCGGGATATCGAATTGTTCAGGGTCCGATCGAAATAGCTGGATCGCTGCGGATTTTTCACGGCTTTTTTCAGCTACAATAGATCGTTTGGGGGTACTCACCGAGTGAGCACTGTATTGGCTGACCGGGCCATTCGCTTCTACGACTCCACGATTGGCAAAAAAGCGATTATGGCGGTCACCGGGCTGGTTCTTTTTGTTTTCCTGATCGCCCACATGCTCGGAAATCTGCAAATATTCCTCGGCCGAAGCGTGATGGATCATTACGCCGAGACGCTGCACGGCAATCCGCCGCTCCTGTGGACGGTCCGCATCGGCCTCATCGTTTCGGTCGTGCTGCACATCTGGGCCTGGATCCAGCTCTCGGCGATCAAACGGGAGGCGCGTCCCACCAAATATGTGAAGCGGGCCAATGTTCAGGCGAGCGTTGCATCGCGAACGATGTCGCTGAGTGGACCTGTCATTGCGGCATTCGTGATCCTTCATTTGCTGCACTTCACAACCGGAACGATTCATCCCGGCGGATTCGTCGAACTGCACGCGTATGAAAATGTCGTCAGTGGCTTCACCCCGCCTTTCGCGTTCCTGTACATCGCCGTGATGCTTCTGGTGGGAACGCACTTGAGTCACGGGATCTGGAGCATGTTTCAATCACTCGGGTTCAGTCATCCCCGTTACACACCCATGATCAAGAGCTTTGCCGCGGTGTTTTCGTGGGTTCTCATCGGAGGCTTTATCGCGGTTCCCTTGTCCGTGCTGGTCGGGCTTGTTAAGTAGAGTGAGGAGATCTCTTCAATGGAATTGAAATCGAAGTGCCCGTCGGGACCGGTGGAGTCGCGATGGGACAGGCACCGCTTCGACTTGAAACTCGTCAACCCCGCCAACAAGCGTAAATACAATATTATCGTTGTCGGATCCGGGCTGGCCGGCGCATCGGCTTCCGCGTCGCTTGCGGAACTGGGTTACAACGTCAAGTGTTTCTGTTTTCAGGACAGTCCTCGAAGAGCTCACAGCATTGCGGCGCAAGGCGGCATCAATGCCGCGAAGAATTATCAGAATGACGGCGACAGCATTTACCGGCTCTTCTACGACACGGTGAAAGGCGGCGACTTCCGCGCCCGCGAAACGAACGTGTATCGTCTCGCCCAGATCAGCGTGAACATCATCGATCAGTGTGTCGCTCAAGGTGTGCCGTTCGCCAGAGAATACGGCGGACTTCTGGCGAACCGGTCGTTCGGTGGCGCGCAGGTATCCCGGACTTTTTACGCTCGCGGCCAGACAGGACAGCAGCTTTTGCTGGGTGCCTATCAGGCCCTCGAGCGTCAGGTGGGATTGGGCAACGTGCAGATGATTCCGCGAACGGAAATGCTCGACCTGATCCTGATCGACGGAAAAGCTCGCGGCATCGTGACGCGAAGCCTGACGAGCGGGAAGATCGAAACGCATCTCGCCGATGCCGTGGTTCTCGGGACGGGCGGCTACGGCAACGTGTTTTATTTGTCTACAAACGCAAAGGGATCCAACACAACTGCCATCTGGCGCGCCTACAAACGCGGGGCTCTTTTCGGAAATCCCTGCTACACCCAAATCCATCCGACATGCATTCCGGTCAGCGGTGAATATCAGTCCAAGCTGACCCTGATGAGCGAGTCGCTGCGCAACGACGGCCGCATCTGGGTTCCAAAGAAAAAAGGCGACACGCGCGTGCCCAATCAAATCCCTGAAAACGAGCGGGATTACTACCTGGAAAGGAAGTATCCGAGCTTCGGCAATCTCGTTCCGCGCGACGTGGCGTCGCGCAATGCCAAGCAGGTCTGCGATGAGGGCCGCGGCGTCGGGACCGGTCTTGGCGTCTACCTGGATTTTGCCGACGCGATCAAGCGACTCGGAAAAAACGGAGTCAAGGAACGTTACGGCAACTTGTTCGACATGTACGAACGCATTACGGGTGAGAACCCGTACGAAGTTCCGATGCGCATTTATCCGGCAATTCACTACACGATGGGCGGCCTGTGGGTGGATTTCAACCTCATGACCACCATTCCCGGTCTGTACGCGATCGGCGAAGCCAACTTCTCGGATCACGGCGCAAATCGTCTTGGCGCGAGCGCTCTGATGCAGGGTTTGGCGGACGGCTATTTCATTCTTCCGTATACGATCGGCGATTACCTGGCGCAATCGAAGCTCGAAAAGGCCGACAGCGGCAACGCCGAGGTGCGCAATGTGGAGCGCGGCGTCATGGAGCAAACGAACCGACTCCTGAATATCCGCGGTAAGCGCACGGTCGCCTCCTTTCATCGGGAATGCGGAAAGCTGATGTGGGACGAGTGCGGCATGGCGCGAAACAGCGCCGGGCTGAAGAGAGCGCTGCAGCGCTTACCGGAGTTGCGCGAGGAATTCTGGAAAAACGTCAACATCCTCGGGAGTGGCGAAGAGCTGAACCAGTCGCTTGAAAATGCGGGACGGGTCGCGGATTTCCTCGAACTGGGCGAACTGATGTGCCAGGACGCGCTGCATCGGAACGAATCCTGCGGCGGCCACTTTCGCGAGGAGTATCAAACACCCGAAGGTGAAGCGCAGCGCGACGACACGAACTTCAGCTACGTCGGCGCCTGGGAATATGCGGGGCCAAACAAGTCCGCGATCTTGAACAAGGAGCCGCTCGCCTTCGAATACGTTCATCCCACGCAACGGAGCTACAAATAGATGAGCGGAGCGAATGCAAGCCCGACGCGAAGCGCAAGCGCGATAGCGCGCAGCCTCAAGAGACGGCGCAGCCGGTAAAATCATGAAACTGGTCCTTCACGTTTGGCGTCAGAAGAGTCCCACGCAGG
The DNA here is from genome assembly GCA_964584785.1 of uncultured Solibacteraceae bacterium. Taxonomy (GTDB): domain Bacteria; phylum Acidobacteriota; class Terriglobia; order 20CM-2-55-15; family 20CM-2-55-15; genus JAHFTY01. The sequence continues at coordinate 16,695 of CAZPBY010000010.1, forward strand.
TCGGAGGGATCGTTCGATACGAACACAATCAAGTCAACCCTCACATGTCGTTTCTGGAAATGCTGGACGTAATGAACGAAGAGCTCGTCGCAAAGGGTGAAGAGCCGATCGCGTTCGATCATGACTGCCGTGAGGGCATCTGCGGATCCTGTGGTTTCATGATCAACGGCGTTGCGCACGGTCCCGAGCGTGGAACCACGGTCTGCCAGCTTCATATGCGGCATTTCAAGGATGGCGCCGAACTCTATCTGGAACCATGGCGGGCAAAGGCGTTTCCGGTCGTCAAAGATCTCGTTGTCGATCGCGGCGCGTTCGATCGGATTGTTGCGGCCGGTGGATTCGTCTCGGTGGCGACGGGATCTGCTCCGGACGGCAACGCGGTTCCCGTTCCAAAGAAGAACGCGGACCTCGCGATGGACGCGGCGGCCTGCATCGGTTGTGGCGCTTGCGTCGCTGCCTGCCCGAACGCGGCGGCCGCGCTTTTTACCGGCGCAAAGATTGCGCACCTTGGACTCTTGCCTCAGGGCCAGCCCGAGCGATACGATCGCGCGCTCAATATGGTCGGGCAGGTGAAAACGGAAGGATTCGGGAGTTGTACGAACATCGGCGAGTGCGAAGCCGTGTGCCCCAAGGAAATCAAGCTCGAGGTGATCGCTCGCATGAACCGCGACTACCTTAGAGCGAGCTGGACTCAACGCGGCGACAGGTTCCGCGACGACGGCGCTTAAGCCGTCTACCTGCCAGGAGGACTACGTGATTCAAAAAGGACAGAAGATCGAATTGCCCGAAGGCAAACTGGGCGTATTGATTCCCGGGCTCGGCGCCGTCAGCACCACGTTCATCGCCGGGGTCGAAGCGGTCAAGAAGAAGATCGCGAAGCCGATTGGGTCGCTCACGCAGCTGGGCACCATCCGGCTCGGGAAACGAACGCAGAAGCGGGTGCCCGCCATCAAGGATTTTGTTCCCCTGGCGAATCTGACCGATCTGGTGTTTGGCGGCTGGGACATATTCGAAGACAACTGTTACGAGAGCGCCATCAAAGCGGGCGTGCTCGAAAAGTCGCTTCTGGATCAGGTGCGCCCGGAAGTCGAAAAAATTCGCCCGTGGAAAGCCGTTTTCAGCCAGGACTACGTCAAAAGACTGCAGGGCCCGAACGTGAAGGCGAGTAAGAGCAAGATGGAGCTTGCACAGCAGGTCATGGAAGACATCGATAACTTCCGGAAACAGCACAATCTCACGAGAATGGTCATGGTTTGGTGCGGAAGCACCGAAGCCTACCTCAAGCCTTCCGCGCCGCATGCATCACTGAAATCGTTCGAAAAAGCACTTCACGACAACGATGCTTCGATCACACCGAGCATGATCTACGCGTACGCGGCAATATCGCGAAAGGTTCCTTTCGCCAACGGCGCTCCGAATCTGACGGTCGACATTCCGGCAATGATCGAGCTTGCACAGGAGAAGGGTGTGCCCGTTTGCGGCAAGGATTTCAAGACCGGCCAGACGTTGATGAAAACGATCCTCGCCCCCGGCTTCAAATCCCGCCTGCTCGGCCTGAACGGGTGGTTCTCGACCAACATTCTGGGCAACCGCGATGGGGAGGTTCTGGACGATCCGGAATCGTTCAAGACGAAGGAAGAGAGCAAACTCTCCGTTCTCGAGCAGATTCTGCAGCCCGATCTGTATCCGGACCTTTATAAGGATTTCACGCATAAGGTACGAATCCACTATTACCCCCCGCGTGGAGACAATAAAGAAGGGTGGGACAACATCGATATCTACGGATGGCTCGGTTATCCCATGCAGATCAAGATCAACTTCCTTTGCCGGGACAGTATCCTTGCAGCGCCGATCGTCCTGGACCTGGTCCTGTTCCTGGACCTCGCTCAACGCTGCGGGATGCGGGGAATTCAGGAATGGCTGAGCTTCTATTTCAAGAGCCCGATGTGCGCGCCGGGCCTATATCCGGAACACGACCTGTTTATTCAACTGATGAAGCTCAAGAACACGCTCCGGTACCTGCGCGGAGAGGATCTGATTACCCATCTCGGCAAGGAATATTACGACTAACTGTTGTGATTGCGTGCCGATGCGTCATTTGAGTAGAATCGGCGACGCGCCGGGAACCCTAGCGACGGGTTTATGATTTTTGGATTAGAATCGTTCAATTCGATCTCAAGTCCGGGACATGTCGGTTGGTTTTCCTGCGGATCCCTTGGATTTGTGAGGAAGGACTTTTTCAGATGAAAAGAACCGCTTTTTTGGGCAGCTCACTGTTATTCATGATGGTGCTGTTGATCCCTAAACACGCCTGGGCGCAGGCCGACGGCGATGCGTACCGTGAATACTACGCCGAAGAGGACCTGGGTAAACGACTTGTGCTGGGTGAACAGTTCCTCGCGAAATACAAAGACTCGCAATACACCGAGTCGGTGTATCGGCAGGTCGTGCAGGGTTACTACAAGCTCAACAACTTCCCGAAAGTCGTGAGCTGGGCTGAAAAACTCGACGAATACGCGAAGGAAGCGACGCCGGCCCAGAAGTTCCAGACGTACTCCATTGCTCTGGACGCAGCTCAAAAAGCGAATATTGCCAATCAAATTGTTGCATACGCCGAAAAGGTCCTGACGATCATGCCCGAGGACCTGAATGCCTTGATCACTCTTGCCGACAAGCTGTCGCAAGACAAGACCACGCAGGACAAGGCGTCCAACTTCGCCAAGAAGGGTTTGGAAGTTCTGGGGAAGACAAAAGCGAGCGATCTGAATTTCAGCGACGCGGAATGGGCCAAACAAAAGCCCGCGATCGCAGGCCAGATGCACACCACGATCGGGTCGGTCCTCTTTACGAAGGGCGATTACGATAAAGCGGTCGAACCCTTGACCGAAGCCACAAAGGCGACGCCGAAAGACGGCGGACCGTGGTACCTGCTTGGCCTCTCGTTCAATCAGCAGTATCAGGCCGCTGTCAAGAAGGCTGAAGCTTCGCGCGAGCAAACAAACACGCTGATCAAGAATCGGGCGGGAACGCTCGAGATCGAAGACTCGCGAGCAACGACGGAAGCCCTTCAGGAAGTGGCTCGCGGCAAGCGAGATCAGGCACTGGATGCGCTCGCATCGTCCGTGGCTCTCGGCGGCCCGACGGCAACGGACGCCAAAAAGCAGCTCGAACGTATCTACACGCAGTCAAAAGGTTCCACGGACGGGCTTGACCAACTGATCGCGCAGAAGCAAACATGGGCGAAGACCCTGCCGTAACCGTCGGCGATTGATCCAGCGCATTTGGGCGGCCATCCGGCCGCCCTTTCAATTTTGTCATTACGCTAAAATCCGTAGTGGGGAGGTCGATGTTGAAATGAGAAAAACCGCAAACTTAGTACTTTTGCTGATATTGATCCTGACTTTCGCTGTTGCCGCGCTTCCGCAACAGCCTCAGGCTCAGTTCAAGACCAAGGCAGAGTATGACGGCTACAACGGAGCATTCACCGAGAAGGATCCGGCGAAGAAAGCGGATTTAGCAGCGAAATTTCTGGCTGACTTCAAGGACACCGATCCGTCGTTCAAGATGAACGCGTACATCATGATGACGAAGGGATACCTCGATGCGAAAAACTTCGCCAAAGCCATGGATGCTTCAGCGAAGGTCACCGACGTCCTGCCGACGCTGGATGCACAGAAAAAGGTTCAGATTTACGGCTACGGAATGGCTGCCGCACAAGCTGCCGACGATGTTCCCAAAACCGTCGAGTTCGGAGAGAAGATCCTCGGCGCCAATCCCGCCGACGTCAACACGCTCATCACTCTGGCCGGGCTCATTCCCGAACGATTGCCGACGGATGATTCCGGCAAGAAAGCCGCTCTGGAGAAGGCGGAAGGCTACGCGAAGCGCGGCCTGGCGGAGCTCGCGAAGATTCAGAAGCCTGCGAACATTTCAGACGCGGACTGGGCAGCGATCGCGGCGGGCCTGCACGCGGATCTAGGGTTGATCAATCTGAATCGTCTCGATTACGACAAAACGATCGAGGAATACCAGATGGTGTTGAAGGCGACACCCAAAGACGGAGTTGGGCATTTCCGCATCGGTCTTGCTTACAGCGGACAGGCGGCGGCACTCTCCAAGGCATACGTTGCATCGGTTGATCAACAGAACGAGGCGATCAAGAACAATGCCGACAAAACCGTCATTGATGACCTCAAAGCGAAATCCAACGACGCGGAACAGAAACTTCGCGACAAACGCACACAGGCAACGGATGAGCTTGCGACGGCCGTTGCGATTGGCGGTCCGGTGCAACAGCCGGCGACCGATCAGTTGAAGAAACTCTGGACCGGCACGCCCGAAGAAATGAACCAGCTCATCCAGTCCAAGAAACCGCAATAACCAAACTCTCGAACGATCTCCCCAAAGCAGCGGTGGCCGGAGCGGGCCGCCGCTGCAATCTAAGCGTTACCGACTTCGAGTTTCTCGGTTTTCATTTCAAACGCCGGCATGACGGCGAATCCGATGCCCTGCCGATCGAACTCCTGTTTGATCCGCAGTCTCCACTCGCGCATGACTTCCCACTGTTTCATCGGAGGCGTTTTCGCGAGGCTGCGAATGGTGACTCCGGTCTGACCGAGCTGTTCTACGCCGAGGAGAATCGGCTTCTCTAAAATCCGGTCGCGCCAATCGCGGTACAATCCGTCACCGACGCCCTGCAGGATGCGAAAGACTTTCTGAAGATCCTCGCTGTAAGCGACGGTCACATCGACGACGGCTCGAGCCCATTCTTTGGTGAGTACGGTCACAGCCTGGATCGTGCCGTTCGGAATGACGTGCACCTGGCCCTCGAGGTTTCTCAGGACCGTCGCGCGAAGAGTCATTTGTTCGACGATGCCGGAGTACGCGCCGATCTTGACGACGTCTCCCATGCCATACTGATCTTCAAGAAGAATAAAGAAACCCGCGAGCACATCCTTCACCAGACTCTGCGCACCGAAGCCGATGGCAACGCCCGCGATCGAAGCGCCCGCGATCAGCGGAGCAATGTTGAAGCCTAAGTCGCTGCTGACCTTAAGCAGAACGAACATGACCAGCACGAAGCGGGTCACGCTGCGAATGATTTGACGAAGCGTTTCGGCCCGCTGCTCAGCACGGGTTACTCCCAGAACGTCGCCGTGCGGGATGAGCAGTTTCAAACGCTTCAACGCGTAGTCCACAAGCTTCATCACCAGAAACGCCGCGAAGAGTGTGGACACGATACGGAAGACAAGCATTAGAGCCGAAGCGTAGTCAGGACCGAAGGCTTGCTTGAGAAACTCAGGCATGAATACGTGTGTAGTGTATCATGGGAAAAAATTTCGAGAATCCGGAGCGCGGCGCGGGGCACACAGCGTAGCTGTCCGAAAGACGAGGAGTCTTGATCTCATGGTCCGGAAAGATCGCCACGACGTCTGGCACGTCGTTTCCATCATTCTCGCTGGTGGCGCCGGGAAACGGCTCTTCCCGCTGACGCAGGATCGCTCCAAACCCGCGGTTCCACTTGGAGGCAAGTACAGGTTGATCGATATTCCGATCAGCAATTGCCTCAACTCCAACTTGAAGCGCATCTTCGTGATGACGCAGTTCAACTCCGCGTCGCTCAATCATCACATCACCAACAGCTATCGTTTCGATCCCTTCGGCGAAGGCTTCATCGAAGTACTCGCTGCCGAGCAGACGGTAACGAATCCGAATTGGTTTCAGGGCACGGCAGACGCTGTGCGTCAGCACCTCCACCGCTTCACGGGACGCGACGACGACTACCAGCTCATCCTCGCCGGCGATCAGCTGTATCGTATGAATTTCCAAAGCCTGCTCGATACGCACTGGCAGAGAGGTGCGGACGTAAGCGTCTGCGTCATTCCAAAGAGTGAAGATCTCGCGTCGTCTTTCGGACTGTTGAAGCTCGCCTCCGACGGCCGCATCCAGCAGTTTTGGGAAAAACCGAAAGGGCCCGCGCTTCGCGAAATGCGAACGGACACGCAGGCGCTCGGACTATCCGCGGAAGAGGCTGCAAAACGGCCGTATCTGGCGTCGATGGGTATATACCTTTTCAGGCGCAAAGTTCTGATCGATCTGCTTGCCGATCCATCGATGATCGATTTCGGATACCAGGTCATCCCGAAAGCCATCGAGCAATATGACGTGTACGGCCATTTATTCGACGGCTACTGGGAAGATCTCGGCACAGTTGGAGCGTTTTACAAGGCAAATATCGATCTGACCAGCACCGCCCCGCACTTCGATTTTCACGACATGGTGGCTCCGATCTTTACGCGTCCGCGGTTTCTGCCTCCTTCCCGCATTGAGCGATGTGATGTGCGTGAAGCGATCATCGCAGAGGGTTCCGTCCTGAAAGGCGCGCGAATCACGAATTCGATCGTCGGGATCCGCAGCGTCGTCGGCGAGGATGTCGTTTTGGAGCGCACGCTGATGATGGGTGCGGATTACTACGAAGACCTGGAAGACGAGGATTACAATCGGCAGCTCAGCGTCCCGAACATCGGCATCGGCGAGGGTTCGATCATTCGAAACGCCATCATCGATAAGAACGCCCATATCGGTTCGCACGTGCGCCTGATCAACGAATCGCAGGTTCAGCACTTCGACGGGGCGGGCTTTTACATCCGTGACGGAATCATCATCGTCGCCAAGAACGGTGTCATTGCGGATGGAACCGAGGTGTGACGGGGTTGCTCCCGCCTCCAATATGTCAGACGTTGGAATGTCCAATGTCCAACGTTAGATGCAAACAGCCGGATTCCGCCTCCAGGTTCTTCTGACAGGATATCCGGCTGTTTGCATCTAACCTTGGACGTTGGACATCCCGACGTTTGACTTATGAGACCTTTAAGGCCGGGGCGCGGGGTTGGTTTCGTGACAGGTTAGGCAATCCACCGGACGCTTCAGTTTCGGCTTGGCGTCGAAGTCGTCGCTGTTGAGTCGCGCGACCCATTTTCTCATCAGATCCGCCATGAACGTTTTGTTCTTCTCCAGCTGCTCGATCATGGGATTCTTTTCGATCTTCGGCATGTTCGCGAAATTCAACTGCGCGCCTTTGTGACAATCGGTACACCACACGCGTCCGCCGTCGGAGTCTTTCAAAGGGGAAGACCAGTTCGGATTCGGGTTGAAGTTTTTCGGTGTGCTGTAAAGCGCGGCGACAAACTGTTGCATGAAATATGCCTTCACGAACGGAGGCACTTTCATTTCGCCTCCACTCACTGCGGCGGCCAGCGGGCGGGAATCGCCCGATTTAGGTGCGGGTTTGGCGTCGCTCAATCTCTCGCCGTTCCGGACAACCTCCATGTTCTGGTTGCACGCGGTGATCACGAAAATCAGCGGGATGCAGCAAATCGGCTTACGCATAGGCATGATTCTAACTTCATCTTCCCCGAAATTGTGGTTTTCGCTTCTCTTTGAACGCCGTGAGGCCTTCGAGAAAATCCTCGCTGTAAAAACATTCGATCTGAACCTGGGTCTCGCGCGCAAATGCGGTCTCGAGGTCCGAACTCAAGCTGCGGTAGATGGATTCCTTGGCAAGACGCAAAACTCCCGGCGGATTCCTGGACATACGGTCCGCCAGGTCGAGGACTTCGGTCATGAGATGGTCATGAGGCACAACGCGATTGACCAGGCCGATCTTCTCCGCTTCCGAAGCGGAAATCATGGATCCGGTAAATACCAATTCACACGCTTTGGCGCTGCCCACAAGCTTCGGCAGGAACCAGCTGCCGCCCCAATCCGGATGAAGGCCGATCAATGCAAAGCTCGGACCGAACGTTGCCTTGTCCGATGCCACTCGTAAGTCGCAACCCAGCGCGAAGCTGAACCCGGCTCCCGCGCAGGGTCCATTCACGGCGGCGATGACGGGCTTGGGCAAAGCACGCAGCGCACGAGTGATCTGCTGCCCTTTGGCGAGTAACGTTCGAAAACCCTGTTCATCCTTGTTCTCGCGAAGATGCTTCAGGTGATCGATGTCGCCGCCGGCGCTGAAGCCGCGTCCTTCACCGGTAATCACGAGCCCGCGTAAACTCGAGTCCGACGCGATCTTCGGCAGCAGATCGAGGATTTCGTCGCGCATCGGACCGCCGAACGCGTTGAGTTTTTCGGGGCGGTTCAGCTTCAGGAGACCTATGGAGTCGCACTTTTCGAAGATGATCGTTTGATACATGAAAGGCGCTAGCAGCCGGGAGCGTGGCTGACCTTCATTTCCTTCAATTGCTTGTTCTGGATCTTGACGGCGAGCTCCAGAACGGCATCGGCGGCTGCTCTCGCCTTCGCCTGTTGCTCGAGCGTCACGGCGTACTTCTGAAGGACGCGCTTGCCCAGGTCGACATGCCATTCTTCGTCCGGCTGTATTTGAGTGCGATACAAACCCGCCGTGTCGTGATCGCCGGCGCCTTCGCAGAACTCGATGAATTGCTCGTTCTTCTTCAGGGCCAGCGACTCTCGTGTGATCCCCGCTGCAGCGACGCGTTCGACGGTCGTTTTGAATCCGGAAAGAAGCTGAAACATCGGTCCATAGCCGTCGGCGATCGGGTTGAAATCGGTTGTGTCGACTCCGATTCCCGCGAGGTGCTTTTCGATGAGGCGGTAGTGTTTGGCCTCATCACCAGCCTGCCGGGCAAGACCGAGTTTGACGTCGATCTCGGGAGTGGTCGCCATCCACAGAGCCGCCAGTTCACTCGCTTCCAACTCGTTTTTGAGCGCGATCTTGAGACGTCGGACAATCTCCGATGGATTCACGGATGCCGGGGGCTGATCCTTTAAAAGATCGAGTTTCGCAAGCTGCGTGATCACGTATTGATGCAGTTCATCGGCGAAGTCGATTGCCATGGTGGTGCTCCTTCGCTTTCTTTCCGAAGAGGTCAAGATCGCGATTATATCCCACCGCCGCTGTGCTATGGTGGGCCCATGGGACTTGATCGACGACAGTTTTTCCGGCGTCTGGTTCCCGGCGCGGATAAGAACTCTCCGCGCCGCATGGCCCGCTACAAAGACCTGGAAACCTATGCGCGAATGCATCTGCTGCCGTATGACTTCGAGCTGACTGAGGAGCAGGAGAGTCAGCTGATCGGCGCGATCCGCGGAGTCATGGACAACGCGAACAACGACGACTTGTTCTCGAATGCGATACGGGCCCGCATCGAAGAGATTGTGGAGAAAACGATTGAACCGTGGCGCCGTCAAACCGATGTGGAAGCCCGCGCCAAACGGCTCCAGGAGGTTCGGCAGGCGGCGCCGGATTACGTATCCGCTTTCCTGGAAGTACAGGCTGGGACGCCGATCATCGAAAAACTGAAGGAGGCTTACCGGACCGACGATTTGGCCGAACTGGAAGCACTGCTCAAGCATCAGGTCGAGCTTTGGGTAGCCGAGGCGAGCGACCGCTTGGTGCAGCAGTACGATGTTGTTTCCGTCCGGGACCTGGTTTTTGCACAACTCCGGGCCTGGTGCTAAAATCGTCCGTTTATCTGGTTAGGAAAGTTCACAACGTTCATGAGTCCCACGGATCTAAAGAAGTATCGAGACATCCTTGAAGCCAAGCGGGATGAACTTCAACACTCCGAGCCCGCGCGCACCCCTGCCACCGAACCCGGTTCGAAAAGCGGCGACTGGATCGATCAATCGAGCCAGGAAAGCGATCTGCACGTCCGGCTGGCATTGAAACAAACCGATGCGAAACTTCTTCGCGCCATTGAAGAAGCCATTCACCGGCTCGATCACGGTGTTTACGGCGTTTGCATGGATTGCGAAAACGAAATTCCCAACCTTCGCCTCGACGCAGTGCCCTGGACACGGGTTTGCGTGAACTGCAAGGAAAAGCAAAAATAACCAACCCCGGTTGAAGCCCGTTTAGACATTGCACGCCGGAGGCGTGCAATGTCTCGTGAAGCAGCGCCGCACGGACGCTCAAATTTTCGATCGTCAGCCGGGCCGTAACGAGGGGATCCCGTCGTCGGCGCTGAAAATGTCGTGGCCCGCGATGGTATTCAGCGTGGCCTTCGAAAAACCGTAATCGGTCAGCTGAATTTTGCCGTCGCTTCCAACGACAAAAATCGTGGGAACGTACTCCAGGTTGTACGCCGCAGACACATCGTGCGGATGCTCGTCGACAACGACGTCGAATGTGAAACCAAAGTGTTCCCGGAATTCGCGCGTCTCCATCGCGTCATCCTGAGAAATGACGATCAACCGCACTCTCGCTTCCGTGTGAATCCTCTGAAAGAAAGGCAGCGTGAACTGACTGGTCGGACAGGATGCCCTGTAGAACACGAGCACGACCGGACCCTCTTTCAAAACTTCGCTCAGTTGAAAAAGCCGGCCTTCAAGATTGCGAAGGCCGAAGTCCGGCGCGGACGAACCCACTTCAAGTTGTTTCATGGACCGATGCGGCACGTGTTTATAATAGCCCGGTCTGGAGGGAATTAATGGCGCAGTTAGATGCGTTTTTCAATTTTATGCACGAGCACGGCGCTTCCGACTTGCATCTCGCCGCCGGCTCGCAGCCGATCGTCCGGGTTCGCGGGGAGCTCGAGCGGCTGACGTTTCCGATTCTCGAGAACGACAAGTTGAAGGAAATGCTCTACGAGATCGCTCCGGAATACAAAGTGAAGATTTTCGAAGAGACCGGCGACGTCGATTTCGGTTACGAGATCACGGGTGTTGCCCGCTATCGCGCCAATTTCTTCAACCAGAAGCATGGAGTCGGCGCCGTCTTCCGCGAGATCCCCTCCAAGGTGCTGACCTGCGACCAGCTCGGCTTGCCGCCCATCATGCGAAAGTTCGCGGGCTTGTCGAAAGGGCTTGTCCTGGTGACCGGCCCGACCGGAAGCGGTAAATCGACGACGCTCGCCGCGATCGTGGATCATGCAAACAAGACGCGTCAGGACCACATCATCACGGTCGAAGATCCGATCGAATTCGTGCATCAGAGCCAGAAGTGCCTCGTGAACCATCGTGAAGTGGGGCTGCATACGAAATCGTTCGCGGCGGCTCTTCGCGGGTCGTTGCGTGAAGATCCCGATATCATTCTTGTCGGCGAAATGCGCGACCTCGAAACGATCGAACTGGCTCTCACCGCGGCGGCTACCGGCCACCTCGTGTTCGGAACGCTGCATACGCCCAGCGCAGCGAAAACCATCGATCGCGTGATCGACGTTTTTCCTGCTGCGCAGCAGAACCAGATTCGTAATACGCTATCCGAATCGTTGAAAGGGGTGATCGCCCAAAACCTGTTCAAACGAGTCGATGTGAAGGGACGCGTTGCAGCTCTGGAAATACTGGTGGTTACGCCCGCCATTGCGAATTTGATACGCGAGGCAAAAACGTTCCAGATTCCGGGCATGTTGCAGGTCGGCAGGAAGTATGGAATGCAGACGCTGGATGATGCGATCATGGACCTGCTCAACAAAAGAATGATCAGCCCCGAAGATGCGTACGCGCGCTGCCTGGACAAAAACAAGTTCAGACCGCTTTTGAAGAATCCACCGGAAGAGTGGGAGTAACGACATGACCAAGGCCGAACTGGACTACATTCTGGGAACGATGCTGGATTCCCACAAGAACGTTTCGGATCTCAACATCACCGTAGACAAGCCTCCGCAGGTGGAAGCGTCCGGAGAGTTGGTGCCCGTTGCGATTGAGCCGGCGGTGGAAAGGCTCACTCCGTTCCAGACCGAGACGATCGCGATGACGATCATCAACAACAATCGCCGTCTCACGGAAGATCTGCAGAAGACCGGTTCGTGCGACTGCTCCTATTCACTCGGTCATAAGGCCCGTTTCCGCGTGAACATTTTCACTCAGCGCGGCCACTACACGATCATTCTCCGAAAACTGTCGACGGAAATCCCCACGCTCGAACAACTCAATTTCCCGAGCGTGTTCCATTCGATGGCCAAAGAAAAGACCGGCCTCGTGCTGGTGACGGGTGCCACGGGAAGCGGAAAATCGACAACGCTGGCTGCCGTTCTGAATGAATTGAATGCGACAAAATCGATTCACATCGTCACGCTCGAGGACCCGATCGAATTCGTGCACCCGCAACGGAGGGCGACTTTCAATCAGCGGGAAATGGGCAACGACTTCGCCACCTTCGCTTCGGGACTCCGAGCGGCGCTGCGGCAGGCGCCGAAGATCATTCTGGTCGGCGAAATGCGCGATCGCGAAACGGTTGAAATCGCGATGTCGGCCGCAGAGACGGGACACCTCGTGCTCAGCACATTGCACACCATCAACGCCGGTCAAACGATCAACCGCATCGTCGGCATGTTTGATCAGGTCGAGGAAAAGCAGATTCGGATTCGACTGGCTGAAACACTTCGATGGGTCGTTTCACAGCGCCTCCTCCCCAGAGTCGGCGGCAGCCGCATTGCCGCGCTGGAAATCATGGGCAGCAGCCTCCGCGTCAAAGAGGCCATCGAACATGGAGAATCCGAAGGCAAGACCTTCTACGAGATCATCGAAGCCGCCGCTCCGTTCGGTTGGAAAACGTTCGACATGGCGATCCTCGAGTTGTACGAGCAGGAATTGATCAGCGAGGAAACGGCGCTGCTGTATTGCTCGAACAAAGGCGTCGTCTCACGCGGTCTCGACAAGATCAAGAAGGCCAAAGGCGTGTCGACGACGAGCGTCACCGGACTCAGTTTGGATGTGGAATACGGAAAGAGAAGAAAATGAGTGCCGATAACCAGGTTGAATTCTTCGAGATTGGCGACAAGACATCATTAATCTGCACGAACGCCGCGATTGCCGAACCTGTACGGACGACGCTTCGCGAGATGGGGTACAAGTTCCATACGGCGGACACTTCGGATGTGGCGATCGAGCGAACCCGCTACACACTTTATGACATTATTGTCGTCCAGGAAGACTTCGGAGGCGGTACGCTCCAGGCCAATCCCGTGCTCAGCTACTTTTCGAACTTGCCGATGGCGCAACGGCGCACGTCGATGCTGGTCCTGATCGGCACGGCTTTCAAAACACTCGATGCGATGCAGGCGTTCGCCCAGAACGTCCAATTGGTCGTGAACGTCGGTGATCTGCGAAACCTCACCGCAATCCTCAAGAAGTCCCGGGTCGAGTTCGACGGGCTGTACAAGGTTTACAGGGACGTCGTGTCCGCCGTCTAATGAGTCATGGCGTAGACGATGACGTTCGTCAGGAATTTGAAGGAATAAGTGGAGTAATTCGCCGGATAAGTGGGATCGTCGGCCCACTCCAGACCGTCGCCAAGATCGGTGTTCCATGCCATCAGGATGTTGATGCGGCCGTGCTCGTCGTAAACCGCAAACACCTTAGGAATCCTGCCTGACGGACCATTCTCCCATTGATCGCACTCGCGGCACTTCGCGATGCCATCGTTTGTGACCTGAATAATCGTATCGATGTTGTAGAACGCATGAAAGAGGGGATGGGTTGTGTCCAATTCGACAATCGTCGCGTCAGGAACGACACGGTCGATTTGCCGCAGGAACTGATGCATCTCTTCGTCGCCGTGAAAGTCGTCCGCGAACCAGAATCCGCCGCGCGACAGGTATTCCTGAAGGTTGGCGGCGTCCTCCGGACCGAGCACCATCTGTTCGGGTTCGACCGAATAAATCAGTGGATAGTTAAAAAGATCCGGGCCGTTGGAATCAACAACATCGGGGTCACCGACATCGATGTTGGTCATGCGGGAGGTCAGCGTCGTCAGATGGGAATCCATGTTGGGGTAATCGGTATACCAGTTCTTGATATAGCCGGGAATGCCACCGGGGTAGCGCAGACGGGCGAAGCGGAATCTCGAAGTTCTGTTCAACGTTGAGACAGTTTTGTCATCGTCGTGGCGTCGCGTCAGATCGGCGGCCGGAGGCGCAGCGACGAGAAACACCGCCAATTGAACAGTTACAGCAATTCCAAGTGCTATTCGTCTCCGCATTTGAGGTAATTCCTGGAAGAGATGCGAGCACTTGAAGTGCCGTTATTTACTTCTTCCGATAGATCTGCGGAATCTGATCGGGGCCGGGCGCCTGCAACACGTCCCCATTCATCATGACGTCCATGCCGTGATTGCCGTCGGAGTCCAGGTAACCCAGCACGTTGCCGGTCTTTCGATCTACCTTGACCAGCCAGCCCGGTGTCAGGTTGGGGAGGTCCCGCGGCTGAGTCGAAAGCCAGATGGCGTCCTTGTCCAGTTTCAAGCCGAACGTCTTTCCGTACTTCGGCCATTCCCCCAGGAACTTCCCCTTCATGTCGAACTTTTGAATCCGGCCGTTCTCGCGATCGGCGACGTAGATGGTACCGGTTTCATCAATCTGGATCGAATGCGGAAGCCGAAACTGTCCGGGACCGGTACCGGGTTCGCCCCATTGCGTGATCTTCTTTCCGTCGGAAGTGTATTCCAGAATTCGGGCATTTCTGTAACCGTCCGAGATGAACAGGTGGCCGTTCGGGGCGAATGCGATGTCCGTCGTGCTGCAAAAATTGTTCGCGCAATCCGCAGGCTGTCCGCCGATTTCAATTTCCATTAACTTTTTGCCGTCCGGCGAAAACTTGTAGACCATGGAACTGGCGGCATCCGTTGTCCAGACATTTCCCTGCGGATCGACACGGATCGCGTGCGGCATTTTGTACATCCCCTGCCCCCACGATCGAACGACTTTGCCTTCACGATTCACCACAACGACGGGATTCGCTTTGTCGCCGCGCTGGAGCAGGTAGATCAAACCGTTCTTGTCGGATGTTACCCATGAAACCATGCCCATCTGCCATCCGGCCTGCGGAGGCGTGACGTTCAGCGCCGCGCGTTCGAGCGAAACCTTCTTCGTCTGAGCGAGAAGGGACCTCAGTTCAGCCGTCTGCTTCTCCATCTGCGCCCGCACTTCGGGCGCAATACCGCCGCGGTTTTGTGTCCACAATGGCAACAACAACAGGTAAACGAGGTATTTGTTCGTCATGGCGCGCCAATCTATCACATTGTATGAACGATTTCCGATTCACGATTTGCGATCGCACGTCATAACATTCTCGAATGCGTAGTGGGATCTTCATTCTCTTCTTTGCCGCGGCGGCCGCCGTCTCCGGCCAAACGAAAGCCGTGCCGGATCCGTGGATCGGATCGTGGAAGATGAACCTGGCCAGGTCGAAGTATGAGTCCGGAGTCATGCCGAAAAGTCGTACCCTGACGTTTGAGGAAATCCCCGGCGGCATGAAGGCCACCAGCGATCTGCTCGACGAGATGGGTGCGGTCCACATCGAATTCACGGCGAAGTATGACGGCAAGGACGTTCCGATGCGCGGCCCATTTCAGGGAAACACGATCGCGGTGACGCGACGGGATTCCTACACTTTCGAAACAACGCAAAAAGCGAACGGCAAGGTTTCGTTGACGACGCGATTCGCCGTCTCGCGCGACGGCAAAACCTTGACCGGAACATCCTCAGGCCTCGACCCCGATGGTGTGAAATTCACCAACGTCGCCGTCTACGACAAGATCAGTGTGAAGTGAAATCTGCTGAAGAAACGCCCAGAACGTTACGGGTTTTATTGCTCTGAACGAAAACCACAACGTGAAGGTCGTCGCGTTTCCAGTCGCGAGCCAGCCGAACGGAGCGATCGGAGGAAAATGAACCGGCGGCCGGCGAACGGCCGATCAGTTCGAGTTTGCGAACGACGGCTGTATGAGCGAGTTTGTGTCCCTGGTTCTCACCGCGGGCGACATTCGACGAAAGGTTGTTCTCGGTGATCGCCAGATAAACATCGGCCGGCTCGGCGACACCTTCAATGCGGATCTCGACAAGAACTTCGGATGCGCCAGACGAACGCGCGACCGCGCTGATGGCTGGCTTCGGCGTCCGGCTTGCGCGCGAAATCTCGGCGATGGCCTGACTGCGATCGCTGCCGACGAACTCGCTGCGCCCGTCAACGACCATTTGCGGCGTGTACGCTCCATTTCCACCAACGAATTTTTTGGCGTAGACGTTCTGCCGGTCCGTGAACTGTGTCGAAGAAAACGGATCTTTCCAGCCTTGATAATCCCAGTAGTCCACGTGCTCGCTCATCACGATGATGTCGGCACCTTGAACAGGCTGACGAGCCAACTCCATCAATAATCGATCGGCCGGAGGACAACTCGAGCAGCCTTCGGATGTGAACAATTCCACCAGGACGGGAGTTCGCGGAGCTGGAGGGGAAACCTGGACCATCAGCAGCAGCGAAGCCATGATGGTCCAGAACAACATAAAGCTACTTCTCGGTGATCGTAATCACGGCCGAACCTGCCGAAGCCTGAACGCAGGCCGAACCTGTTTTATTCGTGACGACGTTCTTCTTTTCGAAGCAGCTGCCTGCCGGTGTCCAACCCGATTTCGAAAACGCGGCGTCGTAGAATTCCTTCACGTCGGCGGCACTGCCTTTGATGCCCGAAACATTCACGACGATCGGAGGCCCCGGTTTCCTGGAGTGAGTCGAATGCAACGGCGTCGGTACGGAATAACCGGCGATTCTTTCGGACTCGCCCGCCGGGAACTTGCCGTAATGGGTCAGCTTTGCCTCGGCGGCATCAATTGCGGCCTGCTGCACAGCCTTGGCTTCCTCTTTACGTTCCTCCTGTGTAAACCGGTGCGTCTCGATCTGAATGTTTTGAATGAGCGGCAGCCGTTCGGTGGAACTGCCGTTCAGGTACATCGTTTCGATCTCTTTGCTGTTGGAAATCTTTTCGAGCGGATTGGCGGTCAGGACGAGGAAGTCGGCCTTCTTGCCGACAGCTAATGTTCCGCCGTCCGCGATGCCGAGAACCGCGGCCGAAGTCGCCGTCGCGGCTTTAATGATGTCGGCGGGTTTCATGCCGGCATCGGCCATCAACTGAAGTTCGCGATGTTCGAAATAACCCGGAAACGTATTGGATGTGCCGCTATCGGTACCCATTCCGATTCGCACGCCGGCGTCCGCCATCTTTTTGAGGTTCCTGGAAGCAATCTTGAACTGTTCGCGGAATTTCTCGAGGTTGGGATCCCTCTTCATTCGGCCTACAAACACGCTGTCGGCGAGGTAAGCGGAAAGCTCGGCGGGATAGGCTTCACGCATGCTTTGTTCTCCGAGCCATTTGGGACTATCCGCGTAAATGAATTTGGATTCGTGGGCGCTCAGCGTCGGCGCGAAGAAGACATTCTTTTGTTTCATTCCGTTGATGAATTCGTCGTCGACCTCTCTGTCCCGAATGCTATGGATAATCCCGTCGACGCCGGCTTTCAGGAGATCCTTCGCGTCGGCCAGGTAGAAAACGTGAGCCACAACTTTGAGATTCTTTTTGTGGGCTTGATCGATGACCGCTTTGTAGATCTCGGGCTTCAGCTTCGGAAGCGTCCCCATCGCATCATCGACCCAGATCTTAATGAAATCGACTTTCTTCGCGGCCTTCTCGTCCACGGCGCCTCGGGCATCCGCTTCAGATCCGATCTGATCGACGAGCGGCCCCAGAATATTCGACGGGAAACCGCCTTTTGCGGTTATTCCGCGGCCGGCCGTGTAAAGAGATGCGGCTTTGACGGTACCGTTTTTGATTTCATCGCGAACTTGAAGGGCGATGTCGTCCTTATCCGTTCCCGGAACGAGTACCGCTCCGACTCCGTAATAGAGGTACCGTTTCAGGTCGCTTGTGACGGACTCCTTCGTATAGTTCTGCGGACCAAAACTCGAACCGTTATTCAACCCGGGGTGTCCATGGAGATTTACGAGAGTCGGCATGATGAACTGGCCGGTCAAATCGACGCGACCTGCACCTTGCACAGGCTTCACTTCACCTCTCTTTCCGATGGCTTTGAACTTTCCGTTTTCGACAAGAATGGCAACGTCTTCGAGCACCGGACTTCCGTCTCCGGGAATCAGCGTTCCGCCTGAGAAAAACGTGGCTTCCACGCCGGCCGGCGCTTTTTCTGTTCCTCCCTGCTGCGGAGCATTCGAGTCGCCGCATCCTGCGAGGCTGCAGACCAACATCATGGTGACTACGATCTGTGTGTAGCGTGTCATCGGAAACCCTCTCTGAGAGATGTAAGTAAAGCCGTGAAGTTTAACACCTTATTTTTGCCAAGGTGAAGAACCGATTTCTCAAAACCCCACCGCCGCAATCAGGTGTCGGCGGCCGGAATCAGCAAGAGTATATTCCTAGCAGACAACGAATTGCTGCAACGTGATAGCAATTCCAAGGAGGCGATCCGTGAAGCGAATACTGCTCGGTTTTCTGGTTTTGATCAGCACTTCGGCCTTCGGGCGGCAGGCGGTGCCGGAGATCCCGTTCGACTCGACACCCAATTTCCTGAAACTTCCGCCAGACTTGTACCTCGGCGAACCTTCCGGCGTTGCGGTCAATTCCAAGGGTCACATTTTCGTGTTCAACCGCGGCAATTCGACCGGGCCGGCGTATGGTGCAACTGCGTCGCAGTTGCTGGAGTTCGGACCGGACGGCAAGTACCTTCGCGAGATCGGCCACAACCTTTACGCATGGTCTTACGCTCACACGGTTCGAATCGACAAGGACGACAACATCTGGGCCGTCGACAAAGGCTCCGACATGATCATCAAGTTCAACCCCGAGGGCCGCGTGATGATGGTTTTCGGACGCAAAAAAGAAGCGTCCGATGAAGCCGGACCGTGGACGCGCGTGAATCCGCCACGCCCTCCGGTCGACGGTCAATTTCGTCAGCCGACAGACGTCACGTGGGATCCTCAGGGCAACATCTTCATCAGCGACGGCTATATCAATTCCCGCGTCGCGAAGTACGACAAGAACGGCGACTGGGTCAAATCCTGGGGTGAACCGGGCCGAACAAAACCTGGAGAGTTCAACACGCCACACAGTATTGCCGCAGACGCGAAGGGAAATCTTTACGTTGCCGACCGCGGAAATCGCCGGATCCAGGTCTTCAACCCCGATGGCGGTTTCCTCCGGGAAATCAAAATCGACGTGCCGGTCCCCCCGGATGCGCACCCATGGATGGGCAATCAACCGACTCCCGAAGCTGCAGCCGCCCAGAGCGGCGCCCCATGGGCGCTCTGCATTACACCCGGCCCCACGCAATACCTGTATTCGGCCGATGCCTTCCCCGGACGCATTTACAAACTGACTCTCGATGGAAAAGTCCTCGGCGTGCTGGGCAAGACCGGCCGTCAGCTCAAACAATTCGGCTGGATTCACGAGATGGCATGCCCCTCCGAGAATGAGTTGTACGTTGCGGAAATCCTCAACTGGCGCGTGCAGAAACTCACACTAAAGCCGGCGCCGAAGACATCCAACAATCAATAAAATGGGGAACAGTGGAATTTAGAAATTGGACAAGTCCCGCATTGTTAATCCGAACACACAAATCTCGAATTGGACTTGAGATCGCGCCAACCCCGTGGACGGTGGCGGACACTCAGGGTTCAATTTGAGATTTGTGTTTTCGGATTGGCAATGCAGGATTGGTGCAATTTCTAATTCCTTTTCAGTTATTTTCCATCGGAGGATTACATCCCTCAAAAACCACGTACCGGACGGTCTGCTGTCCTCGTTGCGACGGGCATTCTCTTAAGCCGCATTTCGGGAGTTATCCGAAGCAGTTTCATCGCGCATTACTTCGGCCTCAAGTCCGAGGCCGCGGATGCATTCTACGCGGCGACGCGAATTCCCAACGTGCTCCAAAACCTTCTGGGTGAAGGCGCGCTCTCCGCGTCATTCATCCCCGTCTACGCAACGCTTCTCGCTCGCGATCGCGGCGAGGAAGCGGATCGCGCGGCGGGAGCGGTCGGCGCATTGCTCCTGCTGGTCGTTGCGATTCTTGTTCTTCTCGGCATTCTCGCGACACCGTTCCTTATCGGCGTCATTGCTCCCGGCTTCTCGGGAACGAAGCGCGACCTGACGATCCAGCTCGTTCGAATCATCTTCCCCGGCACCGGACTGCTGGTTTTGGGCGCGTGGTGCCTCGGCGTGCTCAACAGTCATCACAAGTTCCTGTTGGCGTATGCGGCGGGAGTGATGATGAATATCGCGCAGATCGTCACGCTCATCCTGTTCGGTCATCAACCGGAATTGCCTCGACTGTCGGTTTACCTGGCATGGGGATTCGTGGCGGGCGCGGCTCTGCAGTTCGGCGTGCAGGTGCCGGTTGTGATGCGCGTCGCGCCAAATCTGAAGATCGCGTTCGATGTCGGCTCGGAGCACGTGCGAACGGTCATTCAGAACTTTCTTCCGATTCTGGTCAGCCGCGGTGTCGGTCAAATCAGCGGCTGGATCGACGCGATGCTGGCAAGCCTTCTGCCAACGGGCGCCTTAGCCGGTTTCACGAACGCTCAGCTTCTGTACATGCTCCCGATCAGCCTGTTCGGAATGTCGGTCTCAGCCGCCGAACTGCCGGCGATGTCGGGCGCGGCGAGCGACGATGTGGAGGGTATGGCTGCCGTGCGCCGCCGGTTGAATGCAGGACTGCGGCCGATCGCGTTTTTTGTTGTGCCCTCGTCGATGGCATTCTTCGCGTTAGGCGACGTGATCGCCGCTGCTGTGCTCCAGACGGGACGGTTCAACCGCGCCGACTCGCAATACGTCTGGGGAATACTGGCGGGTTCTTCCGTCGGGTTGCTGGCATCCACGATCGGCCGGCTCTATTCATCGAGCTACTACGCGCTGCGCGACACACGCAGTCCGCTGCGATTTGCAATCGTTCGCGTCGTTCTGACGACGATTCTCGGATACATCTGCGCCATTCACGTTCCCGCATGGATCCACATCGACCCCATGTGGGGAGCCGCCGGACTCACGGCTTCCGCCGGCGTTGCCGGTTGGGTGGAAATGCTGCTCCTCCGGCGCAAGCTGAACGCACGCATCGGACATACGAGCATCCCATCGGATTACGTCCTGAAACTCTGGGTCGCTGCGGCGGCCGGTGCCGCGGCGGCCTGGGCCGTTAAACTGAGTCTTCCTTCATTGGATCCGAGGATCACTGCAATATTTGTTCTGGGACCGTATGGACTTGTTTTCCTGGCAGCGGCGTGGCTGATGCGAATCCCGGAAGCCTCAACCACACTGCCGAGACTGTTGCGGCGGTGATTCCCGGTCACATTGCCGGCGCGTAATAGCCCGAGCGGCTCTTCACGGAAAACGGAAGCATGCCGGAAATGGACTTCACTTTGACGCGAATGTCGCGCCATTTGCCGTCACGTTGCGTGTTGGAGGAACGGTAGCCAAGCAGGTACTGGCTCTTGAGCGATGTCGCGATCTTCTGCGCGTCGAGTTCTTTGGCGACATATGTGTCGAGGTAGTAGATCTGAACGTCCTGTTCACGCATCAACTCCGCAAAATCCTTCTCGCTGTACCGGCTGTGATTGTCGTCCATGTCGGTGATGCTCACGAGCGCCTTGCGCGGATTCGTTCCGTTTTTCAACTTCTCGACGCCGAGATACATGGCATCCCAGAGCGCGGTCGATCCGCCGGCCTGACGCAGAACCAGTTTGTCCCGGATCCTGGCAGGATCGCGCGTGAAGTCGACTTCAACGTGCGGCCGATCGTTGAACGTGATCAGGAAGAACTCGTCCTCGGTCGTGCCCATATCCATGAACTCGCTCGCCGCCCGGCTCGCAACGGTCATCACGGATGCCATGCTGCCGCTGACATCGAAGATGATCCCGATACTCGCCGGGACTTCCTCAACGGAAAAGTACTCGACCTTCTGTTCAACGCGGTCCTCCCAAAGCTGAAAATCCTCGGGCTTCAAACCAAGAACCGTCCGGCCGTGCGAATCCGTCACGCGAACATTCACGGTAACAACGTTGACTTCAACTTTTATCGGTGCCTGAGGTTTTTGAGCGAGGACGGAAAGAGGAATGATTGCCAGAAGCGCTCGAAGGAGTAGCTTCATGAAAAGAGGCTATCACAGCAACATGGTTCCACGCCGCTGCGCTCCGGGTTTCCGTACCTTGCGGCCTGCGTGGAAGATTGTCAGAACCCGGAACGCAGCGACGGGCTTCGTGATGAAATCCAGCCGGTGAGGCGATTCCGGTAAGCGCTCACTCTTGCCGCTTCAGTCTCAGCAAGGTTGTGCGACTCACCCGGCTCCTTGCAAACGTCAAACAGCTTCGAGCGGGAGGAGTCCATCTCAAAGATGTACTTCCAGCACGAGTCTCTCAACCCGGCCAGCGGCAGCGAATAATCCGTAAAGAACAAAGCCATCATCGCGGACGGGTCCAGCAACGAGCGGCCCGCAACACGTTCGGGTATGCGAATACCGGTAAGGTCGAGAAGCGTCGGTGCGGTGTCGATCAGGCTCGCAACCCGCTTCACACGAATCTGACGCTCGATCAATCCGGGAGCCGCCACGATAAACGGTACGTGAACATTTTCATCGTAGATGAAAAGCGTGTGACCGAAGTTGCCCTCATGCCGGCCGAAAGCTTCACCGTGATCGCCGGCAATCACGAAGATCGTGTTGCGGTCCAGCTGCCTCTCGCGTATTCCGACGATCAATTCCGACAGACTCGCATCGGAATAATGCAGCGCATTGAAGTAGTCCGTAATCTCGTTGTCGCCTTCGAACGGACCACGCTCAGGAACCGCATACGGATGATGCCCGGCGACGGGTAAATACGTCAGGAAAAACCTCTGACCTGGGGGCGTCGAATCGATCCACGAGAGAATGCGGCGCACCGTGGACCGGTCGTCCACGCCGAAGCTCGAGTGCACGTCACCACCGATCGCGGCGGCGTCTTCGAGCGTATCGAACCCTCTCCCGTCGACGACGGACTGCATCCCGAGATAGGCGAACCGGCCGGAGTGGAACAGTCCCGTCCGATATCCGGCGCCGGCGAACGCCGCCGCTAAAGACGAACATGGAAAGGTGGCCACCGTTTCGGCCGAGGTGTTGAACGACGGATCGTTCGAGCACAGCGTGGCGAACAGGCCCTTGATACTTTCGGGATAAACGGAGTATGCGTTGTCGAACACGATCGAGTGAGACGCAAGATCCGTCAAGCGAGGCATCGGATCATCGGCAGCGACGTAAGGGCGCAGGTATTGGGCGCCCGTCGATTCCAGCATCACCAGGACGACGTTTCGGCCGGAGGCCGCACCGCGATACTCCAGGAGCGACTCGGAAGCCTCTGTCGAAAACGGGCTGGTCCGCCAATCCAATGAATCCGCCTCCGCCGACGCGGCAATCGACAAATGCGCCGGCCAAAGCGCCCCGAACGCGTTTCGGTGAAGTCCGCGCATATCGACTTTTCCACCGGCGTAAGGCCCGGCCATAACGATCAGGCACGCGGCACACAGGACTGGAAATCGCACGTGAAAATTCAGCCGGCCAAAAACAAGCGGAAGTATGATCCCTGCCGCGACGATCAGAACGACAGATCCCACATTCGTCACGTTCAAATAATGCGTGATCGAATCCCGGAGCGGTCCGCGCGCCGCCCGCATCATAGCCGGTGTCAGCGGGGATGACAGAACCAGAGCAACGGGTACGTTCAGAGCGATGTAAAACACGCCAATTCGATAGAGAACCCATCCCGCTCGGTCATTGCGGATGAGTCGATCAACAGCGGCAAAAATGAGCGCAACCAGAACGTCCTGCCAGAACGCCCCGATCGGCGTCCATGGGGAAATGGGAATACCCCACTTCATGAACGTCAGGGTTTTGGCCACAAACAAGACGGCCAGCAGGGATACAGCACGCATGGGTAGTCCTTATCGATGCGTGATGTCAGGAAGCCCGTCGCTGCGCTCCGGGTTCTGACAGTCGTCTCGTTTATTGGCACAGTATTCAGAACCCGTAGCGCAGCGACGGGCTTCGTGACGATTCTTTGCCGTCACGAGGTTCAGACGTTTTAACAGCCCCCAGGCGACGACGGCACTTTCGCCGCGCTTGCGCCAAATCCAGTCGTGGACGAGGACAGCCTGCGCCGGAGGTTCGCAATAAATCGCCGCTCGATCTCCCGCGAAGGCGAGCGGAACGACGAGAATATCGGCCTGATCCTCAATCACAGCGCCGTAGAACTCGTTCACAAAAACGACATGATCCTGCAGAAACGTCTTCGCGATCCGAAGGTTCTCGATGCTTTTGTCGACGATCGTAATTTCCGCATCAGGCATCAGCTTTCTCAACACCATCGCAGTCCGCGGGAAGAGTCCGCCGCCCACGATTTTGATCGTTCGAATCGGTTCGACCTTCGGCAGCAGGCGCCGAAAAGCCCGCTCATGCACCTTGAGCAGATATGCACGCACGATCGCCGACCGCATGGTGACACGTTCCAGTGTTTCCAGATTCACCGTTTCCATCCAGCGCAGCACCGCAGGCCACGGGCTTACACGCGCGTCCTGCGGTGTATGAACCGGAAGCCGCGACCAGTGCTCGCCAGGACACAGATGATGTTCGACGTGGTACCCGTCGTTGAAAAACGCGGTGTTGTACGCGGTCCCGTAATGACTCGTCACGGAGCGCCAGTGTTCAAAGTATCCGTGAACAAAACCGAGCAGCAGCCCGGCTGCATATCCCGGCAGGTATGTCCTCAGGAAGAATTCCGGCATTCGCGCGAGCAGGATGCTCCACATGCCGATGACAGCCACAAACTCGACCGCAATCGCTGGAGTCCACGTTACAGTCCCCTTCCCTCGATGGTGCGCAAGATGACGGTCCCGCCACAGCGATTGCGGAAATCCGAGCAGCAGGGTGAGGTACATCGAGAAAAGCCGGTTCATCACACTGGATCGGAAAAACGGCAGGTGAATGAAGTTGTGAGAAACCGTATTCGAGTTCCACCACAACAGAATCGCGATGGCGGGAATCGAGGGCGCGCTTAGAAGCACGGCTGCGTGAACCGCCGCCAGACCGATGAAGACGGCGTCCCACGGCGAATGCCGGAGGATCGCTTTCGATTCCCATCCCATAATGAGCGAGCGTGCGTTCATCATCTCCGGGTTACTTCGAACGAATCGCTTCCTTCAGTTCGTTGTACATGCGGTGTTGAGATCCGAGCTTCACGACACCGGAACCCAGCGTGTAAGCATCCGGCGAATCGGGTTTGTCTGTGGATTTGCGAAGCCGTTCCTTCGCGGTCCAGCGGACGCCGAATGCCACGGGTTGACCGGTCCCCGCAACGGTTTTCAGATCGTTCCATTCCCGCAGGCACAGTTCTTCTTTTCCGGGAGTCAGCGTGTAGTAGAGATATCCGCGCTGCGCAGTTTGATAGTCATTCGGATTGTTTCGATTGGCGATCGCGAATGCGCCCCACACCTGAATTCGCTGAGGCGATGCGTCGTTGGGCTCGAACACCACTTTTTCGACAATTCCATAGACTCCAACGGGGTCGCTGGCCCAGAGGGTCACCGCTGTCGACGCGGCTGCAAGACAAACCAAAGCCGGCATCCAAATTCGACTCGTTTTCATGAAAGGTTCTCCTTGTCAAAGTGTCTGCCCCTTAGACGCCTGACCCGGATCGCTTCTTCCAATCGGTTTCAGATCGCGAAAGTTTTCGGCGGCGGCGAATCGAATTGCATGAGCGCGCCGGTTTGAGGATGCCGGAATTCGAGACGGGTTCCATGCAGAGCAAGCCGGCCCGCTTTGACGCGGGCGCCGTACATCTTGTCGCCCACAATCGGATGGCCGCGTTCCGCAAGGTGGACGCGGATTTGATGCTTCCGTCCGGTCTCCAATCGGACCTCGAGCAAGCTCGTCCGAGGAGTTCGCTTGACCACGCGAAGATGTGTGATCGCCCGTTTGCCGGCCTTCTCCGATTTCGCAGAGTACACTCGAAAAGCGGCATTCTCCGCGAGGTACGATTGAATGGTGAACTGATCCGGCGTCACGCGGCCTTCCACAACGGCGATGTATTGCCGGCCGGCGCTGTGGTCCTTGAACTGGCTCTGAAGGTCTTCCTTTGCCGGAATCGTTTTGGCGAACACCAGCAGTCCGGAGGCTTCGCGGTCGAGCCGGTGAACGATGAAGATTTGTTCCGCGGGCCGCTTCGCGTTTGCGCGAGAGCGGAGCGCCGCGTACACCGTCTTCTCACGCTCGCTTTCGCTCGCCATGGTGAGTAACCCTGCCGGCTTGTCGACGACGATCAGGCTGTCATCTTCGAAAAGAATTCGAATGCGATCGATGCCCGGCGCCGCCATGCACCACTATTTTAAGCCCGGGCGAAACACCGGCGGACCTCCTTCTGATAAAGTTACGGGCCGGAGTTCCTACCTATGAATGTTTACAAGAACCTCATCGCGGGCGAGTGGGTTTCGAGCGGCTCCACAATTCGAAGTATCAATCCCTCCGACACCAACGACATCGTCGCGGAGTGCGCAGCCGCGACAGCGCAGCAGGTTGCCGACGCGGTGGCCGCGGCCCGCGCCACGTTCAGGAGCTGGTCTCAAACGACGACTCAAACGCGCGCCGATCTCCTGAACAACATCGGTAGCGAGCTCCTCAATCGCAAAGACGAACTCGGCGAGCTTCTGGCACGCGAAGAGGGCAAGACCCGCGCGGAAGGCATCGGCGAAATCAATCGCGCCGCGCAGGTGTTTCGGTTTTTCGCCGGAGAAGTCGTTCGGATCGGCGGCGAGAAACTGCCGTCGGTGAGGCCGAATATCGACATCGAAATATCGCGGACTCCCGTCGGTGTCATCGGCATCATCACACCGTGGAATTTTCCTGTCGCGATTCCGGCATGGAAAATCGCGCCCGCCATCGGATTCGGAAACACGGTCGTTTTCAAGCCTTCGGAGATTACGCCGCTGATGGGATGGCTTCTGGCGGAGATCATCGCGCGCGCCGGCGGCCCGCCGGGCATGGTCAACCTCGTGATGGGAACAGGTCCGGTCACCGGGCAGGCGATCGTCGATCATGCCGATGCGGTTTCGTTCACGGGTTCGGTTCCGACAGGCCGTCAGATTGCGCAGCGGGCGATTCAGCGAATGATTCCCGTGCAGTGTGAAATGGGCGGAAAGAATCCACTCGTGGTGCTCGATGACGCCGATCTCGACACGGCTGCCGGTTGCGCAGTCGACGGGGCGTTCTTTCAGACCGGCCAGCGCTGCACCGCATCGAGCCGGCTGATCGTGACCGAAGGCATTCACGATAGGTTTGTCGATGCCGTCGTGGACCGTTTGAAAAAACTGGTCATCGATAACGCGCTGAAGCCCGGTACAAACGTCGGTCCCGCGGTCGATCAGCGTCAGCTCGACAAGGATCTTCGATACCTGCAGGTTGGCGCGTCCGAAGGCGCGAAAACAAGGCTCGAAGGCAACGTCCTGAAACGCGACACGCCCGGTTACTACATCGCGCCGACCCTGTTTGTCGATACGACGAATCAGATGCGGATCAATCGCGAGGAAATTTTCGGACCGATCGCGGCCGTCATTCGAGTGAAGGACTACGACGAGGCGCTGGCGATTGCGAACGATACCGAATACGGTCTGTCTGCCGGAATCTGCACGACGTCGCGCAAATACGCGCGTGATTTTCAGAACAACGCGCAGGCTGGATTGGTTATGGTGAATCTGCCGACCGCGGGTCTGGACTATCACGTCCCATTCGGCGGGACGAAAGCATCCAGCTACGGACCGCGAGAACAGGGACAATATGCCGAAGATTTTTATACCGTGGTGCGAACGTCATACCTGAGCGTTTAGCTGGAGAGCAACATGATCATCGGCTTTATCGGACTCGGCCGGATGGGACGGCCGATGTCTTCGAATCTCATCAAAAAAGGTTTCGAGTTGATCGTGTACGACATCAATCGTGATGCCGTTCGCGACCTGGAACAACTCCAGGCCCGATCGGCGGCCCCAAACGAATTGGCCGCAGCGGTCGACATCATCGTCACCATGCTGCCCAATTCGCAAGTTGTGAAAGATGTGATTCTCGGAATCCTGCCGCATGTCCGGCGCGGTTCGCTGATCATGGACATGAGCACCGTCGATCCACGAGTGACCGATCAACTCGCCGAAGAAGCAGCCCAACGAGGGATACAGTTTGTCGACGCGCCGGTGGGGCGGCTTGCGAGCCACGCCGATCGTGGAGAATCGCTTTTCATGGTCGGTGCAACCGGCGAGAATTTCGAACGCGTGAAACCGCTTCTCGAAGCGATGGGTACGACGATTCATCACTGCGGTGGAGTCGGTTCCGGAATTCGCACGAAACTCGTGAACAATTACCTGGCGATCGTGTCGTGCCAGACGAACGCTGAGGCTCTCGCGCTGGCCCAACGCTTCGGATTGGATCTTCACAAGACGCTGGACGTGCTGTACGGAACAACCGCCACCAACGGCCAGCTGAAAATTGCGTGGCCCTCGAAAGTTTTGGCCGGCGACCTCGAGCCCGGCTTTACGGTCGATTTGGCGCACAAGGATTTGACGCTGATCGTCGAGGCCGCCAACGCGGCGCAGGTCCCCATGTCTGTAGGGGCAAGCGCGCGTGAAGCGTTCAACGTGGCGCGGACTCGAGGGTTCGGCGCCAAAGATTTTTCGGTGATGGTCGATGTTCTGTGCGAACTCGCCAATATTCCAAAGCCGCGGCTAGATGACTGAGAAACTGCCCGAGAAAGCGGACTTACACGACAGTTTGCGGAAAGGCGTCCGCGAACTCTGCGCGCGATTCCCTGACCCGTACTGGCGCGAACTCGATGTCGAACGCGCTTATCCAACGGCCTTCGTTAAAACTTTGACCGAAGCCGGATACCTGTCGGCGCTCATTCCGGAGGAATACGGCGGCTCGGGTCTTTCGATCACCGAAGCGGCGATCATTCTGGAAGAGATCAACCGTGCAGGCTGCAACTCCGGCGCGTGTCACGCTCAGATGTACATCATGGGCACTCTGCTGCGTCACGGCAGCCGCGAACAAAAACAGAGGTATCTGCCGAAGATTGCTGATGGAGAATTGAGGCTGCAGGCATTCGGCGTCAGCGAGCCGACGACCGGATCGGACACCACGCAACTCCGCACGACCGCTGTTCGTAAAGGCGACAAATACGTCGTCAACGGTCAGAAGATCTGGATATCGCGCGCCGAGCATTCGGATCTGATGCTGCTCATCGCGCGAACGACCCCGGTCGAACAGGTCAAGAAACGCAGCGAAGGGTTGTCGGTTCTTCTTGTCGATATGCGTGAAGCCGTCGGACGCGGACTAACGATCCGTCCGATCCGCACAATGATGAATCACGCAACGACGGAGCTCTTCATCGACGATCTTGAAGTCCCCGCCGAAAATCTCGTCGGTGAGGAAGGCAAGGGGTTCAAATATCTCCTGGATGGTTTGAACGCCGAGCGAATCCTGATCGCGGCCGAATGCATCGGCGACGGCCGGTGGTTCATCGAGCGCGCCACACGCTACGCAAAAGAGCGGATCGTCTTCGGACGGCCGATCGGTCAGAATCAGGGCATTCAATTTCCCATCGCGAAAGCTTATGCGCACGTCGAAGCCGCGGACCTGATGCGCATCCGCGCTGCCGAACTTTTCGACAGTGGACGGCCCTGCGGTCCCGAAGCGAATATGGCGAAGATGCTCGCCGCGGACGCGTCGTGGGAGGCGGCGAACGTGACGGTCCAGACTTTCGGCGGATTCGGGTTCGCGGAAGAGTACGACGTCGAACGGAAGTTTCGTGAAACGCGTTTGTATCAGGTTGCGCCGATCTCGACCAACCTCATTCTAAGTTTCATCGCCGAGCACGTGCTCGGCTTGCCCCGCTCCTACTGAGTTTCGGGACGGAGGAAAAATTATGGCCATCAAACAAGGCTGGACCGGCAGGGTCTACGAGGACTTTGAAGTCGGCGATATCTATCCGCATCCGCTCGGACGAACCGTCACGACGGCCGACAACATCTGGTTCACGATGATGACGCAGAACACGAATCCGATTCACTTCGATCATGCCTACGCCGCAAAAACGGAGTTCAAACGGACGCTCGTAAATTCAACATTCACTCTCGCGCTGGTGACCGGCCAATCGGTCACGGACCTGTCTCAGAATGTCATGGCCAATCTTGGATGGGACGAAGTCCGCTTGCCCAGCCCGGTTTTCGAAGGCGACACGATCTATTCGCGCAGCGAAGTGCTCGAAAAACGCGAGTCTCAATCCCGCCCGAACGTCGGCATCGTCAGAGTGAAGACCTCCGGATTCAACCAGGACGGAAAGATCGTCATCGAATTCAAACGCACGTTCATGGTCTACAAGCGCGGTCATGTCCCCGAAACCGCGCGCGTCAAGCAACCAACACTCCGGTAAAACTAAGTACGGTGTAAAAGCGAACGGCAGTACTAAGGCTGGCGTGATCTCATCTGAGAACCGTAAAGTTTGCGGTTTTGGAAACCGTTTCTTTGGAAAGGTTGTCCGTCACATCGACTCGCATGGAGTACTGCCCCGGCTGAAAATCCTTCAGCGGAACGGGTTGTTTAAACGTTAATGTCGACGTGGTTCCAGAGACGCCGACAACGGTCGATTCATGCGACGAACCCACAATTGAGAGCCGCACAGACGCTGAAGAGGAGTGGAGACCTTCACTTAATTTCAGTCCATAGATCTGCGACCAAACCGTCATTTCCTGATCGCCACGAAATTGTCCGGCGACATTCGGCAGCACGCGATCCTCACCAAACACAAAGCTGTTCGCCGCCGTCGTTGCAGGAGTCACTCGGTCCGCGAGAACAAGAGAACTCATGGCGAGTTGTCCATCAACAAACCTCGGCACTGCCATAGCAGTGATCGCAGAACCGATCGTGTTCGAGTTGATGTCTCTGACCTGGACATCCAATTTGTAGCTTCCCGGCCGCAATCGGAATGCATGTTGAATGAGCGTGGACGTTCCAAGCGCGATTTGAAATTCATTTTCGGAAAGCGTTTTGCTTATCGCCTGTTCGTACGCTCCGGCGACTCGGCCGTCCGATTGCGTGATCTGAGCAGTGATATGCACATCGATACGGTGAGTCCCGTCGACGACACGAGAACTGAAATCGGCGTAGCGGATTTGGACGGTGATCGGGACCTGCACTTCATCCTCCGTCAGCCGCACGAAGTCCGCTCGCAGTTGCAGCGGAAACGAACCGGCGGCTGCTTGACCGGGAAGGCGTCGCGTGCGAAACAGGTAGTTTCTTAAGTTCGGGTCGATCGCAAGGGGATACTCTCCCGTCATGTCTTTGTCGAGGAACTCCAGTCGAACGTCATTGCCCATGCCTTCGATGTAACGGTATGTCCACATGTCGAACGGATACGTGCGAGTTGTCCCGCCGCCTTCCGCGGGAGGTCGAACATAAGTTCCGCCCGCTGGATGAGACTCTATCTCGTCGGGCTTACCGTACACGATGTACATATGACCACGATCGCTCTGCCAGCCGGGTTGGCTGTAGCCGAAGCGAGCGTTGGCATACGCCATACGTTCGTAGTGTTCCTCTTTGAATTCGTTCTTTGGAGTGCCGGGAGTCGGATCACGACGCAGCCAGAACTGGTCGATGAAACGATCGCGCTCTTCGTCTGTGGTCAGCGCGAGAAAGGCATTTCGTTCATCGTCACTCGCACTGTAAACGACATCCTCGTTGATCCACTTTTCGTACGCCGTTTGCATGCGAGCCGCCCTTTCTTCGAATGCTGGAACTGCAACCGACGGCGGTTCGGAATGCACGGGCTCCGGCGGGGCAAGGAACGCTTCGAGAAGCGGCGGCGCGCCGAGAGGAAAAGCGGTGACTTGTGCGGATGCCAACAGCAAGGTCACTAACGCAAAGCCACCAAGCAGCATCGCTGCTGTCGTTCTCGAGGTCACGTGTCGACTCTTCCGCATATCGAGAATCGACCGCAGACGCGACTCGAGTTGGCGAGGATGAGCCATCGTCAGAGTTGCGAACGTCCATCCGGAAACGACACCGCGAGCGATTTGCAGCAGGTGTTCCGCGTAGTCCCCGGAGTCCACACCCATGTTCAACACGTGATCATCACACGCGCGTTCACGTTCGATACGCATTCGGTAAGCGGCGTACCATGCGAGCGGATTGAACCAATACAGGACCAGAGCGGACTGGATCATTATCTGCGTGATGCCTTCCAGACGTTTCGCATGCGCCAACTCGTGCGCCATGACAAACCGCAATCTCTCCGCGGT
This sequence comes from uncultured Solibacteraceae bacterium, assembly GCA_964584785.1. GTDB lineage: Bacteria > Acidobacteriota > Terriglobia > 20CM-2-55-15 > 20CM-2-55-15 > JAHFTY01. Next base: position 48,796 of record CAZPBY010000010.1, read on the forward strand.
CCAAATTGAAGCGGCGCTCGGAAACAGTATGGTGTGCCGGCGGATTCCCCATGTCATTGGAGGAATCGTATCGCCTCCGATTCGAAGTTCCACTTCAGCAGCGACTCCAAGATCGGCCCGCACCTGTTCCAGCACAGCTTGCCACTCGCCGTTTTCTACCAAGCGGGAGTGCCGGCGGAGCCTGCGAACATCGCGAAGTCCAAAAATGGAACGGAGCAACATTGCAAGAGCGCCGCCGGCCCAAAAGGTAAAAAGCCACGATGCGCCGGGCCGCACAGCCGGCTGCGACGTCCTTTCGGCGTCCGGCGAGGATTTGCGATCGCCCCTGAGATCCATGGAATCCGATAAGGGCAGCACCACGACTTCTGCCGCCGAACTAGGCGAGAGATGAATCGGCGCAGTGGCGTCCTCGATGAGCGGAAAGTTGACAGCCGGCGCCATCAGAGCAATGAGCGGCAAAGCCAGCACGGCAAGTAAGGAGACGGCCCAGAGCGCGTGCCGCTGTGACGCGGAAATTCTGTGGAGGATCGCATCCAGGACCGCAGTGCACGCCAGGATAATTGTTGTCTTGAGTACAGTGGAGGCCCAGAAGTTCATCGTCGGTTTCCTTTCCTCGCCTTCTCGATCGAGTCGGCCAGACGGTCCAACTCCTCCTGAGAGAACTCCGACGGCGAAACATCAAGGAGCGCGGCGACGGCCTGCTCTCTGGACCCACCAAAGAAGGTTCGAACAAGATGTCGGATGGCGGAACGTTTGGCATTGCCCGCAGGCACTGTCGGCTTGAACACGTATTTGGCGCCGTCCTTCTCATGACTCACGTGTCCTTTTTGCTCGAGCGTTGCCAGGTGCGATCGCACGGCCGAATAACCGGGCGGATCAGCCATGCTTTCCATGACCTCGGCGGCGGTGGCGCGGCCCTTTTCATAGAGGATGTCGATGATCTGACGTTCGCGTCTGCTGAGTTTGGGGTGCGCTGACATAATGCGGGAAAACTAGCATTTCGGATCAGCGCAATGCAAGAACAAAATGCGAAAATGCCCGCACTTTGTGATTTCGCATGCTTGCGAGAAGGGCCGGGCTTCGGAGTCTGACCCTTCATCTTTTAGGAAACTGTCACGACATCATTTCTTCGCCGCCAATTCGCGCTGCAGTTCCAGCATTTCCGTGTTGGTGTTCTCCACACCCAGCAGCCACTTCGAGAAGTAGTCGATGCGCCGCCAGTAGACGTAGTCGCCGTCGGTGGTGTAGCCGTGGCGCTGGCCCGGCAGGATCATGAAGTCGAAACGCTTGTTCGCCTTGATGAGCGCGTCGACCACGCGGAAGGTGTTCGCCGGATGGACGTTGTTGTCGATGTCGCCGGTGATGAGCAGGATGTGGCCCTTCAGGTTCTTGGCGATGTCCTGATTCTTGTCGATGTCGTACTCGAACTTGATTTTGCCGTCTTTGTCGGGCGGCAGTTCCTTCACACCGTCGTGTTTTTCGCTCCACGAGCGGTTGTACACGCTGTTGTCGTGGTTGCCCGACTCGGAAATGCCGACCTGGAAGAAGTCCGGGTAGTTGAACATCGCGGCCGCGGTCATGAAGCCGCCGCCGGAGTGACCGTAGATTCCGACGCGGCTCAGGTCGATCCACAGATTGCGCTTGGCGAGCTGCTCGATTGCGGCTTTCTTGTCGGCAAGCCCGTAGTCGCGCAGGTTGCCGTAGCCATAGTTGTGGTACCACTTGGAGCGCTGCGGGTTGCCGCCGCGATTGCCGACTTCGATGACGATGAAACCGACGTTGGCGAGCGCGACGTTCAGTTCGCGAGGGTTGAATGTCTTGGTGACGCTTTCGGTCTGGGGGCCCGGATAGACGTACTCGATGATCGGGTACTTCTTCGCCGGGTCGAAGTCGAACGGCTTGAACATGACGCCGTACAGGTCCGTCACGCCGTCATCGGCTTTGACCTGGAACGGCTCGGGATACTTGAAGCCGGCTTCGACGAGCGCCGAGACGTCCGTCTTTTCGAGGTCCATGATCTTGGTGCCCGCCGCGTCGTACAGGACTGAGACCGGGGGACGGTCGACACGCGAAGAGTTATCGACGAAGAATGTGTTCTTGTCGTTGAGTGCGACCGCGTGCGAAGCGTTGCCCGGGTCGAGCAGCTTCATGGCACCCGTGTCGATGTTCAGACTATAGAGATGCGGATAGTACGGATCCTCCTCCGAATCTTTGCCGACCGCGGTGACGAACATCGTGCGCGTTTTTTCGTCGACCCCTTGAATGCCGGTCGACACGAACTCGCCCGAGTCGATCTGACGCTTGATTTTGCCGGTCACCGCGTCGACCAGGTAGTAGTGTCCCCAGCCGTCACGCTCGGACCAGTGAAGCAGTTCCTTGCCGCCTGAGATGACTCGCACCGGCTGGGTTTCGATGTAGGTGTTCGACCGCTCCGAAATGACCACTCGCGACGCGCCGCTAATCGTATCCGCTTCGACGATGTCCACACGTTTCAAGTCGCGGCTCTGGCGCGAGTAGTACATCTTGTCGGCGCCGACCGTAATCCACTGCGCAGCGGTCTGCTCCTTCTCGCGCTGCAGGTTCGTGACGGGCGCGGTAATCATGCCGAGGCCCTGGTCCTTGAACGCCTCCGTTTTGACGGTGGTACGCTTGTTGTCCGATATTTCGAAAACCTGGAGTTCGCTCTGTGGCTGGTTTTCCTCGCCCGGCATCCCGTACTTGTAGGTTTCGAGCGTGGGCCGCGGATTGGCGAGGGAGTTGATCACCCACAGATCGGCTTCCTTGCGGCGATCGCGCCGAATGAGCGCGAACCGCTTGTTATCGGCCGACCACGAGACGCCCACTGCCGCCACGCGCGGCCCGAATTTCTTGTCCTGCTCGCTCAACACGCGCGCCGCCGCGCCCTGCGCGCCCTGGCCGGTTCCCTGCGTGTCCTGCTGTTGCTGGTCGTCCTGCTGCTGGCCGCCGGGCCCGCCGCCGCCGGCGTAGCTGTAGTCCTTCTCGCCGTCGGTCGTCAGCTGGGTTTCGGCAATGGCCGGATCGTCGGCCTTCTTCTCGGCGAGCGCGTAGTTCTTTGCATCCATCATAAAGAGGTTTGTGCCGCGAGCGAAGAGCACGGTCTGTTTGTCCGGCGACATCGTTACCCAGCTGGGCTTCAGTTTCTCACCCTCGTACTTGTCGTTGAGCGTCAGCACGCCGGTGGCGATGTCGTACTCGAACCACCAGCGCTTTTCATTCGCGGCCGGACCTGCCGCGCCGCCGCGTCCACCGCGTCCGCCCTGCTGAACGACTTGTTGCTGGCCGCCGCCCCGGCCGCCGCGGCCCCGCTGACTCTCTTGCGTGATCTCATCCTGCTGAGTATCGCCGACGAGTTCTTCACCGGTCGCCGATTCGACCTTCGATTCTTTCGGCAGATCGACGCTGAACTGAACAACAGCGTCATTCTTGATGAACTTGATGGTGCCGATCGGCAGATGCTGGGCATCGTACGGTGTGCGCAACGTGCGCGTCAGTTGCGCTGCCAGCCTGGCGTCGTCCCACAGGGGTGTCTTGGTCTTTCGGCCAGGATCGACGATCCACCATTTCATTCCAGCGGGCGTTTCGTAGCTGTACCAGAAACGATCGCTGAACTCGAGCCAGTGCGGTGTGACCGCGGTCGAAAAGACCATTTTGCCGACTTTTGCTGATGTCCAGCGCGACGCGAGGTCGTAGTTTGGTTTGGCCAACTCGCGCTCCGGCCCGAGCGCGGCAACTCTGGGCGGCGCGGCCATAGGCGCGGCAGTCATCGAAAGAGATGCGACAATGAGAAGGCGGACAAGCATCTTCATGGGATTCCCTCCGGGGTAAAAAACGGAGTAACAATATGCGATGCGTCGGGGACTTTCAAGCAACCGTCATCAGCGCGAAGCAGGCGTCTGCGAAATCAGTTCTGACGGAAGGCGACCTTATTCCGCAAACGATGAGAATGCGAAACCGTACCACAGCAGACTGAATGGAATGAACAACACATCACTCGCGCGGAAGATAAACGCACTGACACGACGCCTGTCCAGAGCAGTTTCTCGCCGCTCTCCAAATACCTGGCAATCACTTGCTCGGCGTCCATGGCGTTCATCTTAATCCTCGGACCAATCTTCCACTTTGAGGCCCGGAACTCTGGCCATTTGCTCGACGTTCGCGCTCACGAGAATAGTGTCATCCGACAGCGCGTGCGCCGCGATAGCCGCATCAAAATCCTCGATTCGCTTTCCTTTTCTTTCGAGTGCGGATTTGATGACTCCGAATGAGGCACTGACGTTGTCAGTCCAATTCGCACGACCGATCTCCTGGCGAATGGCCTCAAAGCGCTGTTGAAGTGCGTCTCGCTTCCTTGATTTGGGAAGACGTTCGATGCCATACGCGATTTCTGCGATAACGGGTTGAGGAATGAAGACGTCGGAGCGACTAACGGACTGCAGGCGTTTGATGACGGATGACTCCCCTTTCATCAGAGCCGAAACTGCATTTGTATCCAGAACGTATTTCACAATTTTGGCGGTGCTTTCGAGCGGCGTGACTTGCGAGCATCGCGTACCAATGTATCGACCGCGGCACGCAGTTCCGCATCAGCGTCCGTCAGCCGTTCAAAAAAACCTGGAGTCCAGTCGGACTTTTCGCGGACCTCACGTTCTAATGCGCGAATAATCATCTGGTTCCGGCTGATTCGGAGGGCTTTCGCTTTATTGTCAATTGCGTCGAGCAAAGCCTCCGGCAAATGCACACTTGTCGGCATGACTATATTCATGACTATAGTGGAGCGCCGGCGGAAAGTCCATCACAGTTGTTTGTGCCGGCAAAGGCCATCAGGACGCATAATTCTCCTCCGTCCCGATTTAGTGTTCGTAGGTTTTCAGGTCCATGATGATTTGCGGTGTGCCGTAACCGTTTTCGTAGCCCTGGTAGCGCACCCAGAAGTGGGGCGGCTGGACGGTCATCCAAAACGTTGTCTTGGGGAGAAACGGTTTCACGACATTCAGAACGCCAAGGTGCGCCACGAACTCGATCTTGTAACAATCGAAGTCGCCGGCGGGAGTCCGGACGCGTTCGCGGCCTCGATTCTCAATAGTGACATCGTAGAGCTTCGGTTCGTTGGACATGAGGTGCGTGGAGAATCGGCCGGTGTCGAATGGAAACGATCGAAGGATGGCGGCGATTCCGTCGACCGCGATGACGTCGGCTGGGATGTTGATGGACTTCGATTCTGTCCGCCCATCGACGGTCCGTTCATAGCGCATCACCGACGCGGATTCGTCGAAGACCTTCTTCTCAACGGCGAGCACTTTTCCCGCTGCGTCACGAAATGTTTTCTCCACGCGCCTCGGTTTGTATGCTCCATCGGCACTCCAAAAGGACTCCAGCGACCACTGCAATTCGTTTGGAAATGCCGAGTGCCGTCCGCGACCGGTCTCGGTAAAACGAACCGCCCGGCGTCCGTTTTCGAAGGCGGGCTCCATGGTCCAGTCGGCGGTCCAGCGTGGCTTTCCGTTCGTGTCGGTGACGACGATCGAACCCTTTTCGTTTTTGATGTCGGGTGGAGCTTTGAATAACTCGAGGGGCGCGGCCAGTGCGGCGGTTATGACGAAGAGCGGCAAACACGGCCGAAAACGTGTTTGCCGTTTGAGAGGCAGCGTTAGAAGTGGACGCGCGCCAGCCACTGGATCTGACGCTGGAATCCGGTCTGCGACGTGATCTGGCCGAACTGTGCGCTACTGATGTTCGTATTGGGTCCGGAGAACCTCGGCGTGTTGAGGGCGTTACTTGCTTCGATGCGGAATGTGAGTTTGACGCCTTCGGTGATGTTCGTTGTCTTGCCCAGTGAAGCGTTGACCAGCTTTGCGCCCGCCGTACGGATGTCGGCGATGTTGCGCGCCATGTCGCCAAACGGAAACGGGGTGGTCGTCAGGTCGAATTTATTCACGTTGTTGAAGTCCGTCACCGACATAAATGCGTTCTTATTCAGGTAGACGTTACTCGCGAGCCCAAGCGCCGGATTTGCGGGTGACAGACCGGCGCCGAGCCGGTCCTGAATCCGTCCGGGAGTTCCCGGGTCGACGCCGGCAATCCGAACCGGACGTTGCGCTCCTTCAAACGCAGTCGTGGTATCGGACGTCTGCGAAATCGTCAACGGGAATCCGGTTTGGAATGACCCGATGACGCTCAGCGCCCAGCCGCCGAACGCTCTGTCGGTCCAGCCGCCGCCGTTCATGAGCGGCCGGCCTTTTCCAAAAGGAAGCTGGTAGATCGGCGTGATGTTGACGCGATGTGGCGTATCGATCGTGGAATACGCGTATTCTTTGCCGACGTCATACGCGTTCTGGATCGAATTGGACTCGGCGACATAGAAGTTGTCTTCGCCGACCACGTTGTCCAGGTTTTTACTCCACGTCCAGTTGGCGCGCAGCGTGAGCCCATTGGTGGAACGTTTCTCCGCCTTGACGACCATCGAGTTGTACCGCGCGAAGCCCTGGTGAACACGCTGCATCGTGACGGTGGTGAATTGCGGGTACGGCCGCAGCAGTTCTCCGGCCTGAATGGTGGCACCGGTACCGCGCGTTCCGGCGACACCCGGTTTGCCGAAGAACGGGTTCGGCACTTGCGTCAGGAGCGCGGAAGTGAGCGGAACGGTGCCCGGGCGGATTTGGTTGAGGTTGACCGACTGACTGCCGGTTCCTCCGATAGTCACGTTGGAAGTCCAGCTTCCGACATATCCGGCAGAAACAACAACTCCGCCGGGCATTTCCTTTTGAATGTCGATGGTGTATTGCTGCACACGTCCGGCTTTACCGCTGTCGTCGACAAAGCTCGCCTGGTCGCCAAGTTGAGCGCCGAGTCCAGGAGTATTACCGACGGGTTGGCGCACGCCGTTGGGGTACGGATTCGCCAGGAAACCGGTCTGCGGGAAGAGACTCGCCGTGCCCGTACCGGCCGCATTCGTCGCTGTATCGGTGATCGTATAACCCTGCGTTGCCCAAACCGTGCTGCTCGGCGAGGTGTATTGCTCCGGCGCATAGAAAATGCCGTAGCCTCCGCGCACGACAAAGTGATTCGGCGCATTCCACGCGACACCCAAACGCGGCCCGAACTTGGTTTTGGGATTGACCGCCTGGGAAGTGCGGTTGCCGTTGACTCCGGCGTACATGAGCCCGCCCGTCAGCGTACGTCCCATGTACTGATTGATGGTCTGGTTGCCGGGAATGGCAGGGTTGCTGATGGTCATATCGCCGATCGGATTCTTTGCATTACGATCGAACCCAACAACAATGCGATCCTGCTTCTCGCGCATGGCGCCTTCGTACTCATAGCGCAAGCCGATATTGAATGTCAGCTTGTTGTTGAGCCGGAAGTCGTCCTGCAGATAGCCCGCGTAATAGCGAAAATATCCGTCCAGCGGATTCGCATTCGTCATCGTGACTGTTGAGGAAGTTCCGAGCAGCATACTGGCAAACGCGTTCCCGGTGACGTACGGATCCGATGTGGCCGCCGAGATTTGCGGGTCCAGTTGTGTGAAGCCTGAGGTGAAGTTGAATGTTCCGCTCCCCTGCCCCTGCGGGAAATAGAACGCGCCGACATGGCGAAAGTCGAATCCATATTTCAAGCTGTGACGGCCCATGAATCGTGCGACTCCGACGTTGGCATTCTGGGCGTAGTAATAAAGGGTGCTCAGTGACGTGTCGCCGAATCCTTGATAACCAGTGACGCTGACCGAAGGAAACTTCTTCACGGTAACCTGCTTCAGGAAGTTGTCGCTGAAGCCGAGTTGCTTAACGTCGTAGCCCAGACTCTGCGGCACGGAGTAGTCATCGAACCTGCTGTACCCGTAGCGGAACGTCACGACTTCCTGAGTACTTCGGGTCCAGGTTCCATTAAACGCTAAAACCTTCGCGACCCGTTGGAGGACGGCGTTACTGGAGTCCGCTATTTGCTGGTCGCCACTGAAGTACACCCCACTGGTTTGTTCGTGGGTTTTCTGGTACGCGGTGAGACCGCTGATCGACAGATTGTGGGAAAGCTGGTGATCCATCTTTATCGAGAACTGCCGTCCGCCGTTCGGAAGCGTGGCGGCCCGGCTGTAGTTCAGCGTGTTATCGATCGGGTCGCTCGGCTTTCGCGCATCCGGCTCCGGGTAGTACTTCAACAGCGCGAGCGCGATGGAATCGAACTTGTTTGAAGGAATCTTGTTTCCTGGAAATGGATCTCGAATGTACTGCGGGTTCGAAAGGGACACCGACCTGGCTGAATTGAAGCTCGGATTCGGCCTCGTCGTGGTCGGATCGTAGATGATAACCGGGCGTCCAAGAGCGTCCACGGTGTCCGAAAAGTCACCCTGCCTCTGCTTCAGTGTGGGCACGGTGCGGCTTCCGGTCACCGTCGAGTTGTCGCGGTAATCTTCGGTCGAGAACCAGAAGAAGGTTTTGTCCTTCCGGACTGGCCCGCCAATCGAACCACCGCCGAGCCAATACTTGAAGTCTTTGTTCAGCGGAATACTTCTCGCGTTCGAGAACCAGTTGTTTGCGACTGTCCACGTCGGGCGGTTCTGCACGAGTCCGCTGCCGTGCCACTGGTTTGTTCCCGACCTCGCCGCGGTATTGAACACGCCACCGCCGGTGCGACCCATCTCTGCGTCAAACGTATTGACCTGTACTTTCACTTCCGAGATGGACTCAATGGAGGGAGAAAGAATCGCTCGGTTTCTCACATCGGTCACGGAAATACCATCAATCGTGTAGTTATTGCCGCGAACCGGACCGCCCGCCAAAGAAATCGCGGACGAACCGTTTTGATCCTGTTGCCGGTTCCAGGTCGGATCGCCTGCCGGCATCACAGTGGGGACGGTCTGCGCGATGATGAAGGCGTTTCGTCCGGGATTCGGCAGCACGTCGAGAACGGCTTGTCCTAACAACTGGCCATTCGACGCGTTCGACGCTTCGATGAGCGGCGCATCCGCGACCACCGAAACTTCGTCCGTGACGGCACCGACTTCCAACGGGATATCGATGATCGGGAACTCCTGAGTCCCGATCCTCACGCCCTGACGCTCATAAGTCTTGAACCCAGGCAATGCCGCTTTGATTCGGTAAACGCCCGGGTTAACCGCAGCGAACACGTATTGTCCCTGCTCGTTGCTGACTGCGGTTCGGGCCGCATTCGTCTCCATGTTGATCAATGAGACCTCGACACCCGGAATGATCGCGCCTCCCGGATCCATCACAGCTCCGCGGACGCCACCCTGAACGCTCTGGCCAAATCCCGCTACGGCACCCGCCAGAATGAACACCACCAATCCCAAGTAAAGGTAACGATTCATACGCTCCTCACAGAGTTCCTTTTTGTTCTTTGCGACGCTTACCGGTCTTCGCCACATGGGGGTGACGGACAACTTTCGATTGCCGTGGCGGTCCCGTTACAGTGGGCGCAATGTACTATCGGAAAGGGTTTGGTATCAACAGTTATTACTTCTTGATGATCCGCACGCGGCCCGAAAACGCGCGGCCCGTGGAGTCGCTGTATTGCAGGAAAGTCGGTGAGTGGACGTTGCCGTCGACGTAGCGCGGATTGAAGCGGTTGAAGAGATTCGTGGAACTGAGGCGGATGGCCATGCGCTTGCCGAACACGATCGGGATTTCCTTTTCGATTGCGAAGTTCGTCGCAAAGAACGTGGGCATCGAGTTTCCGTTGTAGGGACCGACAAGGTGACCGAACTCATCGACCGTCGAGAAGGGGAATCCTGAACGAACTTCAACGGCGAAGGAAGCAGCGGTTTGAAGGACGAACGGAAAGTATCCCCACGTCACAAAGCGATGCCGTGTATTCCATCCGACGGGAGCCAGCGGGATGTCTTCAAGGGATGGATCCGGAAACTCGAACGTCAACGAAGGCCGCGCCTTCGTCTGCGAGTAAATGTATGACCCCAGAATGCGAAGGTTCGTGCGAATGGGACGATCGATGGACATCTCTACGGCATCGTACGTGGATTTGCCGGAACTATTGAACTCGAGACCATAACCATTCGGATCCGGAACGGCAGCCAGGCGCGTCTGATGCTTGCCGCGTTTCTGAATGACATTGATGCGCGACACCCAGCGGGGCGCCCATTGCTGATCCCAGGCGGCATTCCAGTTGATCCCGTATGGACTCTCAATCCTGCGGCCGAGGCCGACGGCAGCGGGCGTTGAGCTCTCTTGCGCAAATCCATTGGCGTCGTAAAAGGCCAGCACACGCCGTTGCATCTGCGGCAATTGAAATTGATTCAGAGCGACGTTGTCATAGAACAAGCCCACGCCGGCACTGACCTTGCTTCGATCGTCGGCGAATGGAAGAAACGATCCCGCCACTCTCGGCGCAATATTCAGCGCTCCAGCGACGGTTTCATGATCGGCACGCATTCCGAGCTCGACCTGCAGCCGCCGCGACAGCGTCATTCGATCCTGGGCGAAGAAGCCGGTTTCTCTGTTGCGGATGCTTGCGAACGACGGGCCGACGAAGCGGACAGCAACCTGCAGCTGATTCGCGGCATCGCGGACTTCGAATGGCCGCCGATCAATTCCGAGATCCGAGATGACGTAATCCCACTCCGCGCCTGTTTTGAATCGATGGACGATCCCGCGGAACCGCTCCTCACGTGCGGCAACCTGGCTCACGTGAAAGCGATCCGTGCGGCCCCGCCGGTCCGCGTAAAAATTGCCGGTCCAGCCGCCGGGCGCTGCGACGAGAGTTTCCGTGCCTTTCCCCAGTTCACTTTCGCGCCGGTGCGTCCATTGCACCGTCGTTTCAAAAAAAGTTCCGCGCAGAATGTTCCGATTCGCAACGGCGGCCGTAGTTCCGCGTCTCAGAAAATTGGTGGTCGTTTCGATCGGCCGGGAAGGACTAAGACCGAGGTTCCCATAATACTCGGTGTTGGTGAGAAGGCTCATCGTGACAACATGAGATTCGGCCAGGTTCCATTGAAGTTTCAAAAGCTGATCGGCCTGCGTGGTGTTCTGGCGGTTCGCACCTTCGGGCAAGCCTTCATTGAAAGTCCGGACGTATCGAAGGCTGCCCGAATACATGAACCAGGCCTTTCGACGCACGATCGGACCCGAGAGGAGGAATCGCGGATCCCAGTCGCCGATCGTCATCCTTTTGAAATTCATGCCGGGAAAGAAGTCCGTGACGTTCCACTTCAGTTTGTCGCCGACGAATTTGCTTTCGACGCGGACCACACCTCCCGAACCCTTGCCGGATTCCGCGGAGTATCCCGCCACGTCGAGGTCCACACTTTCGATGGCGTCGATTGGAATGTTTGAACTCAGTCCGCCTGACGGATCGTTCAGGTTCATGCCGTCGAGCTGATACCGGATTTGATCGGATCTCGATCCGTGGATGTGCAGCGCACCATTGGAGTCTTTGACCACGCCGGGCATGACCGTGAGCGCGTTCAGGAAATTGCGGCGGCCGGTGAACGGAACGTTCTGAAGTACTTCATTGCTAACCGTGTGTTGCACCGAGACCGCATCGGTGTTGATCGCCTCGGGGCGCGCGATTACCTCGACTTCGTCGTGACGGCCCTCGACCGGCACAATCGTGAAATCCACGACTTTGCTGGCTTCCAGGCGGAGGTCGCTGTCATCCGCGTAATAGCCTTCTTTCACGACGCGCAGAACATAAGATCCCGCGGAAAGCCGCTCGAATCGGTACGTTCCGGCGTCGGATGTAGCGCCGTCCCATCGTTTCTGGTCGGTGGTTTTCTCGAGAATCAGCGTGACCTGCGGTACGGCCTTCCCCCCTGGATCCAATACGTTGACCGTCAACGTCAGATCGTCGGAAGTGCGGAGGAAAAGCGACAACAAAACCGCGGCTAGCAAAGGCATGTCAACCCGCACCAGTTCCAGGTGCGATGTGAATTATACACGGAGGCCAGATTTCAATCTCCGATTACGGCGGGCGACTCTAGCGTGGAAATATCAAACAGTTGTAGTCGTAGATGCCATCGAAGGCGACGAAGATGGAAGCGGGTCTTGAGGCATCGCGATCCAGCAGACGATGTACGCCACGAGTCCAGGAATGGGCGGGCAGATGCTGAACAAGATCCACAGGATTCGGACCAGTGTGACGTCGAGGTCGAAATAGCGGGCTACCCCCCCACAGACCCCCGCAATCTTTTTCCCTTCGCGAATCCGCCGGAAACTCCTCCCGTCGTGCGACTCGCTCGCCGAAGACGGATTCGTCGAACGTGCTCTGCCGCACGCTGAACAGTAATTCGCTCCATCTTCCAATGGCTTTCCGCAATGAATGCAGTACATGCGTAAATCCTCCCTCCATTCTTCTCCATTGCAAACGGAAAGCAGTCCAAAAAAGTTCCCTGTAGATTGGACGAGGCAGGCATCACAGAACCTTGAGTTCAGGGTGCAGGTCGGAACGATCCGAGTCAGCCGAGGTCAATAATGTAGGGGGTTCGAGGCGGGCTAGAGCGGGATCTCACGATCGATACGCCGGACAATCCATTCGATATCGGCTTCGGTCGTTTTGAAGCTGGTCACACAGGCTCGGATCGCCGGCCGTCCGGCGATCTGCACCTCAGACATCCAGGCGATCTCTTTTTGATAAAGCAGTTGGAGGAATTTGGAGGGATTCAGCCCATGCCGGGTAAAGCAAACCACGGGCAAAGGCGTGGAGTTGGCGATAGTCCAACCCATCCGCGTCAGCAGGTCTCGAAGAACATTTCCGAGTCGCGTTTGTTCTTCCACCATGCGGATGTATCCGGCCTCGCCCAGATTGGCCAGAGACATGAAGAGTTTCAAGCCGATAAAGCGCCGGGACCACTGTGTCGACGTGTTGTAGGGATCATCGACCGCAGCAGTCTTCCCCGGCATGTAGAAGGCCTGGGCTCGAAATGCTCGACGAACGGCTTCGTCATGCCGGCAGAAAAACATGCCGGCCGACATCGGCACTGAAAACCATTTGTGCGCGTCGCAAATAACGGAGTCCGCAGCCTCGATGCCCGAGAGATGCGTCCTCAGGCGAGGCGAAATCGCGGCCGCCGCTCCCCATGCTCCGTCGACATGGAACCAAAGCTTTTCCGATCCGCAGAAGGCAGCCAGGTCCGGCAGCGGGTCGATGACTCCGGCCGCCGTGGTTCCTGCCGTACCGACGACCATGAAGGGAATCATGCCGTTCTTCCGATCGGCCGCGACCTTCCGCGCGAGGTCCTCCATGTCCATTTTCAGATCACGATCCGTTTCGACCAACCGGAGCGCCCGGCGGCCCAGCCCCGTTGCGTGAGCGATCTTGTTGAACGAGTGATGAGCCTCGGCTGTCAGATAGATTAACGGCAATGCCGGGAGGCCGCGGATTCCGTCGTCGCCATAATTGGGAAAGGCGCCTGTCAGCGCCACGATGACCGCCGTGAGATTCGACTCGGCACCGCCGCTTGTGAAGTTCGCGAACGTACCGTCCGGTAAGCCGAATCTGCGCGCCACCCACGCGAGAGTGTGCCGCTCAATCTCGTTGGCCGCCGGCGATGTTCGCCAGGCGGCGAGTTGAGGATTGTAGGCTGCGACAAGCGTATCGGCGATGATCGAAGCGTCCGTCACACTGGGGTTGAAGAGACCGAGGTAACGTGGATGAGTGACCTGCGTCTGCCAATTCTCCAGCATTCGCTGCACATCCGAAACCACGTCTTCCAACGGCAGTGACTGGGAAAAATCGTAGTGTTCGGACAAGTGGCCACGAATTTCCGCCGGCGTAACGGAGTGTGCTATGGGCCCACCTGAAATGGTGGACTCGATGCTCCTCGCGCAAGTCAGAAGGTCATCGATGCCTTTCACTGTACCTTCCCCCAACAGTTAATCGGCTGTGACCGGCAACAATTCGGACGTACGCTTCTCGATCTTGCATTCACTCAAAAAGCCAAGCCAGTTGCGATAGATCCGCACAGCATCCGCACGCCAGGAATTGACGGCTTCTCCACCACCGGACAGCGGGAATTCCCGGATGATTTCCTCCCTGCGATCCGAGAGAGCGCGCGCCTTCAACGCATTCCATATAGCTGTGGTGGGCTCATCGAGGTAGCCTTCCGGCGCCTGCGGATACGTGTCCCGCTCACCTCTCAAGAATCGCTTGATGTCACGGCGATATTCCAGCAGTAACGTTTCGGCCTCGTATTCCGGGTGTCCCTGAAAAAACACGAACAGGCTCCTGCGTTGCCTGACGAAGGCATCAATGCCGGCCGACGAGCGCGAAAGAATTTGATAACCGCACGATTGAAGGGCCTCTTCGGGGAGGTCGTTCCAGCGGGAGTGCGGCATTCGCGTTTGAATTCCGGCGTTATCGTTCAAGCGGTGCCGCGTCACACAGCTGCCGTCGAAGATTCCAAATTTTTTCTCCGCAAATTCGCTGCGTTGAATTCCGTCCGTGTACAGGACTGCCGCGTGTGACGCGAGGCACGACCAGATTGTCGACGCGGTATTCCGGTCGGCCCACTCGAGAAGGCGGGTCATGCTGTTCCAGTAGGGCTCGTCCGTCAGACATCGGGCTTGCGGTTCGGTTCCCGTGACAATGAGCCCATCAAGAGTGTCGGCAGGAGCGTCGGTTTGGGAGTGGTCACACAGGAAACTTCGGCCGAACTCTCCGCGCGGCACGCCGGGGAGAGAGTAGAGCCTGAGCCGGACGATCAGACCGTCGGAAGCATCCTCGAGCAGCGAACGGAACTGTCGCTCGGTCGCTTCCAGAGCGGAGTCGGGCATGTTGTTCACCAGCCCGATATCCAGGCAGTTGGAGTCGAATTGACGATAAGCTTCGTCAAGCGTTCCTTGTCGGTTCATACAGATGAGCTTCAGAGTCCCTCCGTGGTGAGTGCCTGATCCAGGTCGGCGGCAATATCGTCGATGTGTTCGATGCCGATGCTCAGCCGAATCATCTCGGGGGTGACGCCGGCATGAACCTGTTCTTCGGGCGGCATCTGCCGGTGCGTCGTCGACGCGGGGTGGCAAGCCAACGATTTCGCGTCGCCGAGATTGACGAGCCGCTTGAAGAGCTTCAAGGCATCGTAGAACTTCTTTGCGGCTTCGAAACCGCCCTTGATTCCAAATGTCATTAGCGAACATCCATGTCCGCCGAGATACTTGCGGGCGAGTTCGTAATACGGCGAATCCGGAAAGCCCGCGTAGTTGACCCATTCGACCCGCGGATGCGAGCGGAGAAATTCGGCGACCCGGCGCCCGTTTTGCACGTGCCGCTCGACGCGCAGCGCCACGGTCTCGATCCCCTGCAGCAGCAGAAAGGCATTGAACGGCGAAAGAACGGCCCCTGTCGTCCGCTGATAAACACTGCGGCAGCGCGCAATGCAGGCCGCCTTCCCGAAGTGATCGGTGTATACCATGCCGTGATAAGAAGCGTCCGGCCGGGAGAACATGGGAAAGCGATCGGCGTGATCTTTCCACGGAAAACGACCGCTATCCACGATGACTCCACCAAGACTCGTTCCATGCCCGCCAAGGAACTTCGTCAACGAATGAATCACGATGTCCGCACCGTATTCGATCGGCCTCAGCAGTATCGGACTGGGGACGGTGTTGTCCACGATCAGCGGGACACCGTGGCGATGCGCTGCGTTCGCGAGCGCTTCGATGTCGCAGATGTTCCCGGCTGGATTACCGACGCTTTCGCAATAAACTGCTTTTGTCCTGTCGTCGATCAAACTCTCGACGTCACATGCCCGGTCGGATCTCGAGAACTTCACCTGAACACCCTGGCTTGGCAGCAGGTGGGCAAACAGGGTGTAGGTCGTGCCGTAGAGTTGAGGAACCGAGACGATATTGCTTCCCAGTTCAGTGACGTTCAGGACCGCATAATTCATCGCGGCCTGTCCGGAACCGACGCACAATGCTTCGACACCACCCTCGAGAGCCGCGACGCGCCGTTCAAGCACTTCCGTGGTGGGATTACTGATGCGGCTATACCGGAATCCTTCGACTTCGAGATTGAATAACGCCGCGCCATGATCGGCGCTGTCGAAGGCATAAGCCACCGTTTGATAGATCGGTACCGCGACGGCTTTGGTCGCAGGGTCGCCGGCGTAACCGGCGTGAATCGCTATAGTTTCTGGTTTCATGTCCATGTTTCGGTCGACGCTCAGAACCGCATTCGACCGTCGCGAATGCGATCGTAAGCGGAGGGATCGAGAGGCCTGTAAGACTGCGCGTCGTAATCGTCGTAATAAAGACCGTCCGGAACGACGGCCGGATCGTAGCCTTCACTCATCAGGCCGCCCTTGGTGTGCTTGAATGTCGCGGTCAGGCCCATCTCGGAAAGAAACCGCAAAAACACCGGTCTGGCGTAGCCCGGAAGACGACCGGCAAGATAAGAACGCAGCGCCGCCAGGTCCGGATCGTCCTGTGTCACAAGCGCGGCCATCCCGGCCTTTCCTTCGGCGCCCGGGATGGCAACGCCGTAGACATTGGCGTCTTTGACGCCCGGAAAGGAACAGATCACTTCCGCGACCTCGGTCGTGGAGACGTTTTCACCTTTCCAGCGGAAGGTGTCGCCAATGCGATCGACGAAGTAGAAGTACCCCTTCTCGTCCTTGCGCATCAGGTCGCCCGTCCGAAACCACGAGTCACCCGCCTGAAAGACGTCTCGCAGGATCTTTTGCTCCGAAGCCTTCGCGTCGGTGTATCCCTCGAATTGCGCTGACGCGTTTGCGGGCCCGTCAAGAATCCGGCCGACGACTTCGCCGGGTTCGTTTGGTCCTGCCGCGATGTAATCGCCCTTTTCGTTCCGCATCAGCTCTTGTCTCTCCACGTTGAACTTCAAAAGGGCGGTAGGCTGACGATGCGCAAGATAAGGCGGAATGTGTCCGATCGACCCGGACCGGCCATCGATATTGAACAAAGAAATGTGGCCTTCGGTCGAAGCGTAAAACTCCAGAATCTGAGGGATCGCGAAGCGGCGCTTGAATTCGCTCCAAATGTCCGGACGGAGTCCATTGCCGCAGCACATCCGCAGACTGTGAGGACGTTTCACCTCCGGGTCCGGATCAGCGGTGACCAGGTAGCGGCACAGTTCTCCGATGTACTGGAATAAGGTGCAGTCCCAGTGTGCGATCTCGCTCCAGAACCGCCGCGCCGAGAATTTTTCGCTGATGACGACGGAACCGCCCGCCACGAGAACAGCGCCGGTTGCGACGACACCTCCGACGCTGTGATACATCGGCAGGCAGTTGTACATGCGATCGGTGGCCCGCGTGTCCATCATGCCGGCAAACCAATGGCTCCATCGCATCAAGCGGAAATGGCTGACATTGGCCGCTTTGGGCAAACCCGTGGTGCCCGAAGTATAGATGCACAGCGCCCGGTCCCGAATCGTGACGCCGCGGTCTTCTTCGGGCAAGAGATCACCGTGAAATGCCTCGATCTCGCGATCGATCCTGCGACTTCCTTCGGCACCATCGCCGTGTCTCCAGATGGCGGGCTCGATCGTGAGGTGAGGCAGCGCGGCATCGAGATTAGCGGCCAGTTCGGAAGAGACGATAACGTGCCGGGCCTGAACCACGTCGATGGAGTGCGCCAGCGATGTGCCGGTCAGATTAGTGTTGAGCAGCGCTACCGTGACTCCAACAGCCGTGATCCCGATCCAGATGGCCGTGTATTCCGGCCGGTTCGGCATCAGGAGACATACCGTCTGGTCTTTGGACAACCCGTGAGCGACGGCCCAGCGGCTGTAACGATTCGCACGTTCCGCCAGCGATCGATACGTCAGCGTTTCATTGTGGGACAGGAGCGCCGGCGCGTCGCCAAATCGTTGACCGAGTTCCTGGATAAGCACCGGAAAGGTTCGGTAAGGGTTTTGCGGTATTCGTGCCGTCAATTCGAGAGCCCGAAGCCAGGCCTTTGCCGAGGATCGATTCAAAGCCGGTGTGGGGGTTTGAGTTTCGCTCATGCCGTGTTCCCTGCATCCACGGTCATTACCGTTCCCGTAATACTTCTGGCTTTCTCACTGAGAAGAAACTCAACAGCATCCGCGACGTCGTCCACCCCCGGAAGGCGGCGCAGAGCGCTGCGTCGTGCGATTTGATCGCGACGCTCGCCGTCGAGTTTCTGCGTCATCTCGGTGTCGAGAAAGCCGGGCGCGACAGCGTTGACGTTCACTCCTTTTCGGCCGACTTCGCGCGCCAGCGATCGCGTGAATCCAATCATCGATGCTTTGGTCGCCCCATAAACGGACAGGCCGCTGTATCCGGTAAATCCGATGATGGAAGCCACATTCACGATTCGACCCTGGCCGTCGGCCATCATCGAGCGCACGACGTACTTCGTCAGGATGATCGGCGAGAGAGTGTTGACGCGGACGACCTGTTCGATTTGCGAGTTATGCATGATGGCCAGCGCCCCGTCGGAACTGACGGCGGCGTTGTTGACCAGACCATAAATCGCGCCGAGATCTCTGCGTAATGCGCGAACCAGAACGGGAATACCTTCGATGTTCGAAAGGTCAAACGGAATGAAGCGGCAGGAACCCGCCTGGCGGTTTTCCGCTGCGTGGATGACGTCAGTCAGTGGAGCGCTTTCGCTCCGTGCCACAGCTGCCACACGATATCCCGCTTCGAGCAATTTTTCGACGATCGCGAGGCCAAGCCCGCGGCTCCCGCCGGTCACAATGACGTTACGCACCGTGACGCGACATCTTTCCGGTGGAAGCTACGTGCAGAGCCGGAACAAAGTGCAGGGCGGCCGGTACTTTGTGCCGCGGAAGACTCTTTCTGCAGAAATCGTGAATTGCGTTTCTCACTTCGGCATCCGCAACGCCCGTTTTCAGGACGATATCCGCGACGACGAGCGCCCCGGTTATGGGATTGTGGCGCGATCGGACCTTCGACATTCGGACTGCAGGATGACGGTTGATCAACGTTTCGACTTCTTCCGGATGGACCTTGAGGCCGCCAACGTTGATCACACCGTTTCGGCGTCCGAGGAAGTAGTAGCGGTCGCCACGAAGTTCCACACTGTCGCCGGTTTCCACAAATCCGTCGGAGTCCTCGAATGGGATTGTTTCGCTTCCGAGATATCCGTGGGCCGATCGCGTCGAGCGAATCTGCAGGGAACCATCCTTCACGCGCAATTCGACGTCGCCGTGTTTCCCCAGGAAGTCCGAAGGAAAGCCCTCAAAGCCGTCGTTCACTTCGAAAGCAACCCCGGCCTCAGTCGATGCGAATGCGTGCCCCACAGTCGCCTGCGGGAAGACAGCCCGCAGCGCACTCAACACGGGCTGGTCCGCGATTTCGCCGGACAAACGAATGTAGCGAGGGGAAATCGCACTTGTGGACGCGCTCATCAATGCCCGCCGCCAGTGCGACGGAGTGCCGGTGAGGTGCGTTACGCCAAGCGTGCCCAGACGAAACAGATGATCGCCCACGGCTTCGTCAGCGTTGGAGAACACGAAGGATCCGTGTCCCAGAAGGCCGCGCAGGAAAATCTGCAACCCGCCGTACCGGCGTATATCGTAAAACGTGCCCCACACCACATCATCGCTGTTGAGGTGACCGCTCTGGATCGGAGCCGTCAGACTCGCAAGGTCATGCCGCAGCATTTTGGGCACGTCCGCTGTCCCGGAAGTGAAGAGTACCCATTCGGTATCTGTCGGAATCGTGGAAGGCGGTTGGTACGGCGTGTCTAGTTCGCCGACTCGGACATGGAGGGCAACTTCCGCCGTTGCCGCTTCCGGGACATCTCTATCCGACACGACCGCCTCGACACCCGCCGTCCTGATGACGCAAGACAGGTGTTCGGAAGAAAGGTCCGGCGGACAGAGGACCATCCGGCGCGCCACACCATCCAACTCGACAATGGCGAGCGCAGCAGCGGGTTGCTGATCGGTCCGGATGAGAACGGATTTGCCGGCCAGTTCGCTCAGCCTGCCGCCGAAGCTGGAAGCTGTCGACAGATCGGCCAGGCCGATGGCCGTTGTAACGTCCCACAAGAACCTTTCCGGTTTTGCTGTGTCGAGACGATCCCGGAGCGATTTACCGCAGCTTGCTCTCTGCTCGTTCATAAGACCTGATGAAATCGCCCAGAGTCACCGGATAAAAAACGTCATCCGAATCTGTAAACGGATCCAGGTCCAGGGTTTCCTCCAGCCTGGCAACCAGAATGGCGATGGCTAAGGAGTCCAGGCCGGACTTCAGCATGACGAGGTCGTCGGTGAGCGGCGGAAGCGTCTTTTGTTCAGACTCGGCCAGTTGATGGATTTCCGACAGGATGGTTGATCGAATGGGCATAGTGTTCTACTCGTTCAGTGGTGCGGTGCATCGCACACCGTAGTAAGTGGTCTGGACATTGTTCTCGACGACGCGGGCAGGATTGCCGGCAACAAGCGACCCTGGCGGAACGTTACGCGCTACCAGAGTCGCAGCCGCCACGATGCAATGGTCTCCGATGGTGACGCCCGGCAGGATAATCGCGCCGGTACCGATGAAACAGTAGTCGCCGATCCGGACATCACGGTGCAGTTTGTTCACATAGTCGTGTGAAAGCACCGTTGCCCCAAAAGTAATGACCGAGAACTTACCAATGTGGACACCACGCGGGTTCGTGCGATCGACATTGGCGCTGAAAGAGACGACGCTTCCTTCGCCGATGTTCATTTTCCAGACATGCACGAGATATAACCGGTGGAACGTCTGGATGATGTCGCGCAGTTTATCGCGAAGTTTGGTCGCTAATGGCACCGGCATAAGTCTCGCTCAGCAGGAAACGACCCGGTCGATAAGTGTGCGCAGCAGATCGGCACCTTCGTACAGCGTTTGAGCGGAAGGATGTTCATCGCAGAACAACACTTCGGCGGCGTAGGTGCGAAGTAGTCCTTGAGTGTGCGCTATGTCCACCACGCCGTGCACGTCGGTGTACTCCAGTTCATTAGAACCCTGACGAACCGCCAGATCGGCGAGATAAGGCATGAACTTTGCGATGAAGCCTTCAAAGAAACCCATCATGACGACGATCTGTAGCGTCGACAGGCGGGCGACGAAAGTGCGGACATGTTGAAGCTCTTTCTCGACGGAGATACGGTCGCTGTCCGTCGACAGGGCTCGTGCCGCAGTCGCGAATCGCCGCAACATTCCAGGATGATTGTCCTGGACCTCTTCGCGAAGATTGCTTTCGACAATGGTTCGCGCTTCCGCGGACCGCAGGGAAAGATACGTCGCGGTCATCCAGTAGATGAAGTTTCCTTCCAGAACCGAGGTATACCGCGCGATGATGCCGCGCCGCTCATCGGCCGACAACGTGTTGGGGTCGGGCAAGGTGCGCAGCACCTCGTCGACCGCGCGGTTGATATAGCATTCGATAGTGGTTACCAGTGGCCCATGAACAGGCAGGTCGAGAGCCAGCGTGGATCTGTTGTCGGACATCCTGTCCGTACCTCCGTTTCAAGCGGTCAAGCTACCGCCATTCCAGTCCCCTCACTGGCGAGATGTAGTCTCTATACAGTGGTTTTTTTGTCAACTGTACTTTTAAGCCATATTCAACAACCAATTACAGCCCCGCTGCTTCGAGACCTCAACGTACAAAGAATTCTGGTTCTTGTGGGAAATCCTGGGTTAAGTTTGTCGCCATGAATTCCAATCCGTATCGCATCATGGCGGCGGTTTTTGTGCTGTCTGTGCTAACGGCGTCGATGACTCTTGCCACAAAATTGCCGAGCGCCGGACAGTTGACGTTTCTCATCTCGTTCCCATCCGCACGCAGCGCGCAACCGCTGGACGGAAGGGTCCTCCTTTTCATTTCAGACGACGGAAAGAGCGAACCCCGCACGCAAAGCGATCAATATCGTGCCAACAGTACACGGCCGATCTTCGGCGTCGATGTCGACGGACTGAAGCCCGGGCAAGACGTCAGAATCGATGAGACCGTTTGGGGATGGCCCGTCCGCAGCGTCAAAGATATTCCGGCCGGCGACTACTTCGTCCAGGCGTTACTTAGCCGCTATGAAACATTCCACCGGGCCGACGGCCACACGATCAAGCTGCCGATGGATCAGGGTGAAGGCCAGCACTGGGATCGGAAGCCGGGAAACTTTTACAGCAAGCCTGTGAAAATACATATCGACCCGTCTCGCGGCGGTGAAATCAGGATCTCGATGGATCAGGAAGTTCCTCCAGTGAAGCCGCCCACGGATACGAAACAAGTGAAGTACGTTCGTGTGCAGAACGAAAGACTGACGAAGTTCTGGGCCGGCCGATGTATCTGGGCGCAATCATACTGTTGCCGTTTGGCTGGGACACCCATTCCGACGCGCGATATCCTTTGTTGATCCACCACGGACATTTCCCGGCGAGCATAGAAAACGACGGTTGGCGGGAAACACCTCCCGACGCCAAGGCAACGGACACCCAACGTGAAACCCAGGAGGCCGCCTACAAATTTTTCAAGGACTGGAACGGGCCGAACTTTCCGCGGATGATCCATGTTCTCATTCAGCATCCGACTCCATACTTCGACGATTCGTATGCGGTGAATTCCGAGAACAACGGCCCATACGGTGACGCGATCACGTACGATTTCATCCCGTACATTGAGAAACAGTTTCGTGGAATCGGCCAGAGTTGGGCGCGGGTGATGATCGGAGGTTCGACAGGAGGCTGGGAAACTTTCGGCGTCCAGGTTTTCTATCCCGACGACTATAACGGTGCGTGGGCGCTCTGTCCTGACCCGATTGACTTCCGTTCGTACCGGTCGGTCAACATCTACGACGAGCACAACGCTTACTACTACGAAGACAATCCCTGGAAAAAAACGCCGAAGCCCGGCTACCGCGACTATCGCGACCATCTCTACTCGACGTTCGAGGAACGCAATCTTGTCGAACTGGCGCTGGCCTCGCACGGACGCTCGTCGGGTCAGCACGATGCCTGGGCTTCGGTCTTCGGACCCGTCGGCAATGACGGCTACTACAAACCGCTCTACGATAAGTTGACCGGCGCGATCGATCCGCAGGTGGCGAAGTACTGGCGCGAACATTACGACCTGCGGTACATCATGGAACGGGACTGGACCGTCCTCGGACCGAAGCTGAGAGGGAAGATTCACATCACCAGCGGCACA
Organism: uncultured Solibacteraceae bacterium; assembly: GCA_964584785.1. GTDB lineage: Bacteria > Acidobacteriota > Terriglobia > 20CM-2-55-15 > 20CM-2-55-15 > JAHFTY01. The sequence goes on from CAZPBY010000010.1 coordinate 71,907, forward strand.
ATGGACAACGGGTATCTTAATAACGCGGTCTACCAGACGGAAGAATTCTTCAAGAAGACCGAGGATCCACCCGCCGAGGCAGAGATCATATACGGCGAACGCCGCGAACATTGCTTTACCGGCGATACGGAAAATCCAAACGCGGCCGGCAGCCGCACCGTGCATCAGCGATACATGCCCGAAATGTCGAAATGGATCATCAGTAAGGCACCGGCAGGAGCGGACACCAAAAGCTGGGTGTACTGAATCCGGAATTCCGGGGACGCACACCGGAATTACCTGAAACCCTCGATAATTCCGGTGTGCGTCCCCGGAATTCCAGTAAGTTTTTGAGCAGGACGGGACGAAAAATCGAAAACAAGGTCATCGTCATCACCGGCGCATCAAGCGGGATCGGCCGCGAAACGGCGATCGCCCTGGCGCCGGAAAAGGTGCGTCTGGTACTTGTCGCCCGCCGAGCCCGTCTGTTGGAGGAATTGCGCGCTGATATCGACAAAGGCGGCTCCACGGCGTTGTGTCTCTCGCTCGATTTGAGAAAACGAGAGTGCGTCGAGGAAATGATCCGGCGCACAAAAGAAGAGTTCGGACGCGTCGATGTACTGATCAACAACGCGGCATTTGGTTTTTATGGCAGCGTCGAAAGCACACCTGCCTCGGTCATTGATGAAATCTTCGCACTGAACTTCGAAGCCGCACTTCTTGCGATCCAACTGGTGATTCCGATCATGCGATCGCAGCGCGGCGGACAAATCATCAATATTTCATCGGTTGCCGGCAAACGGGGAATGCCGTTGTCCGCCATTTATTCCGCGACCAAATTTGCGCTCGACGGACTGACGCAGGCCCTGCGCCTGGAGTTGAAGGAGTCCGGCATCGACGTGACGCTCATCAATCCCGCCGGAACAGAAACCGAGTTTTTTGCCCACGTGCGTCACGGCGATGTTACAGGACCCTTCAAACCGATGGGACGCATCCTGTCGGCCTCCGCCGTCGCGAGAAGCATCGTCGACGCGATTCGCAAACCCAAGGTCGAGGTTTATCCGTATGGAATCAGCCGCGCCCTGGTCTGGGCGAACGCGCTGGCTCCTTCGCTGCTGGACAAGCTGATGATGCCGTATCTGCGGGACCGCATGCGCGCCAGGACAAGAACATGAGGGGACGAGTCCATACATGAATGTTGCGATCATCGGCGGCGGGCTCGCCGGTCTGACCTGCGCATTTTCATTGAAGCAACGCGGTATTTCCGCGACGGTTTTCGAAGCAGCCGATGAACCCGGAGGACGTTGCTCTGCAGGCCCCTACCTGCTCGGCCGCGAGGCCTACGCGAACACATTCCGGCTGGTTGAAGAGCTTGGCCTGACTGCGGATCTCGTCGAGATTCCTCCCATCACCGGCCAGTTCCACAAAGGCCGCGTTTATCATCATCGAGTTTCTTCCGCGACGGGGCTGTTGAGCTTCAAAGGATTGAATATTGCCGATAAGGCGCTCCTTTCACGCATGGCCTATCTCCTGCTTCGTTACGGATCGAAGCTTGATTTCCATCATCCGGAACGCGGAGCGTCGCTCGACGATGAAAGCGTCGCGGCCTTTGTGAAGAGAGAATTGTCGCAGAACATCCTGAATTACGTCGCAGGTCCATTGATCTCCACGTTGTTCTACTACGGCTCGGAGGAAACATCGAAGCTGCTCTACCTGAACCTTGCGCGGTACATGTACAACATCCGGATGTTCACCATCCGGCGCGGCGTTCGCCGTTTGACGAATGAACTCTCGCGACGCGTCACCGTCGCGACCGGGAAGCGCGTGGAGTCGATCGCTTACCACGACGGTTCTTACATCGTTGACGGGCGGATGTTTTCGCACATCGTTGTTGCGATCCCCGGCGACCGTGTGCTGGACATTTCGGGCATGCGGGATCTCCTGGACCGAGAGGAGCAGGCTTTCTTCGCAAGGTGCCAGTACGGCCGGGCGGTAACCGTCTTCATGGAAACGCCGCTCTTGATCGACCGCTGTTACGCGCTATCCATTCCACGAGTCGAGCGATTACGCGCGGTCACGATTGTTTTCCATGGCTTCATCGACCCTGATGGAGTTGGAGTCACAATCGTGGGAGGAGAAAATGCCACCGCGGACGAGTTGGCTGCCGACTTCCGGCAAATATACCCGTCGGCCGCAGCTTCCATAAAGATCGTGCGGGAGTGGAAGCCGGCGATGCCCAAATTCCCGCCGGGACGATACCGTGAGATCGGATCGTTTCTGTCGCGAACTCATCAACGCGGTCTGTTCTTCTGCGGCGATTACCTGATGGGACCTTTTTTAGAAGCTTCCATCACGACAGCCATCCGCGCCGCGGACGCAGTCATCCATTGTTGACAACTTGATGTTTCGAGCTAGCCCCAGACGAAAGCCCTGAAGCGGCTCTTACAATCGTCACAACGATACGCCCGGAGAAACGGAACAATTCTTTCCAGGAATCGGCGGTGAGAACGATGTGCGATCTGACCGCACTCCGGACATTTCCTTGTGTTGTGCTTACGGCTCTTGGACTTTGAAGAAGGGCGGGAACCCAGGGCATTCGTGAAGACAGAGACCGTCATGACTTTCTCGCATTTCAAACAACGATACTGACGTCTCAGACCTATAAGGACGAGGGCGCCGGGCCTTTGGCGGGCGCGCTCCCAATGAGTGTTGTTGCAACGCGGACAATACAGCATTTCTAGTTACGATCCTGCCACTCTTCGTGCCAGGCCATTTGTATCGCCTCTAGTTTTTTCTCGTTCGAATTTTTTGGATCATCGGCAAATCCTTCGATTGCCAAAACCCACTTATGAAGATCAGTAAATCGAACTGTCAGAGGATCAATATCAGGATATTTATCGGCCAAAGCAATTGCAATGTCTTCTGTAGAAGTCCACGTCAGCGGTCGGTTCATTGGATTTCCCTCACGTGCTTGTCCTTTAGCGCCTTGACAATGGCTGCGTTCATGATGAGTTCCGCAAGGTGCATGGTTGCGTGGCTGAGCCGATCGATCGCTTCGCGGATGGCCTGGTGGTCGTTCGAATTCACCGAGTTCCGTAGCTGTTCAGCTGCCGCCTGAATCTCCGCCTTTTCTTCAGCCGACAGGTTCCGGTACTCGTCCTCCGTAACGCCTTTTTCTGTTGCACGCAAAACGGTGTCCGCTTCATTCCTGGCTTCGATGATCTGCCGGGCTTCGATGTCCGCTTCAGCGTACTCAAAGGATTCTAAAATCATACTCTCAACCTGTTCGTCGGTGAGCCCGTATGTCGGCTTCACTTCGATGGAGGCATATTTGCCGGTCCGCAACTCCTGACTGGAAACGCTCAGAATGCCGTCCGCATCGATAAGAAACTTCACTTCGATTCGCGGCAAGCCTGCGGTCATGGGTGGAATGCCTTTCAACTCGAACTCGGCGAGGCTTCGGCAATCCTGGACCAGTTCGCGCTCGCCCTGCAGGACGTGGATTTTCACGTTGGTCTGACTATCGACGAAAGTCGTGAACATCTCGGTGGCGCTCGCGGGGATGGTCGAATTGCGCGGAATGATTTTGGACATCACACCGCCGACCGTCTCTATGCCGAGCGACAACGGCGTCACGTCGAGCAACAACATGTCACGCTTGCCCCCGGCGAGAATGTCGGCTTGAATGGCGGCACCCAGGGCGACGACCTCATCCGGATTCAATTCGGTGTGCGGAACGCGTCCGAAGAGCGCCTGAACACGACTGCGAACGAGGGGAATTCGCGTCGAACCGCCGACCATCACCACTTCGTCCACATCCGACGGCTTCAAACCCGCATCCTGCAGCGCCTGCCGGCAGGGTTTTAGAGTCCGCTCGACGATCGGTTCAATCAGCTTCTCGAATTCCGATCGGGAGATCGATCGGCGGTAACCGGCCGAGTCCGCGGCGATCTCCGAGTTATCGGCGTGGGAAAGGGTTTCCTTGGCGCGATTCACGGCACGCCGTATTTCCTGAATCTGACGGACTTCGGGAGCGATCTTTAATTCGGCGATAACCATCCGGATCAAAGCTTCGTCGATGTCGTCGCCGCCAAGATGCGTGTCGCCACTCGTCGCGAGGACTTCGAATATCCCTTCGCTTAACTTCAGGATCGAAATGTCGAATGTGCCGCCGCCGAAATCGTAGACGGCGATAGTGCCTTGCCTGCGTTCCTGCAAACCGTACGCGAGCGATGCAGCCGTCGGCTCGTTGACGATCCGCAGCACGTCCAGACCCGCGATCCGGCCGGCGTCTTTCGTTGCCTGACGCTGAGCGTCGTTGAAATAGGCCGGGACCGTGATCACCGCGTTGACTATTTCTTCACCGAGAACGTTTTCCGCGTTGCGTTTCAATTCGCGCAGAATGAAGGCAGACAATTCGGGAGGCGTATACTCGCGGCCAAAGATCTTCAGCCGGATGATGTGTTCGCTGTCCGCGGACACTTCGAAAGGCAGCAGCGGCAGGTCCGCGCGAACATCGTCGATACCTTTCCCCATGAATCGCTTGATCGAAAAGATCGTGTTCTTCGGCTTTTCGACAAGCATTTCCTTCGCGGCATTGCCGACTTGAGGCCCTCCGTCCTCATCGAAGTAGATGACGGATGGAACAAGGTTGCGCCCATCCTTCCCCGGAAGCACACGCGGAACTCCGTTCTCGACGACAGCAACGAGGCTGTTTGTGGTTCCGAGGTCGATCCCAACAATCCCTGGCATTAATGCGTTCCCTTAAAATAGTGTCCCTGCCGACCTTCGATCTCATCTTCCAGGTTCCGGATATAGGACGACTCCGACAGAATCTCCACCAACTGAGACAACTGCTTTCTTCGCTCCATCTCCGAGGCGCCTTTCGCAATCAACAAGTCCCATCTTGACGCTGCCTGGTCCAGCTCCATTTCAAACTTCTCACGCTTGGAATGGATCTGACGCTTCAGGTCTTCGAATTGAGCGGGATCGGCGTTGCCCGACATCCGAATGTCTTCCAGGTGTTCGTTGATTTCGAAAACCTCCATCAAAATCGACTGCGGAACCTTACTGCCATCGGCCTTGAGTCCGTAAAGCGACAACAGGTACTCGACGCGCCGGGCCGGTTGGCGAAGCGTTCGATACGCGTCGTTCAGCAGGGCAGTCATCCGGAGGGCGCGGCTTCTTTCTTCGGCCGGCGCGTTGGTGAAGTAATCGGGATGGTACTGGCGGCTGAGGCTGTAAAATTTTTTTTCGAGCGCTTTTGTATCGATGCCGAGCATTTGAGGAAGCTCGAACACCTCAAAATAATTCATGAGTGGGATGTTTCCTGGATTGCTCTCTCGGAAACCTACGTTGAGAACGAGCTTCCACAACCGCAGCTCTTCTTCGCATTCGGATTCATGAACACAAAGCCCTTGCCCATTAATCCGCTGTCGTAATCGAGCACGGTGCCGTTCAAATAGATGTAGCTTTTCAGGTCGCAGAACAGTTTGACGCCGTCGCGTTCAAAAACCTTGTCGCCGGTGCGGGACAGGCTCTCGAAGCTCAGGTTGTATGAAAGACCGGAGCAGCCGCCACCCTTCACGCCGACGCGCAGCCCTGCGGCGTTGACGCTTTCTTTCTCCATCATGCGGCGCACTTCGTCTACGGCCTTGTCGGTAATTTCAATCGCCATTAGAAAACGTCGCCTCTATTTGTCGTGTTTCTTCTTCCAGTCTGTAATAGCGGCTTTGATGGCGTCTTCGGCGAGCACCGAACAATGGATTTTTACAGGAGGAAGGCTGAGTTCCTTCACGATATCCGTATTCTTGATCGCCAACGCCTCCGCCAGGGTTTTGCCTTTGACCCACTCGGTCGCGAGACTCGAACTGGCGATGGCGCTGCCGCAGCCGAAGGTCTTGAATTTGGCGTCTTCAATCACCTCGGTGTGCTCATTGACTTTGATCTGCAGCTTCATGACGTCGCCGCATTCCGGTGCTCCGACCAGACCGGTTCCGACGTTCTCGTCCTCCTTGGACAGACTCCCGACGTTTCGAGGATTGTTGTAGTGATCGATTACTTTGTCTGAATAAGCCATCTCTCGATTCTCCTGATTTATGATTCCGCCGCCCAGTGGACGGACTTCAAATCGATACCTTCCTTTGCCATTTCATAAAGCGGCGACAGTTCCCGCAACCGCTTCACGGTGTCAATGACACGGTTCGCCACATAGTCGACTTCCTCGTCCGTATTGAAACGGCCGATACCGAACCGGATCGACGTATGCGCCAGGTCCTCGCCAACTCCGAGCGCCTTCAGTACGTAAGAGGGTTCAAGACTTGCCGACGTGCACGCCGATCCCGACGAAACCGCGATGTCGTTAATGCCCATCAGCAGCGATTCGCCTTCAACGTAGGCAAAACTCATGTTCAGATTGCCCGGCAAACGTTTGTGAAGATCGCCGTTGATGTAAGTTTCGTCGAGTTCCCGCGCCAGTGCCGTCCGGAGTTTTTCGCGCATCCGGAACATTTCGGCGGATTCTTTGGCGAGCTCTTCCCGCGCGATCTGTGCTGCCCTTCCAAAGCCGACGATGCCCGGCACGTTCAATGTGCCCGAGCGCATTCCCCGCTCGTGGCCGCCGCCGTCGATAATCGGGGTGAGCAGCACGCGCGGATTGCGGCGGCGAACAAACAATGCACCCACGCCTTTCGGTCCGTACATTTTGTGAGCGGACAGCGACGCGATGTCGACGTTCATCGAGTTGACATCGAATGGAACCTTGCCCGCCGCCTGGACGGCGTCGGTATGGAAAAGAACACCACGATCCCGCGCAATTCGGCCGATCTCGGCGATGTCCTGAATCACGCCCACTTCGTTGTTCGCGGTCATGATGGAGATCAGGATCGTCTTATCCGTTATGGCGCGTTTCAGATCGTCGAGATCGATGAGGCCGTTGTTCTGCACCGGCAAAAACGTCACACGGAAGCCGTCTTTCTCGAGATGCTTGCAAGTGTCGAGAATCGCCTTATGCTCGGTGACCGCGGTGATGATGTGGTCGCCCTTCTCGCGATACATGTACGCGACACCCTTCACCGCCAGGTTGTCCGACTCCGTGGCGCCGCTCGTGATCACGATTTCGCGCGGATCCGCGCCGATCAATGCAGCAATCTGTTTGCGTGCGCCTTCAACGGCCTGTTCGGCATCCCACCCAAACTGGTGGTTGCGGCTGGCGGCGTTACCGAACTTGTTCGTGAGATAGGGCATCATGGTCTCAAGGACGCGCGGGTCGAGCGGTGTCGTCGCGTGATTGTCCATGTAAATTGGAAGCTTAACCATCTCTTCTGTTCCTCTGAATCAATTGGTGGCCAGTTCGTAAATCGACATGTCCCCCAGGACGCGCACCACCTTCGCTTTAACCTTCAATAAGGGATCTCGAACCGAGCACACCTGATATTGCTGGCAATCCTCGCCTTTTTCACACGGGGTGATCGAAATCGGTCCTTCCAGCGCCTCGACGACGTCCACGATCGAAATCCGTGCCGGATCCCGGCCAAGCACATAGCCCCCGTTGATTCCTTGCTGCGACACGACCAATCCCTTTCTGGCCAGCTTTTGTAACACTTTAGCCAGAAGTTCGGCAGGGATGTGATACTGGGCGGCGATCTCGCGAGCGCTGATCGAGGAGTCCGCATGCATCGCCAAATGTTTCAACGCGATCAGGCCATAATCCGCTTTTTTGGATAATCGGAACACGCTTGAAAACCCCTTGGACAAACCCCGACCGTTTAGGTCGGGGTTATATATAGAAATTTATGCAGAGGGAGCGGGCGAGTCAAGCCAGATTTTGGCAAACAAACTTACCCTGGCTGCGTCCTTTTGAAATCTGGGACGGAGGAACTTTTCGCAGGCGCTCATTTCTTCAGCAGCCCGCCGAAATGTTTCTCCGTCCCGAATTTCAAAAGGACGAACAATGCCGATCTTTGTCAGGCGTAAATCGGAATTCGAAATGGCGCCGGAAAGGCTTTAAATTCAAATCCGAAAAAATCCGTTGAATTTCATTGACCGACGCACGAGGAAGAACTTTGAAAAACTTCTTCAAAGTTTGCCGGCGCAGATATCGTTTTGCGCAGTGAGATTCGAGGACGCACAACTGAATCTAAACAATTCAGATGTGCGTCCCTCGAATCTCCACGCTTGCAAAAGCCGCTACTTCCCGATCATCACAATCGTGAACGAACCGGGCACAGCCGGGCCTTGCCCGCCTCGGCCCCCGGCCGGTGGAGGTGACGGCGCCGGACCGCGCTCAACACTCATCGTCAAAATGTGATTCGTCTTGCTGTCGAACGTGACGGTGCGGGCGCCGTTCATGGTGTCCAGGTTCTGTTCGACTTCGAAACTCGTCGGGCTGCTCTCTTTAACAACGGTGAGTGTGCCGTTGCCATGAGTGCTGAAAGCCTCCATTGTTGCGGGGTTGAATACCGCTCCGTCCGAGCCACCCGCAAGCGGCAGCGCGTTGAGGATCTTTCCGTCGACCGCGCTCAGAATAACCATCATCGGTTGCGGCGGCGTCGCCGGCGGGTTGCCCGAACGGGCACAAGCCGCGAAGAGCACGGAGTTCTTGATATCGAGGGCCAGGCCGTTACACCCGCCTTTGTCGCCGAACGGATAATGTCCGACGGCTTTCATGGTCTTGACATCGACCGCCGTGACGCTGCCCTGCGCATCCTGCATGACAACATAAAGCATCCCTTTGCCGTCCCCGACGCCTTGCTCGGGAACGCCTCCCAGATCGATGGTGCCGAGCACGGAACCGTCTTTCGAGTCGATCACGGTTGCATCCTTCGTAGGATGACTGAAGACATAGACTCTGTCATTAAACGAGTCGAAGTAAATTCCATCCGGCTGAGCGGTGCCCACATCGATGGTCTTGATCAACTTCATTGTCTTCGTGTCGAACATTGATACCGGTCTGCTGCTCGTGAAACCGTGGCCGGATTTCGGATCGACTGCGGCGCCATTTCCGCCGATTCCAGGGATTTCGCCGATCGGCTCGAGCGTGTCGAGATTGAAGATCGTCAGGCGTGTCGGAACCTCGGGAGCCGCCGGCCTGGTATCCGTGGCTGCGACCGCGGGCGTGCCGCGCCGCGGAATGTATAGACGCCGTCCGGCAACGTCCGCATAGATGTAATCCCAGCTTCCCTCACCGCCGACCCTCGCCCTCTTCAACACTTTGTACGGTCCGCCAGTTGCGGTTTGACGAGCCATGCCGATCGAAGCTGCCACGACGATCACTCCAAATAGAATTGCAACAAGTCGTTTCATGTTGGGTTCTCCTGGCTGGAGTCTATTCTTACCAAATGGCACGATGCCAGTTATTTGAAGATAAGCGTGACGGTATTGTTGTGCGCTAAGAGCCCGTGGGCTGCTTAAGCACTTGAGGCTTGCGCGATATCCGATTCTTCGTCGAGTTGCTCCTGACGCTCGAGATGACGGTATATCGTTCGTGTCGCTATGCCCAGAAGGCGGGCGGCCATGTTTTTGTCGCCGCGCGTATGTTGCAACGTGATCTCGATCGCTTTTCTTTCGAGCTCGCGCAACGGCGTTCCGATCCTGAAGTGGAGCGAATGCCGCGACTCCGCAAACGCGGTCACGCCCTGCGGGAGAACCGATGACGGCACGGTTTTCCCGCTCGTAAAAACGACGGCGCGCTCGACGGCATTTTCAAGTTCGCGCACGTTTCCAGGCCAGTCGTAGGAAGTCAGCGCAAGCATTGCGTCTTCGCTGAAGCCTTCGATGTTCTTGCCGTTCTTTTCCGAGTACGTCTTCAGAAAGTGCATGGCAAGCAGCTGAATGTCGTCTTTGCGTTCTTTGATGGATGGGATGCGGATGTTGATGACATTGAGGCGATAGAAAAGGTCCTCCCGGAACCGCCGCTCTTCGACTTCCTTATGAAGATCTTTGTTGGTCGCGGCAATGATACGAACGTCCGCATCGATGGTTCGGGTGCCTCCCAGACGCTCAAATTTGCCGTCCTGCAGGACGCGCAGAAGTTTCACCTGGACCGCGGGCGAGATTTCGCCGATTTCGTCCAGAAACAACGTTCCGCCATTGGCCAGTTCGAAGCGTCCTTCCTTACGCGCGTTGGCTCCGGTGAATGCGCCCTTTTCGTACCCGAACAGCTCGGCTTCGAGGAGAGTTTCCGGGAGCGCGGCGCAGCTCACCTTGATCATCGGCTTCAGGCGTCGAGGCGAAGCGGAATGAATGGCATCCGCGACGACCTCTTTGCCGGTTCCACTTTCGCCGGTGATCAACACCGTTGCCGTGCTTGGAGCAACCTGCTCGACCATGCGAGCAATATTGCGCATCTCGGTGCTGGCGTAGATGAGCGGCCGGCTATTCGACTGCGTGAGTTGCGATCGCAGTTCACGGTTCTCGCGCGACAGATACTGTTTCTCGGCGGCTTTCTCGACGGCCCTCAAAAGCTGTGCCTTCTTGACCGGCTTCGTGATGAAGTCGTAAGCGCCTTCCTTGATCGTCTCGACGGCGAGTTCCACCGTTCCGTGACCCGTAACGAGGATGACCTCGATCTCCTGAGACACCGCCTTGGCGCGTTTCAAGAGTTCGACGCCATCCATGACCGGCAGGCGCAGATCGGTGACGAGAATGTCGACGCTTCCATCGAGTATGCGATCGAACGCCGTTTGACCGTTATCCGCTTCGACGGTCTCGAAGCCCGCGCTCTGGAGCACTTTCACCATCGCGGCTCGATTTTCGAAATCGTCTTCGACGATCAGGAGAGTTGGGTTCTTGCGAATCATAAAGGTAATAGTGTGATGAACGTCGCACCCTTGTCCGGCGCGCTTTCCACCAGAAGATGGCCGTTGTGTTCAAAAATGATTTGTTGAGTTGTCGCGAGGCCCAGTCCCGTGCCATGAGCCTTCGTCGTGAAAAAAGGCTGAAACAACTTGTACTGGATGTCGTCCGGAATGCCACATCCGGTATCTTTCACGCGTATGACGAGAAACCGGTCCGTCACTTCCGTTTCGATCCGGACAGTGCCTTCGCCCTTGATCGCTTCGACACCGTTGCGGACGAGGTTCTCCAATGCCTGCCGAAGCAACCGGTCGTCAAGCCAGATCTCCGGGCTTGACGGCATCAGCGAGATCTCCAGCTTGACGGACGCCTTCGGTTTGAATGTCGCGGCGAGTTCATGAATGACATCATCCACTTTGCCGCGCTTCAGATGGGGCTTGGGAAAACGTGAGAACTGAAGATACTCCCCGACGATGTCGTTCAAGCGATCCAATTCGCGCAGGACGGAACGGATTAACGTATGCGCTTCGGGATTGGCGCCTTTCAGTTCGTCTTCAAGAAGTTCAACGTTAAGCGAGATCGAGCTGAGGGGATTTCGGATTTCATGCGCGATTTGCGACGCAAACTTGCCGATGGTGGCGAGCCGCTCGGATTGCAGGAGACGTTCTTCCATCGTCCGGAGATCGGCGCAATCCTGGAACACATGAACGTAGCGGGAATCATCGCCCTCACCGATCTTTTGGACGGACATATTCACGAGCTTACGTTTTCCTACCCCAGTCTCCAGAATCATCGGACGATTCAATGTTCGTCCATCACTCTCGGCATGACGCAGCAACTCGTCATAACCGCGGCTCACCGGACAAACATCGCGCAGGTTCAGGCCTTTCAAGCTAAGGGACGGCCGCTCGAGAATCCGCTCGGACGCAAGATTCGTTTCCAGGACAACCCCGTTCGAGTCTGTCACGATCTTGCCTTCATGGACGCAGCCGATACAGTCGACGACAGCCTGGATCGTTTCACGCTGCCGTAGCATTTCAATGGGATTGGTTTTTTTCATCAGACGACTCGCTTCGGCTCATCTTTCCAGCAACCGATCCGCCATTTTGTCATTTTCGGGGATTATTCTTACATTTTGCGGGACGAATTAGGCAAATGAGCCGCTTAGCGCCCAGTTTCGGGCGGAAATGCCGGCGGTTCAAATAGCTCCAGTTCATTTCGGAGCCCGCCGCTTTAGACAAAGCTGCACATGGACGCGCGAAACCAATTTCGGAGCCGACAAACTGTCACAAAACAGCGTGACGGCATCAGGTTCGGTGTCAAATTCTCAACACACCGTTCAGGAAACTCTCAGGCGGCTTTCCGCAACGCCCTCCGTTGACGTTTGATCCCGCGCATCGGCGGTATAAGGAGGACCGGAGCCGGCGCGCCGCGTACGATCCGGTCAGCGGTGCTTCCGAGCAGCGCACGATCCAGAATGCCTTTGCCATGAATGTTCATGACGAGCAAATCGATCTTGTCTCTCTTCACGATGTTAAGGATTCGTCGCACCGGGGACCCGGTCACAACGAGGGTCCGGACGTCGCAATCGTCTCGGGCGTCGTCGGGAACCAGTCTTTCCAGTTTTTCACGGATGCTTTTGATAAGCGGATCGCGGTATCGCCCGCTCAAATCGGCCGAAATATCGTTCAGGACGTGAAGCACTGTCACCTTGGCCCGACATTCCCGGGCGATGGAAAAGGCATAACGAGTCGCGTCGGTGGTGCCCTCCGAAAAATCGGTGGTCACCAGAATCCGGCGAATCGCCGGCGGCGCCGGTTTCGCTTTCGACCGGCCGATCGTCAGCAAAGGCACATTCACGCGCCGCAACAGCCGCTCGGTGTGGGAACCCATGAACCACTTTTCCAGACCATGCCGGCCGTGCGTTCCCATCACCACAAGATCCGGCTTTTGTTCCTTGAGAAACGTCTGAATTTCCAGATCCACATCGCCGGTTCTCAGAATCGATTCGACGGAGGCGTGTTTCGCTTTCACACGCCGCAACACTTCCTTCATTTCGGAAGTTGCGCGGGCATTCATTGCGTCAATCAGTTTGTTTAAACCGATCGGCGCTTCGTAAGCGGCTGGAACCGTCGGTGTGACGACATGGAGAAGAAAAAGCGTCGCATCATAGTTTCTGGACAGCGCGACTGCATAGTCCACCGCGCGCGTTGACGCAGGATAGAAGTCGACAGGACACAGAATCTTTTTGATGGCGATCATAGGACGCCTCCAATCTCCTGTTGCTGCACTTTCGGTACCCACGGCATTCAACGGGATCAGGACGTCCAAACGCTTTGCTCAGCGGAAAGAGGACTGGCCGCTCAAACTCCCATAAAACTCATTCGAACTCGTCTTCTTCCCAGCGAATATTGCAAACCTGGCAAGTCCACCAGCCGGGGTGCCAGTGTCCCAGATCGGAAACGGTGTGTTCAGAACCGCAGCGCAGGCATTTCGGTTTCGGAGCGACCTCAAGGTTCTTGACCTCAGTCTCGGGCATTAGCTCATCAACTCCTCTTTGTAGAATTCCGATATCGATCTTAGCATGCCGGCGGTGCACACATTTTGGAAACGTGCCACAACGAGGGTTTGATCATCGGCGGCGTCGCGATCCGCGTATGGGCGTGGACACCCGACATGATCGCATTGCGAATGTCTGCGGGCGTCTGGTCGAAACACTGCTGAACGATTGTCAGTAACCGGTCCTCACCGAATGTCTCGCCTTCGGCATTCATGGCCTCGCAAATACCGTCGGAGAACATGACAAGAAGATCCTCTTCCTCAACGCGAGCCACGCCCTGACGATAATTACCCCAATCGAAGACACCAAGAATGGGACCGCCGTCTTCGAGACGCTCAATTTGAAAATCCGCTTGACTGCGGCGTATCAGAAGCAGCGGTTAGTAATGAGAACGTTAAAAGTTGTAAGAAGAATGTTAACGGCTTCAGGAAGCGATCGCTGAAATGAGCGAAGAGTTTGCGGGTTCACAGGCTTCGGTGAACGCATCCGCCCAACGGAAGACGTCCCAGGACCTGAGATTCGAGCGCATGAGGTGCATTCGAACTCGTTGTTCCTGTTCTTTCATTACGAGCGCCTCGATAAGAGCGGCACTCATCGCTTGGGCATCGTGAGGATTCACGACCAGGGCACCGGTCCTCAACTCTTCCAGGGCTCCGGCAAATTCGCTGAGAATCAACACGCCTCGATTATCGACGCGGGAAGCACAGAACTCTTTCGCGATGAGGTTCATGCCGTCTCGTAATGGCGTTACCAGAGCCACATCTGCTGCTCGATAGAAGGCGACCAGGTCATTTCGCGAAATCTGCCGGTAAAAATATCTTACCGGCACCCAGCCGCGGTTTCCGAATTCGCCATTGATCCGGCCGACGAGATTCTCGATGCGTAGTTTCAGCTCGCTGTATTCCGGAATGTCTTCACGACTCGGCACCACGATTTGAGCGAACGTCACGCCCTCGCGCCACTCGGGATTGAATTCAAGCAGACGCCGAAACGCGGCAAGCCGTTCGATGATGCCCTTGGAATAATCAAGTCGATCGACACCGAGAACAATTTGCGTATCTCCGAAAGATTTGCGAATCGATTCCGATTCGGTTTCAACCGCAACGTCGGCGCCCACGGCGGCAAATTCGTCGTAGTCGATGCTGATCGGAAACGCGCCGATTTTCACGTAGCGCCTGGACTCACCAAGCAAAGTCAAATCGCCGCTTCGAATAGTTCGGCGGCGCGGCAGAAAATGCCGGACGCAGTCGAGGAAGTTCTCCTGATCTGACGCTGTCTGGAAACCGACAACATCGAATTCCAACAAAGCCCGAAGAATCTGCATGCGCCAGGGCAAGATGCGAAACACCTCCGGTGATGGAAAGGGAATGTGATGAAAATAGGCCAGCGTATTCCGGACCTTCTTTTGACGAAGATATTCCGCCCCGAGCATAAGGTGATAATCGTGCACCCAAATGATGTCGCCGTCCTGTGCCGCGCATTCGGCGCCATCCGCAAACTTCTCGTTGACGATACGATACGAATCCCAATGCTCCGGAACGAATGAACATCGTGAAGAGAATCCATGGAAAAGCGGCCAGATGATCTCATTCGAAAAACCGCGGTAAAACCCTTCGTACTCGCTGCGCGTGAGAAAGATCGGTACCAGGGAATACTGCTGCGAAGCCGTCCATTCATTGAGAGCCTGCATCAAACCGTCCTGATAGTCGCACCCCGGCCAGCCGACCCAGCAACCGCCGGCATGGTTGAGAATCGGGACGAGGGCGGTCACCAATCCGCCGGTACTCTCGGTGAATCGGATGCTGTTGTCGCGGATCTCCGTCGCCAGTGGAAGGCGATTGGAAACGACAATCAGTCGCCCACTGCGGCCCACAATGCACCTCCGCATGCAGCGATCCAGGCGTTAAGAAACCCAATAAGGTCGTCGGGCGGCCGCAGCCACAGCTGAGCTGCGGTGAATCGATACTTTGGTCGAACGAGCGCCGTCAAGCCTCGTCCATTTAAGATTCGAAACGCATCTTCATCGGGCGTATCGTCGCCGAGGTACGCTACGGGAACATCCGCATCGACTTCCGACAGAACCGATCGAATGGCGTCGCCGGTGCTGGCCGAGGCGAGTCGTATCTCAATGCCGCCATCAAAATCGGCCACGACCAGTCCGGAGTGAGCGGCCAGGGGATTGAGAATGCGATACGCCGTCGTGCGCATTTCCAAAATCTCCTGTGCAGTCTGGCCTCGCCAGTGAACCGCAACACCGCCAGGGCTGACCTCCACAAACTTGCGCAGCCCATTCTCATCGAGAAGCAGTTCGGCCTGCGTGAGCGCTTCGAATGTTTCGTCGGGGATTTCGACGCCGTGGCATTGACCATCCGAATCAAGCCGTTCGAGTCCGTAAGCTCCCCACGTCTCGGGCGAAGGATCGAGTCCCAGCAACGGACCGAGACGACCGGCGGGTCCTCCGGTGATCATGATGAGACGGGTTCCACACGTTTTCATGATTGCATCGAGAAGCTTCGGAACCCTGGGATATGGAAATGCGCGAGCCCGGTCCATCGCGAACGGCGCCACCGTGCCATCGTAGTCGATCATGAGGACGCGACGCGTCGCTGCGCCCGCCCGCTCCAGGAAGTCCTTGTATCTGCCGTCGACACCACTACCGGCGATTGCATGACTCATTTCTTTCGCTCCTGAATGGGATATCCACAGTATCCACCGGCATCGCGCCGTCAGGGAATACAGTTTTCACTGTATATTCCTCCCGAAATGGGGTGACAGCGGTCAAGCCTATGAAATGATTCGCTTTCTGACGGCATACAGCACGATGTCCGCAGTGCTGTGGAGGCCTAATTTCTGCATGATTCTAGTGCGGTGTGTCTCTACGGTGTTCTGGCTGAGGCTCAACATGGCTGCTACATCCTTGTTGGACTTTCCTTCGGCCAGCAGCTGGAGGATTTCCTTCTCGCGCTCGGTCAACAAGTCATACGAATCCTGCAGCCCGCGTTGCTGCATTTGGCGCATGTAGTCTTCGAGCAGTGTGCTGGCGATTACCGGGCTGAAGAACGGCTTGCCTTCGGCGACGACGCGAACGGCGCGGTCGAGGTCGACTTCCGCATTCTCTTTCAGGAGGTAGCCTCTCGCACCAGCCGTAAGAATGCGTGCCAGATACGTTTCATCCGAGTACATGCTCAGGATGATCACGCCCGTCTGCGGATTCTTTTTGACGATTTGCGTCGTGGCCTGGATGCCGTTCAGGTTCGGCATCGCAATATCCATGATGACGATGTCGGGCGCAAACTCTTCAGCCATCGAGACAGCTTCGCGGCCGTCGCTGGCCTCGCCGACGACTTCGAAATCCGCATTCTGTTCGAGCTGTAGACGCAGCCCTGTCCTTACAATTCCGTGGTCGTCGACAATGAGTATTCGAATTCTCTTCACGCCGCCAGTTCCCGGTTCAATGAAACTCGAATCGTGGTTCCCTTGAAGCGCTCCGACGAAACTCTCACGCTTCCGCTTAAGGCCTGAACCCGTTCCTGAATGCCCAACAATCCCAGCCCGGTTCGTGACGACGTCGGATTAAAACCGATTCCATCATCGTGTACGACCACGACGATTCCAGTGGCAGTCGCCGACACCGACACGCGAACGCTCCGCGCTTTCGAGTGGCGAGCGCAGTTGGTCAGCGCTTCCTGAACAACGCGATAGATGCACGTACGCTGCGCGTCGCCGACATCGTCCAGACTGCCCTCGACCTCCACGCGGGCAGGAACGCCCGTGTGACGCGAGAACTCGCGGCCCTGCCATTGGAGCGCGGCTTCGAGACCGAGATCATCGAGCATCGACGGACGCAGCCCCATCGCGATGTCGCGCACCGCGCGCATCACATCGGCGTTCAGCCGTTTCAGTTCGTCGAGACGGCGCTTGAAGCCTTCACGATCGGAATCGCGAATGTCTTCCAGATTGCCTAATTCGAAACCAAGAGCGGTCATGGTCTGGCCGACCTCGTCGTGCAGTTCTCTCGATAACTCGCGGCGCTCGCGTTCCTGGGCCTGCAGGAGACGGTTCGACAGCCGTCGAAGGTTGTTCTGAGTCTCCTCGATTTGCTGACGCTGCATCTCATGCTTCCGCTCGAGGACGAGAACGCGATGCGTCGTCAGGAGGGCGACCAGCACTCCCAACGAAAAAGCGACGGCCGTCATTTGAAAAAGGAACTTCCGCAGAACGGCCTGGCTGTTGGCGATACGTTTTCGTTGCCTTTCCAGATTCTCTTTGTTGAGCCGCGACAACTCCCTGGCGAGACTCACGACAGCTTCACGCCGCGGCAGCACCTTACGCGCAAGAAATGCCCAGGTTCTTTCGGCTTTCTGTTTCGGCGTCCATTCGAAAATGGGATCGAGAGATTCCCAGTAGGCCTCTACTTCGTCCTGGAGTTTCTTCAGCTGTGGCGCAGGGTCCGGTGCATTCGATGAAAACGCGTCGAGCCTCTCCTGTAAAGAGTCGCGCATCGCGAGCACATCCTTCCGCCGTGCGACGGCGCTTTCAGGAGAAGGATCGAGCAGGTAGTCGCGAACCAGAATATCGGAGAGATACATGTCGGCTACAAAGCCGCGGCGAAATTCTTCACTTCGGAGGTATGCATCCTGAGCTCGCTGCAGTTCCTCATAAATGCTGCTGGCGCGGCCGGCCGAAACAACGCCAGTCACACCGATCAGCACGACCAGGGTTCCAAATCCGATGATGAGCACGACGGAAGATCGTGAGTTCATGTTTCTCTTCCAGACTGCCGATTCGCGGCCGCGCCGGCCGAAGCCGGCGCCGGCATGGGCCGGCGCAGTTTGCGCAATAGCGCGGGTTTTTCGGGATTGGGACGTGTTAAGCCGCGTTGATGGTGATCTGTTTCCGCTTTGCTTCTTCGCGTTTCGGCAAAGTGATTTTCAGTATGCCACTCTTGAATTCGGCTTTGATCCTGGCTTCGTCAACATTAGCGGGCAGCGAGAATGAACGAGAGAACGAACCGTAGTTGCACTCAACGCGGTGGTAGTTTTCTTCCTGGACTTCCTTATCCATGCATCGTTCGCCGCGAATGGTCAGGAGATTATTCTCAAAGGTCACGTTGACGTCTTTGGAGGCCACTCCTGGAAGTTCGGCTTTGACGACGATATCGTTGGGTGTTTCATACACATCGACGGATGGGGCCCATTCGCTCATGGCCGACGGCTCGCGCAACTGCCAGTCGGGAGTGAAATCGTCGAATATACGTCTGAGGCGATGCTGGAAGTAATCCAGATCGCGCATCGAACCTCTTCGCATGATCGCCATAGTTCCCCCTTGTCTGATTCTTGTGTACTTTTAGTTTAGTACAAGGGAGCGCTCGATCTTTCCTTTTATGCTCTGCAGAAGCTCAAGTCTCCGGTGCAGGAGGACCTTGTAGTCGCGCGTGTCGGTGTGATGAATCTCCGCGATCAGCTCCTTTTCGGCGAAGGTCAGCAGCTCCAACAGAAGAGTTCTTTCGCTGTCAGTGATTTGCATTAAGCCGCCGCCTTTCGATGGGTAAACTTGTCGGCGAGCCACCGGCCGGCGAGGGACGCCACTTGCTGGAGAGCACCCGGTTCTTCGAAAAGGTGAGTCGCCTCCGGCACAATTTCGATACGTGTGTCGACTCTCATCTCCTGTGCCGCCTGGCGATTGAGTTCAACCACAACTTCGTCACGCTCGCCGACAATCAGTAATGTGGGAGCCTGCACGCTCGGCAACCAGGCGCCCGCCAGATCCGGACGTCCGCCTCGCGAGACGACGGCGGTCACGAGGGCAGGCCTCTTCGCGGCGGCGACAAGCGCTGCGGCCGCGCCGGTGCTCGATCCGAAGTAACCGATCGGCAGCCGCGAAACCGATTCGTGGCTTCGAATCCAATCCGTGGCGCCGGCAAGGCGATCCGCCAGCATCGCGATATCGAAACGCAGGTGCGTCGTCATCAAATCGACGGTTTCCTCTTCGATTGTGAGAAGGTCGATCAGAAGTGTCGCCATGTGGCTTTCAATTAGCTTCGTCGCAACGAAGCGGTTTCGAGAACTGTTACGGCTGCTGCCGCTGCCGTGCGCGAAAATGGCGACGCCGATTGCCGAATGCGGCACCGACAAGTCGCCGTGGATTTGATGTTCATCGATCGTAATGGAAACGGTTCGCGACTCCACAAGCCGACTCATATCTAACCTCCGCTTTGGGGATCAAGCCGCGCGGCTCAACAGGTCCTGTACTTCGCTGTCGGTGGTTTGATCGAATGTCGCATAGCCCTGCCCGACTGCATAAAAAGGCTCCGGCGTGAAGGCGCAGACAACATCATCGGCGAGCGAGCGGAGTTCAGAGCAGGTCTGCGTGGACGCCACGGGAACCGCAACAATGATCTTCGCCGGGGCCTGCCGCCGAAGCGCTGCGATTGCCACACGCATCGACGCTCCAGTGGCAAGTCCATCGTCAACCAAAATGACCGTCTTGTCACGAACTACCGGCGGCGGTTTTTCGCCGCGGTACAGCCGTTCGCGGCGTTCGAGCTCGCCGCGCTCCCGCTCCGCCACTGCTTCGATGTCATCCAGCGGGATCTTCAACTGTCGAATGATGTCCTCATTCAGGATGCGTATACCGCCGGTGGCAATCGCGCCCATCGCCAATTCCTCATGTCCCGGCACACCTAACTTGCGAACGAGAAACGTATCGAGCGGAACTCTCAATTCTCTTGCGACTTCATAACCGACGGGTACACCACCGCGGGGCAACGCGAGTACCAGAGTATTCAGACAGGTCCGGTAAGCATGCAGCCGCCGAGCAAGAAATTGCCCCGCCTCTACTCGATCCCGAAACATGACGGCCTCAGTATTTGGACGTCAATCATGAAGTTTAGAAGGATTTTTTAAATTCCCCTGGCGGCCCGATTAACGGTTCCTTGAGCCGTTCGGTTTTTTCCGGATGTCTTCCGGCACCCGCTGACGTTCGAGTTGCTCGACGTCGACCATGAAAGTAAATGGCACCTTGACCGGCGCGTAACAGATCTGGTCGTCACAGGCCTGATACTCGAGCACCATCCGCAACTCCAACCGGTCCGCCTTGACCGATGGCGAAACCGTGAAGTCGCGCGACAATCGGATTCGCCCTTCATAAATCGGCACGCGCTCCTTGATGGCCTTGAGTTCCATAATTCGGGATTTCGGAAATTCCGCTTCGTGAACGGTGACATCCGGACCGCCCTCGATGGCAAGCGAAACCGGTCGATAGCCTTTCACGCCCGGAGCGTAGATGTGCATTCGCGAAGGAAGTTCAAGATCCGCAGTCAGCGTCAGCCGGTTGCCCGGCCGTGCTTTATCCTGGCTGAGCTGCGCGAGAATTTTCAGGTGATCGGTCTGCTGCTGAAAAACGGGTCCTGACGCGACACCGAATTCCTTCGTCAGAATCGTGTCGGGTGTGAATCGCTCCTGATATTTAGTTTCGAAATACTTCGCTCGGATCCTGCCTGACGGGTCGATGATGTAGATGCCCGGGTACGGAACTCCATCGTCCACGGCGCCCGGCGTCACGGTCGTATTCAGAATTCCAAACGCGCGAATCACCGCCGACCGTTCGTCCGATAACAACGGGAATCCAATCTTCATACGGTCGGTAAAGTTTTGAAGAATCGCCCTACTGTCGTAGCTGATGGCGGCGACGCCATAACCCTGCTTGATGAACCGATCCCGCGACTTTTCCAGCTGCACGAGCTGCGTCTTGCAGTAAGGTCACCAGTCGGCTGACCTGAAAAAGAGCAGCACCACGCCTTTCGGCCCCTTCAACGACGCGAAATCACGCATAGTTCCGTTCTGATCGGTGAGGTTGAACGCAGGAATCTTGTCACCAACCTTCACACCCACATCAAACGGAGTGCGTTGAGCGGAAACAACGGACGAAACGAGCAACAGTGCGGCTAAACACACGACGGCAGTTCTGATCGACATATGTGTCTAAAGACTCAGGGTACCCATTTTATTCCCCAAGTCTCACGCAATTGCAGATTAATCGGCGGTGGGTAGGTTTCGAAGCCCGGGTCCGCGACGCTTGCGGAACTAATCCACCAGGCCTTCTTTGATCGCGTACCGTGTGATCTCGGCGTTGTTTTTCATCTTCAGTTTTTCGAGGATTCGCGATCGGTACGTGCTGATGGTCTTTATGCTGAGCGCCAGATCATTGGCGATTTCAGTCCCGGTCTTACCGGATGCAAGCAGGCAGAGAACCTGATACTCACGATCGGACAGTGTCTCGTGAAGTGGTTTCTGGGCGTCGCCATCGAGTTCGGTTGCGAGCTTCTCCGCCAGCGTCGGGCTGACGTATTTGCCGCCCCGAGTGACCTTGCGAATCGCCTGCACCAGCTGAGCAGGTGCGGCGTCCTTCATCAGATATCCGGAAGCCCCTGCTTTCAAGACGCGTATGGCGTATTGATCTTCGGAGTGCATGCTGAGAACGAGAACCGGAAGCCGGGGTGATTCGGTGCGGAGCTGTTTTAGAACGTCCATGCCGTTTTTGTTCGGCATGGAAATATCGAGGACAACGACATCACATGGTGTGTTCCCCACCACTTGAAGCGCTTCCGAACCGTCGCTCGCTTCACCGGCGACGGAGAGTCCTGGAGAGTCGGCAATAATCCTCTTGAAACCCTCACGAACGACGGGATGGTCATCAACAACAACAACTCTTAACACGGGATACCTCTTTCGTCCGGCCCATTTAATTCGTGTTGATCGGTATTAAATGAGCATACGCCGAATCGGCGGCGTCGCACAAAAAGAGACGCTCCACAAAGAAAGGGCCGGTGGTAACCTGAGACCTTATGGTGAAGTGTGAGAACGTCTATCGCCGGTTTGTGGATTTTAACGAGCGAATGGCGGGCCTCTACCTCAGGATCGCATCACTGTTCTGCGAGCACACCGCCCTCAGTCAGTTCTGGTATGACATGGCCCTTAAAGGGACGCAGCACGCGGAATTATTGCGCTTTTGCCTTCACGAGGGACTCTTTGCAAAAAAACTACCGGGGTCTGATGACATCCGTCATCTCGAACGGATTTTCGCGCGCCTGCAGCGGGACATCCTGGTGCCGGTTCTCAGCCTGGAACAGGCATTCGATATTGCCGTGCGAATCGAAACGTCAGGGTTGAATGACGCTTATGATTCGCTGACGTTGCCGGCACACGAATCGTTCTACCTGCTGCGACGGAAGATCCAACTGCACATCCCCGGCAGCCTTCAGAAACTCGCGGCAGCGGCTCGAGAGTGCGGCCTGCATAAGGGATCCGCGAATCGAAGGGTATCCTAGGCGACCGCCATCGTTCGGTAGACTCCACGCTTTTTTGTGTTCGTTGGGGAATAGTCTCGGCCCCAGCGGGTTTGTTACAGACGTGGAGGTAAACGCCGTGGATTCCGAGCGGATATGGATCGAAAGACTCAGGCAGCGCGACGAAGCCGCGTTCGTTGAACTGGTGGAACGGCATTACGGCTATCTGCTCCAGTTGGCGAATTTTTTCGTTTCGAACAAAGGCGTCGCGGAGGAGGTCGTGCAAGAGGCGTGGCTCGCGGTCTTCAAAGGGATCGACCGATTTGAAGAACGATCTTCATTCAAGACCTGGATTTCGCGGATCGTGATGAACATCGCGCGGACGCGGGGCGTGCGCGAAAGCCGGACGGTGACGTTTTCGAGCATGACGGATCCGGAAGCCGGCGTCTCAGAACCCGCCGTTGATCCGGCGCGATTCCGCGCCGGCAATGACAGTTACCCCGATCACTGGGCAGTTGCGCCACGCCCATGGGACGCCGATCCCGAAACGCAACTCCTGAGCTGTGAAACCATGGATGCCATCGGCCGCGCCGTCGACCTGCTTCCGGAGGCGCAAAGACTCGTCCTCACGATGCGCGACATTGACGGCTGGTCCGCTGAAGAAGTGTGTAACGCTCTGGAGATCTCCGAGACTAATCAGAGGGTACTGCTCCACAGGGCGCGGTCAAGAGTACGTGCTATTCTGGAAAATCATTTTTCGAATTCAGGCGGGACGCATCATGGCGGAAGCCGAACTGACGTGCAAGGAACTGACAGAGCTGATAACAGACTATCTGGAAGAGCGCTTGCCGCGAAGTGAACAAGTCCGGTTCGAGCAGCACTTGTCCGTCTGCAGCGCATGCGTCACCTACCTGGATCAAATGCGCCTGACCATCAAAACCCTCGGCGCCAGGCCCCGCATCGAGATTCCTCAGGCAATCGAGTCCAATCTGTTGCAGGCGTTCCGACGCTGGAAATCCGACAACTGATTGGTAAGAGCTACGCGTCCGGGGTCTCGCACCAGCCCGGATAATTGCACCGGAAGATGCAGCGTTCGCGATTATCATGATGAAGCTTTGCACACAACACGCGACGCGCAGCGCTCGAGCGCACGTAAGCCTCGGCGGCAATCAGCATCCCGAGCGGCGGAGCTATGAAGTAAATCCAGATGGCCGTCCAATTCGCGGCGGAAACAGCGGATCCCAGGGTCCGCGCCGGATTCATGCTCATCCCGGAGATCGGCGCCTCAATGCTGATGTAGGTCGCGACGAGGGCGGCGGCAAAAAGACCGGTATATCGATTCAGCTTCGGAACGTTCGACACTTGCAGAACCATCGACATCATGAGAAACGTGATCGCCACTTCGCCGACGAACGCCCACCGGTTGCCGTACGTTCCGGGTAATGTGACGACGTAATTCACATTTGCCTGGGCAAGCCGGGCACCAAGAATGACCGAAGCGACCCTCACGCCGATCACCGCACCGGCAAACTGCGCCGCCGCATAAAAGACAGCATCCACTGCGCCAATTTTCCCAAGCCGGAGAAACGTGAGAGTCGTGGCCGGATTCAGATGAGCTCCGGACCGTTTACCGAATCTGGAATAAATGAGAGATGCGGACGTGGTTCCCATCGCCAGTCCCATCAGAACGCGAAGCAGAGTCGGATCGTGGATCCAGCGGACAACGGGCGAATCGGGGTGTCCGAAAAGCGTTCCAAACATGCAGGCGGAGATCATGAAAAGCCCGAGACAGCTGCCTTCGATGGCGTACTCCGGCCAATGATCGGTCAGAGCGCTCCGCCACATTACAGCTCCAGACGATGCAGGTGCTCATAAACAACGGGAGCCATCCTGGAAGCGACGTCCAGGTTTGCACCGTGGTTCAGATTGGACACGACATAAGCGAGGTACTTCGCGGACTCAAATCCGGCAATCTCATAAATCCCTTCGCGAGACTGGTAAATCGGGATCCCCGAAGCCTGGATGACGGCTTTGGCATCCTCGTGCGTGAACGACTCGCTCTGTTTTTCAGTAATCACGAGCGAAAGAATCGTGTTGTTGTCACCGGTCAGGATCAGGTGGACGTACTGTCTGTTGTTCGCCGTGCACCGGTGCCCCTGAACAATCTTGAAACTCGGACCCAGTTTCGATTGAACTTCCGGCACGAGATCGATGAACTCGGGACCCAGTGCCTGCCGGCCCGTGCCGGTTTTCATATCGTCAAACGACATGAACCGTTTCCACCGGCCGGACAGAATCGCGCAATGAACATGGTCGGTGAGTCCCACGCGGAGGATCTGCCCGACTCGAGCCGAGACCGTTTGAAAGACATTACCGCCATCGACGCCGCCGAGCGGTGCGACGCGGTTCCATCGCAGAGCTGTAAAACTTCCGATGACCAGAACGGCAACAGCTGCAGCGGCCATCACCCAGTTTGCGCTGTTAAAGCCAAAAAAACTTCGGCGCTCCGTACGAAAGCGTTTTTGCAGCGCGGCCATCAGTTCCAAAGGAGCTTCGTCTTTTGTGACAGCATCTCGAACGATCTGTTTCATGCGTGCACGGCTGTCGAGGATGCGCTTGCAATCCGGACATGATGTGAGGTGCTGGAGCACATCCTGATTCGTCTCGACGAGCAGTTCGTTATCCACATAGGCGTCGAAATACCGCCGAAATCTCTCGCACGATCGTTCTTTGAAATTAGCCACATTCATAGGCACTCTCCTCTGGCTTCCTGCCGATGCCCTTCGCACTGGCGTAGTCCGCCAGTTTCACTCGAAGCTGCTTTCTGCCGCGGCTCAGGCGCGACATCACTGTTCCAACCGGAATGCGGAGCATTTCGGCGATTTCCTTGTAAGAGAACTCCTGAACGTCGGCGAGGAGGACGATTTCGCGAAACTCTCTCGGAACATCGTCCAGCGCGGCCAGGACTTCCTCGTCACGAATGTCTTCGGGTATCGGCGGCTCAAACGTCAACGTATCTTCAAATGACCGCTCGCCTTCCGGCACGGTTTTGGTGTTGAACCAGCGTCTGCGGTAGTGCCGGATTTCGTTGATCAGAATCTTGAAGAGCCAGGCCCTGCAGTTGGTCCCAGGCTCAAAGCGATGGAAGGCCTTCCACGCCTGCAAATACGCTTCCTGCACCAGATCGTGGGCCTCTGTTCTATCGCGCACCAGATGTACAGCAGTGCGATAAAGGTCGTTCAGATGCGGAAGCGCCACTGCTTCGAACTCGGTAGATTCAACCCTTCTTCCGAAAAGCACGCGGCATTGCCCTCAGACAATCTTCGTTCTACCCATAAAAAGACGTGGCTCAAACCTTTTATTCCCGGAAACCGAAAAACATTTTATCCCCAGCACGACTCCGAGGCTCCAGAGTGGTTCCCGCAAACCGCATTATTAAACCGGAATCCACCGTCACGGATCCGGCGGCCCGAAGCAGACCGCCGGAGTTGGCCGTCAATTTGTAACGTTCGAAGGAAAGCCGGCGCCCGGGATGTTTAGGCGGATCCGGTAAAGACTGGTTCGAGCTGTCATGTACAGAGTGCGGCCGTCGGCGTCGCCAAAAGCAAAGTTAGCGGGCAGCTCGGGCCCTTTGATGGTTCCGAGATGCTTTCCTTCGGGCGAGAGAACCCACACACCGCCGGGACCCGACACGAAGACGTTACCGGCACGATCGACCTTCATTCCGTCCAGCGCAATCTCGCCGGGAACGAACGTCATGTCGAAGAATACTCTTCCCTTCGAGAGTGTACCGTCCGGCTGCACTTCGTAACGCATCACAACCTTCTTCTCCAAGTCCCAATTGTCCACGTAGAGATAGCGCTCGTCCGGTGAAAAGGCGAGCCCGTTGGGTCCTTTCAAGTCGGTGGTCAGCAGCTGAAGGTTCCCATCTTTCAGCCGGAACACGCCGGAGAACGGCAGTTCCTTCCTCGGATCGTCGTAGACCTTCGGCAGTCCAAACGGCGGATCCGTGAAGTAGAGCGAGTTGTCCGACTTGTAAACCAGATCATTCGGGCTGTTCAGGCGCTTGCCTTGATACTTGTCGGCCAGCACGGAGAGCACGCCATTCTTTTCGAGTCGGGTGACACGCCGGTTGCCGTGCTCGTTGATGGTCAGGCGCGCTTCGCCGTCGAGCGCGAGACCATTGGACCCCGGTTGAAAGTATTCGCCGATATCCACGCCGGAGTAGCCGCTTTTTGTCCGGAAGACGGAAACCTGGCCGTCGGGAGTCCAGCGGTAAATCGTGTTCTCGTTCGGATCGCTGAACAGCAGATACCCGCCGGCCGCGTCTTTTACCCAGACCGGTCCTTCGGTGAAAGTGAATCCATCGGCAAGCTTTTCGATCTTTGCGTCTGTCGGCACGATCTCGTCGAGACGCCGGTCGGCCCGCTCAATCTCGGTGTCAACCGCTCTTGCGTTGCCGATGCGGCCGGGCTTGTAGAAATCGAGCGTTGCCGAACGAACCCAAATGTAGTTTGCCGGCGGGCTCGACATCGGACCATTCGCCGCGAAGACAGCGAGCGTGTACTCCTGGCCGGGCCGGATGTCTTTGCCGAGGACCACCCGATTCGGTGAATTGAACCCTTTCGGAAGCTGGCCCCCGGCGGATCCCAGAACCAGCGGCAAACTGCCGTTGACCCAGATTTCCGCGTAGTCATCCACAACGATCTCAAAAACAGCGGTGGACCCTATTGTTTCGAAATGACCCAGCCTTTCCGGAATTTTGAACCTGACGCGATACCACGCATACGACAGCTTCCCCGGACCCCGCCGCGCGCCGAGCGAAGCCGGATCGATCACGTTCCAGGCGGAATCGTTAAAATCCACCGCTCCTGCTTTTGGAGTCATGTCGTGAGTTTTGCTCGACGGTCCGCTCGGCCGGAGATCGGAGCCGGCGTAGTTGTGATTAGCATCGACGATCTGCGCATCGCTGTAACGCCACTCGGCCTGGACGAGTTGGGCTCCTTCTTTCGTGGCGAGATCCACAATCGCGTCCGCCCGTTTGGCCGGGACATCTGAAGTAACTTGCGCGTCGGCAGTCCGCAGGATCACCAGCAGAGCGGTCGCAGCGAAAAATAAGAAAGCCGGCCTGCGCGCATTCATTGAAGCCTCCCTTCCATTTCAGGACGGCGAACCTTGACGACGTAGTAATTCAGAGGGCCAGACACCTTCTCGAACCAGTGCGGGACTCCATTCGGAACCACGATCACATCCCCTTTTGAAATCGTGCGCGTCTCGCCGTTGTGGACGGAAACGCCACGAATTTCTCCGGGCCCGATCGTCTTCGGATCGATTACGGTTCCGCCGGTGACAAAGGTGGCCGAGCCTTCAAGCACGTAAATGATGTCCGTGTCCTCGGTGTGAATCTCGGCCATGCCGTTGGCGTCCCGATGGCTCGCGTGAATCATGTAGTTCGCCTTGTTCACCAGCACGTCTCCCTTTTTGAATGCCTCCGAAACGCGATCAGATTTCAGGAACGTGATTTCAGCGGGCGTGGCCGGCGCATCCATGGCCGACGACATCGCCTCGCGCTTCAATGAATCTGCCGCGATGATCGCGAGTTCCTCGTCTTCCTGCGCGGTCGACGCACCGCTGACGCCGACCGCGCCGACAATCTGGCCGTTGAGTTCGATCGGCACACCACCTTGAAGCGGAGTGAAGAATGCATCGGGAAGCGCAACCATCGCGGTCCGGCCGTTCTTGATGATGTCTTCAAATGCCTTGGTGGGACGCTTGAACAGAGCCGCAGTTCGGGCTTTACCAATAGATATATTGGCGCCTGCGGAAAACGTTCCATCGAGGCGCTCGAGGGCCATGAGGTTGCCGCCATCGTCAACGACGGCGATGACGCCCGTTGTGTTCCGCCGCCTCGCTTCGGCAATTGCCGCGGCAATCGCCGTACGCGCACCGGAAATCGTCAGAGACTTTTTGTCGGCGACTTGCGCGCTGGACAGGCTCACCACACTGATCACAAACAATAAAGACGCAACAATACTTTTCACTCTCATAAAGTTTTCTCCTGGGGAAGGTATTCGAAATTTGAGGGACCGCGCCATTTGGCCGCGCACGATTTGAGCGCTGCCCCTCGATTTGGGTTTAGCTGACTGGGGATTTGAACGAGGCTTCGCCGAGATTGGTCTCTGCCCAGGCGCACCAGATGACGACCTTAGCAACGTCTTTCACGTAGGCCGGCAGCGTAATGGACTTATTGTAACCATCGTTCTTGATCTTGAGCTTTTGCAGATCGTAGATTGTGCCCTTCGAATCCACCACGCGCCAGTGCGGATCCGGAGTGTCGGGCACAACGAAATCATCCGAAAGAGTGAGAACAGTCTTGTTCCCCTGCTTTTCCATCGTCACAAAACCGGTGTTCGCCTTAGGGCCAGTGAAAGGGCTGCTCTTGCGCATTTGCGCGGCGAAGGCGCTCGTCGCGAGGATGAGTGTGAAGACAATCGCGGAAACTGTTGTAAGAGATCTGAACCGTCGAATCGTTGTCATTTCTATTCTCCTTGAATTTACTTGCTGGGGAATAGTCCGCGATGAGAGAAGTCCGTTACAGCGGATGAACACGATCAGGCGCCGATTTCCATCGACTTGCGCTCTTCCGCATGATGAATGGAAGAAGCGCGAGCAGTGGTGAACTGAACGAGGTCCTTCGAGAACAACAGGTCGAGGCTCCAGTCGAGCGCGACCCTGCACTTTTTCTCGAATCTGGGAAGCTTGCTCAGGTAAATGGTTCGCCACAGCCACCACGCGACGAAGCCTGAGAAGTTCAGGCCGAAGATCTGAGCAACTCCGGTGCGTTTGCCGATTGCGGCAAGCTGTCCGAGCGTCGAGAAAACGAAAGGTTTCTTTTTGCCGTGGCCGGCAGCCGCAGCGATATTGTTGGCCAGGACGCGGCCCTGGCGAAGCGCATGCTGCGCGGTGGGAGGATAGGGCTTCCCGGTTTTGGGATCGGGAATGGAAGCGCAATCGCCGACAGCCCACACTCCGGGCCAGCCGTCGACTTCCATGTATGCGTTGGTCGCAATTCGGCCTCGATCCTTCGAGCAGGGCACGGTATCGAGAATCGGATGCGGCGCAGTCCCCGCGGTCCAGACCAGGGTTCCGGCCTCGACCCTCGAGCCATCACTCAGTTCGACGATTCCATTTCGATACGACAGGACTCGCGTATTCAATCGAATGTCGATTCCGCGCTCGGAGAGTTTCTTGCCCGCGTATGAACCGAGCCTTTCGTCGAGTTCCGGAAGAATCACCGGGCCGGAGTGAACCAGCACCACTCGAAGATCGTGTTCACGAAGGTTCGCGTAAAACGGAATCGCATCTCGGAGGAAATCATTGACGGCGGCCACCGTCTCGACGCCGGCAAATCCGCCGCCGGCAACGACGATGGTCATCAGTGGCCGCCGGGCGTCATTGCACTCGAAATCGGCCTCCTCGAGATTCTGGATGAGCCGGTTTCGAAGGAAGATGGCATCACCCAGCGATTTCATCGTCAACGCATGCTGCTCGAGACCCGGCAGGTCGTAAAAATTTGTGATGTTGCCGACACCGATCACAAGGTGATCGTATTCAAGCCGGTGGTGATGATGATCGGCCGCATGTGAGACATCGACAGCCTTGTTGTGGAGGTCGATATGTTCAATATCGCCTTGAAAGAACTGAACGCGCTTGATTAGCTTGCGTATCGGATTGACGATGTGGGTCATGTCGAGATCGCTGGCCGCGACCTCATGCAACATCGGAGTAAACAGGAAGAAATTATCGTGATTGACAAGCGTGACCTGCACGTCGGGATCACGCGCGAGCCCTCGCTCGATCTCAAGCGCCGTGTAAAGCCCGCCGAAGCCGCCACCCAGAATAACGACACGTGTCTTCATGGTTCTAGAGCTCCGCGACTTCGCAGAAAATCTTGATGGCACCCTTCGCGTTGAGCAGCTTGTCGAACAGTTCCTTGTAGTTCTCCAGCCCTTTCACCGGATGCGTCAGCAGGCGTTTCAACCAACCCGGATACTCCAGCTCCGCCTGAGACAAATCGCGGACTCCGCTCTCGAAGTACTCGCGGTTCGCGTTCACGGTACCCACCATCACTTTGTTGCCGAGGACAAACTCCAGGTTGATCTTGTCGGCCGGAACTTCAATCTTGCGATCGCCGCCGGTCACGCTGGACAGGACCAGCACGCCATTCTTTCCAAGAGCTCTCATGCTGTCGAACACGACCGGCGAATAACCTGTCGCCTCGAAAATGAGGTCGAAAGGCCCGTATTTAGCAGAGCCCTCGGAGATCGGCGTCTCCTCAGTGGACACATACGTTGCGCCAACCGCTTCGATGAGATCCGAATTCAGGTAAGGCTTCTTTGTGAGTGCGAACGTCGTCACGTCCAGGCCGCGCAACCTGAGAATGAGCGTCGCAAGCACACCGATTGTCCCGGCACCCATCACCGCGGCGCGACGCGGCCTCCACACTCGCAGGCGTCGTTGGATTTCGAACGCCTGCGTAATTCCTTTTTCGACGACTGTGGTTGGTTCCAGCAGGACACCGACTTCCTTGAGACCAACAGGGACCTTCACGATGAACTCCGCGTCGTCCACGTAATACTCGGTGAGATAACCATGACGAAGGTTGATACCCCGCTCGTAATACGTGTCGTCGGTCGTCATGTCATACGTGCCGATCTGGTCGTAAATGCTCTTGCCAGGCCGTCGCACTGTTGCCACGACATAATCACCCGGCTGAACCTCACTCACATGAGGACCAACGGCTTCAACGCGACCAAAGCTCTCGTGTCCCAGGACCAGGAAGTCGTATCCCGAAGGCGCGGCGCCGTATTCAGCGGCATTGATTTCTTTGTCGGTGCCATCAACGCCGACGCGCAGAACCTTCACGAGAACGCCGCGCCCGTTGGGCACATCGTTTAGTGAAGGTTTGTCGAGCTGTGCGAGGTGAACACTCCCGGCGGTGCCGGGCTTAACCGCGACGGCTTTCATGGGCACAGCCTTGGGCGTTCTCTCGAGTGCAATGGTTTCCGGCTTCATGGATTCATCCTTTCTTTAGAAACTGCAAACACAGTCCTTCAGGCATTTAGCTGCCGTCGACTTATGCGTTGACGGCGACTTTGTTTTCGCGTGCGGCCGGCATGCTCTTTTCGCCGCTTTGTTGCAGAAGTTTCGCAACAACTCCGGTCCAGCCGGTTTGATGACTGGCACCGACGCCGCGCCCGTTGTCTCCGTGGAAGTACTCATAAAAGAGAATCTGATCCCTCCAGTGCGGGTCGCGCTGGAATTTTTCCGAAGCGCCATGCACGGGCCGCAATCCGTTTGCGTCGCGCAGGAAGACCGACGATAGACGGCGCGAAAGTTCCTGGGAGATTTCCCAAAGCGTCAGGAAGCGGCCGGAACCGGTCGGGCACTCTACTTTGTAGTCTTCACCGAAATAGTGATGAAACTTCTGCAGCGACTCGATGATCAGGAAGTTGACCGGAAACCAGATCGGCCCGCGCCAGTTCGAATTTCCGCCGAACAATCCGCTGCTCGATTCCGCGGGATCGTAGTCGAGCCGGTGTTCGACGCCGCCGACTTTCAAAGTGTACGGATGGTCCTTGTGCACCCGAGAAACCGCGCGAATGCCGTACGGCGACAGGAATTCGTTTTCATCGAGCATGTAACGCAGGACGCGGCGGAGCTTATCGCCATCGACGATGGCCATGAGGCGTCGTTCACCCATTCCCGGAGTGAACATGCACGCCTGGTTTTGCGTGTACTTTGGCCGATTCGCGATAAACCAGTCGAGGCGGCGCTTGAAGTTGGGCAGACGCCTCAGTAGTTCAGGCTCGAGAGTGTCGACGGCGTAGAGAGGAATCAATCCGACCATCGAACGCGTCCTCATCGGAAACTCGCCTTGACCTGGAATGTGCAGAACGTCGTAGAAGAATCCGTCTTCGTCGTCCCAAAGGCTCACACCGTCGTCGCCGCGATTGTTCATGGCGTGTGCGATTTGTGTGAAGTGTTCCCAGAACTTGCTCGCGACATCTTCGTAAGCGGGATCGTCGGAGGCGAGTTCCAGCGCCATCGCCAGCATGTTCAGGCAGTACATGGCCATCCAACTTGTGCCGTCGGACTGCTCGATGTGACCGCCCGTCGGCAGCGGCGCGCTGCGATCGAAAACGCCGATGTTGTCGAGGCCCAGAAAGCCGCCCTGGAAGATGTTCTTGCCTTCGGCGTCCTTCCGGTTCACCCACCACGTGAAGTTCAGCATCAACTTATGGAATACGCGTTTCAGAAACTTACGGTCGCCCGTTCCATTGCGCTTCTTGTCGATCTTGTAGACTCGCCATGACGCCCAGGCGTGTACGGGTGGATTCACATCGCCCAGTGCCCATTCGTATGCGGGAATTTGCCCGTTAGGGTGCATATACCATTCGCGTAATAACAGGACGAGCTGCTCCTTCGCGAAGTCGGCATCAACGAGAGCCAGCGGTATGCAATGAAACGCCAGGTCCCACGCGGCGTACCAGGGATACTCCCACTTGTCGGGCATTGAAATAACATCCGCGTTGTAAAGGTGCGGCCACTCGTGATTCCGGCCGTTGCGGCGCTCGCCCGGCGGCTGCGGCTGATCGGGATCGCCGTCCAGCCAGGGCTTGACGACGTAGTGGTAGAACTGCTTCGACCACAGCATTCCTCCCAGCGACTGCCGCATCACGTTCTTTGCGTCGTCGGAAAGGCCGCTCGGAATGATCGTCGAATAGAACTCGTCCGCCTCGCGGATTCGATCCGCGAAGATCGAGTCGAAGGACTTACCGAAGGGCCGGCTTCGGCTCCCCGCCAGATCGGAATTCGTCAAGCGTAGGCGGACGCGAACCGTTTCTCCGGGCCTCAACGTGAGCGGATAATGTGCCGCCGCCTTGGTTCCCACGTTTGCGGGATTCACCGCATCGACATTCTTATGAACGACAGCTTCATGAATGCCGTCCTTCACGAACTGCGACGCGTTCTCGACGCCGTAGAGCCGCCGGTAATTCGTCTCATTCTCCGTGAACAACAATTGCGGCGCGCCTTCGAGGTAGAGCCAGCGCTCGCCGTATCGGGGATGATTCAGGTGGATCGCGTGCTCCTGCGAACCAGTGACCGCTTGCATGAATGGACGCGGTTCGTTCTTGTCCCACGACCACGTGTTTCGAAACCAGATGGTGGGAAGCAGATCCATCGAGGCCGGCTCGGGACCGCGGTTCGTGATACTGATGCGAATGAGGATGTCTTCGCTGCCGGCCTTGGCATACTCGACGAGCGCGTCGAAGTACCGATTCTCATCGAATATTCCGGTGTCCAACAATTCGTACTCAGGCTCCTGTTTTGCACGGTGGCGATTCTCGTCGACAAGTCGCGAATACGGATATTCCTCATGCGGATACTTATAGAGGTACTTCATGTACGAATGCGTCGGTGTGCTGTCGAGATAGAAGTAATACTCTTTGACGTCTTCGCCGTGATTACCTTCGCTTCCGGTGAGTCCGAACAGCCGCTCCTTAAGAATCGGATCTTTGCCGTTCCAGAAAGCGACCGCGAAACAGATCAGTTGATGACGGTCGGATATACCCGCGATGCCGTCCTCGTTCCATCGATAGGCTTTCGACCTCGCGTGATCGTGCGGCAAAAAATCCCACGCTTCACCGTAAGGGCTGTAGTCCTCGCGCACTGTTCCCCATGCCCGCTCGCTGAGATAAGGCCCCCAGCGTTTCCAGTGCGCAGTGCGGTCGCGGGCCTCTGCCAGACGTTGTTCTTCCGCTGTCATACTTGATCTCCTCGTGTTCTCTTGCATTCACTTCTGCAAAACTTTTATGGCGTGCCCGTCGGGATCGCGAACGGTCATGCCGCGATGAAAGCCCGCCTGCGGCTCGCCGAACTCGACCGAACCCGGCGACACGAATGCGAATTTCCCTGCGCGCAGCCGGCCTTCGGCATACCCGGCGTCGGTTGAAATGAAGTTGGTCTGCCAATTGAACAGGTCGCTGGCGCGCGCATCGGGGGGATACGGACGCCCGTCACGTGGGGCGATGTACTCCAAAAACTCGACGCCGGGACCGGCCGCGGCCCGCAGAGCCGTGATTCGGAGACGGGCTCCGAAGACGTTATTCAGATGCTCCTGCTCGTCGCCGTAGTTTTCGCTTTCTCCAACCTGACGTAGGCCAAGATGGTCTCGATAGAACCGCAGGCTGGCATCGGTGTCGCTGACCACGATGGCCGTATGGTCGATTCCGAGAAATAACTTCGAAGTCTCGCGATGCCACTTCGCATCGCCTTTACCGGGAGGAAACCACAGGATCTCGAGTGCGTGGTGATCCGGATCCTTGAAGTAGAACGCTTTGATGCCTCCCGCATTCTTGTTCCATTCCGGCAGCGTTTGAGGCCCGGTCGAAGCGTGTTCAACCTTGTGCAGGCGCAGCGACGCGTATGCACGATCCATATCCGAGACGATGATTGCAAGGTGTTGAAACCATCGATCGTTGCTGCGGGAATCCACAGGAATCGGCCGGCCCACTGGAGTCAGATACTCGGTTAGCTCGATGGACTCGTCTCCGAGTTTCATTCGAACGATCCGCGCACGAAGACCGAACAATCCCTGGAGCCGCTCGTAATCGGGGCCGTAGACTTCGATATCGGAAACCTTCTCGAACGAAAGAACGTTGGAAAAGAAATCCACGGACCGGTCCATGTCGCTGACCGTCAGACCGATCGAATCGAGAGCAGCGACGGCGGGCCCGACAGTCGCCGCGACTGTCCTGAACCCGGGCGCTGCAAGGACGGATAAGACAACGATCAGCAGCAGTAAGCGAAGGCGTCGTTGAGCTCTGATGATCATTTCAGTCTCTCCAGCAAGTGATCTCCAACACGCAACGCGTTTGCCATGATGGTCAGGGCCGGATTCATCGCGCCGCATGACGGAAAGAAACTCGCGTCCACGGCGTAAAGGTTATCGAGGTCGTGGGCCTTGCAATGGATGTCGAGCACCGACGTTCGCGGATCCCGGCCAAACCGCAGCGTGCCGTTTTGATGCGCCACACCCGCCAGAGGAATCCGTTTGCCGATGTAAGCGTTCAGATGGATGACCTCATCGGTGCAGTTGGCGTCCTTGAGCAAAGTTTTCAGTTTCGCCTGAAGACGCTTGTGTCCTTCTTCATTGTTCGCTTTGTAGTTCAACTGAATTTGACCTTCCCGCGTGACGGTCACTCTGTTGTCGGGATGCGGAAGATCCTCCGACGTCATCCAAAAATCCAACGAGTGTTTGGCCATGAGCTCCAGCGTGAACCCGGGCACAATTCTCGGCGCGCCCGCAGCGAGAATTTCGGAATCGGTCTTGCCGACGAACGAAATGTGTCCCATTGGAAAGTCCCACTCTTGCGAACCGAAATAAAAATCGTTCAGGCCGAAAGTCTTTTGAAAGACAGTAGGGTTCTCGCATTTGGACAAGGCAAGCATCACGGAATTGGTGTGGCACATGTAGTTGCGGCCAACCTGGTCGGAGCTGTTCGCCAGGCCGTTGGGATGCAGGTCATTGGCTGAGCGCAACATCAACGCGGCAGAATTCACGGCGCCGCAAGACGAAATCACGATGTCTGCCGAATAGACCTCCGGCGTTCCATCGTGATCCACGTGAACCTTTGCTATGGTGTGGCCGGTTGAATCTGTCTCGAGGCGCGTCACCTTACTCTTCGTCAAAAGACTGACGTTCGGGTATTCGAGCGCGGGTTCTACGCAGATGACGTGCGCATCGGCTTTCGCATGAACGAGGCACGGAAAGCCGTCGCACGTTGAACAGCGAATGCATTTGCTCTTTTGAGGATTTTGCTCGTCCAGCAGAACACCGACCGGCAGATGGAAGGGACGATGTCCGAGCTTCTGAAGATCGTCACTGAGCTGCTGGATTCGCCATTCGTGCGTGACCGCTGGAAATCGATAGGGCTTGCTCGCCGGCGGCTCGGTCGGATCCTCTCCACGAATGCCGTGGACCTGATACAAGTATTCGGCTTCGGTGTAATACGGCTCGAGATCCTCATAGCTGAGCGGCCATCTTGGTGAAACGCCGCCGTGGTGTCGAAGCTCGCCAAAATCCTGTTTCCGAAGCCGGACTAACGCCGCCCCATAAAATTTGGTGTTTCCGCCGACGAAGTAGTGAGCGCCAGGAACGAATTCGTTGCCCTTCATGTCGCGCCACGGCTCGACGTTGTTGTATCGGCCCTGGCCGACGACAGCTCGAGTATCCCAATTCTGCTTTTCTCGAGGCACGAAGTCGCCGCGCTCGAGAAGAAGGATCTTCTTCCCCGAAGGAGCCAACCGGTAGGCCAGGGTCCCACCGCCGGCTCCGGTTCCGATGATGATGACGTCGTAGTGATGACTCGCGCTCATTTGCAGCACCTCGATTGCTACATTCCCCAAGTTCGTTGGTTTATTCCCGGCGGCGAAATTTGAGATCGTGAAATTCTTAACGATGCAGAAATGCTTCGGCCAGGCGATCGATCTGCTTGCCGATCGGCGTGTACGACACAACCACCGACAATGCGAAAGCTCCGATGCTCGTGAGTAACGCTTCGGTGTATGCACCGGGATAGTGCGAGCCATGAATGACCGCATCCGCGAAGAATGCGCACACCGCAACGAATAGAGCCGAAATCCACCGGTTCGTAAAATGCCGGGCGTGACGGGTCCATGTCAGTCCGAGAAGTGGAAACACCGTGAGTATTCCTGTTTCCGATGCCACCAAAACGTGGCCGACGGTCGCCTGAGCAAGCTGGCCTTGCACCATCAACATCAGGCAGGCAGCGGCTGTCTCGGCGGCCTTGTGGCCACAGAGCGCCAGTCGAAAGCGGTGTCGCTGGTGTATGAGTTGCTTGAAATTCATGATTGCGGAAGAGAACGTCGCAAGCGAAAAAGTGGAAGCCGGGTTGGTGTATCCCAGCCTCCCATAATCTCTGGAAGTCGGTTTCAATTGGCTGCCGCCAACGGTGCGGTCGCAAAGTTCACGTTGAACCTGGCACACCAGATCGTCACCGCTTGATACTTTTCGAGATCCGCGTTGTTGGGAACCTCGTAATTCTGGTCGCCCATATTTCCTTTCATGGATCCGAGATCGATGAAGCCGGCCTTCTTGACTGTCGCGTCGTCCATCGCATCCGAAGCGGCTACGAGGTAGACGTGCACATCGGGACCATTGGATGTCTTGAAATTCGTGAGCCGCAGGACGCGCTTGCCGTTAACGTCATAGATGCTCGCGTTGCCCTGCGTTTCGTGCGCGTAGCCTTTAAACTGGCCCGACGCGATCGGTTTAGGACCGGGAGCATCGGGTGAGTTGGCGGCAACGGACGCTGCCGGGAAGCTGTCGGAAACCGATTTATTGATGAATAACAATTCCGGCCGAAATGCATACCACGCAATTGCCGCTACGACCAATCCGCTGCCAATCCAAACCTTTCTGTTCATCTTATTTCTCCTCATGACGGCTTTATTTGTCGCCGAATGAGGATTAGTCACACGACCGGTCTTTCTGTTACGCGAGCGACATGATCAATCCGACAGTTCTGGTGAAGCCGTAAATTGTCAGATTGTTCCTTGAGGAGCCGGGGGGATGCGTGCTGTTGACAAAATGACTTTCGCGCTGCGCTGGCTGAAATTTCCTGCGTTTCCATGTTGAACATTCTGCACAGTAACAGCGGAATCATGCGCTTGGCGAATCATTTGCTGTACGGCTTTATCGAAAGGAGTTCAACAGGTGGGAAAGCGTTTTCGCGTTGTGATCATCCTTTATATATTCCTCGTAATTTCCTCTTCGGGACAAGCCGCACAGAATCCGCCGCCCCTCCAGCCGCCTGACTGGGATTCCTCTCTCCGGTTGCCGGAGGCCGTGGACATCAATCCGGACCCTCGAGTCGTTGAAGTGAACCTCGAAGCTCGCGTTGCGGACGTTGAGATCGGCGGACGGAGGGTTTCCGCGTGGACTTACAACGGCGGCATTCCCGGGCCGTTGATCCGCGCGAAAGCCGGTGATCGCCTGATCGTTCATTTCACGAACCAGCTGCCCTCTTCAACAACGGTGCATTGGCACGGAGTACGTGTGCCCATTGAGATGGATGGCGTCCCCGGCATCTCTCAGCAGGCCGTAGCTCAGGGATTCTCCTTTACCTACGACTTCGTCGTTCCCGACGCGGGCTTGTTCTGGTATCACCCTCACGTGGACTCTGCAGCTCAGGTCGGTTTCGGACTGTCCGGACCGCTCCTTGTTGAAGATTCGGCCGAAAACGTCGGCGTGACGGATCAGTTGATGCTCGTTTTAAACGACATCGAAATCGACGACAAAGGAGTGTTGGCGTCGCCGGACAGCGGGGGCTCCGTCGCGATGGCGTTCGGACGCGAAGGCAACATCGTTCTCGTCAACGGCAAACAGAATCCCAGCATCACAGCGCGCGCCGGCGTTCCTCAACGCTGGAGAATCGTGAATACGGCAAAGAGCCGTTTCTTCAATATCGACCTGCGAAACAGCGACAGCGTCTTCACCAAAATCGGCGGTGACGGCGGATTGCAGGAATATCCGACGAAAGAGGAAATGATCGTCCTCGGACCGGGCGAGCGCGCGGACGTTATCGTCACACCAAAGGGCAAACCCGGAACGGAGATCCAGGTCATGTCCGAACTGTTCAATCGCGGCTACGGAAGCGTCGAGTATCGGGATCCCGAAAAGCTCTTCAGAATTTCACTCGCGAATCAGCCCGCCTACACTGCGGCGCCCCTTCCGAAAATCCATCGCTCGATCGAGCCGATGAAGAAGGACGGTGCCACGCCGGTAAAGTTCGAACTGTCCGTCACTCAGAACAACTTTTCAGGCGCCTTCGAATACCGGATCAATGGAAAGACCGCTGGAAAGGCGAAACCGATTTCAGCACAAGTTGGCGAAACACAAATCTGGACGGTAGAGAACACGACGCCGTGGTCCCATCCCATCCATCTGCACGGATTCTTCTTTCAGGTGCTCGATAAAAATGGGGAGCCCGTTCGCCCGCTGGAATGGAAGGATACGGTGAATGTGCCGTACAAACAGACTCTCCGGTTTCTCGTGCGCTTTGACGATCGTCCAGGCAACTGGATGGTCCACTGCCACATTCTGGACCACGCCGAAGGTGGCCTGATGACCACAGTCCAACTGGGCGACATCGCGACGAAAGAGCACACACACATACCCTGAGAGTCTTCCACAAATCACGTCAGCGAGGAAAAGATCATGGAAACCAAAC
This sequence comes from uncultured Solibacteraceae bacterium, assembly GCA_964584785.1. Classification (GTDB taxonomy): domain Bacteria; phylum Acidobacteriota; class Terriglobia; order 20CM-2-55-15; family 20CM-2-55-15; genus JAHFTY01. The sequence goes on from CAZPBY010000010.1 coordinate 111,844, forward strand.
AGATCACTCGTACGGCCGGTAAATGGCTCGCAGGCAGTATCGGTTTGGCCGTCGCCTCATACGCTGCATACGCCGGTATCACCTGGGTTCGTTACGGACATCCGAAGCGAGCGAGTGACGAAGATGCCGATGCTTTGATGGATGATTTCATGCCCCGGTTCGACGTCGTCGAACGTCACAGTGTGCGCGTCGCCGCACCGGCGGAGATCGCGCTGGCAGCCGCAGTCGATGTGGACATGGAAAGCAGTGCGGCTATTCGCGCGATCCTCAAAGCGAGGGAACTACTTCTTCGCAGCCGCCCGCAGCACGTCGTCCGGCCGCGAGGACTCCTTGCCCAGGCGAAATCCCTGGGTTGGGGACAATTGGCGGAACAGCCAGGCCGCGAAATCCTGATGGGAGCTGTGACGAAACCATGGGAAGCCAATCCGGTCTTCGTCGCTTTGCCGTCGGATGAGTTCGCAACGTTTCAGGAACCCGGCTACGTCAAGATCATTTGGACGTTGCGGGCAGATCCGGCCGGCAACGAAGAGTCCATTCTCCGAACAGAGACCCGTGCCGTCGCCACGGATACCAGCGCCCGACGCAAGTTCCGTAGATACTGGTCGCTGCTGTCGCCGGGAATCATCGCTATCCGAATTGCAATGCGCTCTGCCGTGAAAGCCTCGGCCGAACGCCGTTGGCGAGAAGCGGCTTAGTGGGAAGTCTGTGCTGTAGGCGCCGGCTTCAGCCGGCGCGTGCGCGAAGCGCAGGGTATTTGACGAATTCCTGGACTCTATTTCGATAACAACTGCCTGTCGGTGTGCTCACACACCCTGCGCCTATCGGCGCACGCCCCGGCTGAAGCCGGCGCCTACATACGCCGCAATTGGTCTCAAGCGACCCACAGTGCCCGAGCGAAGCGAGTGGAGCACCGTGTTGTTAAGAATCCTGGGTCAATTCAAAAGCGATACTCCAGTGTTGCGATAATGATGTGCGATCGAAACGAAGGCTGGTCCGCACCGAGGAACAGGTATCGCGCCGCCGCAGTATCGCCGACGACAAAGCCGGGATAGTAGGGGTTGGGCGATTTGATCGTGAGGTTTGTCCCCACGTTCACGCACGGCGAACTGACAACAACAGTGCCCGCACCGACACAACCCATGTATGGCGTCATCGCCGAGGTTTGATAGTCACGGTTGTCGAAGCGCTGGAAGCGGTACTCGAACTTCGGCATAAGGTTCGGAGACAGCTTGAATTTGAACACAGCCGCGACATCGTGAATGCGGGTCGTCGTCTGCGGGTAATCCTCGGCCGCGCTGCCCGCTGTGAGAACAAACTGGTTCGGCCCGCTGGTGATCGTCGGGTCGCCAATAGCACGAGAAAACACATTTCCTTTTGAGGCGGACAGCGAGTAGTAGGGTGAGAACCAGACTCGCTTGCCGATGAAGAAGTCCAGTCCGCCGGCATAGGTGTCGAAGAAATCGCGCGTCGTGCTTTCCCAGTCGTTGTTCGCTGTATCGCACCCGCTGCAGGTCAGGATGGTCTGAACGCCGGACGTAGGCGTGCGGCTTCGCGAGATCATCCGTTTGTAGTAATTTTCGCGTGTGTATTCAGCGAAAACCGATACTTCAGGTGAGACAGTGTAGGTCGTTTCTAAAGTGTAAATCCACGACAGGTCATTCATGAATCCGTAGAGGTAGTAAGGGCGAGTGCCGCCTGGAACAAAATTCAGCGCAGTTGGACTGTTCACACCACCCTGCCGGTTGAAGTCGCTCTGAATTGTCTGGAACGTCCCCCCGAAACTGAGTTGTCCCAGATCGTACTGGATCAATACATCACCGCGGTTCAGGATGCGAGCCGCTTCGTCGAAGCGGCGGTGGCAGCGCTGTTCCTCGGTGAAAACAACGCTTGCGGATGTGCATTCAATCTCCGCTCCGGTTACAGGATCGGATGCCGCCTCGTCCTGGTATTCCTTGGGATCGCGGTTTTGGTGGCGGCCTGAAATCCGGAACATGAGGTCCGGCGTCGGGCTGAGATCGACCGCGGCGAAGAATGTGTTTTCCGTGGAACGCTCAACATCGCGGTGGGAACGGTCGAACCATTCTGTGTCCCAGCCAACTTTGGCGGAACTCCGTTTTCCCAGATAGTAATTACCGCTGAACTCGAGGGTCTTGCGGTTGTATCCCGGATTACTGCGGCCCGCCGTTTCAACCACCCCGGGAATCGCCTGCCCGGTCGCGGTGGAGTTTGCCCCGATGACGTCGCCCTGGATTGGCGTCAGCTCAAACACCGCCGTGTTGTTGTTGTAATCGTAGTGTCGATACTTCACTTCAAGGTTGAGATCCGGCGTAACCTTACTTACAGCAGTCCAATTCATGGCTAGTGTCTGCTTATTCCCCGTCAAACTCGATGCCGGCAGAGGCGCAAGCCCGGTGATTGCGGAATTTGCCGTGTACGGCAGGAAAGGATCGTTTTGGCGCAGCCATCCGTTAGAACCCGACCCCATCACACGAAGGTATTTACCGGCATTGAATGCGCCCGCGAGATTCAGATAGTTCGCCCTATTGTTGGGATACGTGCTCATTTCGCCGTGAGCGGGCACAGCCGAGATCGCGCAATTCACGGCAGGTGCCGCAGGGGTGCAACCGCTTCCGGACGAAATGATCTGGACAGGAATATCCGCTGTGGCGAACGGCGCGTCGAACCGCATGGAATGCACATCCGTTTTGAAGAAGGATCCCAGGTAGCCGAACTGGACCCCCCAATCTTTCTTACCGTACTCACTCATCGCGCGGACGGTGTTGTTGACGTAATCAATCGCTTCAGGCAGCTCAACACCACTACCGGGACTCTGCCGGTTGCTCGAAGTTCCGGGCTGAGAACTCCCCGCGGCTGACGGACTGGAGTTGAGAATCGCCCCGATGGGACGAGTGCCCTTTTCGGTGTCGCGAGTGTAGCCGAGACCAAGGTTCCAGCCGGAATTCCAGTCGTAATTGAACAAGCCGGTGCCGGCTCGTCTTTGAATTTTCGGAACGATGAACTGCTCGGCGGGAATGATCTGAGTGGCGATGTAGCTCGGCAGCGTATTGTTGATTTGCGCTGTTGTTCCGTTCGATGACGCCGTTTGCAAAGCCTGCCGCACAGCTAACGGCATCGTAAACACACCGGGCTGAGTCTGGCTGTAAAAACTCCGAGCGGTGTTCGAGTAAGTATGCGGAATCTCCTCGTACCTAACTCGCAATTTGAATCTTCCGTATTTACCGAACGTCGCGAGGTGGCTCTGATTGTTGTAGAAACTTCGCTGCGTTTCATACTTCAAGTAATTCTCGGGGCCCAGCACGTCATCGAGACTGATGCTGGCGCTCCGCACGAGAACATTCTTTCGAATATCACTGTACTCGTTCAGCTTGGATGTCTTAAGGGCCGGTATGAAAGGAAGATCGGGCCGGCCATATACATCGCCCCAGAAATATCGATAGCCGAACTCGACGCGGCCTCGTTCGCCGCGGACCTCCGGTGGAAACTCGTCCTTTATTTCCTGCTTGCCGTCCGATTTCGGTTGTTGTGCCGGCAGGACCGGCGCCATTACGAACATCGCAGCGAGTCCCATCATGAGTGCGTTAACGATGCGGTTCATGAATCGCCTCCGTTCAGCGCAGGAACATCTGTCCTGACGGATGGTTCGAGCCGTGGATTTTGGAATGGCAGTTTGTGCAACCTCTATTGAAGTCGCGTACGGAATTCAGCAATGTCGGCGTCGTGGGATGACGGCTCGTCACATGACACGAATCGCAGACGCGCGGCATGCGGACCTTCAGCAGCTGCGGATTGTTCGTCCCATGCGGTTCGTGGCACGTCGCGCAGTTTTCCATTACCGGCGGGTGTTCCCAGAGGAAGGGCCCGCGGCGTTCCTGGTGACAACTCAGACAGTTCTCATTCGTTGTCGCCTGGATCAGCTGCTTGGGGTTCGGACTGCCATGTGGGTTGTGGCAACTTGTGCAGGTCACCTTTCCCTCACGGTAGGGCATATGGGAGGATCGCTGTAATTGTGCTTTGCGCATCTGGTGGCACGTCAGGCACAACTCCGGTTGTGGTTGCCTGGTGCCGTGAAGGTCCGTCAGCGGCGCGTTGTAGCGAGCATCCGCGGACAGTTTGCGTATGGGCTGCGGCTCGTGCCCCACGTGACAATCCGTACAGGCGACCCGCCGTGTCTCGTGCGGGCTGCCTTGCCAGAAAAGCCGGTTTCCCCGTTCGTGACAAGAGAGGCAAGCGCCGTTTCTTTCGTCAACCGGGTTGCGGGTGTCTTTTGTGAATCGGACGGGGATGGTGTCCTTGCCGCCTCCAGCCTCGACGTGGGCCTTGCCCGGTCCATGACATGTCTCACATCCCAGCTTCTCCTTTTCATTCTTCGGATGGGCGAAGGCTTTACCCATGACCGTGTTCTGAAAATGCTTGGTCTGATCCTCATGGCATAGCGCGCAGGCCTCGCTGCCGGCATATTCGGCGGTCGCGGCGGTTTGCGCTTTTTGCTCCTCAGCTGGTCTGGGGCTGGCGGCGCGAGTGGAGATCAGCAGGAGCATTAAAATCACAACGGCACCGATGGATAACGTGCTGGGTTTTAGCCTCATGCGCATGCCTCCGTCATTTTGTGTTGCATGTTTGAAACCGTTCTACCGCCACGGCTTATATATCTGAAAAGTGTTAGTGACGCGCAATTTGGAATGAACAGGCGCTGGCATCATTTCGGTCCTTGTGACAATTTGTCGTTTTTTCGCCAGCAACCGGCATCAAGCCGTGTCTTCATGACGCGTTGGTTATCGTCCGAAAACGTTCTACTGTCTCTCAATTTGCCGGATCTTCAAATAAATGCTCACAACCGCAAGGCCAATCATAATCAGCGAAACGGCCAGTCCTTTCCGACGAAACTGCAGCTCGCCGATCGCGTCCTCGCCGGAACGGTGTGCTTTCTCCGCGATCGCGACACTTGCGTCGATAACTTCGTCAAGAGCCGCCGGATTAAAGCTGTGAATCACGACCCGGCCGTTAATCAGACCATCGCGGGCGCCGGTCAACTCGAAGCGCGGGCGGCTTACTTCCATACCCGCCCGTGCCGCCTGAGTCAAAATCTGATCCGCCGCCCGGATCTTGCCGTCGAGTTCATCAAACCGCCGGTGCATCGATTCAGCGGCTAAGAAGCCGGGTTCACCTTTATCGTGACACCTCACACACACGGCCTGCGGCGTCGAGCCGATCATGCCGTCGTTCGTATGCCGGATCTCGTGATTGCTGTGACACACAACACATTCCGAAACTCCCATCGCATCAAAAGAGACCTTGTGAGGACTGGTCGCAAACAATTCGGCTTGTCGTACATGGCACGTTCCGCAGACGTTGCCGATAGCTCGGATTCCAGGCGGTGCGGCGCCGTGGTTGCCGTGGCAGTCATTGCATGTCGGCGCAGACAAGTCTTGTTTGACTAATGCTTCGGCATGCACGCTCTGGTTGTACTTTGCAAACTGGTCCGTCGGAATACCGTATGGCTTCATGTATTCCGCGTCAGCGTGGCAGCGGCCGCATGTCCTCGCGACATTTGTCGCAAATACCGGAGCAGTCGAATCCTTGACGGCCTTCACCCCGTGAGATCCGTGGCAACTGATGCATGTCGCGGCTCTCGCGTCGCCCTGGGCGACCTTTCGGCCATGCACACTTGTGGCGTATTCCATTTCCTGGTCCACGCGAATGGCGGGATTGTATTGCTTCATCACATCAGCGTTGCTGTGACACCTTCCGCAGAGAGCCTGCACCTGACGGGGAGTGGGCGTTCCCACGAAACCTTTGCGAGGATCCATGGCGCGATCATGGTCATCGTCGTTCGGATCCCCTCCATGACAATTGGCGCAGGACAAGCCACGCCGCCCGTGGACATCGTTCGCGATTTCCTTGATCGGCACAGCCAGTTCGTCTCCGACCTCGGCGTGACAACGTACACATGAACTCTGCGCTGCCGGCGTACTCGTCTGAGCGTTGATTGACGAACTGGTCCAGGTCAGATAAACAAGTCCGGCAAAGAAGATCACAACCCATTTGAAACGTTTTTGCAGCATCATGAACTCCACGATCGGTTTCACGTCAGGTAGGCCGCCAGTGTCAGCGCCGTGATGTAGAGTACCGTCAGAATGCCCACCACGGTCAAAGCCGCAGCCACCCCACGTCCACGGCGGCTCTCGATGAAAGGCACCAACAGCAGAGCCATCCCGGCAGCACCAAACGCCAGCACACCGAGAACTTCGCCGTCCAGCCGGCCCACCTTCGCCGGAATCCATTTCAGAGTTTGAAACATAAAGACGAAGAACCACTCCGGGCGGATACCCGCAGGCGCCGGTGCGAATGGGTCGGCCTTTTCACCGAGCTCCCATGGAAATATGGCAGCGAGCCCGGCCAGTGTGCCTAACATGATCAGCCATCCCATGGCGTCGCGCAGAATGAAGTTCGGAAAAAACTTCATGGACCGCTGCGGTTCCGGTACGGAATCCGGAACATGCATGCCATGTTTCTGCACCAGAAAAAGGTGCGTCGCGAGAATAGCGATCGTAATGGCGGGAAGTATCGCAACGTGAAAACCGTAGAATCGAGTCAGAGTCGCACCCGTTACCTCGTCGCCGCCGCGCAAAAACCGGACAAGAAAAGGACCTGCCACTGGAACGACGCCGGCAACCTCAGTCCCTACCTTTGTTGCAAAAAATGCCAGCGTGTTCCACGGCAGTAGATAACCGCTGAAACCGAAAGCAAGCGCCAGGAAAAACAGAAGGACGCCGCTCGTCCATGTGATTTCCCTTGGCGCCCGGTAAGCTTTGAGGAAATACACACTGAACATATGCACGAACATCATCGCGATCATCAAATTGGCAGACCAGCTGTGGAGCGAGCGCACAAGCCAGCCAAAACGCACTTGTGTCATGATGAATTCCACGCTCTCAAAAGCGGATTCGGCGCTCGGCCGGTAGTAGAGCAGCAGCAGCATTCCCGTCACGATCTGGATCGAGAACAGAAAGAGGGTCATCCCGCCGAAGTAATACCAGATCGAGTGTCGATGGATGGGAACGACCTTCTTGATCATCAGTGATTGAATGGCACCGAGCCCAAGTCTTTGGTCCAGCCAGCTCGTGAGTCGACTTTCGTTCTTAGGCATGGATTTCACTTTCGGGAAACGACAATGTCGTCACCCGCAAGATTCACGGCGTACTGATCCAATGGGCGCGGAGGCGGCCCAGCGACATTCATTCCATTGAGATCGAACTGGCCACCATGACAGGCGCACCAGATGTGTTGCAGATCTTCGCGATACTGCACGGTGCAATTGAGGTGCGTGCACACCGCTGAGAATGCCCGGTATTCGCCGGCAGAGGTACGTACCAGGATTCCCGGGCGGCTTCCGAACTTAAAAATCCTGGCGGAGTTTGTTTTCAGTTCCTTCACGGAACCGGCAAGGACGTTATTCTGTTGTGCCTCGCTCAGCGCCGGTGGGATGAGGAACTGAACGATGGGATATAGGATCGACAGCGCAGTTGCACCAATGCTCGAGTAGAACAAGTAGTCGATTAGGGAACGCCGGCTCAAATCCGCCATTGGCTCCTCCCCGCTTGCGTTCGCATGATCGCGCAAGTGTCGAGTTACGCAACGGCGACGTTTTTCGCTTCATTTGCAGGATCGGGCACCGAGAGCACCGGAACGTGTGACAAACGGATCACGCGTTCGGCGGTGGAACCCAGCAACGCCCGTTCAACCATAGTCTTCCTGCGAATGTCCATCCCGATCAAGTCGGCGTCCCTCCCTTTGGCTACCCGAAAAAATTCCTTTGACGGACCCCCCTCCGTCACCCTTGGAGTGATATTCACTCCCTCTGCCGGCTCCCTCCGGATCGCTGTCCACAAACGCTCGAGCGAATCCTCACGCAAGGTTTCCAGTTGCTCGGGCAAGTAGCCGGCCTCCGCACCCCAATACATGTCTTCCGCTGCCGTGTACACGTGCAGCACAGTCAGGTGGGCGCCGGTTCCGCGCGCCAATTCTGTGCAAAACTTCAATCCGACGTCAGCGCTCTCTGAGAGGTCGGTAGCGTACAGAATCTCGTTGAGCGGAACCGGACCAACGTTGTGGAGTTCCTTAGCAGGATTCAAATGAGAAACTGTCAGTATCGGAACTGGGAGTTTGCGCAGCATTCGCTCGGTCAGCGAACCGAGGAGCAACCGATCTAACACGTTCCGGCCGTGCGCGCCCATCACCACGAGGCTGATGCCCTCGTCTTTGATGGTAGCGAGCAGCTCGCTTCGAACCTCGCCGACTTTGACGATTGTCTGCAGGTTAACGCGATCTCGAAGCTCTTCCGGCACAAGCGCAGGCAGCATCGATTTCGCGGATCTCGCCTGTTCTTTTTCGAACGCGTAGCTTTCGGCCGGAAACGTGTAGATGAGCGCGGTTGAGGTAGGAACGATGTGAGCCAATACCAGTCGTGACTTGAACTGCAGTGCCATGGAAAGTCCGTACCGCACGGCGACTTTTGATGGTTCCGAAAAATCAACCGGCACCAGTATTTTGTCGATGCTGATCATGGCTCGATCCTCCTCTGACCGCCCGTCCGCAATTACCCTCTTAGATGCAATTGATGGACCGCCGTTGGCAGTCGGGCGAAAGCGGAATCAATAGACTTAGCACGCTGGGTTACTCTCTCTTCGTGCCAAGCGGAGCGAAACGGTTGCCACGTTTGCCGACAAAAACGAACGGCCGGGCGTGCGATTGACGAATTGTCTGTAATTGAACCTGGTCAACGTCCACATTTTGACGAGTGTGTTAGCTCCACTACGGGTTCACACCGCTCGTGAAGCAACGGGGGCGGGCTGGAACGCATCGAAGACCTGGGCGATCGTGCGGATGAACACGCGGCCAAGTGCGGTGACCTCCATCGTACCGGAGCTGACGTTAAGGACCAGGCCATCCTTTTCGAATTCGCCCAGCCGGGACAGTTCGGGTGCGAAGAATTCGTCGAAGCTCAGACCGAACTCCTCCTCGATATCGCGTTTGCAGAGATACGCGTGACACAGCAGCTTCTCAATTACCATGGCGCGTATGCGATCCTCCGCGGTCATCGTGTAACCGCGAGTTACCGGAATGCGGCCCGCCCGAATACTGGTTTCATACAGCGGAAGTTCTCGAAAATTCTGTGTAAAAGTATCTCCGGCGTGACTGATCGAGCTGACGCCAAGACCGAGCAGGTCGGCTTCCGAGTGTGTTGTGTATCCTTGAAAATTCCGATGCAGTGTCCCATTGCGCCGCGCGACGCTGAGCGGATCGTTCGGCCGGGCGAAGTGATCCATGCCGATGTAGTCATATCCCGCAGCCGTGAGTCTCTCGATTGCCGCGACGAAGAGATCCACTTTCGTCTTGTCTGAAGGAAGATGGGCTTCGAGCGCCTTTTGCTGCTTTTTCATCGACGGCACGTGCGCGTAGCTGAATACCGCAATGCGGTCGGGCGCGAGTCGCTCGACAAGCGCCAACGTGTGAGCGAAAGAATACTTGTTTTGAAAAGGGAGCCCGTAAATCAAATCCACATTGATGCTCTCGAACTTGAGCTGCCGCGCTTCGTCGAGCAGGTCTCGAGTCATTTCGTAGGGTTGAATCCGGTGGATCGCGTCCTGAACCTGCGGGTCGAAATCCTGAACACCCACGCTGAGCCGGTTAAATCCCAGTTGCCGCAGGATTGCCAGATGCTCCTTTGTAGTGACCCGAGGATCGACCTCGATCGAGATTTCGGCGTCCCGCGGCACTACGAAGCGCGACACGACAGCGTTGAACAACATCCGTATTTGATCCGGATTCAAATACGTGGGAGTGCCTCCTCCCCAGTGCATCTGCGTGACATACCGCGGATATGTTTTTTCCAAAAGATCCATTTCCGCCACCAGCCGCTCCAGATAAGCCGGGGCCTGAGAATGGTCCTTCTTAATGACAACATTGCAACCGCAGAAAAGACAAAGCCGCTCGCAAAACGGTACATGGAGGTAGAGCGAGAGCGGCCTGTTCGAGGCGCGAAGCGCACGTTGCAGGATCTCGCCCCCGGCTGGCCGCCAGTGCGGTGCCGGGGGATAGCTGGTATATCTGGGAGCGGGACGGTTGTAACGCTCCAACAGAGCCGGCGAGATCATAACGTCGTTCTCGGCTGGAATTTCACAATCGCCGTCAGGATCACTTCGACCGGCGTCCCATTGAGGTACGTTGGTTCATAAACCCACTGCTTTACACAATCGATGGCGGCGTTAACCAATAGAGGATGACCGGAAACCACACGGATGTTATCGACTCGGCCATCGGCAGTCAGGGTCGCTTCCAGAATGACGGTACCTGTCACTCGCGCTTTCATGGCGAGTATTGGATAAACAGGTGGAACGAGCCTCAGGATCTGCGGTTCTTTAACGGCACCACCGACTCGAATCGGCTCCCGTATCTTCAACGGGGGCGCCGGCGGCGCGGGTGGTGGCGGCGGAGGAGGGATCGACGCTTCGTCTCGTGCGCTTGCAGCGAGTATTCCACCTAGAACGCCGCCGGCTACACCACCAGGCATGCCGCCGGGTACGCCGCCGACGACCCCGGAAGATGGCGCGATCGGATCATCGACGACGTGGGCGATATCTTTGGGAATCACCAATGGTACGAAGAGAGAATCCGGGTCCAGCTTCACCTGGACCGGCGCCTTCGGAGTTGCAGCTGGCGGAGCTTCAACTTCGACAGGCGCCGGTGGCGCCGCCGGTGGAGGAGGCGGCGGCGAAACAAGCATCGTCATCAGCTGCCACTCCTCGATTGTCTTTGGAAACATCAGTGGAATCACGATCAGTGCGATGATCAAAAGCGCATGAAAGATGACCGAACTGATCATCGACGGTTTCTTGAATTTGTCCTTCTCCGGAAATGTCGCCGGCAGATCTTTAAAGATGACTGGATTCGCCATGGTATCCTCCCACAACTTGCGCAGTTCGCTCGACAAGTTCCTGACGGCGTATCGGTTTCCTTAATAAATCCAGTGCCCCCAACTCCCGCGCACGCTCCTCGGTTCCAGCGTCGGCACAGGCGGAGATCATCAAGACGGGCACTTTCGAATGCGCCTGTCTTATTTCTATGAGCAGATCGATTCCCGTTTTCCCGGGCATGCGGTAATCGCAGACGACGAGATCGAAGCGCTGAAGGCGCAGGGCTGACAGCGCGCTGTCGACGTCGGCGGCCGAGTCGACTCGGTGCCCTTCGCGCTCGAGTACCTTGCGCATCGATTCGCGGCAGAAAGTATCGTCGTCTGCGATCAGGATTCGGGACACAACATCACCTCACTACAGCTTCAGAGTCAAAACCGGAACGGACGTTTTCGTGAGTAACCTGTCGGTCGTCGTGCCGATCAGGTGTTTGTGCACCGTGCCGTACTCGTGCGTTCCTAGAATTGTCAGATCTGCTCCGATCTCCGTTGCGACATCCGCAATGCGATCGCTCGGCGAACCGTTCTCGACGATACGGACCACCGTCGGGTCGTTGATGAACTCATCCGGTGTAAGGTTGATGAGCTGATTTGTCGCCCATTCACGCATTTTCTCGATCGTGTTGGTGAACTGGCCCTGCCGTATTCCAAACTCGATAACTTTTGGAGTCTCGATGACGTAGAGCATGTAAATGGAAGCTCCCAATGCCCGTTTCAAATCGAACGCGTATTGCATAACGCGGCTCGAGTGCTCCGAAAAATCCGTCGAGACCAGAATGCGTCGCGTCGTACCGGGACTCGGCTCGTCTCGCCTTCCGCGAGCCGCAGAAACCGCCAATACCGGACGATTTGTCAGGCGAATGACCTTGTTGGTCGTAACGCCTTTTGCGGAACCCATCACGACACAATCGACAAGCTCCTTGTCTGCGAGGGCGGCAATCTCCTCGGCAGCCTTTCCTTTCGAAATCACTTTTCGGATCGTGATCTCCGTGCCGGTGGGCAGTACTTTCGCCATCTCTGCCTCGACCTCGGCATCCATGTATTTCTGCATCTCGTGGATGTCGAACAGCGTTGACCAGTGGCTGTGCTTTTCAAAGTAATCGCTCACTACGTGAAGAACGATCAACTCGCCTTTCGTGAAATTCGCCAGGCGAATCGCATGGAGCAACGCGTGGTTTGCGTTCGGCGAAAAATCCGTGGGGAACAGAATTTTTTTGAACGTGACCATCTTCCCTCCTCGAGTCTCACCCAATCCGGGCAACGCTCGCAGAGGTAATGAGCAAGTGAGATTCCTGCAAACCAAATAGATCGCCGCTCAACGTTTGCGCGGAGTTGCGTGCATCGCCGGAATGAGTCATTTGACGGTTCGACAAGAAACCGATCGGCTTGAGTTCTCGCGGTTGACGATGTGTCTGGGAGTTATGCAGTCTGACAACGCTTGACCTGATGAAGCCCGTCACTGCGCTTCGGCTTCTGCACACGCCGGCGAAAGCTGGCAGGCCCCGCAGTGGAGCGACGGGCTTCGTGATGACGCGTTTCATTACCGGACCGTTCGTCAACGGCCCGGCTTCAAGCCCGTGTCGACGGCGGTCGGCGTGGTTGGTGCAGAGTGGCGCTAAGGAACGCTGGAGCTACCGTGCAGACGCGAATCGTTTTTGTACGTCCTCGACCGCGCCGACGATCAGATTGAAGTAAGCATCCAGGACGCACCAACTGGGCATCGGCCCCCGGCTGTCGCGCAGATCACAGAAGCCACGACTATCCTGATGCGAACAGTTGGCACAAACCTCGTTGCGTAATGCTGTGACATACGGTTCGATCGAACCGCTGTCGACCGAAGAAACGACGTCCACAACATCAGACAGATGCGCGAAAAGGCTGCAAGCTCCAAAGTCTTCATGCACACATCGTGTGGGATTGTCGGGGTTCGCAGTGAACGAGAGACACACACCGCAGACGGCCTCCCGCATTGCGTTCTGGTATTCCGAAAGTGGAATGGTGGACATGATCTTGACCCTCCCCGACGAACTTCAGGCATGCCGGGTTCCATAATCGAAGACGGTGTTTCTGCGGGCTTTCCACAATAGCCTGCGTAAAGCTTCGACAGTTCGTCGCGTCTGACGCTGTTTGCGGAATGGCACTATGACAAAAGTGCAGGGGTATTCAGAATTCCTTTTCTACGCCGACTTGTTGAGGTACTTCCATTCGAGCTGGCGTAAGTTTGCGATCTCGTTCTGTAGCGCCTGCTCGTCGGAAGGCGTATCGAAGGCCTTCAGTTGCTCGAAAACGGCGTGATCCTCGTGTGCATTCAGGACCGCGTCGACTCTCTCAAACAGGATGTGATCTTCCTTGTAGATGTGGTTTCTCAGCGTTGAACAGAGCCTGTTGGCGCATCCGGCAAATTCCGGCAACTTCGCCAGGCGAAGGTTCTTCTCCAGTTTTTCGATGAGCGCGCGCTCTTGCTCATGCTCAAGAGCCAAATGCTCCAGATGCCGCTGCTGGGATGCCGCAGCCGTTTTAAGGGCTGGGAAAAGGATTCGTTCCTCTTTTGCCTGATGGTGCTCATCCGCAAACCAGCGGAGGAAGTGCAAAATCGTTATGGTATCCGTTTTATCGATGCCACCGCTCTCCGTAACTGCAGCGGCCATTGCATCCAAAACATCAAGCGCCCGGAGAATCAACTTATGTTCATGAATCAGGAACTCTGTCGTCTTCATGCGCGAAGTGTCCCTTTACTTGATGAAGCCCGCTACGTGACGCAACCAAGCCCCTAAGCGGACTTGCGGGCCGCCATTCCGCTCAATCGCAAAACTCTGCCGACCTGAATCTGCCGGCCCTCCAACATTTGGCCGTCGAGGATTCGCTCGGCTTCGTCAGCGGTGGCCGGATTGACCAAACGCACATGTGCAAAGCTCGGCGATGTCCCGGTGACGTTGTCGCGGATGAGTTTCACAGCCAGGACCGGATATCCACGATTCTCGACCCACTGCTTGAGAACGTCGTCTGAACAATCGTGTGGGACGTTGGACAACAATAGTGTGGACGGCATAATGCACACTCCCGTTAAGAATGCGGCATCCTTGCCTCTAGCTACTTTTCGTCGCAAAAATAGTGGTTCAACGCCTGCACTGGCGTGAATCGCGGCCGGAAATTGGTGCCAGAGCGCGAAATATTTGCGGAAGTGGTCCTAACCTGACGCGTTGAGATTGTAAAGAACTCCCTAACGATTCGAGCATGGGAGTTTTTCGTGATCGAAAGAAAGTATTACCAACGCCAGCTCGGTGAAGGATTCATCCACGACAGCATTGATGATTGTTGGGAGCCGTGGATGAGGATCGCGGATGAAATCCTTGATGACGAGGAGCTGATCGAGCCAGTTTACGAGGCCTTGCGGAACCGCCGTCCCAAGAGCGCGACGCGAGGACGGAAGGGGACGCCGGCGGAAGTTGCGTTGCGAATGCTCGCCCTGAAGCACATGAGAAACTGGAGTTTTGACGTGCTGGAACGGGAAGTTCGAGCCAATCTGGTTTATCGGGTCTTCACCCACGTTGGGGCAGAGAAAGTTCCGGATGCAAAGACTCTCGCACGGATTGAGGCAGCTCTCGGGCCGGACGTGTTTGAGAAGGTCCAAGGTCGTATCGTCGGAATCGCAAAGGAAAGGAAAGCCGTGGAAGGTCGCAAGATGCGATTGGACACAACGGTTACCGAGACCAACATTCATTACCCCACCGACAGCAGTCTACTGTCGGATGGCGTGCGAGTACTCACACGAACGGTGAGACGTATTGTCGAGATTGGCGGCAAGGCCGGTGAACGATTACGCGATCGAATGAGAAGCGTTGGCCATCGTGTAATGGAGATCGCCCGTATCACACGGACGAAGGGCCAAAAGCAAACCAAGGAGAAGCTGCAGGCCAGCTACAAGCGATTGCTGAACACGACGGGGCAAGTCGTGGCCCAGGCGAAACGCATTTCAACGGAAGTAAGCAAAGGCATCAAGAAATCCAGGAAGTTCGTCAAACAGTTGCGGTTGCAGGCCTTGCAAGCGGAACTGGAAAGAATGATTCCGCTGGTACAGCAAGTGATGCGTCAGACCAAGGCGCGGTTGTTTCGCAATGATCTACACGCGGCGGATAAGCTTGTCAGCCTTTTCGAGACAGCCACACAAATTATACGGAAAGGAAAGTCCTCGAAACCGACCGAGTTCGGCAGGTTGATCAAGATTCAGGAGGCGGAAAATCAGATCATCACCCACTATGAAATCTGCGATGGACGTCCTGCGGATTCCACGCTGCTACTGAAATCTGTCGAGGTGCACCAAAAACAATTCGGACAAGCGCCTGAGATGCTGGCGACCGATGCGGCTTTCTATTCAGACGCGAATGAAAAGGCGGTATGCAGGATGGGCGTCAAACGTGTGGCCATTCCCAATCGATCGACGAAGAGTGCGGAACGACGGCTCCTCCAAAAGAAGAGATGGTTTCGCAAGGCACAAGCTTGGCGAACGGGATGCGAAGGTCGGATCAGTGTGCTCAAAAGACGACATGGGCTGAATCGCTGCCGCTACCGGGGTGACGATGGTATGAAACGATGGGTTGGATTGGGCGTGATCGCGGACAATCTGATCAACATCGGAAGAATTTTGGCCTTCCAGGCAACGGAAGTTTGAAAAAGTTCGGCAAGAAGTGAATCGGCCCGACCAGCGAAACCCGAGTCGCTGGTGGGACGATTCAAAAGCCTATTTTTGCGACGAAAAGTAGCTATATTGTTTCACTCTTTAAGCAATTCTGCGCGATCGCCGTTTGAGGCGATCCGCATATCGTCCAGGCTTGCCTGCGTGACAAGATCCAAGGTTCCGATAACGCGGATGCCGGACGTTCTGGCAGAAATGCCCTCGAGTTTGGTGGCATTCTCCGGCGAACCGGCACGCATGATGCGCAAGTAAACATTGCACGTGCTACCGCATCGTTCTAGCACGTCATATGCCTCACTTTGGCGCGTCACGAGCGGAAGTCCGAATGCAGTGTCATCCAGTATCGGGGGAAGTATGAACTCAACGATGAAAGCAACGGTGTTTGAAGCAAAGAATCGCATTGCGCTCAAAGCTAAACCGATCCCAAAACCGGAATTCAATCAGGCGCTGGTTCGAATTACGTTGACGACAATTTGCGGGACGGACTTGCACATCCTCCGTGGCGAATATCCGGTTAAGCCGGGACTGACCATCGGGCATGAACCCGTTGGCGTCATTGAAGAGTTGGGGCCCGGAGTCACAGGATATAACCGCGGCGATCGCGTGCTGATTGGCGCCATTACTCCGTGCGGTCAGTGCGAATTCTGTCTGTCGGGAAAATGGGCGCAATGTGGCGGGCGGCTGGGCGGGTGGAAGTTCGGCAATACGATGGATGGCTGTCAGGCCGAGTATGTGATTGTCCCGAATGCTCAGGCAAACCTGGCGAAAATCCCCAGCAGTCTGGCAGACGAGGATGTGGTACTTCTGGCGGACATCGCTTCTACAGGGCTGTCCGCCAGCGAGACGGCCAATGTGCAACTCGGAGATACCGTCGCTGTCTTTGCGCAAGGCCCGATAGGTTTGTGCGCAACGGCCGGCGCACGCCTGAAGGGAGCCTCATTGATCATCAGTGTGGAGTCGGATCCGGTGCGCTTGAAGATGGCTAAGCAAATGGGAGCGGATGCAGTCGTCGACCATTCAACCAAAGACGCTGTGCACGAGATCATGCGCATCACGAACGGCCGTGGCGTCGATGTCGCGATTGAAGCGCTTGGCTTGCCGCAAACTTTCGAGTCATGTATCCGCGTTGTGCGGCCGGGTGGGAAAGTCTCCAGTCTCGGAGTGTACTCGGGAAAACTCGAGGTGCCGGTAGACGCCTTTGGAGCGGGTATCGCGGACATTCAGATTCTGACAACGCTCTGTCCCGGCGGTAAGGAACGCATGCGCCGCCTCATGGAGTTGGTCGCCAATCGCAAGCTCAACCTTCGACCATTGCTCACGCACGACTTTCGGCTTGAAAACATAGGCCGTGCGTATGAAGTCTTCGGCAATCGGGCCGACGGAGTATTGAAGGTGGCGATCCGACCGTAACCTTCCGGCCTTAGAGTGTCGTCGACTCCTATCGCTTCTTGACGCGTTTTCCCCTCCTCCGAGGCGGGCTAATTTCCGAGCAGCCCTCCGGGCTGGCGGTTCTAAAAGGAACGAGAGGTCGTTCCGGCTTACGAGGGTAGTCCGCCAGTCAGTCGGAGTATCCAGCGCATGCACGTGTGTCCGAAATCGACACCGTCGCCGTACATCATCGGGCAAGCGCCGTCGATCACGCGGATATCGTGTTGTCGGCAGTACTCGACTGCCGCAGGCGAGACACTCGTCCCTTTCTTCGTGGATTGGTGCATCCAAACGCGGCGAACTCCGGCATCGCCGCAATCGCGCACGATCTGCTCCGTGGTTGCAGGTCGGGTGACGATGACCACTCCGTCAACCCCGCCCGGGATTGATTTCACGTCGGGATAACAACGATTCCCTTCGAAGGTCTGCATGTGCGGATTCACTGGAAAGACATCGTGTCCGGTCTTCTTCAACCGGTGATAGATCAGATTGCCGGCCGAGTGGTTTCGGTTGTCGTGCGACACGCCTGCAACCGCGATACGCTTCTGAGCCAGAAAGTCGTTCACCTTGGTTTCGAGGGTTGTTGCCTTCATAGTCCTCCTCACGTGCAGCAGGCAGCTGCAGCGTAAGTGAAGCATTCGTGAGGCCGAAGGCAAATTCCCTCCTCGCAAGAGTCTGTGAGGCCTCGAAAACGTGGGTGTCAGGACAATTCGGCGCGAACGGCCATCGGGATCTGCTCAAGCTGCGACATTCGTCTGGAACGGACCGTTACCCGGAATCAATCTGGAAAAACTGTCAAAACAAGTGGCGTCACCACGTGTCAATCCCTGCTTCCCGGCACGTAAATCCGCGCAAGTCCCAAAAGTAGAGTCAAGCCTTTGGAAACGTTTGTGCCACGAATTCCTTGCCCCGCCACGAGTGATGATCGTGGCGTTGTTGTGGCGCGCCGGAAGGCGGTGGTCCGGAAAGAATCGGGGAGGCCGATATGAAAGTTCGTGACGTGATGACCTGCGATGTCGAAGCCATTCGAATGAATTCGAGCCTGGTCGGTGCTGCCAAGCTGATGCGCCGTGAGAACATCGGTTTTTTGCCGGTGATGAATGAGAACGAAACCGTCGTGGGTGTCGTGACCGACCGCGATCTTGTCGTGAGAGGACTCAGCGAAGGACGGAATGTCTATATGACACGCGTCAGCGAGGTCATGACCCCGGCAGCGGTGTGGTGCTACGCCGACGATGTTTTGACCGAAGCTGCCGAAATGATGGAGGTCAATCATATTCGCAGATTGCTCGTTCTCGACGGCGCCAAAAGGCTTGTGGGCTTACTCTCGCTCGATGATCTCGCGGCCAGGATGAGCAGCGACCGATTGCTTGGCACGGTTCTTCGAAGCGTCAGCGCAGCCGCTTGATCACCGTGCTGCACGTCTAGGACAATCCCGATACTTGCGATGCGGAAACGGGGTGCATAAGCCGTGAAGAGTGTTGTGAAGAAATGGGGAAACAGTGCTGCCGTAAGCATTCCGGCTGCGATAATGGAAGCGATCCCGCTTGAACTTGATGAACCGGTCGACGTGCGTGAGGAAGCTGGTCGGATCGTCATCGAACCGGTACGGCACAAAGCGTACGACATTAACGTGCTGGTCAACCGAATCACCCGCGAGAATCTGCATAAGGCCGTGGATTTCGGTTCGGCGGTGGGTAAAGAGGTCTGGTAGTGCCGCGTCAATATGTGCCTAACGCCGGCGACATCGTCTGGCTGAACTTCACTCCGCGCGCTGGACGAGAACAGGCCGGTCATCGGCCCGCTCTCGTTTTGAGTCCAGCCTCTTACAACAGCAAAACCAGTTTCTTTGCGACGAAGACATCGTTTTCCGGAGCACTGCAACTTGGATCCGACGCTCTGACGATTTGGCTCGTGGCGAAATACCCTGATGATGACGTCGCGTCAATCAATTCCGGCGCGTTGTTCATTTGTGATGCGCGGTGGAACGTTGACTCCGAGGCAACAAACGATTGATCGGGCCGGTCACAAGATTGGCGAGGGCTTGAGGAAGGTTGGTTTTGTCTCAACAAAGATCATTGTGGAGTCATTTCAAATTAGCAAAATCGGGTATCGTTGCAACTTACAGAAGCCAAACAAGAAAGCTCGTGTCATTTCTAATTGATTATGAGGCAAATCAAACGCGCAACGGCGTTAAGCAACCTGGCTCGGAGGCCTTGCGCATTTGATCCGAACTGTCGTCTGCTTATTTCGTGGCGAAAACAACTCACGGCGTAACAACGAAGGTCTACTCGACCGACTAAAAACTCGTTCCGTCCCGCCGAAGACTTTGGTCGGGGTACCGTTAATTAATGATGCGCCAAAGCCCGTTAATAGTGGAGCAGTGAAATCACGTCATAGACGACAACTTTGTCGCGGTCTGTCAAAGCAGATCGGCGATCTTCCAAAAGTGGGCGATCGGCGCGGAGAATCCGAAAACTTCGACGCCGTTGACTCATTCATCTGACAGGCGTTACGTTCAAGAAGTTGCACTCTTGGCCGGAGTGGGGAAATTGGCATACACAGCAGACTCAAAAGCTTCGGCCAACGGCGATTCAACAACTTCCAAGACCTACCGAAATCTACCTAAAAAAGCGTTCAAACCCACGACTGGCGCGGATTTTTCGCCAATGTTCCGACGGAAAATGGG